>NZ_JAGEMH010000013.1:0-121199 GCF_040148795.1 Sagittula sp. NFXS13
TGCCGCCAGCGTTCGTTCTGAGCCAGGATCAAACTCTCAAGTTGAAATGCGTTACCGCATATCCTTGACGTTCGAACCTCTGCACATCTCCAATACTCAGGACCACCTCGGGGGCAGATCCCTATGTTCACCCGGCTAAGGATTGAACACGCATTGGAAGTCATCTGTTTGATAACGTGCTTCTGGTTTCATCAGAAACCGAAAGCCGCTCCAAACAGTGAAGCTGACACTTCATCATCGGACCGAAGCCCTAGAAGCGTTGATATGAGAGGGTTGATCCATCGATCGGACCAGGGCCGCCCACATATCTCTTCAGATATTAGCGATTTCAAATAACGTTGAGGGCAAAAACCAGACCGCCGCGCTAATCTCTCAGCGCGCCCGCCTGACCATATCCTCGGTATGCTTCAACCTCGCTTCGCTTCAGTGTCGCCTCTCAGCGCCTCGTCCGCTCCGTCCGGTCCGACCCGCAGCGCCTCAGCGCCGCCGGTGAAGGGGCTTTTACGGTTACACCAAACGACTCGCAACCCCTTTTTTGGCGCTTCGTCACATTTTCTTCGCAAAACACCACAAGCCTCTGAAAACACGCGCATTAAAACGGGTATCCGAAAGAACTATCGGTCAAAACGCGTTCGTTGAAACAGCTTCAGGAGGTTCCTGATCTTATTGCGGGCCAGTCACCCACAAAGTCACCACCTATCATGCAATGACTTTAGCCGATTTTCCCGACAATGACTGTTGGCCGCGTGTCTAGGCAAGCCGCTGGTACAGTCCTCGACGCGGCAGACGCAGCGCCAGCAGCGACGCGATAAGTGCCATGTATAAAATCGGTTCGATCTGGAAACCCTTCACGAGCATGACGAAATGCAAGACCCCCAACAGAGCGACTGCATACGTAACCTTGTGCAGTTGCCGCCAGCGGCTGCCCAGCGCACGGATCGCTCGGTTGGAGGAGGTGATCGCCAATGGGATCATCAGCACAAACGCCCCCATTCCAACGGTGATGTACGGGCGTTTCACAATATCGGCCCAGATCTCGGAGGGCTGTTGAACATCAAGCACCAGCCAAACCAGCAAATGCAGCGCCACGTAGTAAAAGGCCATAAGCCCGATCGCCCGTCGGAACTTCAGCAGGTTGACCCCCGCATGTTTGCGCAACGGCGTTATCGCCAGACCCGCGATCAGAAGCCACAGCGCCCACTTGCCTAGCTCATGCTCCAAAGCCTTTATCGGCTCGACGCCAAGGCCCCCCGTGAGGCCCAGGTACAGAAGCCACGGCACCGGAAGCGCCAATCCCAGATACACCATCCAGGTTGGCACTCGCCGGACATATGCGTTGAGCGCCTGCATCAGAAATTTTTAACCAAGTCCATGCCCTCGTACAGGCCTGCGACCTCGTCATACCCATTGAACATCAAGGTTGGTTTCCGCCGGGCGAACAGGCCACCGCCCAATGGGCGCTCGGACGCCTGTGACCAGCGAGGGTGATCCACCTCCGGGTTCACGTTGGAATAAAACCCGTATTCTCCCGCATTTGCTTTATTCCATGCGGTCGCAGGCTGGGTGTCGGTCAGAGTGATCCTGACCACCGACTTGATCGATTTGAAGCCGTACTTCCATGGCACGACCAGGCGCAACGGTGCACCATTCTGGTTTGGCAGCGGTTTGCCGTACAGGCCGGTAGCCATCAGGGTCAGCGGGTGACGCGCCTCGTCCAAACGCAAACCTTCCACATAAGGCCAGTCGAGGACCGGATACCTGACACCCGGCATTTCTTCGGGGCGCAAAGCGGTTTCAAAGGCAACGTATTTCGCCTCCGGCTTTACCCCGACCATGTCGAGCAAGTCTGCCAACTCAAATCCATTCCAAGGCACCACCATCGACCACGCCTCGACACAGCGGAAGCGGTAAATGCGCTCTTCGATGTCCATCTGGCTCATGATGTCATCAAAGCTGTAGTCGCCGGGCTTGTCGACCATACCGTCGATCTGCACAGTCCAAGGGTCGGTGGTCAAAGCACCCGCGTATTTCGCAGGATCTTCTTTGCCCGTGCCAAACTCGTAGTAGTTGCAGTAGTTGGTGATGTCTTCAAAGGCGTTGGGCTCCAGTGTTTCGGCCTTTGCCGCGCCCGCCAGACCACCAGCAATGCCCAGAGCTCCCGCACCGGCCATCACCTGGCGACGATTCAGAAACAATGCTTCGGGTGTCACGTCGGCAGCGGTCAGGTCGTTGGTCCAGCGGCGGCTCATGGGGCTCTCCTCGATATCGGTTGCCCCATAGGTAAGGTGAAGCCGTCAATGCACCAACAAACACTATCTCACGATGACGGTAGAGCGCTGTAACAAAGCATCGCTGGAAGGTCGGGAGGTGGCGCTTTCGACCCGTCGGGGCTCAAAGAGATCACCCACCTGCGTGCTACAGAGTCTCGCCCTCGATCTGCAAGCGACGCATGGCGTCCTCGAATTGCTTGTGGCCTCGCGCGCGTTCCAGCCCGTCCAGCCCAAGATGCACCGACGGGTGAATGTCGTTCATCTGCACGGATGATCCATCGTTCACCACGACCCTCACATGGCGTCGACGCATCTGGCGCGGCTCGGCCACACCGACAGAGTGCGCAATGGTTTCCACCTCGTTGATAACGGCCTTGGCGTAAGCCGCGACACGCTTGTCCTTCTCTTCGACCACCAACCCTTTTTGCAGCGAAGGAATATGCGTCGTGATCCCCGTGGGGCAGGTGTTCTTGTTACATTTGAGGGCCTGAATGCAGCCGAGTGAAAACATGAAGCCCCGCCCCGACACAACGAAATCCGCGCCCATGCAAATAGCCCAGGCCACATCGCCCGGCGCGACCATCTTGCCCGCCGCGATGATACGGACGCGATCATGCATCCCGGCCAAGTCGCGCAGGTCGACCATGCGGATCAGCGCGTCGCGCAGCGGCATCCCGACAAGGTCGATAAGCGGCATCGGCGCCGCGCCTGTGCCGCCTTCACCACCATCCACAGCGATAAAGTCCGGCGCGCATTCGGCGCCACGCTCCTTGATCCGCTTGAAAAAGTCGAACCAAGGGTCGGCGGACCCGATGCAAGTCTTGATCCCCACCGGTTTTCCGGTGACCTCGCGGATGTGGCCGATGAGGTCTAGCAGATCATCCCAATCGTCCACCTCACGGTGACGGTTTGGCGAAATCGCATCCTTTCCCATCGGCACACCACGGATTGAGGCCACTTCCTCGTCGATCTTGGCGGCCGGTAGGATTCCCCCCTTGCCCGGCTTTGCCCCTTGGCTGAGCTTGATCTCGAACATCTTCACGTTGGGCTTTGCCGCCATATGGCGCAGCTTTTCATCTGACAGGTTGCCCGCCTCGTCGCGCACGCCGAACTTCGCCGTGCCGATTTGATAAACAATGTCACAGTTCCCTTCGAGGTGGTCCGGTGCCAAGCCGCCCTCCCCCGTGTTCAGCCAGATCCCCGCCAGCCCTGCTCCGCGGGACAATGCGCGGATGGCAGGCTTGGACAGCGCACCATAACTCATGCCTGAGATGTTGAAGATCGACGTGGCTGCGTATGGCTCCCGGCAGTGCGGTCCGATGATCATCGGCTCCGTTGAGGCGAATTGGTCATCCAGCGGCGGAAACACCGCATTCATGAAGATCGGCGTGCCCGGCAACGAGAGGTTCCGCGTGGAGCCAAAGGCCACCGTGTTCGATTTGGTTTCTGCCGCGCGATAGACCCAGTTGCGTTGCGCCCGATTGAACGGCATCTCCTCGCGGTCCATGGCAAAGAAATACTGGCGAAAGAACTCCCCCAGCTCGGTGAACAGCCCGCGAAAGCGGCCGATCACCGGGTAGTTGCGCCGGATCGCGTCACCAGTTTGCCGTGTGTCCAAGTAGAACATGGCGCAAACGGCCATTACCCCCAGACCCACGACGAAGACGAAAAGCAACGCCAAGTATTGCAAGGCGGTCATCGCGTATTCCATATTCACCTCCGGGAATGCTTTGATTTGACTGAATGCAAATGCACAAATTTCACGCTACCTTGTCATCATCACACCCAAATGGCACCCCGGCCAATCACAAGTGTAAGGGAGAGAGCATGAAAAAATTCCTGACATCTGCCGCTCTGATGCTGGTAGCGACCACCGCAACCGCAGATATCGTCCGCTATGACACAGAACAATCGTTCGACGACGTCATATTTGGCCTGGAAAACGCCATCCTCGACGAGGGCCTGGTGGTTGACCACATCAGCCACACCGGCGAAATGCTCGCCCGCACCAAGGAAGACGTGGGCGGCACCGTCGACCTTTTTATTCACGCGGACGTTTACAGCTTTTGCTCGGCCCGGATCTCGCGCGAGGTGATGGAGGCCGATCCAATGAACGTTTCCTTCTGTCCCTACCAGATCTTCGTGATCGTGCAGCCGGATACGCCGGACACCACGACCATAGGCTTTCGCAGCTATCCAGAAGGCGCCATGCAAAAGGTTGAGGCGTTGCTCGACGGCATTGCCCGCGCTTCTATCGGGTTGGAATGACGTTCAATCCGTTCACAGCGGATCACTTGGAATAACACTATTGTCATTCGACGGCGAAAGGTGGTGCGGCTTAGGGGGTTCGCGCCACGTTTCAAGTCGAAAGACAATACTTATACGCGAAGTCCAATCTCGCATCTCCTCCGTAGTCCTATCCGATGCAACAAGCATCACGGACTGACCAACAGGAGAGACAAAATGCTACGTTCAACCATTCTCGCCGCATCGATCGCCCTTGCCGCGCCAGCCTTTGCCGAAAGCCACGCCATGTCCAAAGACATCGTGGAGACTGCCACCGAGGCAGGCACATTTGAAACTCTGCTCGCTGCAGCACAGGCTGCCGATCTCGTTGATACCCTTAAGGGCGACGGACCGTTTACCATCTTTGCACCGACCGATGCCGCCTTTGATGCCTTGCCGGATGGCACTGTCGAAGACCTGCTGAAGCCGGAAAACCAGGACAAGCTGGCAGAAATTCTGACCTACCACGTCATCGCAGGCAAGGTCATGTCCACAGATCTGACAGATGATATGAAAGCCGCCACTGTCGAAGGCGCGGACGTCACGATCGACCTCGACAACGGTGTCATGGTGAACGATGCCACCGTGACCCAAGCGGATATCGAAGCGTCAAACGGCGTGATCCATGTCATCGACAAGGTAATCATGCCGCCGATGTAAGGCCAGAGAGCGCCGAAGCGCGCTCGCCATATCGTAAAAAAAGGCCCGCCAGATCGGCGGGCCTTTTCAATTTTGGCAGACCTCAGTGGACGACCGCATCATCCGGTTTGGGCCGGTTGGTCGCACCGACACGATCGCCGATCAACAGCCCTTCGGCCCCGGCGGAGACTGGCACGACGTCGCCGTCAGACACGTCTCCGGACAGCAGCATCTCGGCCAGTGGATCCTGCAACGCACGCTGGATCACCCGCTTCAAAGGCCGCGCGCCGAACACCGGGTCATACCCGTCGTCGGCCAGCCACTGCTTCGCCTCGTCGTCCAGCTCCAGCCGGATCTTGCGGGCTGCCAGTCGCTTGAGCAGACGCCCAAGCTGGATGTCCACGATCCCGCCCATGTCCTCGCGCTTAAGCCGATCAAATATGATCGTCTCGTCGAGACGGTTCAGGAACTCGGGGCGGAAATGCGCCCGCACAGCGTCCATGACATCACGCTTGGCCTGCGCCGCGTCGCCGCTTTCAGGAAGCTGCGACAGGGCCTGCGAACCAAGGTTCGACGTCAGTACGATCAACGTCTGCTTGAAGTCCACAGTCCGGCCCTGGCCATCGGTCAGCACACCATCATCGAGCACCTGCAACAGCACGTTGAACACATCCGGGTGGGCCTTTTCGACTTCGTCGAACAAGACAACCTGATAAGGCCTGCGCCGCACGGCCTCGGTGAGGACACCGCCTTCGTCATAGCCCACGTAGCCCGGAGGCGCACCGATCAAACGGCTGACCGCGTGTTTCTCCATGAACTCCGACATGTCGATCCGCACCATTGCGTTGTCGTCGTCAAAGAGGAACTCCGCCACGGCCTTCGTCAGCTCGGTTTTACCCACGCCGGTCGGGCCCAGGAACAGGAACGAGCCCAAGGGCCGCCCTTCGTCGTTCAGCCCGGCACGCGCCCGTCGCACCGCATTGGCCACCGCCGTCACGGCCTGATTCTGGCCGACAACCCGACGATGCAGGTTGGCCTCCATGCCCAGCAGCTTGTCGCGCTCCCCTTCGAGCATCTTGCCCGCCGGGATACCGGTCCAGCGTTCAACCACCGAAGCGATCTGATCCGGGCGTACAGCCTCTTCGACCATCATGTCGTCAGCGTTCTCGGCCTCCGCCAGCTGCTTTTCGAGCTCCGGGATAGAGCCATACTGCAACTCACCGGCGCGCGCGTAGTTGCCCTCGCGCTTGACGATCTCCAGCTCTGCCTTGGCGTGGTCGAGCTTTTCCTTCAGATCGCGGGCGAGGCTCAGCTTGTCACGCTCCGCCTGCCACTGTGCCGTCATCTCGGCACTGCGCTCCTGAACCTCGGCAAGATCCTTTTCCAGCTTTTCGAGCCGGTCCTTGGACGCCTGATCCTCTTCGAGTTTCAGGGCCTCGACCTCGATCTGCATTTGCAGAATGTTGCGGTCGAGCTGGTCAAGCTCTTCGGGCTTGCTGTCGACTTCCATCCGCAGACGCGACGCAGCCTCGTCCATCAGGTCGATGGCCTTGTCCGGCAGGAAACGGTCCGTGATATAGCGGTGCGAGAGAGTCGCCGCCGCCACGAGGGCCGAGTCCGAGATCCGCACACCGTGGTGCAGCTCGTACTTTTCCTTGATGCCGCGCAGAATGGAAATCGTATCCTCCACGGTAGGTTCCTGCACCATCACAGGCTGGAAACGACGGGCCAAGGCCGCGTCTTTTTCCACGTGCTTGCGATACTCGTCGAGCGTTGTTGCGCCGACGCAGTGCAATTCCCCGCGCGCCAGAGCCGGTTTCAGCAAGTTGGACGCATCCATCGCGCCATCCGCCTTACCCGCGCCGACCAACGTGTGCATCTCATCGATGAACAACACGATCTCACCGGCCGCTGTAGTGACCTCGGACAGGATGGCCTTCAGCCGCTCCTCAAACTCGCCGCGATACTTCGCACCAGCAATCAGCGCGCCCATGTCCAGAGAGAGCAGACGCTTGTTCTGCAGGCTTTCCGGTACGTCGCCATTAACAATGCGCAGCGCCAGACCTTCGGCAATCGCAGTTTTACCCACGCCGGGTTCGCCGATCAAAACCGGATTGTTCTTTGTCCGGCGGGACAACACCTGCATGGCACGACGAATTTCCTCGTCCCGACCAATGATCGGGTCGATTTTCCCCTCACGCGCACGCTCGGTCAAATCCAGGGTATATTTCTTCAGCGCCTCATAGGCATCCTCGGCAGACGCGCTGTCTGCCGTCCGTCCTTTGCGCACGTCATTGATCGCGCCATTCAAGCCTTGCGCGGACACCTTGCCCGCATCCAATGCCTCTTTCGCCGGGGATTTCACCATGGCCAACGCCATCAGCATCCGCTCCACCGGAACAAAGCTGTCGCCCGCCTTCTTGGCGATCTTTTCCGCCTCATCCAGCACCTTGCCGGTGGCGGAATCAAGGTACACCTGTCCAGCGTCTCCAGACACCTTTGGGATCTTTGCCAGTTTGGTATCAAGCACTTGCACAACGCGCTTGGGATCGCCCCCGGCCGCGCTGATCAAGTTGGACGCCAGCCCCTGGTCATCATCCATCAGGGCTTTCAATACATGTTCGGGTGCCAGCTTTTGATGGCTTTCCCGCATCGCAATCGTCTGGGCGGCCTGAATGAAACCGCGCGCACGATCCGTGAACTTCTCCAAGTTCATCACACTTCTCCTTTAACAAGCACCCAACCTCGGTCACGCCCACGATCTGTGGCACGCGCCCCTTTTCGGGCCTCGGAGTAAAGATGGGGCACTGGCGGTGCTGGTTCAAGCGCCTTGTTGTAAAAATATCACTGAACCGATGCTGCCTATTTTAGAACCTCTCATCGCATCAGGTTTTGATTGAGGCCCCTGAAAGAAATTCGTGACGGACATCGAAATCGCGGGTCCCCAAACGTCGTCAGACATAGCCGTCAACAGTGGGTCGGCCGATGCTGCTGACTAAAGCGCTAAACCACCCGATGGATTCCAGATCACATGGTCCACGGTTTGCGCCCGGCATACACCGAGTTGAACTGACCCGCGCTTGACGTGGCCTCTCCAGCCCGCCAAACGGAAGGCGCGTTAGAGGAGCCCTGCCATGAGCCAAGCCACCACCAAGCCCGCCGATGACCGCCTGATCGTCGCCATTGATGTGCCCAACGTGATTCAGGGCCTTGAACTTGTTCAGACACTGGGGCCATCCGTCTCCTTTTATAAAATCGGTTTGGGCATGCTGACCGGCGGGGGCCTCGCTTTGGCCAATGAACTCAAGCAGGAGCACGGCAAACGCATCTTTCTCGATATGAAATTTTTCGACATCGGTGCCACCGTCGAAGCTGCCGTGCGCGGCATCGCGCAGTTCGATCTCGATTTTCTGACGGTGCATGGTGACCCTCATGTGGTTCGCGCCGCCAAGGAAGGCGCGGCAGGCTCTGATCTGAAAATCCTTGCCGTGACCGTCCTGACCTCGCTTGACCGCGAAGATCTCGACAATTCGCTATATAAAGACGGTGCCATCCCCGATCTGGTGACCGAACGGGCTGGACGCGCCTTTGACGCCGGAGCCGATGGGGTCATCGCCTCTCCGAATGAAGCCGCGCTGATCCGCGCGCTTCCCGAATCCGATGGCCGCCTTATCGTCACCCCCGGTGTGCGGCCCGCAGGTGCCGACAAGGGCGACCAGAAACGCATTGCAACCCCCGCTCAGGCAATCCGGGACGGCGCTGACCATATCGTTGTGGGACGTCCGGTGCACCGCGCCAAAGATCCACGCGCCGCGGCAGCGGCTATAGTTCAGGAAATAAACTCCGCGCAGGCAAGCCGTAGCCAATAGCACGTCGCCATCCTTACCCGTGCGGGGCATTCCTGATGACAGCGGATGCCCTGAGCGCAGCGTTCCCGCTCTGAAGCGGTTTAAACGAAGCTCCCTCCGTCGCATTCAGTCACGATAAGGAACCTGCATGCCTGTGCATCCGTTGGGAAGGTAGGCCGCTTGCGAGGGTGTGAGAATTGTGAACGTCACGCTCGACTGCAGGTAACGCCCGAATCACATACTAGTGTGTGGATAACCCTAGGCATAAATCCACTCATTGTTGCGCCGATTCCCGCCAACGCCTTGAGCTCAGAAGAAAACCTTTTTCAAAAGATACGTGAAACTTTTCCACAGGTCGTTACGTTAATACCACATGAAGGTTAACGAAGAGCAGTCAAGGACAGAAGGGAATAGAAGCATGAGCGATATGACACCACGCATCCATGACGTCCGTTACAACGCCGTCGAACAGTGTTTTGAAGCTTTGGTCACCCTCCACACCCCCGGTGGACGCGTTAGGGTAGCAAGCCAGTTCGATGCTCCCATGACCACAGATTTTGAAGCTGCATCTCGCGGCCTGTTGAACGCCGCCCTGATTGGCTTGAGCGATCGAAGCGCCCTCAAGTCCCGCGAAATGCGCAAACCGATCATGCCGCCGCGGCGCGTTGGCGATATGTCACACGCAGCCTGAGTTTAGACAAAGTTTGGCCTTGGAGGCTGTCCTCCCACAGCCTTGGGCTTACCCCTGTGCCGTCTCTTGGAATTGATGGCGCGACACTAGCCGAAGCACGTTTATGTGGTGTTCGGTTCCCCCTCTGGGGAGATCTGCCTGCGGTTCATACACCTGTATGAGCCTGCCATCCGGCCCTCTGTTTGTCCCCTGAGAGCCGGAAAACTGACCGGGGCGTCGCTTGATTTTAAGCACGCCCCGGTTTTTCTTTCCCAAAAGCTAAAGTGTTTTCAGATACGCGGCCAGCACGGTACGGAACTGCGGTATTGCGTCCTCTGCCGCGACGAAGTCCTTGGGCCGCATGGCTTTCCAGCCTTGCCCCTCGTCGCCGAACCGGGCCTGATCGATCAAATCCTCAGACCCGTGCGCAGCGAAAAACCACTCCACCCCTTTCGGTCCGTGATGGAGATGCACCGGACGCAGCAATGCAGACGACACATCCAACCCTAATTCTTCCCGTGTTTCACGCAAGACGCAGGCCTCAGGCGTTTCGCCCGGGTCACGCAGTCCACCGGGAAAGTCGAGATATCCAGGCCAGTCGATCCACGACACATCGTCCCGGCGCAGCACCAATACATCGTCGCCCGCAAACAACATCAGCTTCGCGCCACGAAACCGGGCACGCGGCGCGCCGGGCCAATCAATCATTAATGTCGGTGTCCCATATCTTAACCTGCCCTTTGCGCTCCCCCGCCATTTTGCGAATGGCAAACCATGCGATGGCAGAAACCACCGCCCAAATCAGCAGCGCCCAGGGCAAAGAGCCAATCCCGACCGTCAGTAACAACAGTCCCACGACAATGGCTCCGACCGCCAATCCCAGCGCGACGAAGCCGGGTGCCAGAACCTCGACAATCAACAGAACCACACCGAAGGCCACCCAGAGCCACCAGGCATCCCACCCCATCAGGTGCGCCTTTTCAACAACTTGAATGCATCACCAAAGGCGTCCAGCGCACTGGACGGCAACAGGATTGTCTGAGTGCCAGGCCCCTCTGCCACCTTGCGCAACGCCTCGACCTGTTTCAAAGCAACCTCGTACTGCGCGGCCTCAATGCCATTGTCCTTGATGACGCGGGCGACGATCTCTGTGGCATAGGCCTCTGCCTCGGCGGTGATACGACGTGCCTTGGCCTCTTGTTCAGCGGCATACAGCTGTGCATCCGCAGCCAATTCCACGGCCCGGCGCTTGCCCTCCGCTTCCGTCACTTGCGCGCGACGGGCGCGTTCGGCATTGAGCTGCTGCAACATGGCGTCCCGTGTTGCTTGGTCGAGATTCACATCAAGAATTTCGGCGCGCGTGACCTCTATCCCCCAGTTGTCCACCGCGTCCTCGACGCTGGACTTGATCTCGGAGATCAACCGATCCCGGTTGGACTGCACTTCGTCCAGCTCCATCTTGCCGATCTCGGCGCGCACGATACCTGCAACGGTCGTGGCAATCGCCCCGTCCACATCGCGGATCCGGTAGACGGTCTTTTCCGGCTCCAGAATGCGGTAAAACACGCTGGTTTCCACCTGCACCAACACGTTGTCCATGGTGATCGCGTCCTGCGACGCCGTGGGCAACTGGCGTTCCAGGATGGAGATCTTGTGCCGGACCTTGTCTAGAAAGGGGATGATGAAGTTGATCCCCGGCCCCAATACCGCGCGCAGTCGGCCAAAGCGCTCCACCACGAACTTCTCCGACTGCGGCACGATCCGCACACCGAGGAAGATACAAATGATAACGAACACCGCCAGCAGCAGCACGATGATGTTGGACCCGACAAAATTCGCCAGCATCTCTTCGGGTGGCATAGGAAAACCTTTCGCTGAAAATAACTGAGACCTATGTAAGCATAAGGGCGCCCACGCGCCAGATTGTCCGCACCCGCTACAGGCGATATTCTCCGCACATGCCCTCCCTTTGCCGCGACTGCCTCACCACGTTCGACAGCGGACAGCGCTGCCCCGCTTGCGGGCGGCCGCGCATTGTGGCGCATCCGGAACTCTTCAGTCTGAGCATCGCGCATATGGATTGCGACGCATTTTATGCGTCTGTGGAAAAGCGTGACAACCCGGAGCTCGCCTCCAAACCTGTCATCATCGGTGGCGGCCGGCGCGGCGTGGTGTCCACGGCTTGCTATATCGCGCGGATACGCGGCGTGCGCTCGGCCATGCCGATGTACAAGGCCCTGCAACTGTGCCCCGATGCCGTGGTCATCAAGCCGCGCGGTGCAGTCTACGCCGAAGTTTCGAAACAAATCCGCGCGTTGATGGAGGAACTGTCCCCTGCGATTGAGCCGCTCTCGCTCGACGAGGCTTTCATCGACCTGACCGGCACCGCGCGCCTGCACGGCCATCCGCCAGCGGTAATGCTGGCCAAGCTGGTCAAACGCATGTCCGAAGAAATCGGCGTCACAGGCTCTATCGGTCTGTCACATAACAAGTTTCTGGCAAAGATCGCCTCTGATCTCGACAAGCCGCGCGGTTTTGCCGTGATCGGCGCAGCAGAGACGCAAGCGTTTCTCCGGCCCAAATCCGTGCGTATGCTATGGGGTGTGGGCGAGGCCGGACAGGCGTCACTTGATCGCGCAGGCATTCGTACGTTCGAGGATCTTTTGCGCTGGGAAAAGCGCGATCTGATGCATCGTTTCGGCAGCATGGGTGAGCGGCTGTATCACTTGGCACGCGGCGAGGACCGCCGCCGCGTGACTCGCAATGCACCGGTCAAATCCATCTCCAACGAGACGACATTCAACGAGAACACTGCGGACAGCGACATTCTTGAGGGGCATCTGTGGCGCCTGTCAGAAAAGACCACGGACCGCGCCAAGGCCAAGGGCTTGGCTGGCCGGACCGTCACACTGAAGCTGCGGAGAAGCAATTTCAGCCTGCTCTCCAAACGCATGTCCCTGCCTGATGCGACCCAGATGGCCGACACGCTATATCGTGCCGCACGCGGGTTATTTGACCAAGTGCCCGAGAACGGACCGTGGAGGTTGATCGGCGTAAGCCTGTCGGACTTGGTGCCGGACAGCATGGCCGACCGTGTGCCCGACCTGCTGGATCCGCAGGCGCAAACCCGCGCCAAGGCTGAACGCGCCGCAGATGAGATCCGCAAGCGTTTTGGCGATGGCGCAATCCTCAAAGGGCGCGCGCTGCGTTAGGTTCCGCGATTCAGCAGGCCATCCTCTTCCTCGGTGACGTCGTAGCCCATGGCCTCTAGCCCCGCCTCCAGATTGTCAGCCAGATGTGGTGTGCCGATCAAATAATCCGCCGTTGGGGTCGAAGCCTCCGCAAGGGCGGTCTGATAGGCTTCGCTCGCCTCGGCGCTCTCGAAGGTGCCACGTCCGATCCACATGATCGCGGTGAGCGCAGCTGCTTCCTCTTCGTCCATTCGATCAATCAGACCGCGCAACTCTGCTTCGCCGCGATTCAATTCGCGGGCCATCAGGATGACCGCAGCCACCTGCCGCGGGCTAATTTTGTCGTTAAATCTGTCCATGACACGCCTCCTGTCGCCTTATCTGCAAGATGGTGGGAAAAGAGATATGTTTCTTTGACCTTAAACAAGTTCTCAGGCGAAGATTCGATAGTATAGCCAATCGGGAAGAAACTGGCTGCCTCGAAACACCCATGAAAACATTCTGGGAAAAGCCTTTTGGAAGCCCCCCTTCGACATGTGATCGAAATAAACCTGAGCGGCTTCTTCCGGCTGCATTTTGAACGGCATTTTGAAATCGTTTTTATCGGTCAGCCGCGTCTCAATGAAACCAGGGCTGAGCAATTGCACCTCCACCCCTGTTTTGTGCAGGTCCGCGTAAAGCGATTCTGCCAGGGACATAACCGCGGATTTGGTCGAAACGTAGGCCGCCGATCCCGGCAAACCACGGTATCCTGACAGCGAACCAGTCATGACAAAGTGGCCTTTGTCCCGCTCTACAAAGCGGGGGATAACGGCACTCACCAAACGCATGGCGCCGCCAATGTTCACATCCGTCATAAGATTCGCGTGTTCCGGCTCCCATGCCTTCGCACCAAAGGGCCAGTACACCGCTGCCAGTTGGATTACACCGTCAATGTCCCCGATGTCATCGGCGACCTTTTTCAACGCGTCGTAATCCGTCACATCGACCGGTTTTACAATTGCATGACCGGGCAGACTGTCTGCCACCTCCTGCAACTTATCCTCTGATCGTGACGACAGGATCAACTCGACACCGGCCTCGCTCATCTTTCGGGCCAGAGCCGCGCCCAGGCCTTCGCTTGCGCCAACAATCCAGTAGCGTTTTCCGGTCCAGTTTCTCATGTCTTCTCCTTTGGGCGCATCACCGCGACAAGTTCGGCCACCTTGATACCAAACTTGCGAAACTGGGATCGGTTCACCACTGCGCCGTCGGGGGCAAGATACATCCAGTCAGTCGCGCTCAGGACATGGCCGCCCGCATCGTCGGGCAATTGCAACCGATAGCGCAGCCGCAGGGCTGGCCCCGCCAATTGCCCGCGCGCCTTGCCAATAACATCGTCCGCTTCGCCGGTTACAGTTGCATCATTACCCAATATCAGCCGCCATTCACGAGCTTCTTCACGGCCTGACGCATAGCGGTAGTGTTCCTTCAAGACCCCTGTGTTGCCTTGCCACGTTCCGACAAAATCAGCGGCAAAGCGCGACACAACGCGCCCTGTGGGTCCGTAGATCACACCATGTGCTTCTATCGGTCCGCTCAGATGACGGCGAAGGTCCAGCGCCTCACCCGGCTCATCACGATAATCGCCCAGATGTTGCGCCGGAAAATCTGCCAGTCTGCGCCGCGCCAACACCGTCAGCGCCACGATTGCAGCCCCTGCCAAGGCCCAAATCATGACGCCTCCTGCTGGTGCATCGGCAACTCGCCAGAGACCTCGTCCGCCGGAGGTTCAGGTCGTGGGCGATATCCAGCGCCTTTCCACCAAAGTTTCAACGCTTGCCAATGGATCAGCGCCAGGGCGCGCCGCGAGCCAAACGGTCTGCGCAAAGCAGAGTACAGCATTGCGCGATTGCTCAGCTTTGCCCGAGGCCCCACAAGCGTTGCGACCAGACCGCCATGTCCGTGGTCCAGATCGATCCATATCCCAATTCGGTCGGGCCGAATATCGAAGCGGAATTCATACTGTCCTTCAATGGGCTGAAAGGGAGAGACGTGGAAAATCTTCTGCGCCGTGATACGGTCCTCCGGCGTGATGCCTGATCCGTCTGCCTTCGCACAGAGGTAGGAGTGACGGTCGCCAAACGTGTTCGACACTTCCGCGATCACCGCGCGCAAGGTTTCTCCGTCATAGGCCAGCCAGAAAGACACCGGGTTGAACACATGCCCCAGCAAGCGTGGCTGGGTCAGCAGCTTCAACGGTCCGGAGAAAGTGACACTGTTGGCGGCAAAAACCTCACGTGCCCAAGCCGCCCCGCGTCCCTGTTTCGGCGCACCACCGTGATCGCTGTCCTGCACCGACATGAGGCCCGCGCGGTTGCGCCCGAACATGATGGGCTCCTGCGTCTCGGTTTCCGGCTCCAACAGCACGTAATCCACGGAATAGCGAAAGGCGTTTTCGATCGCCCCTTTGCGCCCGTGAAAGGTATGCGCGCGAATGAAGTCGGTCATGCGGCCTCCTCACGGCGCGCACGTTCCGCGATGCCACGGGCCACCTCTGCCGCGCTGGCCAAGCCATCCTCGTGGAAACCATTGCGCATCCAGGCACCGCAGAACCAGGTGTTCCGCGCCCCGTTAAATCCCGCAACCGCGCGCTGAGCCTCCAACATTCCTGTATCGTAGACCGGATGGCGGAGGGTCACTTCGTCATGCACCTTCGACGGGTCTATGGGCCGGGTCGAATTCAGCGTCACAAACAGCGGCAGAGTTTCGGGGATCTGCTGCAAGCGGTTCATCCAGTAGGTCAGGTCGATCGCCTCGGTCGTCTTGTCAGGCGCCTCGACGTAATTCCACGACGACCAGCAGGCCCGGCGTGTCGGCATCATCGTTTCATCGGAATGCAAGACGACCTTGTTGGGCTGATAGGCGACTTTGCTCAACGCTGCGTGCTCCTCGGCAGATGGATCGGTCAGCAGCTTCAGCGACACGTCCCCATGTGTTGCAAACACGACGTCATAGAATGCTTCCCAATCGCCGCGTGCCTTCACCATGACCTGGAGGCCCGACCGCTGCACCGCGTCGACCGGAGTGCCCGCGCGCAAGACAGTGCCTTGTGCCTTCAACGCAGCCACCAACCGCTGCACATATTCGACCGAACCGCCCTGCACGGTGTACCATTGATGCTGACCCGTCGCGCTCAGCAGGGCATGGTTTTCGAAAAAGCGGACCAAGGCATGGGCCGGGAAGTCCATGATCTTTTCCGTAGGCGTTGACCAGATTGCCCCGGACAAGGGCAAAAGATAGTGCTTCCGAAACCATTCCCCGGTGCCCAGCTTTTCAAGAAACTGGCCCAGCGTCAGGCTTTCATCCTTGGCGACCGCGACAGCGTGCTTGTTGAACCGCATCACGTCGCGCAGCATCCCCCAATAGCGTGGGTTCAAGGCGTTCCGCTTCTGGGCAAAGATCGCTCCGACGTCGCGCAAACCATATTCCAGACCACTTTTCAGCGATGCGGAAAAACTCATGTCGGATTTCACCACCGGCACATCCAGCTCGTCAAACAGCCGGGTCAGAAGCGGGTAGTTGGCGTAATTGAACACGATGAACCCTGTGTCCACCGGCTGATCGCCCACTTTACGGGTGCGGGCATGACCGCCCAACCGGTCCTCCGCTTCATACAGCACGACCTCCGCATCGGCCCCAAGCATATGTGCCGCCCCAAGACCAGAGATCCCGCCCCCGATCACGGCAATGCGGCGACGCGCACCGGAACGCGGCGGGATTGGGCTGTTTTCAAACGGCATGCAGTCGGTCCTTTTCGAATGTAATACTGATAACTACGCACGCGACCGCCAAATGGATGACAACGCGGCGGAAGTTTTTTAACGCGGCACTGTGATCCAATGCCGACCGCGTTGCGTACCAGTTTCATGTACAGCCTTTTGACCACCGACGCGCAACGCGACCCTCCGTCCCTTGCACCGACCCGTCGGGACAGGCCATCAAGGACGTCAGCGACCAAGGAGCGACCCAAGCCGGTGACAAGCCGTCCGTCAACACCACGCGAAAGCGAGGCCGCCACTTGGGCTGCCTTGCTCATTCGCATCCGCGACGACCGGGACGAGGCTGCATTCGCCACGCTCTTCCGGCACTTTGCGCCGCGTTTGAAGGGCTTCCTCATGCGATCCGGGGCCGATGCGACCGAGGCTGAGGAATGCGCGCAAGAGGTTATGACCACACTGTGGGTCAAGGCCGCGCAATTCGATCCGGCCCGGGCCTCGGCGGCGACATGGCTGTTTACGATTGCAAGGAACAAGAGAATTGACCGCATCCGCCGCCAACGCCGGCCCGAGCCAGAGGATCTTCCCTGGGGCCCTGAACCGGACCCGGATCAGGCAAGTCTGTTGGGCCTGCAACAGGAAACCGAACAGTTGGCTGCGGCCATGAATGCCCTGCCTGAAAAGCAAAGAGATCTGATCCAAAAGGCTTATTTCGGCGATATGACGCACAGCGAAATCGCTGATGCCACCGGACTACCGCTTGGCACGATCAAATCCCGCCTGCGGCTGGCCTTGGACCGCCTGCGTCATGCGATGACCACGAGAGACCAATCATGACAGACCCGATTCATCATTTAACCGAAGACCTGCTTCAAAGCTATGCCATCGGCACGTTGCCCGAAGCGGTCAACCTGATCGTCGCAAGCCATGTGTCGTTGTGTGACACCTGCCGCGCGGCGGTTGAAAGTTACGAGGCTCTCGGGGGAGCCGTGCTCGACACGCAAGAGGTCGAAGCGCTTTCTGACGATGCGCTGGATCGCGCTATGGCCGCCATTCGCTGTGTCGCGCCAGAGACGAGGCCGATTCAACTGCCCGAACCGGATCCCGTTGTGCCCGCGCCTTTACGAAATTACATAGGCTCGCTGGACAAGGTCCGGTGGCGGCCTTTGGGTCTGGGCGTGAAACAGGCAATCCTCGACACCACGTCCGAGGCCACTGCACGTCTGCTGTTCATCCCGGCAGGAGTCGCTGTGCCTGACCACTCGCACAAAGGGCTGGAATTGACGCTGGTTTTGCAGGGCGCGTTCTCTGACGAGGACGGGCGTTTTGAACGCGGCGACATAGAGGTGGCGGATGACTCCGTCGAACACATGCCCGTGGCCGACATTTCCGAAGATTGCATTTGCCTCGCCGTGACGGATGCCCCCCTGCGCTTTAACGGTTTCCTCCCGCGGATGTTGCAGCCGATCTTCAGGATCTAGCAACTATGTTTATTCGCCGGGTTGAACCTTTCAGGGTGTGCGGATGATCAGGTTGGCGATGGGAACAACCATTCGTGCGGTTGTGATGAAGAGCGTTGATGTTGAATTCGACGCTCTTTCAAACGTCTGACAAATGATTTGAGAACTTGAATGGGCAGGCGAATATGTCGGAGACCTGCTCCGGCCGCTGTCATGAGGGGCCGACGCTAGGCCGGTCGTGCCAGCGACATGGCCTGATGTCACTCGGCAGAATTAAAGCAACCGTGCGATTATTATCACCGCGCGAACGGGCACGATCTTGGGAGTCGATCACCGTAAGTACGCCCTCGCAGAAAGCGGCTCCGATTGTGAAAGATAGCCGGAGGTTATCTTGCGTCGCGACCATCAGTTGCCCGCACTGGGATAGAACTTGGCATGCACGCAGACGATCCCAAACTGTCTGAAACCGACGCACACATTTACAAGATCTGACACCAGCGCCGGATCGTTTCACCCTAAATTTAATCATCCAAATGCCGGGACTGATCTCAAAAGCTCAGTTCAGGCGGTCCTGTCCAGCGCTGCGTTGAGGTAGGTAGGCTCTCCCCAACCGGTTGGCAGCACCGCCACTGTTCCTGCCTGCGTCATCCCCGTAAAGGTGATCGAGCCGTTGCCGAAATCGAGACGCATCATATCACCCTCGCGGGTTACGCTGTACGCCTCAGGCGCCGACGATCCATCAGGGCGCGCGCCCAATTGCAGCAAAACGTCCGTACCAGCGCCGATTTGCACAACGTCATGACCATCCCCAACGCCGTAGTGCAGGCCGACCGTCCGCCCCGATATCGAAATAAGGTCGTCCCCCGCCTCGCCCGCGACATGGATCGCCTCAGCCCCGCTGACGGTGATGGCGTCGTTTCCAGCCCCACCATTCACATCAGCAATGTTGCTTTGGACAGCACGATACCGCGCCGCCACGTCGCCCGACAAAAGCGCCGCGCGTTCCGCCGCAGTTGTTTCGTTCAGCGAGAGGCGACGCGCGACGCTCTCTCCCAAGGTAGCATCCACTGTGATTGCGTCCGAACCGTCACCACCATAAATGCCGCCTGCGATACCCGCCTGAACGCTGATCGCATCGTTGCCGCCTTCGGTGTAGATGCTGCTAACCACCGTTCCGCTCACCGCGACCGCATCCGCGCCTGCTCCGGTGTAGACACTTTGCACCTCGCGCCCGTTGACTGCCACCTCGTCCATGCCTGCGCCCGTGTAAACGCTTTGCACCCGATTCCCGGTTAAGGTGACCGCGTCGTTGCCATCTCCGGTCTGCACGGTCTTCACCCACTCCGCGCGGGCAGACACTGCGCCCCCATCCGGTCCGGATGCTGCCGCGAAGAGCACGCGCCCTTCGTTCTTTGAGCCTCCTGTCAGCTTATTCAAAGCTGCCTGATAGGCTGCGGTCTTTTGCTGTAGGCGCTCAACCCGTCTTGCGGTGGCCTCCGATGATCGCCCGGCGCGCTGCATCTCCTGTATCTTGGACATGCGGTCCTCGTGCTCGACACGGTCACGACTGACCTTCGCGTCGTACAACGTCAGTAGGGCCTCAGTATCCGTCGGGCGAGGCCGGGTATGGGCAATCCCAGCCTGTGAGATCATCCCACCCGTGCTGACCTGAGCTGTCAAAAGAGAGAGAGACATCATCGCGCTCCTGTTCCGGTATCACACCAGAAATATTGTCATCAGCATCTTTCCAGAGAGTTTTCTGACACCACCGGCATCCTCAAAATGTCCTGTGCATTTACATCAATAGCCGGTTTGAACGTTGGACAGATGCGGAGATGTCTCGAATTATGACTACGGGCCAACCACTATTTTTCGCGTATTTTGAGACCAATCGCACCCGCTATCAGGGATGGACGGTCTACAGGGCGCCCGGTGCACACCGGACGCCCTGTAGACCGTCACATGCAGGGGGTTTTCCCCAGCCCGCGATCAGTGCTTTTTCTTCTTCGGCGGCATCAGATCTGTAATCGTGCCTTCGAACATCTCGGCGGCAAAGTTCACCGTCTCCGACAGCGTCGGGTGCGGGTGAATCGTGTGTCCAAGATCGACCGCGTCTGCGCCCATCTCAATGGCCAGTGCGACCTCGGCGATCAGATCACCGGCTGACGGGCCGACGATGCAGCCACCGATCACCCGTTGATCTTCGGGATCGAACAACAGCTTGGTCATTCCCTCAGAGCGCCCCAGTGACAACGAACGGCCCGACGCGGCCCAGGGGAACACGCCTTTCTCGAACTTGATGCCATCGGCCTTTGCCTGCGTTTCGGTCACGCCGACCCACGCGACTTCAGGATCGGTGTAGGCCACCGACGGGATTACCTTGGCGTCAAAATGGCGGTTTTCGCCGCCGGCGGCCTCTGCGGCGACCTTGCCTTCGTGCACGGCCTTATGTGCCAACATCGGCTGCCCCACCACGTCACCAATGGCGAAAATGTGCTTCACCCCAGTACGTTGCTGGCTGTCCACACCGATAAAGCCACGTTCGTCAACCGACACGCCGGCCTTGTCCGCGTCGATTTTCTTGCCATTGGGACGACGACCAACAGCCACCAGAACCTTGTCGAACGTATCCGTAAAGCTCTCGCCCTTATCGTCCTCAAAGGTAACGTGCATGCCGTCATCCTTTGCCTCGACCGCAGTCACCTTGGTCTTGAGGAAGATGTTGGCATAGCGGCCTTTGATCCGCTGCATCAGCGGCTTGACCACGTCCTTGTCCGCGCCGGGAATGATCTGGTCCATCAGCTCGACAACCGTAACCTTGGAGCCAAGCGCATCATAAACACAGGCCATTTCCAGCCCGATGATACCACCCCCCAGAACCAGCAGACGCTCCGGAATATCCGCCAGCTCCAGCGCGCCGGTGCTGTCGATCACACGCGGATCGTCATGCGGGATAAAGGGCAGCGTCACAGGCTCGGATCCGGCGGCAATGATGCAATTGTCGAACGACACGGTGGTGCCCTCGACGTCGATCATGTTGGGGCCGGTGAACTTGCCGTAGCCTTTGACAACCTTCACCTTGCGCTGCTTGGCCAAGCCATCGAGACCACCGGTCAGCTTGTTCACGACACCGTTTTTGAAGTCGCGCAAACCGTCCAGATCAATCTCTGGTGCACCGAACTTCAGACCGTGATGCGCGGTTTCCTCGGCTTCGGTGATGACCTTTGCCATGTGCAGCATCGCCTTGGACGGGATGCAGCCCACGTTCAGGCAGACGCCGCCAAGGTTGTCGTCTTTCTCAATGAGAACAACGCTTTGTCCCAGATCCGCCGCGCGGAACGCCGCAGAATAGCCGCCCGGGCCGGACCCCAGAACAACAAGCTCCGCATGGATGTCGCCGGGGCCTGACGCAGTGCCAGTGGCCTCGGTCGCCTTGGGTGCCTCGGATTTGGGAGCCTCTTTCGGGGCCTCTTCGCTGGCGCCCTCGGCGGCCTCAAGCACGACAATCACGTCGCCCTCTTTGACCCTGTCACCTTCTTTTACCTTGATTTCCTTGACCTTACCGGCACCGGAGGACGGCACCTCCATGGTGGCCTTGTCTGATTCAAGCTCGATCAGTGCATCTTCCTCGGCAACGGTGTCGCCAACGGAAACCAGCACGGTCACGACCGGAACGTCCGTGAAATCGCCGATATCGGGTACTTTGATGTCCATATCGCTCACCACATCAGTTTCCGCATATCACCGAGCAAGCCCTTGAGCGTCACGCAGAAGCGCGCGGCCAGGGCACCGTCGATGGCGCGATGGTCATAGGACAGCGACAGCGGCTGCATCAGGCGCGGCTCGAACTCGGAGCCGTTCCAGACCGGAGCCATCTTCGACCGGGTCAGGCCTAGGATTGCCACTTCCGGCGCATTCACGATGGGGGTGAAGGACGTCCCGCCGATCCCGCCAAGCGACGAGATGGTGAAGGTCGCGCCCTGCATATCCTTGGATTTCAGGTTGCCATCACGGGCGGCCTTGGACAGCTCCATAAGATCCTTGGAGATTTCCACCAGGCCCTTGCGGTCGGCGTCCTTGATCACGGGAACCATCAGGCCATTGGGCGTGTCTGCCGCAAAACCGATGTTGTAGAAGTCCTTCTTGATCAGCTTGTCGCCGTCCGGGTGAATCGAAGAGTTCACTTCCCAATGCTGCTTGAGCGCGGACACGGAGGCCTTGATAACAAAGGACAACAGCGTAACGCGGTAGCCCTCTTCCTTGGCGTGGGTGTCCATCTCCTTGCGGTACTTGTCCAGCTCGGTGATGTCCGCCTCGTCGTTGTGCGTGACATGCGGAATGTTGAGCCAGGAGCGGTGAAGCGCAGGACCGGAGATCTTCTTGATCCGCGGCATATCCACATCTTCAACCGGTCCGAATTTGGAAAAGTCCACCGCAGGAATTGGCGGAATGCCCATGCCACCCTGGGCCGGGGCACCGCTGGACGCTGCAGGCGCAGCCGCCTTCAGAGCACCTTCGACGTCTTCGCGCAGGATGCGACCTTTGCGACCAGACCCGTTCACGGTGGTCAGGTCAACCTCGACCCGCCGCGCAAACGCCCGGACAGACGGCGAGGCATGCACCTTGTTGAAACCGGCGTCCGTTTTCGGCGCGGGGGCGGCGTCCTGCTTGGGCTCCTCTTTTTTCGGGGCCTCCTGCTTGGGCGCGTCTTCCGTTTTCGGCTCTTCCTTGGGCGCGTCCTTCGCGTCGTCGCCCGTCTCGTCGGCCTCAAGGATCAGCACCACGGTGCCTTCGGAGACTTCGTCCCCCTCGGCAACCTTGATCTCCTTCACGACACCGGCGTGAGAGGACGGAACCTCCATCGTCGCCTTGTCGGATTCCAGCTCGATGATGGCGTCTTCCACCGCGATGGTATCGCCCACGCTCACCAGAACGGTAACGACGGGCACTGCATCGAAATCGCCGATATCCGGCACTTTTACTTCGGTTGTCATTCTTTACTTTCCTCCTGATCGGTTTGCGTGCTTTGGGTGAGGCACCACGGCCCTCAGTCCCAAAGCAGGCCTCCCATCAAACCAAACGCGGGTTCGGCTTGCCGCCGTCGATGTCGTATTTGTCCATGGCTGCTTGCAGGTCCTTTTCAGAGACCACGCCCTCCCGGAAGAGGTCCACCATGGCAGCGGCCGCGATGTGATTGGCGTCCACCTCGAAGAAGCGGCGCAAATTCACCCGGCTGTCCGAGCGGCCAAAGCCGTCTGTGCCCAGCACGGTAAAGCGCTGCTTCACCGCACCGCGGATCTGCTCCGCGTAGTTCTTCATGTAGTCTGTGGCGACGATGATCGGACCTTTGGCATTCGCCAGCGTTTGCGTGACGTAGGGCACACGCTCCTCGGCAAATGGGTTCAGACGGTTGTGCCGCTCCGTGTCCTGAAAATCACGCGCCAGTTCGTTGAACGAGGTTGCCGACCAGATATCAGACGTTACGCCGAAGTCCTCTTCCAACATCTTCGCCGCCTTGATTGCCTGAACCAGAATGGTGCCGGAGCCCATCAGGTTCACGTGTTTCTTGGCGGGCTTTTCGGCCTTCTTCATCCGGTAGAGACCCTTGATGATGCCTTCCTCGGCGCCCATCGGCATTTCCGGATGATGGTAGTTCTCGTTCATCAGAGTCAGGTAGAAATACACATCTTCCTGATCCACGAACATCCTCTGAAGCCCGTGCTGCACGATCACCGCCACCTCGTAAGAAAAGGTCGGATCGTAGCTGATGCAGTTCGGAATGGTGCTGGCCAGAATATGGCTGTGGCCGTCCTCGTGCTGCAAACCTTCGCCGTTCAGCGTGGTCCGCCCGGCGGTGCCACCCAGCATGAAACCACGCGCACGGCTGTCGCCAGCGGCCCAAGCCAGATCGCCGATCCGCTGGAAGCCAAACATGGAGTAGTAGATGTAGAACGGCACCATCGGCACGCCGTGATTGGAATAGGACGTCGCCGCCGCAATCCAATCGGCCATGGCGCCTGCCTCGTTGATGCCTTCCTGCAGCACCTGACCGTCGAGCGATTCCTTGTAGTAGGACATCTGTTCGCGGTCTTCCGGCGTATAGTTCTGCCCCAGCGGGTTGTAGATGCCCACAGACCGGAACAGCCCTTCCATCCCGAAGGTGCGGCTTTCGTCCGGCACGATCGGCACGACCTGCTTGCCGATCTTCTTGTCGCGCAGCAGCGTCGTCAGGATGCGGACAAATGCCATGGTCGACGAGAATTCCCGCTCGCCACTGTCCGCCAGTTCCTTTTTGAACGCGTAAAGGCCGGGGATCTCCAACTTCGGCGTTTCAGTTTCCCGCTTCGGGAAAGAACCGCCCAGATCCTTGCGCCGCTCGGCCATGTAGGCCTTTTGCGCGTTGTTCAGCGTGACAAAGGGGATGTCCTTTTCCAGCTCCTCGTCGGTGACGGGGATCCTGAACCGGTCGCGCATCGCCTTGAGCTGTTCAAGCTGCATCTTCTTTTGCTGGTGCGTGGTGTTCTGGCCTTCGCCAGCGGTGCCCATGCCGTAACCTTTGACCGTCTTGACCAGCAGCAGCGTCGGCTGGCCCTCGGCCTCTGTCGCGCGCTTGAAGGCGTTGTACACCTTCTTGGGGTCGTGACCGCCGCGGCGCAGCGCCCAGATCTGGTCGTCGGTCCAATCCTTCACCAGCTCCGCAGTCTCCGGATATTTGCCGAAGAAATGTTTGCGGATGTAGGCGCCGTCCTTGGATTTGAACGTCTGATAATCGCCGTCGACGGTCTCATCCATCAGCTGACGCAGCTTGCCAGAGGTGTCCTGCTCCAGCAGTTGATCCCAGCCCTTGCCCCAGAGCAGCTTGATCACGTCCCAACCGGAACCGCGGAAGTTGCCTTCAAGCTCCTGAACGATTTTGCCGTTGCCACGCACCGGGCCATCAAGACGCTGCAGGTTGCAGTTCACAACAAAGATCAGGTTATCGAGACCTTCGCGCGCAGCCAGATGGATCGCGCCGAGGCTTTCGGGTTCGTCCATTTCGCCGTCGCCGAGGAAGGCCCAGACCTTGCGGTCGGATTTCTCGATCAGGCCACGGTTCTCCATGTATTTCATGAAGCGTGCCTGGTAAATCGCCATCAGCGGGCCAAGACCCATGGAGACCGTCGGAAACTGCCAGTAATCGGGCATCAGCCAAGGGTGCGGGTAGGACGAAAGCCCTTCGCCGGACACTTCGGAGCGGAACATCTTCATCTGATCTTCGGACAAACGCCCTTCCATGAAGGAACGCGCGTAGATGCCAGGGATCACATGGCCCTGAAAGAACACCAGATCGCCGCCGTGAATCGCAGACTTGGACCGCCAGAAGTGGTTGAGACCCACGTCATATAGCGCCGCAGACGAGGCGAAGGACGCGATGTGGCCACCGTATTCGCTGCTTTCCTTGTTGCGTTTGACCACGGTCGCCATGGCATTCCAGCGATTGATGGTGCGGATGCGCCATTCCATCTCTTGATCGCCGGGGATTTCGACCTCGTCGTCAGGCGAGATCGTGTTCTGATATGGCGTGGTCGCAGAAAAGGGCAGCTTTGCCCCCGCTGCCCTTGCACGTTGAACCGCCTTGTCGAGCAGGAAATGCGCACGGTCGGCGCCATCCCGTTCAATCACATCCTCAATGGCTTCTTGCCACTCTTGGGATTCTATCGGGTCCACGTCCTGGGGAGTGTCTTTCATGTGTCCTCTTCCCTCCTCTGTCGATCCAAAGCTGCAGCGCAGCAATTGTTCAACGTTAAACCTTTTCGGATGACTGTTCTGCCAGACGCCCGAGTCGGGACCACATTAGCAGGTTCGTCACATGGTTAAAGGTGGGTCTATCAGGGGTCGAAACCTGGCGGCATTAGGGCAATCGCATATCGCCCATGCGTGCAACGCATGACTGTTAGCGCAACCCATAAAGCCATTAGTTCAGTGGTAAACTACTCTACGCGCTGATCGGGTCGCAGGACTGCAAGACCGGTCTCAGCCTCTTTCGAGAGGTCTTCAAAATCGAAATTATCCAATCTTCTCGCGCGCTTACCTGCTTTTTCCGCGCTGATCTTAATCTCTTCAATGTCCTTGGCGGCCTGCCCGAAATGGCGGTCAAGGTTCGCCACGCGCCCTCCAAGCCGATCAACGTCAGCATAAAGCGCATGCAATTCCTTACGGATAGCTCCGGCTTGCTCTTGCATGCGCGCGTCCTTCAGAATCGCCCGCATGGTGTTGAGCGTCGCCATGCAAGTGGTCGGAGAAACGATCCAAACCCGCGCAGTGAAGCCTTCGCGCACCACATCGGTGAAGTTGGCATGTAATTCTGCGTAGACCGCCTCGGACGGCAGGAACATCAACGCCCCATCCGCCGTCTCTCCCTCGATAATGTAGCGGTCGGAAATATCACGGATGTGTTTGCGAACCGACAGCCGGAATTGCTGCGCCGCACGGGTCCTTTGTTCCGGCGTATCGGCGCGGCGCATGGCCTCGTAGCCTTCGAGCGGGAATTTCGCGTCCACCACGATTGGTCCCGGCGGGTTCGGCAAGTGGATCAGGCAATCGGCGCGCCGCCCGTTGGACAGCGTTGCCTGCAACGTATAACTGTCCGAGGGCAGCGCCTTTGATACGATGTCATGCAGTTGGATTTCGCCAAATGCCCCGCGCGTCTGTTTATTCGACAGGATGTCCTGCAACGACAGCACATCGCCCGACAATTTGGTGATGTTGGCCTGCGCCTTGTCGATGGATTGCAGCCGCTCCTGGAGTTCTCCCAAGGAATGCGCCGTGCGCCGGGCAGAGCCATGCAGGTTCACGGCCATCTTGTCCTGCACTTCGGCAAGCCTTTGTTCCATCAACTGGATCATGGCAGATTGGCTTGTCGCCTGTGCCTCCGACACATGGTGCAGACCGCCGGCCAGCCGCTCCTGCCCCTCCCCCAACTGTTGAACGCGCCCCGCAACGCCGCGCATCTGCTGTGCCAAGGGCTCCACTGATCGCGCCGCACGCGAGGCAGAGCGCGCTGAGGATACCAGCAAGAACAGCAGCAGACAGACCACGCCCAGCGCAATCAAGGTCACAGGATCAGAGAGGTTCAGCGACACGTCGCCAATCTGGATCATGAGCGCCCAAACAGCCGTTCGATGTCCGTCAAGCGCAGTTCCACATAGGTCGGGCGCCCGTGGTTGCACTGGCCGGAATGCGGTGTTGCCTCCATCTCGCGCAGGAGCGCATTCATTTCTTCGGCGCGCATGATGCGGCCTGAGCGGATCGAGCCGTGGCAGGCCACGCGGCTCAGGATCGCCTCGATCTTTTCCTGGACCAGTTGGCTTTCGCCAAGGTCGTCGAGCTCGTCCAGAATATCGCGGATCAGCCCCTGACTGTCCACTTCGCCAAGGATCGCCGGGGTCTCCCGCACCGCAATCGCCCCGTTGCCAAAGGCTTCGACGGTCAGCCCCATACGCGACAGATCATCGGCCACCGCCAGCAGGCGCTGCGCCTCGTCATGGGACAAGTCGATCACGTCCGGGATCAGCAAAGCCTGCGCCGCAACGCCATTTTCGGCCATCTGTTTTTTCAGCTTTTCGTACACCAGACGTTCATGCGCGGCGTGTTGATCCACGATGACCATGCCCGTTTCCGTCTGGGCAATGATGTAGTTCTCATGAACCTGCCCCCGTGCCGCGCCAAGCGGTTTGCGGATGATGTCCTCGCGTGGCTCTTGCGGGGCCTCTGGTTCAACCACACGGCCCGAATAGCTGCCGCCGAGCTCGGCAAAGCCGCTGTGTTGCGCGGGGTAGGCCGGCGCAGGCTGGAAATCCGCCGGCGCTTGCGCCGCGTAGCTGGCTTGCCGCGCGCCAAGACTGGGCCTGTCCATCTGGTACACGCGCTGCTGATGCGGCGGCTGGGGGGTATGTCCCAACGGGCCCACCTGTTCAGGCCTCAGTGCGTTCAAAGTCGCATCCGCCACGGTGGTCGACGCCCGATGCCCGGCGTTCGCAAGCGCGTGCCGCAGTGAGGTCACGATCAGCCCGCGCACCACGCCGGGATCGCGAAACCGCACCTCTGATTTCGCAGGGTGTACGTTCACGTCGACCTTGTGCGGGTCGCAATCGACGAACAGCGCCACCGCCGGGTGCCGATCCCGCGACAGGAAATCCTGATAGGCCCCGCGCAAAGCACCGATCAGGGTTTTGTCCCGCACGGGCCGACCGTTTACGAACAGATGCTGCGCCACCGATGTTCCACGTGAATAGGTCGGCAGTGCGGCATACCCGGTGAGGCGAAAGCCCTCCCGCTCCGCATCGATGGCAAGCGAATTCTCTGCAAACTCGCTGCCCATGACGCGCGCCAGCCGTCCCCGCAGCGCGTCGAACAGATCGCCCTGCTCAGGCTCCACACGGAAGGTCACGCGATCGTTGCCGCCAGACACATCGCGCAGGGTAAAACCAATCGACGGCTCGGCCATGGCGAGACGTTTGATCGTGTCGGAAATCGCCTGCATCTCGGCCCGGTCCGTGCGCAGAAACTTCAGCCGTGCCGGTGTGGCAAAAAACAAATCCCGTAGGGTGACAACTGTGCCACCGTTCAGCGCACAAGGTTTTGCTATGCCGCGATGCCCACCATCAACAGACAGTTCGACCGCCTCGTGGCCCTTGGCTCGGCTTTGCAGCGTCAGACGCGCCACCGCCCCCAGCGAGGGCAACGCCTCCCCGCGGAAACCAAAAGAGTGAATGTCGAGCAGATCGCTGCCGTCGATCTTTGAGGTTGCATGCCGCGACAGCGCCAATGGCAGGTCGTCTGCAGTCATGCCACAGCCGTCATCGGTGACCCGGATCAGGGTTTTACCCCCATCCGCGATTTCAATGCCGACCCTACGCGCGCCAGCGTCAATGGCGTTTTCGACCAATTCCTTGACCGCAGACGCGGGGCGTTCCACCACTTCACCAGCCGCGATGCGGTTGATGGAAGCGTCGTCCAGTTGCCGGATGGTTGGGCGCATATTGGGGTCGTGCGTGTTCATGCCACCAGACCTAGCACCACATTTCCGATTCTGAAACCGCCGTTCAGCGCTAACGCCGCACCTGCATCAAACAAGGTATCGCGTGATGACTATGCAACATATGTACCTATGTATCATATTTTCCGAAACTTTATTGCGTTAATAAAGTTATCATCAATATAACCAATCGAGTAAAGGATACGAAGATGCTGGTTCCCCTGATCGCGTTCGAAACGATTTCCTCCGTCTACGGCGAAAGCTTTGCAAAGACGTGGTTTCAACCCATCAAGCTGGTCCAACGCTGATACTTCAGCTTTTCAGAAGCGTCGCAGCGCAGATGACAGTGCGGGCCATTTCCTTGGCCAACTTGTCCCGCACTGGGGCCTAACAGCTCGCAACATCAAACACGCTTAGCCGCCTGTTGCGTCGGCGTACCACTTGCGGATGGCGGCACGCTCGTCGTCTTCCATCCATGACAGGTTCGCCGGCGGCATGGCATGTGTCACCCCGGCCTGCAAAAATATCGCGCGCGCATGTCGGGCGACCTGCGCCTCGGTTTCCAGACGCACACCCTTGGGCGGCCACAACAGGTTGCCGTAGACCGGCTCTGCCGCGTGGCACATGGAACACCGCCCCAGCACGATGTCATGCACATCCTCAAACCCATCGGCCTGCGCAAACCGCAGCGCGGCCGGCCCTTGCGCCTCTTCCGGCTCTTCCGTCTGGAACAAAGGCGCCGTGGACAGCCACATGATCAGCAGAAACAGCACGGCGGTCGCCAGCCACGTCCAAGTGGGAGTCCCCTTGCGCGCGTGCACCGTGTTGAAGAAATGCCGGATCGTCACCCCCATCAGGAAAACCAGCAGCGCAATCAGCCAGTTGAACTCGCTCGCAAAGGCCAGCGGATAGTGGTTCGACAGCATCAGGAACAAAACTGGCAGTGTCAGGTAGTTGTTATGCGTGGACCGCTGCTTGGCGATAAAGCCGTATTTTGGATCGGGTGTCTTGCCAGCGATCAAATCGGCCACGACGACCTTTTGGTTGGGGATGATGATCATCGCGACGTTGCCGGTCATGATCGTCGCGGTGAAGGCCCCCAGATGCAACAGCGCCGCCCGCCCTGAGAACACCGACGTGTAAAACAGGGCCATCAGCACCAGCACGCCGAACAGAACGACCATCAGCAGGTTCAGGTTCTTGCCCAGCGGCGATTTGCACAGCTGGTCATAGACCACCCAGCCAAGGCCAAGGGACAGAACGGATATTCCAATCGCCTGCCACGCCGCGAGGTCCATGACATTTGGATCGACCAGATAGAACTCCGCCCCGAAGTAATACACCGCCGTCAGCAGGACAAAGCCGGAGATCCAGGTCCAATAGCTTTCCCATTTGAACCACACGAGATCAGAGGGCATCTGCGACGGCGCCACGAGATATTTCTGAATGTGGTAAAAGCCACCGCCATGCACTTGCCATTCTTCGCCATCCGCGCCGGAGGCGAGATTACGGTCGCGGTGCAATCCAAGGTCCAGCGCGATGAAATAGAACGAAGATCCAATCCAGGCGATGGCGGTAATCACGTGCAGCCATCGAATGGCAAATTCGGCCCAAGCGCCGAATGTGGCGAGATCGTACATGTAGTGTCTTTCCTTATGACGCTTGGCCGAGTGTATGAACATCACGCTATCTCACGTAAAGTGCCATGCAAAGGCTCCCGCCTTCTACATCCCTGGATCGCAGCGCAAATCTCCTTGAATTTGGGATGGAACTGACCAACTGTCGCGGCGTTACATTCCATTAACAGAATTTGAAAACGACAGGAGATATGCATGTTCACCCGCAAAAGCCCGTCGACGGGGTCCGGCTCTCCAGAGGTCACAGGGTTCTACGATCGCGACACCGGATCGATCATGTATGTGGCCGCCTGTCCGGAGACAAAGCAAGCCGCACTGATCGATGTGGTTCTCGATTTCGACCCGGAGGCCGGACGCACCCGCACGGACAGCGCGCAGGAGGTGCTGGATTTCGTAAAGGCGCAGGGGCTTACCGTGGCTTGGGTGCTCGACACGCATCCGCACGCGGATCACATGATGGCGTCGCACTGGCTGACACGGCAAACCGGTGCGCCCAATGCGATTGGCGAGAAGATCCGTGAGATTTCCGCGTTGTGGCGTGGCATCTACCACCTGCCAGACGCCTTTGACCCCGACCGCGATTTTGACAGACTCTTTGCCGCTGGCGAGCAATTCTCTTTCGGCAATGTGCAGGTGAACGTGATGCTTTCGCCCGGGCACACGCTGGGTTCGATCACCTATGTCATGGGTGACGCAGCTTTTGTACACGACACGCTCATGCATGTAGATACAGGCACGTCCCGTGCCGATTTTCCCGGCGGATCATCGAAAGACCTGTGGAATTCGTTGCAGGAGATACTGACGCTTCCAGATGACACGCGGTTGTTCGTCGGCCACGATTACCCACCAGTCAAGGACCGACACGATCCCGCATGGGAGGCGACAGTGGCCGAGCACAAGCAACGGAACCCGCATCTTGCGGGCAAAACCGAGGCGGAATTCACCAAGCTGCGTGATGATCGCGACGCGACGCTGTCTCTCCCGGATCGAATGCTCTTTGCGCTACAGGTCAACCTGCGCGGCGGGCGACTTGTACCGCTGGAGGATGATGGCCACTTCTATTTCAAGATACCCGCGAACAAGTTCTGAAAGGAAAGCACATGAAAAGCGAAACCGTGAACGGCGCAACGTTTGAGACCTGGACAGTGGATGAGGTCGAGGCTGGCATGGCGAGCGGCAAGATTATCCTGATCGACGTGCGCACACCGCAGGAATACATGTTCGAGCACATTCATGGTGCGTTGCTGATGCCCATGGCGGGCTTCGACGCGGGCGCGCTGCCCGGCCAGTCAGACAAGCAGATCGTGCTGCATTGCGGCTCTGGCGTGCGTTCGGAGAAGATGAGCCGCGCGGCAATGGATGCCGGAATCACCAGGATCGGTCATATGGAAGGCGGGTTCGGCGCGTGGAAAGCCGCCAAAAAGCCGTACATCGGTGTGAACATGGGCACCGGTGCGCCACAACGTATGGGGTGAGGGGGGACATCAGTCTTTTCGTCGTGCCCAAGTGCGACGGCGGGCGCTCTGCCCCCACGTCCTCGGAGTATTTTTGAAGCAATGAATCCGGGGCCGTGCTCTTAAACCTCGACGTCGCTTGACGGGATGATCGGGAAGAACTTGCCGCCAGACCACAATCCGAACCAATCGTCATGATGTGCACCGATGTCCACCAAACGGTAGAAACTTTTGCGGTCAATGAGCGCTTCGAGGTTGCGGCGGACCAAGACGTAAGGAGACGGCTCACCGGTTTCCGGGTCGCGCTCGACGCGGATCGGGTGGTCTGGCCCTGCGGTGGCAAAATCGCCCACATGGGTCTCAAACGATATGGTTTGCGCCTCGCCTTTGCCCTCCACCGTGAAATCGACCGCGACAAATGGTGCATCTTCGACCGTGATTCCGACTTTTTCAACCGGAGTCACGAGAAAGTAATCCTCGCCATCTTTGCGCAGGATGGACGAGAACAGCTTGACCAGTCCGACCCTCCCAATGGGCGTCCCGAGGTAGAACCAAGTGCCGTCCCGCGCGATCCGCATGTCCAGATCACCGCAAAATGGCGGGTCCCACTTGTCGACCGGCGGCAGTCCCCTGCCCTTTTTTGCAGCTTGCGCTGAGGCGGCGATGCCATCAGCCGAGGGTGTCACGATATTTTGTGCCGACATTGCTTTTGCCATTAACCTAACCAAGGATACATTGAACAAAAGACTATAGGTCGGAAACGGAGAGATGCCATGCCCCCCCTAGACACCGACGCCGAGGATCTGGTCGCCGATATCGAAGCATTGGAGACGAAGCTGGCAGAGGCCAAACGCTCCATCACTGCGAGATTCATTGGCCAGGAGCGCGTCGTTGACCTGACGCTGGCCTCCATGCTCTGCGGCGGTCACGCGCTGTTGATCGGCCTGCCCGGCCTGGGCAAGACCCGTTTGGTCGAAACACTGAGCACCGTCATGGGGCTGCACGGCAACCGCGTGCAGTTCACACCGGACCTGATGCCTGCCGATATCCTCGGCTCAGAGGTTCTGGAAACCGGAGAAGACGGCACGCGTGCCTTCAAATTCATCGAAGGCCCGATCTTTTGTCAGCTTCTCATGGCCGACGAGATCAACCGCGCCTCGCCCCGGACGCAATCGGCGTTGCTCCAAGCGATGCAGGAAAAAGTGGTCACCGTTGCCGGGCAAACGCGCCCGCTGGAGGCGCCGTTCCACGTGCTCGCCACGCAAAACCCCATCGAACAGGAAGGTACCTATCCCCTGCCCGAGGCGCAGCTTGACCGTTTCCTCGTGCAGATCAACGTGGCCTATCCGGATCGCAAGACCGAGAAGGATATTCTGCTTGCCACAACAGGGACAGAAGAAGCGGACAGCCATCAGGTCTTTACCGCGGCAGAGCTGATCGCCGCGCAGAGGCTACTACGTCGGATGCCCGTGGGCGACGCGGTTGTTGAGCAGATCCTCGACCTTGTGCGCGCATTCCGCCCCGACGATCCCAGCGCGCCTGAGCGGGTGAAGGACATTGTTGCATGGGGACCCGGCCCCCGCGCCGCTCAGGCACTGATGCTGACAGTTCGCGCGCGGGCGCTGCTTCAGGGTCGTCTGGCCCCCTCGCCCGAAGATGTACTGGATATGGCCAAGCCGGTTCTGGTCCACCGCATGGCGCTGACATTCTCCGCCCGCGCACGCGGCGAGGATCTTGGCGCGCTGATCGACGATGTGGCAGGCGGGCTGTTGCAAAAAGTCGCCGCAGCGTGAGTTCCGTCGCCCATCTCCGCACCCGGGCGCAGGAGGAAGCCAGCCGCTTCCCCGCGCTTCTGGCCCGTGCCGAACATCTGGCCGGCACCGTTCTTCTGGGTGACCACGGCCGTCGGCGCGCTGGGCTGGGCGACGATTTCTGGCAATACCGTCCGCTCCGGGCAGGCGACTCGTTTCGGCAAATCGACTGGCGGCGTTCTGCCCGTGGCGACGAGCAATTCGTGCGGGAACGTGAATGGCAGATCGCGCAATCGGTTCAGATGTGGGTCGACCCCGGGGCCTCCATGCGCTTTTCCAGTCACAAGGACATTCCGACCAAGTCCGACCGTGCGCGGCTGACCGCGCTTGCCACGGCAGTCTTGCTGGTGCGCGGCGGCGAACGGGTGGGGCTGACCGGCTGGGCCTTGCCGCCGCGCCGGGGGGATGCTCAAACTCTTCGTCTGGCGGAATATTTCAGCACTGACGGCGAAGACGACTACGCCGAACCAGAGGCGCGCGGCATGTTGCCCAACGCCAAAGCGCTGTTCGTTTCCGATTTTCTCGGCGACATCGCCCCGGTGGAGGCCGCGCTGACCAAAGCCGCTGACCGTGGCGTGCGTGGCGTTCTGTTTCAGGTGCTCGACCCTTCGGAGGAAGCCTTCCCCTTCCATGGGCGCACCATCTTTGAAAGCGTGAACAAATCCGTTGCCTATGAGACACTGAAGGCTAATGACCTGCGCGACCGCTATCTTGAACGTCTCGCGGAACGCAAAGACCGGCTTGATACCCTCTGCCGCCTGACCGGCTGGCAGTATTTCACGCATCACACGGATCACAGCGCCCAATCGGCCTTGCTTTGGGTCTATCGCGCGCTGGACGGGAGCCAAGGATGACCTTGTTCGGACTGGGGTTTTCCGCCCCATGGTTGCTAATGGGACTGATCGCGTTGCCGATCCTCTGGATCATTTTGCGTGCCATCCCGCCTGCTCCGGTTCGGCGGATATTCCCTGCGGTGGTGCTGTTGCTTAGCTTGAAAAACGACGAGCAGGTGACGGACCGCACGCCATGGTGGCTTTTGTTGCTGCGAATGCTGGCGGTGGCGGCGGTGATTATCGGCCTGTCCGGGCCAATCCTCAATCCGCGCGATGAGGGCGATGCGGCAGGGAACGGACCGCTCTTGGTGGTGATGGATGCAAGCTGGGCCTCGGCTGCAGATTGGCGGCTGCGGATGAACACGCTCGACGGGCTACTGGCAGAGGCCGGGCGCGATGATCGCCGGGTCGCCTTGATACGGCTCACGGACCCGCAGGAGCCGCAATTTCTGTCCGCAGAGGTCCTGCGCTCTCGCCTGACCGGTATTGAGCCAGAACCATGGGAGCCGGGACCAGACGCGCTGGACCGTGCCATCGACCTGCTTCCGGACGAGAATTTCGATACTTACTGGATGTCCGACGGGCTGAACCGTGATGGACGCGCGCCGCTGCTGGAGGCCGCGCAGGAGCGGGGGCAGGTCACGGTCTTCGAAGCACCGCGCAACCTGCTCGCCTTGGAACCAATGGTATTGGCGGATGGCAATTTGACCGCCACTCTGCGCCGTTTGCGCCCGGGCCCCGAGGCAGAAGTGACGCTCGAAGGTCATGGCCGCGATCCCGCCGGCAACCCGGCGGTCCTGATGCGCACGCCGGTAACGTTTGAGGCACAGGCCCTCACAACCCAGATTGAGTTGTCGCTCCCGTCTGAACTGCGTGCCCGCATCGAAAGGTTCGAGATCGGCGGCGCGGACAGCGCCGGCGCGGTGACCCTGCCCGACGACTCCCTACGGCGGCGCGAGGTGGCGTTGATCGCCGCCCGCGAGGACCGCGAGGGTCTGCAACTGCTTGACCCACTGCACTATCTTCGCAAAGCGCTTGCCCCGACGGCCGACATTCTGGAAACCGATCTGAAGACCGTGATCCCCTCCAACCCGGATGTGATCGCGCTGGTGGATGTCGCACAATTGACCGGTCAGGAGGGCGCCGACGTGCTCGACTGGGTGAATGCTGGCGGCACCCTGCTGCGTTTTGCCGGACCACGGCTGGCCGCCTCTGACATCAGCCGCGACACCGAAGATCCGCTGATGCCCGTGCGCCTGCGCGCCGGTGGCCGAACCGTTGGCGGCGCGATGAGCTGGGGCGAACCCAAGTCGCTTGCCCCTTTCACCGAAGGCAGTCCATTCATGGGCCTGACCATCCCCGACGATGTGGCCGTGAACAGTCAGGTTATGGCCCAGCCCGACCCGACACTGGCTGACCGCGTGATCGCGCAATTGGCCGATGGCACGCCGCTGGTCACCCGCAAACAGGTCGGACAAGGGCAGGTCATCCTGTTCCACGTCACGGCCAACGCGGAGTGGTCTTCCCTGCCGTTGTCTGGTCTGTTTGTGCAGATGCTTGAACGGCTTGCCGTGTCCTCTGCCACCGCGCAACCGGACATTGAGGATATGGAAGGTACGATCTGGCAACCACTGCGCGTGCTCGACGCCTTTGGCGTGCCACAGGATGCGGGCGTTCTGCCCGGTGTTGAGGGGCCCGCTCTGGTCTCTGCGCCGCTTGGCCCCGACTTGCGCCCCGGACTGTATCAAGGCGAAGATCGCAGCATCGCGCGCAATGTCGTCACCGCCGAGACGGAGCTGATCCCGATGACATGGCCCGACACTGTGCCCGTCGAGGGGCTGAACCGCTCTCAGGAACAACCGCTGGCCGGATGGCTTCTGGCCGCGGCACTGCTGCTGCTGGCAACCGATGTGATCGCGACATTGTCTCTGTCCGGTCGCCTGCGCGGTGCGATGGCAGCGGGCCTTGCCTTGATGCTGCTCTCTGCTACGCCGCAAGGTGCGCGTGCCCAGGACGAACCGCAAGCCGATCCCGCTGCCGACGCGCGGGCGCTTGCCGCCACGTCTGAAGTTGTGCTCGCACACGTGCTGACCGGCGACGCGCGGCTGGACGAGACCGCCCAAGCGGGGCTACGCGGCCTGTCCGACACGTTGTTTTTCAGAACGTCGGTCGAACCGGCGGAGCCTATCGGCGTCGATCTGGAAACCGACGAACTCGCGTTCTATCCGATGCTGTACTGGCCGATCACCCCGGACCAACCGACTCCCTCGTCCGAAGCCTATGCCAAGCTCAACACTTACCTCCGCTCCGGCGGCCTGATCCTGTTCGACACCCGAGATGCGGATGTGGCAGGGTTCGGCTCTGGAACGCCGGAGGGGCGCAAGCTGCAGGAACTGGCCGCACCGCTCGATATTCCACCACTGGAGCCGGTCCCGCAGGACCACGTCCTGACGCGCACCTTTTACCTGCTCAATGACTTTCCCGGCCGATGGCAAGGTCGCGACGTCTGGGTCGAAGCCGCACCGCCCGACGCCGAGCTGATTGACGGAATGCCCTTCCGCGATCTCAACGACAATGTGACCCCCGTGGTCATCGGCGGCAACGATTGGGCCGCAGCCTGGGCCATGGACGAGGCGGGCAATCCGCTGGTGCCGCTGGGCCGAGGCTTTACCGGCGAACGCCAACGCGAAATCGCCTACAGGTTCGGAGTAAATCTCGTGATGCATGTTCTGACCGGCAACTACAAAAGCGATCAGGTCCACGTTCCTGCGCTGCTGGATCGGCTGGGCCAATGAACGCTGCTCAGATCGTTTTCGACCCGCTTCTGCCTTGGGGGGTTATCTTTGGTCTTGGCGCTCTGGCGTTGGCAGGCGTGGTGCTTGCGCTTTGGCGCGGGCTCAAGGGCTGGTGGCTGCGTGCGCTCGCTGCGTTGGTGGTAATCGCCGCGCTGACACAGCCGTCGTGGCAAAAGGAGGAGCGCGCGCCACTGTCTGACATCGTGCTGATGCTGGTGGACGAAACCGCCTCTCAACGGCTGGCAGAGCGCGCAGGCGTCACCTCCGCCGCAGCCGATGATCTGGAGGCGACGCTGCGCGCCCGCCCGAACACGGAAGTCCGCCGCGTTCCCGTGCCGGATGGCGATGGCGATGCGGGCAGCCAGTTGATGACCGCGCTGTCGGCCGCCATGGCAGAGGAACCCCGTGGCCGTATTGCAGGCGTTGTCCTGCTGTCCGACGGGCGACTGCATGATCTCGAACGCGCGCCTGACCTGCCCGCGCCGCTGCATCTTCTGCTGACCGGGCAAGAGGACGATTGGGACCGCCGCCTGATCGTACGCAATGCCCCGGCCTTTGCCATCCTGGGCGAGCCGGTCGAACTGACCCTGCGAATCGAAGATGACGGCGCAGCCCCCGGTGAGACCACCACCGACATCCAGATCTCCGTCGACGGCGCAGATCCTGAAAGCTACCGCGTGCCGATCAACGAGGATCTGGTGCTGCCGATCGAGTTGCCCCACGGCGGACTGAACGTGATCGAATTCGTGGTCCCCGAGGCCGACGGCGAGCTGACTGATCGCAACAACCGCGCGCTGGTACAGATCAACGGCGTGCGCGACCGCCTGCGCGTCTTGCTGGTGTCTGGTGAACCGCATGCCGGCGGGCGCACGTGGCGCAACCTGTTGAAATCAGACAGCTCCGTGGACCTTGTGCACTTCACCATTCTGCGTCCGCCAGAAAAGCAAGACGGCGTGCCGGTCACCGAATTGTCGCTCATCGCCTTCCCCACGCGAGAGCTGTTTCTCGAGAAAATCGAGGATTTCGACCTGATCATTTTTGACCGCTACAAACGGCGCGGCATCCTGCCTGCGATTTACCTCGACAACGTGCGCAACTACGTCGAACAGGGCGGTGCGGTGCTGGTCGCCGCCGGCAAGGATTTCGCCAGCGCGGACTCGATCTATCGCTCGCCGCTTGCCGACATCATCCCCGCGGAGCCCACTGCCCGTGTGATCGAGCGCGGCTACCGTCCTGCTGTGACCGAGATGGGCGAACGCCACCCGGTGACCGCCGGTCTGGAAGGCGCGGAAACGTGGGGCCGGTGGTTGCGTCAGGTAGAAGTGGAACCGACCTCCGGCGACGTGGTCATGCAGGGTGTCGACGACAAACCGTTGCTGATACTTGACCGGGTCGGCGAGGGGCGCGTGGCGCTGCTGGCGTCCGATCAGGCGTGGCTGTGGAACCGTGGCTTTGAGGGCGGCGGCCCGCAATTGGAACTGCTGCGCCGCCTCGCCCACTGGATGATGAAGGAACCGGAACTGGAAGAAGAAGCGCTTTGGGCGGAACCCACTGGCCAGACAATGCGTATCATCCGACGCTCTTTGTCCGGCGACGTGGGCAATGTCACAGTTATCGGACCTGTTGGCGAACCCGTTGAAGTCCCGCTGGAAGAAGTCAGCCCCGGTCGGTTCGAAGGGACTTTCGAAGGGCCCGAAATCGGCCTTTATCGCCTGACTGAATCCGATCTGGAAACGGTGGTCGGACTCGGCCCCTCCGCCCCGCGCGAATTCATCCAGACCATCGCCAGCGGCGAGGCCCTGACGCCCTTGATCGATGAGACACGCGGGGGTGTGTTGCGGCTGGAAGACGGCGTGCCATCGGTACGCAACGTCCGACCTGGCCGTCCCGCGGCTGGACGCGGCTGGATCGGCATCACCCCGCGAGAGGCGTTTGAAACGCTCGACGTGCGCCAGACCGCGCTTCTGCCGCCTTGGCTGGTGCTGCTTCTGGCGGCGGCTCTGATCGTTGGCGCTTGGTTGCGAGAGGGGCGAGCCGGCGCCGCAGCTTAACGCATGGCGCGCGGCGCAGTAGTGTCGCTCCCTCCGTCCGCCGAACATCGGTGCAGCGCCCCAAGCCCCCCTCGGGGATCACAGCCACTGTCAGACGTCAGGGCAAAGGCCTGCTTGGTTTCATGCGGATGCAAAAGAACACGCGTTCCCAGCATCAAGTTCGTTGCGCCCTCAGCATGATCGGCCAACCGCGTATCAGCGCAGCGTGACGGACATCTGACCAGGCTCGGCCACGGGTCATCTTGATCGCCAAGCGCTCCGCTCCACCACACAACTCAGAAGCAGGACGTATCGCATCTGACGAAGGCGATCACGACCCCGGCGTCTGTCCAGTGGTCCGATCCGTCGGCTCCAGAAGGACCGCGCGACTGACAGAGGCAAATTCGCGCCGCAAGACGACCGCCAAGGTCACGATCGTCGCCAGTGTCAAAGGCAACGCGCCGCCAAGCCACGCCGCGGAGGCGATGCCGAAATAGACCGAGCGAAGGCCACGATTGTAGCTCCGCGCGCCGGTGACGTTGATCTCGGCTGCCTTTTGAGCGCGCGGCATGGTCACCGGGTCGCTCACGTCTTCCGGCACGGCGGCCATCAACACGGAGGTGTACCCAAACAGCCGATGTGACCATACGAATTTCAGAAAAGCATTGGCCGCGAACAGCAACATCACCATCAACTTGATCTCGAACACCACCACGGGGTCGGCGCTTTCTGTCAGGTCAGCGGCCACACCACGCAGCTGATCCGCATTTCCCAGCAACGCAAAGCCCCCACCGATGGCAATCATCGACGCCGAAGCAAAGAACGCCGTCCCTTGCCGCAGGTTCGAAACGATCTGACTGTCAAAGATCCGCGGACTGCGATGCACGAATTGAACCATCCACTCCCGCCTGTAAGCGGCCATCAGCGTCGACATCGACGGGCGGCGCCTGGGTGGATGTTCAATAATCAACGACGCCCCCATCCAGCATAGCGCCAGAAACAGCACCGCGGCGGCGTCCCAAGGCGTGAACCCGGACAAGAGGGTCTGAATTTTTATCAAAACGGCTGCACCACAACCACCCAAAGGATGACAATGGTCCCTATCACACTGGCTTCGTTGAAAATGCGCAAAAACAGGTCGGATTCACGGAATTCGCCCTGTTGCGCACGGCGCACCAGCTTGCCGATCCACAGATAGTGGACGGCCAGCAGCAGCACCAGAGAGGCCTTAAGATGCAACCACGCAGGCCAGCCAAGCCATGTTCCGTACCATATTCCCGTCAGGATCGCGATGACACCCAGCCCGAAGGAGAACCGGTACAGACGGAACGTGAGATCCCCCAACGGACCATTTTCGCCAGTTTTGGCATAGTCGCGTTTCCAGTAAATGAGCGCGCGCGGCACCGCAAAGATCGACGTCATCCACCCCATCACGCAAAGAATATGTATGATTTTGACCCAAGCCATGCGGGACCCCTTCTGTTTGCTGCAGATGACCTTTGGCAAGGGGCACATGCAAGGTATCGCGCGACTTTCCGCCCTCAATTTGCAGTTTTGGTTATTTTAGTTGACCAATTATGCGGATTTTGGTTTTTGGTGACACGGCGCGGGTGCGTCGTGCTGTGCAATGCCCTACCTTTTGGCAAGGGGCGCACACCTGAGGAGGAGACACCCATGCAGATGCCGGAACCCAACGCCGCCGTGATCGCTCGAAAGGCCCGCATCGTCGAAATGCTTGAGGCCGCCTTGCCCGGTGGTATCATTCATGATGAGGCCGAGGTCCTCGCCTATGAATGTGATGCGCTCACGGCCTATCGCTGTCCGCCGCTTGCGGTGGCGTTGCCCTCATCGACCGAACAGGTTTCTGCCCTTCTGAAAATCTGTCATGACGAAGGCGTGCCCGTGGTCCCGCGTGGGGCGGGCACCTCTCTGGCGGGCGGATCGCTGCCCACCGCAGATTCTGTGATCCTGGGCGTGGCGCGCATGGCCGAGGTTCTGGAAACCGACTACGACAACCGGTTTATTCGCGTGCAGACCGGGCGCACCAATCTGTCGGTGACAGGCGCCGTGGCCGAAGATGGGTTCTTTTATGCACCCGACCCCTCGTCGCAACTGGCCTGCGCCATTGCCGGGAACATCGCCATGAACTCTGGCGGTGCGCATTGTCTGAAATATGGCGTGACCACAAACAACCTGATGGGCGTGACACTGGTGCTGATGGACGGCACAGTGGTGGAACTCGGCGGCGCGCATCTGGACGCGGGCGGGCTGGACCTGCTGGGCGTGATCTGCGGCTCCGAAGGGCAGCTGGGTGTGGTCACAGAAGCCACCCTGCGCATTCTGCACCAACCCGAAGGCGCGCGGCCCGTTCTGATTGGCTATGACAGCAACGAAGTTGCGGGGGCCTGTGTGTCGGACATCATCAAGGCGGGCGTGCTGCCCGTCGCGATCGAGTTTATGGACCGTCCTTGCATCCGCGCCACGGACGCGTTTTCCGGCGCTGGCTACCCCGATTGCGAGGCGCTGCTGATCATCGAGGTCGAAGGGTCAGACGCGGAAATCGACGAACAGTTGCAAAAGATCACCGCGATTGCGCGTCGTCACAATCCGGTTGAACTGCGCGAGGCCACCGACGCCGATGAGGCCGCGCGTATCTGGCTAGGCCGCAAATCGGCCTTTGGCGCCATGGGCAGCATCAACGATTATATGTGTCTGGACGGCACGATCCCGGTGAACGAGCTGCCCTATGTCCTGAAACGCATCAGTGAAATGTCAAAAGAGTTCGGACTGGAAGTCGCAAATGTCTTTCACGCGGGCGACGGCAACATGCACCCGCTGATCCTGTTCAATGCAAATGAGGAGGGGCAGTTGGAGCTTTGCGAAGATCTTGGCGCGGAAATCCTCAAGCTGTGTGTCGAGGTTGGTGGCTGCCTGACAGGCGAACATGGCGTCGGCGTGGAAAAGCGCGATCTGATGCATCATCAATACGCGCCGCAGGACTTGGAAGCACAAATGTTGATCAAGGACGTCTTCGATCCGAAGTGGCTGCTGAACCCGGCGAAAGTTTTTCCTCTGGATGCCTCGAACGCCCGCCGGACGGCAGTGCTGGCGGCGGAGTGAGAATTTTGAGTATTTTCAATGCAAAGAAGCAGGGGGCGCGGCGCGGATGAAACCGGGGAGCGAGGCAGAACTGGCCGAGATGGTGCGTGATGCGACAGGCGGCCTCAGGGTGCGCGGCGGCGGCACGCGGCCCGTTGGCAGCGGCGCGGGAGAGGTTCTGGACACCACCGGTTTGTCAGGCATTCATCTTTACGAGCCGGGCGCATTGACGGTGGTGGCTGGCGCCGGAACGCCGCTGTCGGAGATAGAGCGACGCCTTGACGCCGAAGGGCAACGGTTGGCTTTTGAGCCGATGGATCATCGTGGTTTGCTCGGAACCGCTGGCGAAAGCACCATTGGCGGCGTGGTCGCGGCCAACGTCTCTGGCCCGCGGCGCATTCAGGCTGGGGCTTGTCGGGATTTCTTGCTGGGCGTTCGGTTTGTCGACGGGCAAGGCACTGTGATCAAGAACGGAGGCCGTGTGATGAAAAATGTCACTGGCTACGATCTGGTAAAGCTGATGGCGGGGTCGCGCGGCACTTTGGGCGTGTTGTCCGAGGTGTCGCTGAAGGTGCTGCCCAAACCCGAGGCCGCCGCCACGATCTTGATCGACGGCCTGGATGACGCACAAGCTGTTAGCGCGATGGCGCGCGGCCTGGGATCGCCCTTCGACGTGACCGGCGCGGCGCATTTGCCCGAAGGCCCGGACGGGCATGCTGTCACGCTGCTGCGGGTTGAGGGTTTTTCAGAGTCTGTCGATTATCGCGCCGACACCATGGCGACCCTGTTTGGCGATCTGCCGGTCCGTGTGGAGCGTGACCCTGTACGTGTCGCGCAGCTATGGACCGACATTCGGGATGTGGCACCGATGAAGGGAGCAAATGGCGATGTCTGGCGTATTTCCTGCAAGCCCAGTGACGCGCCGGCATTGGTCGAAGCGCTTGCCCCGACCTCGCATATATTTGACTGGGGCGGCGGTCTGATCTGGGCCCTGATGCCTGAGGGCACCGATGCGCGCACCCGGTTGGGTATGATCGACGGCCACGCCACCCGAGTGCGAGGAGCGGGCACCACACCGGTCTTCCCGCCGGAATCAGCCCCGGTGGCGGCGCTGACCCGCGCCATCCGTCAGCGCTTTGACCCGCGCGGGATCTTGAACCCCGGATCTTTTCACTGATGACGGCCTCTGTGCTCACAGCCTTTGCCTTGTCCTTCTTCGGTGGCCCGTTGCTGTGTGCGCTCCTCCTTCGGGTGCGGTCGACGTTGATCGTCCTGTTCGCTCTGGCGACTGTCGTCGTCGGCAGTATGGCCATCGCGCTGTGGGTGGAAACAGGCGCACCTTTGCTGTCCCTCGCCTTGATGTGGGTCGGCTGGGTGTCGGCCTGCGCGATGGTTGGCCACGCCTTTCTTCGACGCCTGGCAGGTCCCCGCATCCGGCGCTGGATCACCGTCGTCACCATTCTCGCCACCACCTTGCCGTGGTTTGGTCTGGCCACGGCCCGGCTGATGGGCTGACACAGGATACCAGCATGCAGACGACCTTTACCCCCGAACAACTGACTGATCCCGGCACCGCTCGCGCCAATGATATCCTGCGCGCCTGCGTGCATTGCGGGTTTTGTACAGCCACCTGCCCGACTTATCAGGTGCTTGGCGATGAACTCGACAGCCCCCGTGGCCGCATTTATCAAATCAAGGATATGCTGGAAAACGAGCGTGTGCCCGACGCCAAAACTGTCAAGCACATTGACCGTTGCCTGTCCTGTCTGGCCTGCATGACCACCTGTCCGTCCGGCGTCCACTACATGCATCTTGTTGACCACGCACGGGAATATATCGAGGAACACTACGAACGCCCGAGGACGGAGCGCGCGCTGCGCTGGATGCTGGCGCAGGTGCTGCCCTATCCGATGCGGTTCCGCGCGGCGCTGCTCGGAGCCAAGATCGCCCGCCCCTTCCGCCACCTTTTGCCTGATCCCCGCCTGCGCGCCATGCTCGACATGGCACCGAAACACATCCCGCCTGTGTCGCGCAACGATGACCCGCAAAGCTTTACGCCTGAGACACCGAAGATGCGTGTCGTCCTGATGACAGGGTGCGCGCAAAAGGCCCTGAACACCGACATCAACGACGCGACCATCCGCTTGCTCACCCGCTTGGGGGTGGAGGTCGTCATTCCCGAAGGCGCGGGTTGTTGCGGCGCGCTGACCCATCACATGGGGAAGACCGACAGCTCTCACCGCTTTGCCGGCGCCAATATCCGCGCTTGGGTGCGCGAGATGGATGGCAAGGGACTGGATGCCATCGTCATCAACACATCGGGCTGCGGCACCACGGTAAAGGACTACGGCCACATGCTGCGCAACGATCCATTGGCCGAGGACGCGGCGCGGGTGGCGGGGCTGGCCTGCGATATTTCGGAACTGCTCACCCGGCTGGACATCCCCGAAGGCGCGCCCAAGGATCTGCGCGTTGCTTATCACGCGGCATGCTCCCTGCAGCACGGTCAAAAAGTGACCACCGCGCCCAAGGCCCTGCTGCGTCGCGCCGGATTTGAGGTCGTCGAACCTGCGGACAGCCATCTGTGTTGCGGCTCGGCGGGCACCTACAACCTGATGCAGCCCGAGATTTCTGGCCAGCTCAAGGCACGCAAGGTCAAAACGCTGGAGGCCAAGCAGCCTGACGTCATCTCAGCCGGCAACATCGGCTGCATGATGCAGATCGGCAGCGCCACCGGCATCCCGGTGGTGCATACGGTGGAACTGCTCGACTGGGCCACGGGAGGGCCGAAACCTGCGGCGCTCCGCCAGGACTAAGAGCCTCACGGAGGCGTGAGACGGCCTCGCACCCGCCGCCCCATTTTCGCCTTATTGTCTGAATAAATCCGGTAGAAAAGGGGGCGACGTGCGGGCAGTCATTTCTACAATATTGATTTTCCTCGCGAATTTCGCGTCTGCACAAAGCCTGTTTACGATGGAAAGCACTGAAGGCGCCCGTCAGTGGGAGGCCGTCGGACGTCTGGAGATCGCCGGAGAAGCGTTTTGCACCGGCGCGCTTATCACCGAGCGGCTCGTTCTGACTGCCGCGCATTGCCTTTACGATGCGCGCACTGGCCTGCGGGCCGACATCAGCGACATCCAATTTCTCGCCGGCTGGCGCAATGGACGCGCCGCCGCGTATCGCCGCACGCGTCGCGCCGTGGCGCACCCTGATTACGACTACGCAGAGACCTCCAGCACTGCGCGGGTACGCAACGACGTGGCCTTGCTCGAACTGCAACATCCGATCCGGAACACCACCATAACGCCTTTTGACACCGGCCCGCTGCCAATGCCCGGGGCAGAGGTCGGCGTCGTCAGCTACGCGCACAACAGGTCAGAGGCCCCCACAATGCAGGATCTTTGCACTGTGATTGCGCATCAACAGGGGCTGCTGGTGCTGTCCTGCGATGTAGACTTTGGCGCGTCTGGCTCTCCGGTGTTCAGCTTCGGCGCGGATGGCGTCCCGCGCATCGTCTCCGTCGTCTCGGCCAAGGCGGCCGCGGATGGGCGAAAGGTTTCTCTGGCAGTCGATATGCTCGAACCGCTGACAGAACTGAAGGCCGCGCTCAACACCGCACAAGATCCCGGCGCAGGGCTGGAAACCATGCCCGCAGGCAGCCGCCGCGACACCGGTGCCAAGTTTATAAAGCCCTGAGATACCCAATCGCTTCGTATGAGCAGCGCATACGTGGCGCAGGATGGGAATCACCCGGTCATATGTACAACGGACCTTACAGAGATATCGGCACGTGTCGGATGGGTGTCTGCAGGCGGGTGGAATACTGCCCGTATTGCATGCGCCCCTGACCGCGCAAATAGGGTCTTGAAACCCGAAAAACCGCTCCCAAATTAATCTCACCGGAATGCCTGAACAGGGTTCCGGCGCAGACCCCGGGCCTGTCCATCGCGGAAGGCCCAACAACCTTAGGTATCGCTCAATTGGAGGATTCCATGAGACAATATGATTTTGCCCCCCTGTACCGTGCCACCGTTGGTTTTGATCAACTGGCCGAGATGATGGATCGCGTGCTGACCAGTGACGCACCTCAGCAAGGCTATCCCCCCTACAATATTGAAAAAACCGCAGATGATGCCTACCGCATCTCTATCGCTGTGGCAGGGTTCGCCGATCAAGACCTGTCCGTAGAGGTTAAGGAAGGCGCGCTTGTTGTTTCCGCTCGCAAGGCCGACGACACCGAATCCCGCGCCTACCTGCATCGCGGCATTGCCACCCGCGCGTTCGAGCGCCGCTTTCATCTGGCGGACCATGTGCGCGTGATCGGCGCAAGCCACGAGAATGGCATGCTGCATATCGACCTCGCGCGCGAGATCCCTGAGGCGCTGAAACCGCGTCGGATCGAAATCGCAAAGCCGCAGGCGGCTATCGCAAAGGACGTGGTCGAGTCTGACAAGGTCAACTGAACAGTTTTACATAATGCACCATGGCCCCGGAGATTTCTTCGGGGCCTTCTTGGTTTTCGATCATGCGGTCCTGGGCAGCTCTTGCGCGGTTTCTGTCGAAGCGCCACGGCCCCCGCCTTGTGCGGTCCCTCCACATGGCGATGCGCGTCAACCACCTCGTCCAGTGGATACACTGTGTTGATCACCGGGCGCAGTGTGCCCTCGGCCCACATTTCGGTCAGCACCGCCAGCTTCTCCGCGCTGTCACCAGAAACAGTCAGAACCAGTCGCGGCCCGCCAAACAGCTTTGGCCAAATCAGGTGCGACAGATCTTTTCCCTTTAAATTCAGTTGGATAAGCACGCCGTCCGGTTTCAGGCTGGCCCGGATATGCCGCCAGTCTTGCTCCTATGCAATCCAGCAGAACGTCATGCCCGCGCTCTGCCTCAATGCGGCCCCGCTGGTACTCCAGCACCCGATCCGCGCCCAGTGCCGTCAGAAATGGCCCACGGTCGGGCACTGTTTCCGCTGTCACCCGTGCGCCGAAAGCCCGCGCGATCTGCACCGCTTAAGCACCAATTGCGGCGGAGGCTCCGAGGATCAGTACACATTGTCCCGTCTGCACCTGCGCCACGTCGCGCAAGAACACCAGCGCGGACAGACCACAAAACGGCAGTTCGTCCGTCTCATGGGAGAGGCCGTCTCAGCCATCTCCCTGGCCGCATCCGGCCAAGCAACCGCGTTCTGCCAGAGATCAAATTCGACTATCCGCGCTGACTGATCGCGCACCGCGAGCTACGCACGTCGCCTCGCGTGCGCCTCGTTTGGGAGCTATTGAACGAAATCCTGCAGACGCTTTTGCGTGGCGAGCCGCTACGGGCCACGGTTTCGCCCCCGGAACACCCCGGACAATGCAGGCCGCGCAAGCAAAGCCTCCCGTGACAACGGCCGTCCGCATTCCACCAACCACAGAGTCGCTGACAGCCGATCCGCCATGCGAAACGCCTGCATAAACCCAGCCAAGGCAAGCCCACTGGAAAGCCAGGCGCCCAGCGGCATGGAATGCGCAAAACACGCGGCACAGCCGGAAAGCAGCACGACAGACCAGACCTGAGCCTCTGCCCGCATCTTCGTCGCCATCTGGACCGGGCAAGTCACGGCGTCCCCGCGCGGCCGACCCAGGAGCGCCATCTCAATGATTTGCTGGCGACGCTGCGCGTTGATGTAGCTTTGCGGAAGATCATCCCGCACCAGCAGATCATTGGCGATGTTGTCATCAAGCCAGCAAATTCGCAGCAAGATCATGAATCCCAACGCGCCTGACACCGCAGGCGCGAGGTGCAAGACACCCAAGGCCCCTGCGGCAATCGCAAGACCACCGCACAGCACACATAAGACGAAAGATAGATCCTGATCCTCTGGCATATGCGGACACTCTTTTTGCTCGCCACGTAGTTTGACAGCAAAAATATAAAACCGTGTTACCCGGCGACAGGATCAAAGCGCCGACGGGCAAAGCCGCTTTGACACAGGTCTCTGACCGCAGATGGATCAGGCCGCTTCGTGCAGCAGGATGGCCGCCTCGGAACTGGACAGGTTGCGACGCGCATATGCGCCATAGGTATGCGGATTGTCCGCCACCTGGGGCAGCCGCAGCAAAAGACGGGCACGGTCGCCTTCGGAGATCGTCGACAACGCCGTGTTGGCCGGATGAAAGCTCTCAGTCTCTACACCATTGGCGAACAGCACTTCGTGACGGGCGAGCATGAGATGGATATAAGTCACCTCCTTCACATGCGTGTCGAGGCGCACTGACGCCCCGTTCACCAAATCACGCGCCGCCACCAGCACCTCTGGTGTATTGAAAAGCGCGCGGGCGACGACGCCCTTGACCACCATGCGGTGCTCTGGCGACACGAGAATCTCCTCGTCCGGCTCACCGATACCAAAAGCACCCGGACGAATGCGGATCGGACGCAGCCGCGGCATGGCAAACAGCCTTGCACCCGTCATCCGTCGCGAACCAATCCACTGGATCGGTTGCGCGCCGCTGTCCTTGGTCTGGACCATGTCGCCTTCGCGCAGATCTTCGATGAATTTCGCGCCAAAAGGTGTCAAAATGCGTGTCCCCGGCGTGAAACAGATGACTCCGCTGGCCTGCTCGCCAGAGGCATGTGTTCCAAGAGGGTCAAGGGTATGATGCACGATCCACAAATCGCGACCGGAAGGCGGGATCTCATCAAGGAACATCAAAAGTGGTCGCCCGCCGCGTTCCACATCAATCAATGTCACCGTGTAGCTGGTCGACCCATCCGTTACGACGAAATTGGAATCCGACAAAGGATGGTGAACCTCGATGTCGTCGTGACGGTCCTTGGTTGTGACTGCAGCGCCCACCAAGCGACGCACCATGCGGGCCGCTCGCTTGCGCAGATCTGCTTCGCCATCGGCCTGATCAAGCCGCAAAATCGAGCTTGGGCCATCGACCCGAACCGGTTCTCCTTGCCAGGACCATGCGGCCCCAACAGTCAATGCGGACGGGGATGCGGCCTGAACACCGTCTATTTCCGTCTGTGACCAAGAGATGACGAACGTGCCTCGATAGCCCGTTCCCATGTCTGTATTATCCTGCCTGTTACTGCCGTTACTTATTATTTCGTTACTTGTTATCCAGTTCGCTTTTGGCTGAAAATCTCCTCAACACTGTACAAAACGGGGGGGGTACTGACTTACGGCTGAAACGTGTGGCCATCCTGCGTAGCCATATGTTCTTTGCACGTGCCTTCGGTCAGAACTTGAAGTCCAGCCGCACCGAGCCGACCGTCTGGCCGGTGTCTTGCGCCTCGAATTCCTTGGAAAGATAGGTCAGCCCGTAGAAGGCTGCGCTGCGTTCGCCCTGCCAGTGCACACCGGCCCGCATCCGATTGCGCGAGCCGCTCAGCTCATAGCCCCGATCCTCCGGGAGATATGCTGAGCTGTCCACATAGGCCATGTCACCGCCCACAACATAGGAGAAGCCCGTCAGCGGGGCAGATATGGACCGGTAACGCTGACCTGTGACCGCGTCGCGGATGAGCAATTCGCCCCGCCCCACTGTCCCGATGGTCAGATCCGCACCGACCCGCACCATGGTTTCGACACCGGCGCGCGCCTCGGCGAAGGGCCGAAGCACAGCCTGACCGCCGACGGTGATGGAATTCGCAGCCTCCAGAACCAATGTCGGGTGAACGTCGTTTTCAATCTGGTCCGACAGCACGGAGATCGACGCCGGATCTTGACCCAGCACATCATGAATCGCGGTCTGAAGGGAACCCAAGCCGGTTTGTGGCCCTGTAATCACCAGGTCGCCGCCCATGCTCAACTCGACCGGGCCGCGCATGAAGTGCGTGTGCACGCCAAAGGTCACTGCGCCACCCCATGGGCGGTCGCCTTGTTCGGGGTTGCGCATATCCTGAGGCGCCATCACCTGCGCCGCCAAGCGATATTCGATGATGTCGAAGGGTTTCTCGGGCAGGACACCTGTCCAGCCGCTCCGCCCGACCACACGCGATGTCGAGACGGAGCCTGTCTGCCATCGATCCTTACCATCACCTAGCAGGTCGTTGCTGGTCAGCCGACCATGGCCCAAAATCTCAAGCCCAAGAAACCCTCGTTTTTCATAGCTAACATTATCATACGAAGATTGTGCATAGCCGTCGGCGGTGTCCTCGGGACCCGCGTAATCCGCGCCGTAGGCCGCCGTCGCACTGGCATACCCCGCATCGGCATATGTCGTGGTCTCAATCTCTTGGGCCTGCGCATTGGGGGCGAGCGCAGTCGCGACGCAAAACGCCACGGCATAACGACGGATCATAACAGTCCTCGGCCTTCGTGCCCCCCCGGGCAATCGATCCGTAGCACGGAAAACCGCGTCTCACAAAGTGTCTCAATGGCATTTTCGCAACGATGTTGCGGCTTTGCCCCGCTTCTCTGCTCGTTCTCGCCCCCTCCAGTCACCGACGGGTCGGAAGCGGTGGGATCGCCGCGCTTTGCGATCTGGCGATTAGCGTTTCTGTCCAGCTATATCTGTGCATTTTTCCAATGGTAGTAAAAGCTCAATATCCCGTACGGTCACCTGCGTCCACGACCCTGACATTGCAACCGCATAGCGTCGTCGAAAAGTCGTGCCTGCGCATCAACTGTATTTTCTCTCAACTACAGCGAATACGAACCAATCACGTCGCCTCGATAAACGACACGTCGCCTGTCCGCACATAAGCGCAAGTCAAGCGCCCGGTGGCGTATGCTCCAGTGTCCGTAGAGATACGACCGTTTTCAGCTTTGGGTTCGCGGACAATGGTGTGTCCGTGCACAATCCACGTTCCGTCGGGGCGCGGAATTTTCGTGAAATCGCTCGTTCCCCACAGCAACAGTTCATCAGATTGGAGGTTCATCGGCACCAAGGGATCAGCGCCAGCGTGCACAACTGCGACATTGCCGGATTGCCATTTCACCGGCAAAGCGCGCACCCAGTCCACCATGTCTTGTCCCATCGCCTCTACCAGTCGATCACGCAGCGCAATCAGGCTGGTGCCCGAACTGCGAGAGACCCTGTAGCTCGACAAGGTTTGCAAGCCACCGTTTCGCAACCAGCGGTCACCGCTTCTTTCGGGATCATCTATGAAATCGAGCATCATGGCTTCGTGATTTCCCTTCAATGAAAGGACAAGATCACCAAACTCACCATTCAAGCGGCGCAGCATGTTCAAGACGGCCGCGGAGTCATCTCCTCGATCGACCAAATCCCCGACGCAAATTACCTGAGGGACGTCTTCCAGTTTTTCGATTTTAACAAGCAGATCGCCAAGCTGCCTGATGCACCCATGCACATCACCTATGGCGAAAAACGGGGCATCGGGCTCGATCTGGGCCGTAAAGGGAATCGAAGCCTCGGCTTTTCGCGAGGGGGCGGTTGGGTGCCCTTTGCGGCCCAGGATCTTGTTCAATAACTTCATGTGTTTTTATATGAGGCGTCTGGCATGGCTCGCAAGGTTCAGAACTGCGCGAATACCAAAGAATCCGCGCAGTCTGTCAATCAACCCGCCGCGGCGCTTCGCGCAGCACTCAGGACCGATGGCAGGAACTGCTGCAACGTCCGGTTCCATTTTGTGATCGGCTGCTCTTCGACGAAGATGACATCGCTCGGACGCATCTCGAACTTTGTCGCCAAAACAAGCTTCGCCGCGTTTTCAGCATTCAAGTGATAGGCCGTGATGCCTTCGCCCTTCGATGTTGTCTCCGCCCGCAAGACGTAAATCTGCGATGGGTCACCCGTGGTGGTGTCAAAGCCTCCCTCGGCATAAAGCACGTCCGCGAGCGTGGCACGACGACCATAGGGCAGCGCAAATCGGCTTTGATCGTTCACTTCGCCGGTAAGATAGACGAATTCCTGCGTTTCCTCGCCCAGCGCGCGGCGCCGTTCGAAGTTGCTACGCTGTTCCTCCAAGGCGGAGCGGCGCAAGCCGACCTCGGCCTGAAGGATTTCCATTGACGAGATGCGCGTGCTGGTGCGCAGCGAAATCACGTCAATCTTGGCTTGGTAGAAGGCCAGAGCACGATCCAGGTCGTAAGTTGTGTCAACAAACACCGCATCGCCCGCCTTGAGGATCTTGTCCTTCAGGCCGGGGTTCTCGACATAGGTGTCGAGCGGGATCTGGTACAATGTGCCATCTCGGTACACTCGGATCGAAGCGAACTGTCGATCGCGAACGTCAAAGCCACCGGCAGCGATCAATGCCTCGCCAAGGGTCAAATCGCTTGGGGTGATCGGCACGATAACCGAATTTTTCACGGCACCGCCCACGGCGACCCTCTGCGAGTTGAACTCGCTGATTTCCAAGCTGAAAGTCGGATCAATACCGGCGTCGACCAACGCGTTGAACAGACGGTTCTCGGCGACGTCCTGCGTCAGACCAGCCACCTGGATCGGTCCGATTGCCGGAATTGCAATCGTGCCGTCGCCACGGACGCTGTAGCCTTGGCGGCTGTTTTCAGCAGCCAGAAGCCCGGTAAGTTGTTCGACTGAACTGGCGTTCGACTTGGTTGCCAGCAAAAGCTGATCACCAACACCGATGCGATAAGGTTCCGGGGTCACGTCCGGGAGAGGACGGTACTGCATCGCCTGCTGGCTTTCATCCGGCAAATAAGGCGTTTCCGGCAAGGCGCCCACACCACGACCAGCACCTGTGCCAGCTGCCGAAAAGAAAACCGAAGGCAGGCTTTGCGAAGCGTAGGGTGACGCATTGGCCACGGAAACCGTCTGCGGCGACATGCTGACCACGACGACCGGCTGCCCGTCGGCCTGATTGCGCACGCTGGGAGATTTATAAGTGACGCCGCACGAGGCCAGCGACAAGGCAAAAACACCCGCGAGCAGGCTGCGACCCAGAAAGGAGCCACCTCGCGTACTTCCGATCAAAGACGTGCCACCCATTCGTCCATCCATTCCAAGTTAAATAAGTTGCCTGCTTCTCACAGGTGTATTTCAATCGCCACCGCATTAAACCACCGTTGCACGATGTGATACCGGCAAAACGTGCGGTCCGCGACTTATTTGGGCTTTTGAACCAGCCGCAACGCCGATGACCGGGTCATATCTGCAACAAGACCGTGCTTTTCTTCCGCACTCAGGCACGACGTCAAGCAGATGCGCTTCGGGTTTTGAATGCGTCAATGTATACCGCCGCATACTGTAGACCTTTGCACAGCATTACCCTAAATAGAGCGCAAAGCACTCAAACAGGGGGATCCCATGTCTGATACCACACCCGACATTATCTACACAAAAGTTGACGAAGCGCCCGAGCTGGCCTCCGGCTCTTTGCTGCCCATCATTCAGAAATTCGCCGCAGCAGCAGGCGTGTCCGTCGGCACCAAAGACATCAGCCTTGCAGGCCGTATTCTGGCGACCTTCCCCGAGGCACTGAGCGCCGAACAGCAACAATCCGACGACCTGGCCGCGCTGGGTGAGCTGGTGAAGCAACCCGACGCCAACGTCATCAAGCTGCCGAACATCTCTGCGTCCGAGCCGCAGCTGGTTGCAGCCGTCAAGGAACTGCAGGAGCAGGGCTACGCGCTGCCCGACTACCCCTATTCCCCGTCCACCGACGCGGAAAAAGCCGTGCGCGCCAAATACGACACCATCAAGGGCTCCGCTGTGAACCCGGTTCTGCGTGAAGGCAACTCCGACCGCCGCGCCGCCGCCGCGGTAAAGAAATTTGCACAGAACAACCCGCACCGCATGGGCACTTGGTCCGCCGACTCAAAGACCCGCGTGGCGGCGATGGACGGCGGCGACTTCTTTTCAAACGAGAAATCCGCCACTTTGGACAAGGCCGCGACCGCCAAGATCGTGCTGGAGACCGCCGATGGCGAGACCGTCCTGAAAGAGGGCGTTTCCTACCCCGAAGGCACCGTTGTCGACGCGACCTTCATGTCCGCCGCAGCGCTGGATGCCTTTCTGGCCGACGAAATCGCCAAGACGAAGGAAGAAGGCACCCTCTTCTCGCTGCACATGAAGGCCACCATGATGAAGGTCTCTGACCCCATCATCTTTGGCCACGCGGTGAAGCAGTGGCTGAAGCCGGTGTTCGACACGTACGGCGACAAGATGGCCGAACTGGGCGTGAACGCCAACGGCGGTCTGGGCTCCCTGCTGGAGCGTGTGAAGGACGAACCCGAGATCCTGAAAGCCATCGAAGAGGTGCGCGCCGAACGTCCGCCCATGTACATGGTGGACAGCGACCGTGGCATCACCAACCTGCATGTCCCCTCCGACGTCATCATCGACGCGTCCATGCCCGCCTTGATCCGCGCCGGCGGCAAGGGCTGGGGCCCGGACGGCAAGGAGCACGACACCAACTGCGTGATCCCCGACAACTCTTACGCTCCGGTCTATGATGCCTCCATCGAGTTCTTCAAGAAGAACGGCGCGCTGAACCCGGCGACCGCAGGCACGGTACAGAACATCGGGCTTATGGCGCAAAAGGCCGAGGAATACGGATCTCACCCCACCACCTTTGAAATGCCCAAAGCCGGCACGGTGAAGATGATCCTCGACGACGGCACCGTCCTGCATGCGCACGACGTGGCCGAGGGCGACATCTGGCGCTCCGCCTCCGCACGAAAGGCCCCGATCGAAGACTGGGTAAACCTCGCCATCGAACGTCAGAAAGCGACAGGCTACCGCTCGATCTTCTGGCTGGATGCGAACCGCGCCCACGACGCCGAGCTGATCGCCTATGTGAAGCCGATCCTCGAAGCCAAAGGCGTTGCCGACAAGTTCGAGATCATGGCCCCGCGCGACGCAACCATCGCCTCGCTGGAAACCATCACCAAAGGCGAAAACACCATCGCCATAACCGGCAACGTACTGCGCGACTACCTCACCGATCTGTTCCCGATCCTTGAGCTGGCGACCTCGGCCAAGATGTTGTCGATCGTGAAGCTGATGAACGGCGGCGGCTTGTTCGAGACGGGCGCCGGCGGTTCTGCGCCCAAGCACGTTCAGCAGCTGCAAAAGGAAAACCACCTGCGCTGGGATTCCCTGGGTGAGTTCTGCGCATTGGGCGAGTCGTTCAAATTCCTCGCAGATCAGAAAGACAACGCCAAGGCACGCGTTCTGGGTGACGCAGTAGAGGTCGCCACACAAGGCGTCCTCGACCACGACCGGTCCCCCTCCCGCAAAGCAGGTGAACCCGACAACCGCGACAGCCACTACTGGTTCGCGCGCTACTGGGCCAAAGCACTGGCAGCGCAGTCTGACGACTCTGAACTGGCGACGCATTTCGCACCCATCGCGAAGGCACTGGCCGACAACGAATCCGCGATTGTTTCGGAATTGGCAGATGCGCAGGGCAATCCGGCGGACCTTGGTGGCTATTACCACGGTGACGCGGACAAGGTGTCCTCCGTCATGCGCCCCTCGGCGACGCTGAATGGCATCATCGGCTAATCAGCGGCCCGAAAAGAACACAGGAAAACCCGCCGTTATTTCGGCGGGTTTTTTTGATGTATAACTCGACCGCCGATGTGGAGGCATCAGTCAACCTCCCCGCAAAGCCCGCTTTGAGCATGGGCAAAAAGTCCACGCACCACCTTCAATTGCAAGCGCAATCCAATGACGGCACAACACGCTTCTCTGATGATTTACGCGCCCGCTGGTAGCATCAGCGTGCCGCAAAATCCCATCGGGCAAGGGTTGGCCCAGGGCAGCCTCTGGTCGCCACTGTAAAAGCCGACACAGGTCGCGAGGACATCGAAGCATTTTGGCGCAATCGTCGCGAGATGGGATAGATGTGCACGAGTAAGGCTGATCCTGTCGGAGGCCTCAAAGGGAAACGACCGAACCCTTCGCCGCAGCCGCTGTATCGACCGCGTCCGACACGAGCTTTTCATTTCGAACTCTGCAGCTGACACGCCTTGGGGCAGACTAAGCTGCATCGAGTTATCTTGAAATTAATCCAAGGAAAAACACGACTTCATTGGCGCGGGGCGAATGGTGGTGCCTCAAGAGGGACTCGAACCCCCGACCTTGTCCTTACGAAGGACCTGCTCTACCAGCTGAGCTATTGAGGCTGATTGGCCGAGCGTTTAAATGGATGCGACGCGCCGTTCAAGCGTCTTTCGCGAAAAAGGCAACGTGAATCTCTTCGTCGCTGGCCGGGGCACTCTCCGCCCCCACCATGTAGAACCAGTTCCAGGCTTTCGGGTCAGTGACAATAGCACTGACCGGATGCTCCGCATTCAGATCCTCAGCGCGCCATCGCCGCTTAAAGCGTGCGGCGCACCCAGTAGTTCTGGCCGTAGCGTTGCGTCTTGAGCGGCTTGAATAGCCCCCACCACGTGACCCATTCTCAATGTGAGTGCATGAGTCGACCTCTGGTCTGCGGACCTCTGTTTGGGCGTAGGCGGACTTTACCTCGCCCCGGAGCTTTGTTGGGATGACTGATTGTGTCTTGGGGCCATGATCTTGTCCTTGCGCAATGCGTCAAAGATCTCAGCCGTCCAGACCTCATCTATTCCACGGCACGCGGATGCATCGTAGTCTGCCGAGAAAGGTAGAAATTGAAGCTGTCGAAGGAGCAAATCGCCTACCTTGATCTTGGTGGCAGGCAGACCGCCTGTCGACCGCGGCGCCGTCCAGAACAGCCAGTCCACGCTCAGCAAACAAATTACGGTGCCCCAAGATTAAGCGCATCTCGGGAAGTGCAAAGTCCGGGCTTCATGAACTTTGCGCAATAAAGCCTACGGTTTTCAATATGGCAGTATCTTGAACAGCCTTAGACTTTATAATCATTCGGAGAAAAGGGGCTACACGCTCATCGCGAATGATGTGCTCTACCAACTGCAAAACAGCGGCTTCCGGTGGGCGGCCGATCGGGCGGCCGCCCAGGGAAAGCCCTAGCTTGCGTCTTTCTTGTCGCCGGGTTCGACAAGTTCCGCGTCTTCGGGTTCGGCGGCTGTCTTGCCTTCAGGACGCGCTGCTGCCTTGGGACTGATGTCAATCACCTCGGCGCGCTGCGAATCCTCCGCGACGGACACCTCCGCAGATTTGTCCTCCAATGCGCCGATGATCAGCGGCAGCATGTTGGCGCCTGCAGGCAAGACCACTTCGGACTGCGGCGGTGTTTTCCACGCCAATGTGTCGAATGCCCCGCAGTTCGTGCAGGTCGGGCGCCAATCGCCATGGATCGTGTTGCAGTTTTCACAAACCCATTGCGGACCACGCGGCGCAGTGACTGCCTTTGCCAGCCAACCGCGAATAACTTGATCCTTCGCGCCTTCGCCCTTTTCGATGGCCGCCATGATGGCCAGAACGCGTGCGTCGGGCTCCTTTTCCACCAATTGACCCAGAGCGCGACGCGCTTCGGGGAAGTGCTCCGCGGCGAGGTTCAGTTCAGCCAACAGCAACTTTGTCTCGCGGTGCTCGGGGTTGATCCGGGTCAACGGGACAAAGCGTTTGATGCGCGCGTCAGGTGTCTCATTCGGCTCGATCGCGGCAAAGGCGGCAGCGAGGTCCGGATGCGGATGGCTTTCCCAGGCTTTCTTCAGCACGCGCACAGCGTTCCGAGGCCGTTTTTGCGCGATGAAGTGGCGCGCAGCCATGGCCGCCGCGGGCACGAGGTCCGGAGAGTTCCGGTTCGCTTCGATGGCCTTCTCTGCGGCGGCGGCACTTTCGTCCCGATCCTCGATCTCTGCGGCTTGGCTGAGGGCCAGAACCGCATCGCGGCGCTTGTAAACATCGCGCGGCAACGACCCATGCTTGAGCTTGGCCGACAGCGTTTGACGCGCCCCGGCCCAATCCGCCTTCTCCGCCTGCAGGCGCAGAAGCGTGTCCTGCACCTCTTCGTGCTTGGGCTTGATAGCAAAGGCGCGCTCTGCGAGTTGCAGCGCCGTGTCGGTTTCACCGGCCGCCAGCTTTTGCTTCATGATGCCACGAATGCCGACAAAGCGCGTCGAGTCACGCTTAAGCAGACGCTTGTAGACCTCTTCGGCCTTGGCGCGGTCACCCATCATCTCGGCGGCCTGCGCCGTGACCAGGTCCGTCAATTCCGGCTTGTGCAAATACTTTTCTGCACGCTGCGCCTTGGCGATTGCGACGCGCCCCTCACCGGAGGCCAGCGCCATCATCCCCTCGGACAGAGCCTCATAGCCCTTCCGCTCGCGATTGCGGTGAAAATGCCGCGACAGGGCAGTTTCGTCCCCGTTGATGAAATGCAGCGTCGCGATGACGATGCGGAACGCCTGGATGAACAGCCAGACCAGCGCGATCAAAACCAACGCGCCGAGGAACATCAACAACGGCGTCAGAGTATATTCCACCCCTGCCAGCGTGATACGCGCCTGCGCAAGGCCCGTGCCGTCCGCTTCGATCAGATACCCCAGCCCAAGGGTGATTGCCGCCACCATGGCGACGAAAACGACGATCTTGATAAGTGACCACAACATGTTTTCGTAACCCTTATTGCTGGTTCAATTGCTGGGCGAGGTCGGATGCCTGCGCCAGAGCATCACGCCGAAGTTCCGCCTGTGAAAGCCAGTCGGAGAGCGCGTCTTTTGCTTCAGTCGGCAGAGCCTCTAGTTCGGTCAACGCCTTGTCGAGGTTGCTGTTCCGTACCGCATCTTCGGCACGCGACAGGATCGCATCCGTCGAATTACCTTCCTTCGGGACAACAGAGCGTGCGCCGAGCTGGCTTTGGAAAAAGGCGCCAAGCCCACCGCTGGTCGCGGCATCCGCCTCTCCCTCAGGGGCCGCGCTGCTGCGCGAGGCGGCCAGCGCCTGACGTGCGGCGTCAGGGAAGCTGCCGGAAAGCGACGCCATTGTTGGCACGCCGTCCTCTGCCGTGGCTTGCAGTGCGTCCGGGACGGTGACGTCATTATCTGACAGAGTCGCAAGCGGTTCGGAAAACGGCTGACCTTCCTGGATACGCGCGATGACATCGGACACCGCGGCACGCGCGGCGGCGAGACGGGCCTGATCCTCTGCGGACGTCTCCAGCGCGCGGGCCTCGTCAACAATGCTCTGCATTTCGGCGGTGCGCTGTTCAAGCTGTTCGTTCAGCGCGGCTTTCTCTGCCTCCAGCGCCGCTTGCTGGTCTGAAACCGCGCCCCGCAGCTGTTCCAATTCACGCTCGTAGGCTGCGATGGCCTCGGGTGAGACAGACTCTGCCAAAGGCTGCTTTTCCAGAGCGGTCATGCGGCTGTCCATCGAGGCAATCTGGTCGTCGATTGCCGTCAGACGTGTGTTTATTTCAGACATGGCATCCTGCACACCGGCCAGCCCTGTGTCCAGCGCGCTGAGGTCAATTCCATCCACTTGCGCCTGCAGGTCGGTGACCGCCTGCGGCAGCGCATTCAGCCCGTCAAGTTCCGAACGCTGTGCCGCCAAGGTGGCGCGTGTCTCCGTCTCGAATGGATTTTCACCACCGCCGACAAAACCCAGGTAGGCCGCGCCATACCCCAACCCGGCAGCGATCACGCCGCCCAGCACCATCGGGACAAAACCGCTGCTTTTCTTTTCTTCACGCACTGCGGGCACAGCTGCCGTCGCCGTGCTGGTATGGGACCTGTCCTCCACGACCGTTGCCTCGTCGTCGACCGGCTTTTGCTCGCGATCAGGCTCAGTGGATGGCGTGACAACGCCCAAGGTGCTCTCAGTCTCCGGCGTGGCGTCAACATCGGACGTGGTGTCAGTAGCAGGCGTTTTTTCAGGCTCGGGAGCACGTTCAGAGGCGGCAGGCTCCGCCTCGGTGCTGTCATTTGCCTCGGGCTTGGCCTCCGCCACGGAATCGCCTTCGGCCTCGGGGTTTGGCTCCACATCCTGTGTGGCCTCTGGCACGTCGGTGGCGTCAGTGGTCGCGTTGGCGTCCGGCTCGCCCTCGACAACGGAGGCGCCGCGTTGCTCCTGAGCAAGCGTGTCGTCACCAACGGGCGCGACGCTGTCCTCAGAAACAGAAGCCTTTGCATCGGTTCCGCTTGCCGCCTGGGTCTTCCCCTTGGCCGATCTGTTTTTTCTCGTGCCTGCCACGTCCCGTCACCCTTTCACCCTATCGCCGAGGGTCTCCCCCCGAATGTCTTTTCTCGGCTTGCGCCGTGTTCAACAGTGCCGCCACCGCATTCAGCATCGCGCCTGAATCGGGCCGCGCGGCCACCTTCAGGGACACTATATGGAGCGATGCTAGGTTGAAGGCCACTGCTTCGCTCATCGCCGCGACAAGAAGAGGCGCTTTAGGCCGCTCCTCAGTTAGCAATTGTGCGGTTCTGGGTGAGAACACGGGAACAATCACCGGTACAGTTCCATGCAAGACCGCCCGCGCCTCGGATGTCAACGGCATCGGCGGTTGATCGTATAGAACGGCCCGACGTGTTTCGACCCCCATGGCGTTCAATTGTCCTGCCACATCACCCCGCGTATGCCGCCCGGAAAGGTGCAGCAAAGGCCCCTGCACGTCCTCCTTGCACAGCTCGTCCACAAGCGACACGGCATTTTGCGCCATGATTTCAGGGTTCAAACCAATGCTGCGCGCGGCAAGGGCCGTTGAGGGCCCGACCACATAGGTTGGCAGATTTGCCCGTAATCCACGCGCCGTCCATGCGGCAACCCCGTTGGACGACGTAAAGATCAACCCGCGCACGCCATCTATGTCTATGGGATCATCGGTGAAAACGATGCGCATAAGGGGCGAAATGACGGTGTTGAAGTGCAAATCGCGCCGCTTCAGCCCCGCGATGAAATCTTCGGAGTCCGCCCGAGGGCGTGTCATCAGGACCACGGGGGTATCCGGACTGCTGTCCGAAGTTGTCTGTGATGCCATCGGGGCTCCGACATTGTGGGGCAACCATTCTGGTGATACGCGCTGATGCAACACATGGCAATGTCGGCGGACCGCCAATTACAGGAGCACGGCATGACGGACCCCCTGATACTTGGTTTGGAAAGCAGTTGCGACGACACCGCTGCAGCGGTGCTGCGGGGACACGACGTGCTGTCCTCTGTCGTCGAAGGTCAAAACAATCTGCACGCGTCCTTTGGCGGCGTTGTGCCGGAAATCGCCGCACGCGCCCATGCGGAACGGTTGGACATCTGTATCGAGCGCGCATTGGCACAGGCCGATGTGACGTTGACCCAGATCGATGCCATTGCCGTGACGTCCGGCCCCGGCCTGATCGGCGGCGTTCTGTCGGGGGTGATGATGGGTAAGGGTCTCGCCACGGGGCTCGGGAAACCGCTGATCGGAGTGAACCACCTTGCCGGCCACGCCCTGACGCCGCGACTGACCGATGGGCTGGCCTATCCCTATCTGATGTTGCTGGTCTCTGGCGGACACTGCCAGTTCCTGATCGTGCGCGGTCCGGAGGATTTTACTCGACTTGGCGGTACAATTGACGACGCGCCGGGCGAAGCCTTTGACAAGACCGCGCGCCTTCTGGGGCTGCCGCAGCCCGGCGGCCCCTCCGTTGAAGAGCAGGCAAAGCACGGCATCGAAAGGGCCTACCGATTGCCGCGCCCGCTTCTGGATCGGCCCGGATGCGATATGTCCTTTTCCGGGCTCAAAACAGCTTTGATGCGGCAACGTGATGGAATAATTACAGAAAATGGCGGCCTGACACGTCAGAACCGCGCAGATCTCTGTGCCGAATTTCAAGCGGCAGTGCGTGATGTTCTGGCGGAGAAGACTCGGCGCGCCGTTGCGCTTTACCTTGAAGAAGAGCCTGCTGAACCCGCTTTTGCCGTGGCGGGCGGGGTGGCCGCCAATATGGCGATACGCGCGGCCCTGCAAAAAATTTGCGAAACCGCTAAGGTGACATTTACTGCCCCTCCCCTAAGGCTGTGCACAGATAATGCCGCAATGATTGCCTATGCCGGATCGGAATTGCTGGCGAAAGGAATCACGCACGATATGACTTTGTCTGCTCGCCCGCGTTGGCCACTTGATCGCAAGGCCTCTCCGCTGGTGGGACATGGCAAGAAAGGAGCCAAGGCATGAGTGTTTCGATTATTGGCACGGGAGCCTTTGGCACCGCCTTAGGCATCGCACTGGCCCGCGATGAGCGCGAAGTGACCATCTGGGGCCGCGATCCATACGCCGTCTCGCGCATCCGAGACCATAAGTCTTCACCACGGCTGCCGGGTGTGAAGATGCCACATAGCCTGAGCGCCACAACCGACCTGGAAAAAGCCGCTGCGGCGGAGACCGTTCTGATCGCTGTCCCGGCTCAAAGCCTGCATATGGTCTTGAAACGAATAAAATCCGCAATGGTCGGCACGCGTATCGTGTTGTGTTGCAAGGGCATTGACCTGGAAAGCGGCCTTGGCGTGACGGAGTTGACGCAGCAGGTCAAACCAGGCGTCACCGTTGCGGTTCTGACGGGCCCCAGCTTTGCAGCCGACATTGCAAACGGATTGCCGACGGCGCTGACACTGGCCTGCGCGGACGAGCCCTCGGCCCGCATATTGCAGGAGAAACTGTCTACACCTGTGCTCCGGCTTTACACCACGACCGACTTGGTGGGGGCAGAGCTCGGGGGGGCGTTGAAAAACGTCATAGCCATCGCCTGCGGTGCCTGTATCGGTGCCGGACTGGGCGACAGCGCCCGCGCCGCTCTGATGACCCGTGGCTTCGCGGAGATGACGCGACTTGCCTCTGCGCTTGGTGCCCGTCCCGAAACGCTGGCCGGACTGTCTGGATTGGGCGACCTCACCCTGACCTGTACGTCCGAGGGCTCGCGCAACTTCCGTTTCGGCCTGTCACTGGGCCGAGGCGAGGATTTCGAGCCCACCATCACGGTAGAGGGTGCCGCCACCGCCCGCGCCGCGGCAAAACTGTCAGATCTTCACGGGATTCCGCTGCCAATCACTCAGGCGACCGCGGCCTTGACCACGGGTGACCTGACGGTGCAGGAGGCAATGGACCAATTGCTGTCCAGACCCCTGAAGGAAGAATAGATTATGCTTATTGCCCTTATGGCCTTTGACAAAACCGGCGCGCTGCAAATCCGCAAGGACAACCGCGAGGCTCATCTTGCCTACATCGAGGCCACAGGCGTGGTCACTCAGGCCGGGCCGCTGCTTGATGAGACCGGCGAAATGACTGGATCGCTGGTTGTCTTGGATGTCCCAGATATGCCTGCCGCGCAGGATTGGGCAGACAACGATCCCTACGCAAAGGCCGGGCTATTTGAAACCGTGACCCTACGCGCTTGGAAAAAAGTGATCTGACGACCTTTTGGCTATTCAAGTCGAGACAGCCAACTGGTCGTGGGACGACCAGTTGGTGAAAGACAGCATAATGTTTGGAAACCCCGAACGCTCATTTGAACCCGCGAATTGGTTTTCGGTGACCTGGATTTGTCCTTTGGCAAAAGCCAAATGGCCCCAATGGAAAAACAAAATAAGGTCGATATTTTACAGAGGTCGAGACGACACGCCTCAAAACTGCTCCAGCTCGCGTAATCCCCCCGATCTCGAGGGGATGCGGAGATAGAATTTTCTCGGCAGGGCGAACGAGGAGATTCCGATGAAGAAAACACGATTTACCAAAGCGCAGATCATGTGTGTTCTGCGCCAGATTGAGTGTCGTGTCCCTACCGCCGAGCTGAAGCTCATATATGCCGACGTCAGCATGCAGAACGATCTGCTCAAGGAGGCTTTTGGACAAAAGTCATTAGGCCAGCGAACCGCCGCGCGGTGGCCGAGAGAGCGGTGGCAACGAAAGACGTCAGCATCGCGCTGGCGTTCTGGGCATTCTTCAGCGAGACCTGCTACTCGGGTTGACGACGGCAAAGAAGAGGTGGGGCTTTGGCCTGTGCTTCCTGTACATGCGCAACGTTCGCGCTGGCCGTAGGTTGTTTTCAACTCTTCTCGGTGTCGTCAATCCAGTGGCCGACAGTGCTCTGGTGAGAGGCCACCCAAGTCACACACAATGCGCCATTCATCTTCTTTTACTGGCTGGACCGAGAGGCGGGAATTTTTGACCAAGACCATTTCGGAAAGGCGAGGATCGGCCCTGATCTGATCGAGCGAAACGGGTGTGGGCAGGCTTCTGATCGCCTTGATATCCACGCATTCCCACCGATGGTCGTTCGTCGAACTTTCTGGGTGAGCGACAGTAATAACTTCGACGATACCAACAATCACTTTATCTCGCTGCGATAGGTAGAAGAACCCTTGGTCGCCCACTTTCATCTCGCGCATGAAGTTGCGCGCTTGGTAGTTGCGCACGCCGTCCCATTCTTCACCCGTATCGCCCCGCGCGACCTGGTTTTCCCAAGACCACGTGGACTTCTCCGTCTTGAACAACCAGTATTTTTTTGACACTTGAGCGATACTTCCAGGCTGGCACCATCCAAGGCTGAGGTTCGCGACGCCTCAATCTTCCCGAGCGCAAATTCGTTCTACCTCGGCCGAACAGTTTCTACGTGGCGACAGTTGGAAGCAGTAAGCTGATTCAGCCGGGAATGGAAACTGGAGTTGTGAGTACAATGGCTGAACACCAACCTGAACGGCACCGTCGTCACACGAATAAGTTCATGAATGAAGCGGAAAAGGCTACCGCTCTGTCAAGCGCTTCTCAGAGCCAAACGACACACTGGTAATCCGACACACAGTTGCCGAGGTAGGCCTTGCTGAAGCAAGAGATGTCGACATTGTCGCTCGGGCAAAAGGCGCTCACAATGCTGACCGTAAAAAATAGGAACGCTTGCAGACGCGCCCGCCGATGGTACCAAGCGTCTCGCCAAAATCCACGACCCCTGGCTGGGGGCCTGCGGCAGTGGGACGGTCACTTCCTTCGATCCGCGTTCGTTTATGGGCGTTGCTTTTCGCGGATATAATTCGTGACGATCATTATCCCACCGGTGAGGTCATGCATGACCCGCGGCTGTGCGTACACCGACAAGCGGAATCTGCTCAGGTTAGGGCGCAAATGTGAATGCCTAGGCAGGCGTGCGGCGCATAGCAAGCGGGTGAGGAGGGCAGCGCTGGCGGTCGTCAGCCTTGCCAGACATTGACAGGTGCCAGCCCTTTGTCTGGAGTGAGGCATCGAACGCCATCGGTTCGAGAGAGATGCCGAACCCTCTACACCGTGTTCTTGTTGAACCCCAGCAGCAACGCCACCGTGCAAAAGCCGACGGAGGGTTCCTCCTCGATCCACTGCCCGGCAGCACATGCGCGGCATGTGTGAGAGGGACCTTCTTGAACGGTTCGGCGAAGCGAGAACGACCTTCGGCGCGGATTTTACCGGCGTGGAATAGACCGTCCGCCTCGGAATACCGAACCACCAGACAAAGAGCTTGGCGATCAACACTGCGCCGCCCTCCGCCAGGAGGCCCTGCAACTTTTTTCGGGCCAGAAGCTCCGGCATGGCCTCGCCCCAGGCCTCCTGAAGGTCTCGGAGCAGCTTCTGGTATTGCTCACGGTTGTCTTGCCTTGGATGATCTCGTTGACAAGCGCCGTCTTACGCTTCGCCGACACCACCCTTTGATGCCGTCGTACATCGTCATACTCATCGCTACGTTCTCTCGCCTAGCATGAGCAGAAAGTCAGTGGGTCAATTCAAGCTTTTATCGCAAGCCAACCACTTCCTGGTCTCGTCGGGTTAGCCGCTTGTGCGTATCAGATATCATGCTGGGAGGGGCACAATATACCTCTCCGACGAGGCTCGTCCAAAAAGGCCCATCGCCCTACCACCGATCGCAGTAGAACCAGACCTGTTTGTGAAAACCGAAAAGGGAGACCCCAGCTATAGCCAAGGCCCCCCTCTCACCCACGTGCTCCCTACGCACCACACGTGTACCTGAAATTCGGGCCCAGCCGTTCTAGCCAGATTTGAATCCAACTTACCCGCGATGGTCTATCTTGGCAAATCCGAAGTCATTGCAATTTGGTGCAATCCCGAAGTGTCGCGGATCGCCTTGGCGAGGTCAGCTTAAACGTAAACGGACTCTTTCCCGAAATGCTTTGTCAGCATGTAGTAGACAACCGCGCGATACTTGTTGCGCTCTGATTTACCGTAGGTGTCGATCACCTGGTTGATCGCCTCCATCAGGTCCGGACCGTCGGGCAAGCCCAGCTTTTTCATCAAAAAATTGACTTTCACCGTCTCCAATTCGCCATCTTGGCTGGAGGCTACAATCGAACTGTCAGCGTTGTAGATTGACGGTCCGCATCCGATCGTGACTTTCGTCAGCAGGTCCATGTCCGGTTGCATGCCGCATTTGGTACGCAGATCATCGGCATATTTTTCTATCAACTCATCACGTTTTCCCATGACAGTCGCTCCCTCTCATTGGACGGCAAATTGGTGCTCGTCTTTGGTTTTCCGGCCGTTCAGACCTTGGGCACCATGGTTAACGAGAGGCTCAAGGAGGGCAAGGAAAATGCGCCTGCAGAGCTTCCCGCTCCGTCTGCGTGTTGCGCGAGCTGGCTCGGGACTGTTCAGAAGACCTTAATCTCGCTCCCGTATGCCTGCGGCGGTATCATGGGATTTTGGCGCATGCGTCGCTTCTTTTACATCTTGGCTGCGACCGTGATGGCAATAGCGCTCGCGCTTTGGCTTGGAAATCGTTTTGCTTTGCATACGGCAGATGTGGATTTGCACAACCGGGCGCGGGCGGCGGCCTACGTTTGGGGCAACCATCTGGAGACTTACGCAAATGAGCTTGCCGACGCCCGCAAAGGGATTCCCTTTCCCCTGTCTGCGTTCAACGATCTCAACAGACATGCGCCAGCCGAAAATGTTTTTGATTTCAAAATCTTCGATACGGACGGTCGCATTTTAATTTCGAAGTTCAACCCGGAAAGGCCTTTGAATCGCGGCGTCGTGTATAAGGACACCTCAATCGTCCAAAGGGTCGCTCGTACGGGGCAGTCAGAGATTACATTCGTGACAAAAGACGGCGAAAACGGTCAGGTCCGTCACTACGCCGAAGTCTTTCATCCCCTTGTAAGGGGAGGCAACGTGATTGGCGTTTACGAAGTGTACATGGATGTCACTGACGCGGCAGAGGATATCCAGTCGCTTTATCGTCACTTGGTTTTGACGGTGGGTCTCCTCATCGCTGCTCTGATGCTCATCCCCTTTGCGGTGGGACTGTTCTTCTGGTTTCAGTTGAAGAAAACCGCCCAAAACCTGGACCTTGCCCGGCAACAGGCGGAAGAGGCGGAAGAGGCGGAAAAAATAAAATCTGCATTTCTTGCAAACATGAGCCACGAAATTCGCACGCCCATGAACGGCGTCATAGCCATGGCCGAACTTCTGGAACAGACCAGTCTATCATTTGAGCAGCGCTCCGTAACCGCGACCATCACATCGTCCGCAGTCGCACTTTTATCAATCATAAATGATATTCTCGACTTCTCCAAGATTGAGGCGGGGAAGATGAAGGTGCGTCCTGAACCGTTCGATTTGCTGGCTTTGGTCGAGGACGTGGCCTGTCTGTTTTCGCCGTCCGCTGCTTCGAAAGAGGTGGAAATCTGTGTTGAAAGCGTGCTCGTGGCACCTGTATATGTGCATGGCGACTCGGCACGACTTCGCCAATGCTTGCTGAACGTGGTTGGGAACGCAGTAAAATTTACGCCACGCGGCCACGTGCACATCACCGTCGACCGTAACAAAAGCGGCCTGCTTCTCATCAAGGTTGCAGACACCGGGGTAGGCATTCCCGAAGACAAGCTCGACCATGTATTCGAAGAGTTCTCGCAAATTGACGATACGGACACGCGCCAGTTTGAAGGTACAGGCCTTGGCCTTGCAATCACGCTGCGGCTGGTGCGCTTGATGGGGGGGACCCTGTCGGCGCATTCACAAGCTGGGACCGGGTCGACATTCGAAATTCTCGTGCCCATGCCGGACACAGCGGTGCCTGTAGCAGACGCAAGCTTTTGGCAGACTGCAAGACGTGCGCTGTCTGGTGTGAAGGTTCTTGTGGCTGAGCGCGACCCTTCCACGCGCTCAGCCTTAGGGCAAATGCTCAACAATCTCGGGATCAGGCCGGTCTTGGCGGCCACCGTTGCGGAATGTGTGGCGCTGTCCAGACATGCACACGTGGACGGAGATGCCTTCGATCTTCTCCTTTTGGACTACGGTTTGTCGGACCTGGCTGTGGATGGGTTGCTTGCTCACCGCCAGACGCAAGGCGCAATCACGCTGCCTCCGGCCATCATGACATTGCGCGCGGACCGCAATCTTGCGAAATCCGAAATCACCGCAATGGGCTTCGCCAACGTCTTGCGCAAACCGCTTACGCTTGAAACCACGGCTCGTGCTCTTTGTGAAACCCTGGGACGGCAGCTTGAACATGACGGCCCCTCATCGGAGAATGGAGCAGCAACTGAGAATACATTGCTTGGGAAACGCATTTTACTGGCCGAAGACAACGCTACAAATCAGTTGGTCATCCAAAAACTACTGGGAAAAAGTGGTGCGACAATCCACATTGCTTCGAACGGTCAGGAAGCCGTAGACCTTTTCTGCCGTCTCAAGCCAGATGTTGTTTTGATGGACGTGTCGATGCCCCTGATGAACGGCTACGATGCCACGCGAATGATACGCACAATTGAGGCGCGCGGAGCACGTGACGCCGTGCCAATTATTGCGTTGACCGCCAATGCCATGGCAGAGGATCGTCTCGCCTGTCTCAACGCCGGCATGTCAGATTTCCTTTCAAAGCCTGTACGTCGCGCAAAGCTACTCGCCAAGTTGGCAAAATGGAGCGATGACACACAAGCTCCACACTCACGTCGTGCCTAGGTCATGTTGACAAAAGGCGAAGCCAAAGTCGGATAGCGGCGATACCGATAAAGCCCAAGAAGCTTTTAGCAGGTTTGTCGTAGCGTGCAGCGACACGGCCTATGCTTTTAAGCGTATTGAAGTACTGCTCGACGAGGTCTTCAAGGAATAGAGCGATTGATCCCCCGACGCGCATCATGTCTGATTTGCGGATGACAACTAGGCTGAGCACATCAAGCGCCTCCGAGAGGCTCTCGGAACGACGGTTGCCATAGACTGTAATCCAGTCACCGATGACGCGCATCGCATGCTGGACGCTCTCGAAGCGGTGACAATGCGCGCGCTGCTCCCTCAGCATCCAGAAGAAGCGCTCGAAAATGCCGTTCTGCTGCGGACAGTGGGGCGTGATAAACTCCTGTTTCAGCCCGTGGCTTCAGACGATGTCCGTAAAGCGATGGCAGGTGAATACCAGGCCATTGTCCCAACGCAGCAGGATTCTATCACGCTTTGCTGACATTGATGCCGCCAGACTTAACTTTCCATTTGGAGGCAGTTGCATCGCTGACCCCGTGCTTGCGGCACAGATCAGCCACGGAAATCGCGCTCACGTGTTCCTTCAAAATGCCAATGATCTGGTCTTCGGTAAATGAGCTGCGCCTCGTCTCTGGTCCGTTGGCTTGAGCCAGAGCCTATAATGCCGACAGCACTGGGAAAAAGGTGAAAGCGCGAAACGAAAGAGAGTACGGGCGCGTTCATAGCGACTTGCCGGTCAGTCGGCCTCAATAGATCGCTTAACTATTTAGCGCAAAAGACATGCTAGAGCTGCGGACGCACGTGATATTGAACTTGCAGAATTGCGCCTTGGGCCGCACAGCGCCTAGGGCTGATGACCAAAGGCATGCGCTTCCTGACGCGCAACACGGAGAAGTTGACTGTGGTCTGGATCATGGTTCTGGGACTGGGGATTGCTTTGGCGATTGGCGTCAGCGCCCGGTCACGGCCCCGCTGGTTCGCTTCAGAGGAGGAGGCCCGCCGCGCTTGGGCGCGACGTCATCCCGACTTGCCCGCAGGGACCGTAACCCTCACCGCGCACAGTGCCGCCGCTTTGGTGATGACGGCCGATGGGCCCGGTCTGGTTTGGCCACCGGGAAGTGGTAACGAAACGCGACTGCTTCACGGTGCGCGTGCGCGTCCGACCCCAAAGGGACTTGACCTGCGCCTGCCCGATCCATCCGCCCCGCGCCTTCGGCTTGTGCTGCCTGCTCAACAAGTGGCGGCATGGGCCCGCATCATCGACACCCTCGCCCGGACGCAGCGATAGCGTCGTCTCACTTGCAGTATGGGCCACCGCGATAGTCAGCCACGTCGTAGTGGAAATGATCTTCGTGAAAGCCGTCGGACCCGGGGCCCAGGGTCGTGCCAAAGGTCCCGCAGGCCCCTTTGTGCATCTGCTTCAACATCGGCCCATAGGTGCGGCTGCGCCAATCGCGCAGAACCGACATCTCTGTACCGTCCACCAGGCGCACCGCCGCGATGTCGATGGCGTTGCCCTTCGAATGCTCCGAAAGCTTTGCGCCAACCTTGTGATTTCGCGTCCGGCACGCATAAGATGCAGCCACCTTCAGCTCAGCCACGCCGCCGCCTTCGTTGCCCACAGCGGGACGGGCGGCGGTGTTGATCCATGTCTTGAGCTGGCGCGCGGTCTCGCACCGGATCGCGGCGGGTTGCGACAGCGCGACACCGTCCACAGCCCGCAGGCGAATGCCGTTGCGCATCCCACACTCCCCGCGCCCGTCGACCACGCCGATCGTCTCACCGATCAGGGAGGGATCGCCGCAGACAGAGCCCATGCCGTCAAACCGCGCGCGCAGTGCATCGATACTGTCCGACGCCCGATCCCGCGCAGAGCCGCACCCCGTAAGGATCACCAGCACGGCCAGCATCACATAACGCATCACATCCATGGTCCCACCTGATTACCGAGTCCGGCCAAAGTCAGGCTCATTCGTATCCTGCCCGGCCTCCAGAATGCTACGACGGATGGCACGGGTGCGTGTGAAGTAGGCGTGAAGCTGCTCACCATCGCCGGTGCGAATGGCGCGTTGCAGGGCGAACAATTCTTCGGTGAAGCGGCCAAGAATTTCCAGCGTGGCTTCCTTGTTGGTCAGGAACACGTCACGCCACATCGTCGGGTCACTGGCGGCAATCCGGGTAAAGTCGCGAAACCCAGCGGCGGAGAACTTGATGACCTCCTGGTCGCTGACGCGGCTCAGATCGTCGGCCACACCCACCATCGTGTAGGCGATCAGGTGCGGAATGTGGCTCACCACCGCACATACGAGGTCGTGATGCTCCGGGTCCATCCGTTCGGTCATGGCGCCAAGGCGGCTCCAGAACTGCTCCAGCCGCGCGACCTCTGCATCGGGCGTGTGGTCCACCGGCACGATCAGGCACCAGCGGTTGTCAAACAGGCTGGCAAAGCCCGCGTCCGGCCCGGAATGCTCTGTCCCGGCCATGGGGTGACAGGGGATGAAATGCACGCCCTCCGGGATGTGCGGCTGCACCTCCTCGATCACCGTACGCTTGACCGATCCGACGTCGATCACCACGGCGCCGGGCTTCAGATGCGGGGCAATGGACGCGGCCACGGCGCCCATGACACCCACGGGGGTCGCCAGGACGATCAGATCCGCGTCCTGCACCGCCTCTTCGGCGCTGTCACAGACCACGTCGCAGAACCCAAGGCGGCGCGTCATTTCGCGGCTCTTCTCGGAGCGTGCATAGCCCCGGATCTCGGTCGCCATGCCGTCGCGGCGGCAGGCCCAAGCCATGGAGCCGGCGATCAGACCCAGACCGATCAGCGCGATCTTGCGGTAGACGGGGGCCGGGGTGGCCTCCGTCATCGGGCACCTGCCTTGAACTGGCCGATGCAATAGGCGACGCGACGCACCGACGGTTCATCGCCTACGGTGATGCGCAGGCAGTTGGGCAGGTTGTACCCCGCCACGCGGCGCACGATCAGCCCCTGCTTTTGCAGATACAGATCGCAATCTTCCGCCTCTTGCTGATCGGCAAAGCGCGCCAGCACAAAGTTCGCAACCGAAGTGTCACAAGGCACACCATGTTCGGCGAGAGCCTCTGACAAGATAGTGCGCAACCGCGTGTTATCGTTGCGACATTTCTCGGCATAGGCGGTGTCGCGCAGGGCGGCCTCTGCCGCTGCCAGCGCCGTAGACGACAGGTTGAACGGCCCGCGCACACGGTTCAAAACGTCGATCACATGACGCGGCCCATAGCCCCAGCCGACGCGCAAACCGCCCAGACCATACAGTTTTGAAAACGTGCGCGTCATCACCACATTGTTGCGCATGTCGACCAGCTTGGCGCCGCCATCGTACCCTTCGACGTATTCCGCGTAGGCCCCGTCAAGCACCAGCAGGCACTGATCCGGCAGCCCTTCGGCCAGCCGTTCAATCTCTGCCATGCCGATCATGGTGCCGGTGGGGTTGTTGGGGTTGGCGATGAACACGAGCCGCGTCTTGTCGGTGCAGCCGTCCAGCAGGTTGTCCACGCAAGTTACGCGGTCGCGTTCCTTGACCTCGACCGGGGTCGCGCCAGCCGCAAGCGCGCTGATGCGATACATGGCAAAGCCGTGTTCGGTGTACAGCACCTCGGTGCCCTCCCCCGCGTAGGCCTGGCACAGAAAGGTGATGATCTCGTCCGATCCAACGCCACAGATCACCCGCTCCCAATCAACGCCATGCACCTCGCCAATGGCACGGCGCAGATCCTCGTGGTCGGTCGGGGGATAGCGATGCAGCTCGTGCACGGAGCGCGCCACCGCGTCTTTCGCCGCAGGGCTTGCGCCAAAGGGGTTCTCGTTCGAGCTAAGCTTCACCACGTTGGTGACGCCTTCCACCTTGGATTTCCCGCCCTGATACAGGGCGATGTCCATGATGCCGGGCTGCGGGTCGATGGGGGCCATTGGTAACTCCTTCGCACAGGGGCTTACCCCCGTCCGCGGGCCAAGAAAAGCCCCACAAAGGACGCGGGTCGACGCTCAGGTGTCGGTGACGTTTTCCGGCAACCCGGACGTCAGACCACCACCTTTTGCGCAACTTGTTCGCCGACCCCAAAAACACGCTTGTAGCGCGCAATTTCCTCGGCCGGGCCCATCGCCTTGTTGGGGTTGTCGGACAGCTTCACCGTGGGGTTGCCGTTGGCCGACACCGCCTTGCAGACAAGGCTGAATGGCGCCAGGGCATCGTTTGGAACAAGCCCGCGGAAATCATTGGTCAACAGCGTGCCCCAGCCAAAGGACACCCGAACCCGCCCCGTAAACTGATGATACAACTCGACGATTTTCTGCTCGTCCAAACCGTCGGAGAAGATCACCAGCTTCTTCGTGGGGTCTTCGCCCCGGTCTTGCCACCAACGGATCGCGGTCTCTGCACCGGCGGCAGGATCGCCGCTGTCGATACGAATGCCGGTCCACCCCGCCAGCCAGTCTGGCGCGTGCTTCAGAAAGCCGTCGGTGCCGTAGGTGTCGGGCAGGATCATGCGCAGATTGCCGGAATGCTCCTCGTGCCAATCCGCCAGCACATCATAAGGGGCCTGCGCCAATGCGGCATCATCCTTGGCCAGCGCAGCGTAGACCATGGGCAACTCGTGTGCGTTGGTGCCAATCGCCTCCAGATCGCGGTTCTTGGCGATCAGGCAGTTCGACGTGCCGGTGAAATTCTTGCCCAGCCCTTCGAGCATGGCCTGCACGCACCAGTCCTGCCAGAGGAACGAATGCCGCCGCCGCGTACCGAAATCAGCGATCTTCAGATCGGGCACCTGTCGCAGATGTTCGACCTTTTCCCACAGCTTCGTGGCGGCACGCGCGTACAGCACCTGAAGCTCGAACTTCCCCATGTCGTGCAGCACGGCGCGGCCGCGCAGCTCCATCAACACGGCCAGCGCGGGAATTTCCCACAGCATGACCTCGGGCCATTTGCCTTCAAAGGTCAGCTCGTATTGGTCGCCGACCCGTTCCAGATGGTAGGCGGGCAGTTGCAGGGTCTCGAACCACTTCATGAAATCCGGACGGAACATCTGGCGCTTGCCATAAAACGTGTTGCCGCGCAGCCAGGTGCTTTCGCCGCGGGTCAGGGACAGCGACCGGATGTGGTCAAGCTGCTCGCGCAGTTCGCCCTCGTCGATCAGTCTGGCCAGAGGTACCTCGCTGGAGCGGTTGATCAGGCTGAACGTTACGTTGGTGTCGCGGTGATTGCGAAACACCGACTGGCACATCAACAGCTTGTAGAAATCCGTATCGATCAGGGACCGGACGATCGGATCTATTTTCCACTTGTGGTTCCAGACTCTTGTCGCGATGTCCACGGCGTGCTCCCTTCCGAACGGTCGAGCCCTGTTACGGCATCAGTCCCCGGTTGTGAAACACCTTTATGAAGTCGGGACGCACGCGCAAGTGCCGCGATGAGCACGGATTTCCGAATGGGTTTCGTAAGGAAGTCATCCATCCCCGCAGCCTGACACGCCGCCTGATCAGAGGCAAAGGCGTTGGCGGTCAGCGCGATAATATGCGGCTGCGGGATATCAAGCGTTCGGATACGGCGCGAGGCCTCCAGCCCGTCGAGTTCCGGCATGGCCATATCCATCAGCACCACGTCCGGCTTTATCCGCGCAGTCAGATCCAGCGCTTCGCGCCCGTTCACCACTTGGTACAGCGTCACTTGCTCTGCCTTCAGCAGTTGCTGCACCAGCAGGCGGTTGGTTTCGTTGTCGTCAGCAAGGATCACGCGCAATGGTCTTGCGATACCCTTGTCCACGGGCACCAGACCGGGTCCGCGCGCCGAAGCCTCTGCCGGCGCACGCTTCAGCGCGACGGTCAGCTCGAAGGTCGCGCCGTGACGGTCCGGATCCGGCTGCAACAGCTGGATGTCGCCATCCATGCGTCGCGCCAGCGCCCGGCTGATCGGCAAACCCAGACCCGTCCCGCCAAACCGTCGCGTGGTGGCCGCATCCGCCTGTTGAAACACCTCGAAAATGGCATCGCTCCGATCAGGCCGCACGCCGACCCCGGTGTCCATCACACGGATCACCATGCGCCAACCGTCCGGTGTCTGCTCCGCCCGAGAGATGACCTTGACCTCGCCCTGTTCGGTAAATTTGATTGCATTTCCCATCAGGTTCAGCAGGATTTGCCGCAGCCTTCCTTCGTCCGCACTGGCCCGCGCCGGCAGCGAACCGTCGTCCGCGATCACGACTGTCAGTCCTTTGGCCTGCGCCAAAGGCATCAACAGCCGTGCCGCCGCGCTGATAGATTCGGACGGCGCAAAGGGCAGCGCCTCGAATGCCATCTGGCCCGCATCCAGCCGCGAGAAATCCAACACATCGTTGATGATCCCCAACAACGATGTCGACGCCGTCCGGATCGTATCAACATAACCGCGCCCCTCGTGGCCGAGCTCGGTCTGGGCCAGCAGATCGCTCATGCCGATCACAGCATTCAACGGTGTGCGGATCTCGTGGCTCATGGTCGCGAGGAAGGCGGATTTGGCCTGCGCCGCCTGCTCCGCCTCTTTCTTCGCCGCCAGCAACTTGCGATTGGTCAGCTCTTGTTGTGCCGCGCTCTGCATCAGGTCGCGTTCATTGGTCAGCCGCCGCTTCCAACTGCGCACTGCAAACGCAACAAAGGAGAAGGTCAAATAGCTCAACATCGCCACCTGAAGCAGATGGATCAGTTGTGGAATCCCGAAACCGCCCGCTGTCACCACGTCCGCCACCAGATAGATTGGCACGCAGGACGACAGAACGCCAAGCTTGACACACGACGCCAGCCGATGATGCGTCATGACAAACCCGGCATTCACAGCCCCAGCCATGAGAAAGCACAGCGCGATCAAAGATGCCTCACCCGTCGTCGCAAAGGCCAGAAGCAGCAAGACACAAACGGCAATGGTCAGCGACTGCACCCCGGCGGTGAAGGCCGTGAACCGTAACAAGGGTGGTAATGACGCTCCCAGTCGCAATCGCTTGCGAACATACTGCAAGCTGATCAGGTCGATCCCCTCCCCCGCCAAGGCGAGGAAAACACAGACCATCGCGGCCGTAGGATTGACCACATACCAGACCACCACCGTCCCGATGAGCGTCGCCACCTGCCGAACCAGAAAATCCCGAATGCGCGCGCGTGCATACCGGTCAAGCAAGGCTGCCTGACCGTAGCGGGACTCGAATTGGGCATCTGCGGTCGCTTGGACCGCATCGGGTTGCGACATGAGGTGGGGCTTCCGGCTGAAATAGATGCTAGGTCAACAGAATGTACAAATCCCGATAGTCAGGGAAGACTACAAATCCGGTTACTTTTCGTCTTTATTTCAAACTTTAGTGGCTAAACCAGCGCCACGCCCGCCTGCTGCATCCCCGTCTTTGCCGCCTGAAGGGAGCTGTCAAAATCAATTGCACGGCATAGATGTTCCCGCACCTCCACCGCAAATCCCAGCTTTGCCGCATCCACCGCGGAAAAGTTCACACAAAAATCCAACGCCAGCCCCACCATGGTCAGCCGGTCGATCCCCCGCGTGCGCAGGTATCCCTCCAGCCCGGTAGGCGTGCGATGGTCGTTTTCGAAGAACGCGCTGTAGCTGTCGATCTCCGTGCGGAACCCCTTTCGCAGGATCAGGTCAGCGCGGTCCGCTTCCAGCGCCATATGGAACTGCGCGCCCGGAGAGGCCTGAATACAATGATCGGGCCACAGCACCTGCGGTCCGTAGGGCATCTCGATCAGATCCATCGGTGCGCGGCCGTCGTGGGTGGAGGCAAAGGACGAATGCCCCGCCGGATGCCAGTCCTGCGTCAGCACCACCGCATCGAACTCTGACATCAGTGCATTAATATCCTGCACGATCTCATCCCCGCCCGGCACGGCCAGCGCGCCCCCGGGACAGAAATCGTTTTGAACGTCGATCACGATCAGCGCGTGCATGGCGGTCTCCCTATCGTTTGGGCAACCCTAGGATGACCACAGATGGATTGCCATAGCCGCAACTTCTGGCTATTCCGCCCGCTTCGTACGAAAGGGATTCCCATGGCTCGGCTCGGATTGGATTTCGGCACCTCGAACACCGCCGCTGGCGTGATGGCGGGCAACCAGCCCTACGTGATCCCGCTGGAACCCGGCGAACAGACCTTGCCCACCGCCGTCTTCATCGACTTTGCCGACAAGAAATATGTCTACGGGTCCGCCGCCGCCCGCGCCATGCGCGACGGGGCGGAGGGACGTTTCATGCGTGCGCTGAAATCCATTCTCGGCACGCCGCTGGCCCGCGAACCGCGCCGCATCCTGAACGAGCGCATCACCCTGATCGAGGTCATCGCCCGCTTCCTGTCAGAGATCCGCGAACGCGCCGAGGCGCACACGCACATGACTTTCGACACCGCGTTGTCGGGGCGTCCGGTGCGATTTCACTCCGCCTCTGACGAGCGTGACGCGCAGGCGCTGGCCGACCTGACAGAGGCCTACCACCTCGCCGGGTTCAAGCATGTCGACTTCCTCCCCGAACCGGAGGCCGCCGCGCTGGCCTCTGGCGTACAAGGGCGGTCGCTGATCGTCGACATCGGCGGCGGCACCTCCGACTTTACGCTGTGCGACCGCGCCGGGTCAGACACGCAGGTGATCCATTCCACCGGCTTGCGGCTGGGCGGGACCGACTTCGACAAGGCCCTGAGCCTCGATTTCGCCATGCCGCTGTTCGGCTACGGGGCGGAGATCGGCGCAGAAATGGGCAGCAGCACCCACGCCGCGCCCAAGGCCCTGTTTCACGATCTGGCAAGCTGGGAAAAGATCCCGTTTGTCTACGATGCTGCCCAGTTGCGCGAAGTGGGCCGCTGGATTCGCCTCGCCCCCGACCCCGAACCGTTTGAACGGCTGTCCGACGTGCTCGAAAGCCATCTTGGCCACGACATTGCCTACGCGGTCGAGGCCGGGAAGATCGCGGCCAACGGCGCGGACATGGGGCGAATCGATCTGCGTGAAATAGAAAAAGGGCTTGGACTCGATCTGTCTCAACAGGCGATGAACGCAACGCTCACCGAATTCGCCAACCAGATCGCCGCTCAAGCGATGGAGACGCTGCGCGAGGCAGACGTTGCGCCCGCCACCGTGGACAGCGTGGTCTTTGTCGGCGGCTCCTCCCTTCTGGGGGCCGTGCGCAGCGCCATGGCCACCGCCCTGCCCGATGCCCAACCCGTCGACACAGAGGTCTTTACCGCCGTGGTCCATGGCCTTGCCATTGCGGCAGAATAGCCGATTGTCAGCTGACAATTCTGGGAGTACCGCACACTCATGTACACTGTTTGCGCCCTCTACCACTTCACCCGCTTTCCCGATCACACCGCCCTGCGTGACCCGCTGCTGGCGCTCTGCCGCGAGGCCCATGTGACCGGCTCGCTGCTGCTGGCCGCCGAGGGGATCAACGGCACCATCGCTGGCCCGCGCGACGGTATAGACGCGGTGCTGGCCCATCTGCGCGGCCTGCCCGGCTGTGCCGATCTGGAATGGAAGCTCTCCACCGCCGAGGTGCGCCCCTTCGCCCGCATGAAGGTGCGGCTGAAAAAAGAGATCGTCACAATGGGCCAGCCTGACGTGGACCCCAAGGCCCGCGTCGGTCATTACGTCGACCCTGCGGATTGGAACGACCTCATCCGGTCTCCGGACGTGGCGGTGATCGACACGCGCAATGACTACGAGATCGCCATCGGCACCTTCGAAGGCGCGGTCGACCCCGAGACCACCAGCTTTCGCGAATTCCCGGCCTGGTGGGAAAAGAACAAGGACCGCTTTCACAACAAGCGCATCGCCATGTTCTGCACCGGTGGCATCCGCTGTGAAAAATCCACCAACTATCTGATTGGACAGGGAGTCGAAGACGTCTTCCACCTCAAGGGCGGCATCCTGAAATACCTAGAAGAGGTCCCGCAAGAGGACAGCACATGGAATGGATCCTGCTTCGTGTTTGATGGTCGTGTGTCGGTGGATCACGGGCTGACCGAGGGGCCCCACGTGATGTGCCACGCTTGCCGTCGACCCATTCTGCCCGAGGATCGCGCGCGCGCCGAATACGAACATGGCGTCAGCTGTCACCTTTGTGTCGAAGAAACCTCTGATGAGGACAAGGCACGCTTCCGCGAGCGGCAAAAGCAGATCGCCCTGGCCCATGCCCGTGGCGAGCGGCACCTGCACGCCGACGAGGATGATCACCCCCTCGAACGCTAGGCCAGGGCCGCGTTCGCCCGTCTGCCGCGCGTCAGGATCAACACCATCACCGCGATGTTCATGGCGTTCCAGCCGATGCCGTTGATGAAGGCCCATTCATAACTGCCGGTCAGATCGTAGATCACTCCGGACAGCCAACCGCCCAGCGCCATGCCGATGATCGTAAGCATGATAACGAAGCCCACCCGCTCACCCGCTTCGCGCGCAGGCAGATATTCCCGGACGATCACCGCGTAGGCCGGGACGATGCCCCCTTGGCTGAGACCGAAGATAAGACTGACGATATACAGGCTGACCAAACCGCCCGCCGGCAGGTAAAGGAACAGCGCAAGCGCTTGCAGCACCGATCCGATGAGCAGGGTCCGTACCCCGCCCAGCCGATCCGACAACAGGCCAAAGCCGATGCGGGAGACTACGCCGCCCATCAGCATCACTGACAACATCTGCGCCCCCGCCATCGCGCCGAAGCCGTAATCCACGCACAGCGCAACGATGTGAACCTGCGGCATGGACATGGCCACACAACACCCGATGCCCGCCGCCCCCAAGAGCCAGACCAGCTGGCGGGAGGAGAAACCGGTGGCTCTTGCCTTCTCCCGCGCCTGGGCCTCGGCTTGGCTGAGCGCGTCCTCCGGTACGGTGCGGCCCAGCAGCAATACCAGAGGGATAAAGATCGCGAGCGTGAGAACAGCAAGCGCCATGTAGCTCCACCGCCAGCCTGCATCGCCCGAGAGGCCGGCAAGGACCAACGGCCAGATCGCCCCGGCCAGATAGTTGCCCGAGGCCGTGACCGCCACAGCCAGCCCGCGCCAGCGTTGGAACCACAGCGACACATCGGCAATCAACGGACCAAAGGCAGCTGCCGTGCCGAAGCCAATGAAGAATTGAACCGCGCTCAGAATGAGGATCGAGGGCGCGAGGGAGGCCAGCATGTAAGCCAGCGCGATCAGCACACCCGCCCCGCTCAGCGCCCTCTTCACGCCGTAGCGGTCCACGGCGCGACCGATGAACAGATTGCCCAGCGCAAAGCCGACCATGGTGATGGTGTAGGGCATTGCCGCACCGGCACGGCCCGCATCAAATTCGTTGGCCACATCAGGCAGGATCACAACGATAGCCCACATGCCCGCGTTGCCCATCACGGCGATCGCCAAGGTCAGGGCGAGCCGCCACCACGAGTAGCCACTGTCAAAAGGGGACGGGGTCATGGTGAAACCATATGAGGGGCGCACCCTGCACACCAGTCCGAAAACGCCGCTTTCCGTGCTAGAAGTACCCTCTGACGAGACTGCCGGCCAGCAGGCTCCATCCGTCGGCCACCACGAAGAAGGCCAGTTTGAACGGCAAAGACACAATGGCCGGTGGCACCATCATCATGCCCATGGACATCAGCACAGCCGCCACAACGAGGTCTATGATCAGAAATGGCAGGAAGATCAGGAAGCCCACCTGAAAGGCGCGCGCGACCTCTGACAGCATGAAGCTGGGCACCAGAACGGACAGCGGCGATGCAGGTTCCAGGGTCGTCATCGCGGCGTCAGGGCGAAGGTCGGCCATGGCTTGATAGGTATCGGCGTCCGTGCGCCCGGCCATAAACTCGCGGAACGGCGCGATGGCCCGAACGGCAGCCTCTTCAATTTCAATCTGCTCTTCGATCAGGGGTTGCACGCCTGCTTGGTAAGCCTCTGTAAATACAGGCTCCATCACGAAATAGGTCAGGAACAATGCGAGGCTGACGATCAACATGTTGGGGGGTGACTGTTGCAGCCCCACGGCCTGCCGCAAGATCGCCAGAACCGTGACCATGAACGGAAAGCAGGTGATCATGATCCCGATGCCGGGCGCGAGGCTCAGCAAGGTAATCAGCGCGATCAACTGGACCGACGTGGCGGTGATAGATCCACCCTCCCCCACGTCTATGGAAACGGATTGCGCGAGCGCAGGCTGCGCGAGGAGAACCGCCCCGAAGGACAGTGCCAGGATGACCCCCAATCGCATGGCGTCAGGCCGGGCTTTGCAAGTCGACCACTTCGGTCAGACGTACGGCCAATTGGCCGTGGCCGTCTCCCTCCACCACCTCCAAAACGCCGATTCCAATGAGCTTTTCCCCGACATAAAGTTCCACCGGGTCGTCCAGCTGCTTATCGAGGGTGAGAACAGACCCTTCGTTGAGCTGTAAAAGCTCGCGCACAAGAGGGCGTGCCTTGCCGACGGATACGGTGATCTCGATCGGAACGGTGGTAAAAGGCGTGCTGCCCTGCGCCTGACCGGCCTGCGCATTATCCATGGTTCGTTTTCCTTTGGTTTTCGTAGGCAAATCCCTGCACGGCCTCACTTACGGACGCGATAAGGTCGCCAAGATCAATCTGGCGTTCTTGTTGGGAGAAACGGATGTCGGCCTGTTCTTCGGAGAGGGTATCATCCTCCACCAGCTGGATCGGAAAGCCGAAATCGGCGTCAAGCACGGACCCGACGGCCTCGAGCTTACCCGGGGCGACCGCGATCTCCACGCTCGCGCCCCCGATTTCGTTACTGAGTTTTTCGAGTTGCTCGGCGATGTGATGGCCCAGGGTGGCTCGGGCCATTTCGGGCAACAGCGCGCCGACCATCTCCGTCAGCAAAGGGCTGACCGCATTCATCATCTGGCTATAGGCCTCCTGATAAGTGAAAGACAGATCCTGCAGATGCTGACCCAACGCGCTGGTGATGTGCGTGCGATCATCGGAATGCGCCTTCACCGCGTCATCCCATCCTGCGCGATAGCCTTTTTCGAAGGCTTCGAGCTTCTGCCCCTCCAGTTCGGATTCGCTGATCGATGCTTCGGGCTGGTTGAGGGAAGGCAAGGTCACAGAGCTGCCGGTTCCGAAGTCTTCCAATAGGTCCTCTAGCGCGCTCAACTTGTTTTCTCCTTGTCCTCTTCCAGCCAACTGCGCAGGATTTCCACGGTCTCCGTCTTGCGTTCCTCGATGAGGTTGCGCAGGCGATCAACGGGATCGTCATCAGACGATGACCCATCAAAATCGCCCATGCCCATGCCGCTGAAATCTGGTCCATCGCCCATCATCGGCAGATCGCCAAAGCCACCCATCGGCTCGATCTCGCCATCCAGCGCTGGTCCGGCATCATAGGCGCCATCGGGTGGGGGCAAAGCTCCCGCCGCCCCGGCTGCATCAGCACTGGCGAGCACGGGACGCACCACGAACAACCCGAGGATGAGGGCAACGACGGCGAGCACAGCTATCTGAATCAGGCGCATCGTGTCGATCACACCTGTAAAGAGACCGGGTTCGATTGGGCCGGTCCCAAGACCTTCCGGGCGCTCGAAAGGCAGCGAACGAAGTGTGATTTCATCCCCGCGCTCCTGATCGTATCCTACGGCAGAGGACACCAGATCACGCAACGCTTCGAGTTCGCCATCCGGCAAGGGAACAAAGGTCTGCCCACCATTCCCGTCGTCTGTGTAGGTACCATTCACCAAGACAGCCACTGTCAGACGTTTGATCGCGCCCGGCACCTTCGTGATTTCGCGTGTGGTTTCTGATACTTCGTAGTTAATCCGTTCACGCGTTTCGGCGCTCTGGGACGAAGAAGTCTCTCCGCCACCGGCGTTCCCGTCTGGCAGATTGGAGGCCACCGTCACGTCGCCGCCGTCCTGATTCTGCGAGGTATCGGTGCTTTCCTCCGTATCTGTGGAAATGACCACGCGCCCTTCCGGGTCAAAGCTGCGCTGGCGGATCATCTCGCTTTCAGTGACGGTGTCGACACTGACCTCTACCACGGCGTTGCCCTGGCCGACGCGCGCCTCCATCAGGCGTTGCACACGATCGCGCAGCAAAGCGGCCTTGTCATCCGCGCTGGGCCCGCCAGTGTTGTCATCCTCGGCACCGATCAAGCCACCTTTACCGTCGATCACCGCGACGCTTTCGGGCTCCAGGCCGGGGACGGCAGAGGCCACGAGGTACTTGAGCGCTCGCGCTTGGGTCGCCGATAGCGACCCTCCTGTCGTGGTGACCGAGATGGACGCCGTTGGAGTCACATTGCGTTGAAACGGGTTCGCAGAGCTGTTGGCGATGTGCACACGCGCGCTGGCGATTTGGGCATTCGCGACGATCGTTCGCGCCAATTCCCCCTCTTTCGCGCGCCAGTACGCCGCATCGAACATCTGGCTGGTGGTGCCAAAGCCCGACAGTCCATCAAGCAACTCATAGCCTTGCCCGCTGTTGGCCGGCAGCCCCTCGCTCGCCAAAGTGAGCCGCAGCTCATCACGCTGCGATTCGGGAACAAAGATTGCCCCGCCGCGCACCTCAAACGGTACGTTGCGCTGTTCGAGCGCTGTAACAACATCCCCGGCGGCTCCGTTTTCGAGCCCGGCGTACAGGAGCGAATAATTCGGGGCGGAAGCGATTCTCGCCAATCCCCAGACTGCCAACACCATGGCCAGGGTTGCACCCAAAACCACCATTCTCTGACGTCCACCAAGGGCCGCCCAACTGTTCATGATCTGGCTCAATCCAACCTCCGTCCAAACCTTCTGTTCGGTTGTTCAGAGTTTTGGCGCATTCGACTTAACAATCAGTTAGCCCCTTTCCTTTAAAAAGGCTGCAGATCGGAAAAGAGGTTCTGCATGTCGGATGCGACGGTCGACGACGAAAACGTCGAAGAAAAGAAGCCTTCAAAGTTGCCGCTTATCATCGGCATTGTTCTGGCCCTCGCAGGTGGCGGTGGCGGTTTTTTTGCCGTGCAGTCAGGAATGCTGGGGGGTGACGGTGATCATACTGCGGAGCACAGCGCCGGGAGTGACAGCGGCGCCGAGTCGGAAGAGCAGGTCGATACACCTGCCCTGCCCGCAGTGTCGTTTATCGAGGTGCCGCAGGTGGTTGTGTCGCTTGGCCCCGGTACACAGGCAGCGCATCTACGATTTCGCGCCAGCCTGGAGGTACCGCAAAACTACGCCGCCGAGGTCGAGGGAATCCTGCCGCGCGTCCAAGACGTGCTGAACAGTTATCTTCGCGCGCTTGAACCGCGCGATCTCGAAGCGCCGGGCGCGCTGGTGAAGCTGCGCGGACAAATGCTGCGACGTGTGCGCCTTGTCGCCGGGGAGGACCGGGTCCGCGACCTCCTGGTCCTCGAATTCGTTCTGAATTGAGGAAGAATCCTATGGAAATGATTGCAGATATTCTGTTGGTGGCCGGCGCGCTTGGGGCGGGGTTTTACTGCTTCATCCTGGCCCGCAGGCTAAGCAAGTTTACCGATCTGGAGAACGGCGTCGGCGGTGCCGTGGCTGTTCTGTCCGCCCAAGTCGACGATCTGACGCGCACGCTGACGGCGGCTCAGGACAGTGCCGGCGATTCTTCAAAGTCCCTGCAAGAGCTGACAGACCGGGCGGAAGATGTCGCGCGAAGACTGGAGTTACTTGTCGCCTCAATGCACGACCTGCCTCAAAAGCCACAACCGGCCCCGGAAGCGTCGGAACCGGTCTTTGTCCGCCATTCTCGAAACTGAGGTCGTCTTATGAAACTGTTCAAAAAGCAGGCTGATGTTCAGGCGCCCAAAGCGAAATCCGTCCGCAAGTCTCGTAAAAAGCCGAAAGGCACCCTGGCCGCGATCGGCGCTCTGCTTCTGGCGTCGGCCTTGGTGCGCGTTGGTGTTGGCGCTGGCGAGGCCATGGCGAAAGCGGATGCGGACGCGGAAAGCCACGCGCCAGAGGTCCGCGAAGAGCAGCACGCAGCTCAGGGCAGCGCCGCTTCGACTGTGTCCGACGCCGAGATCGTTCCCCTGATCGCCGCCTTGAAGGCGCGGGAGGCGCGTGTCTCAAAGCGCGAAGAAGACATGAATGTGCGAATGCAGGCACTTTCGGTCGCGGAACAAGAAATTGAGCGCAAAATGCAGGCTCTTGAGGACGCAGAGAAACGATTGCGGGATACGCTGGCCTTGGCTCGGACGGCGGCAGAAGATGACTTGACGCAGTTGACGGACGTTTATGCCAATATGAAGCCCAAGCAGGCAGCGGCACTCTTCCAAGAGATGGATCCGCAGTTTGCAGCTGGTTTTCTATCCCGCATGCGGCCCAATTCAGCTGCCGCAATCATGGCCGGGATGGACCCGCAAAAAGCCTATTTGATCAGCGTGATCCTTGCTGGCCGCAACGCGAACGTCCCCAAAGAGTGACAATGGGTGTTGCTTATACGCCACATGAAACACACCCCCCACGCCCTTGTGACCCCTCTCACCCGGAAGCCGGGATTGCTTTTCGACCGGCCAGAGGCCACATGTCTAAGATAAACTAATAGATGAGTGTCGCCATGATCAGCCGTCGTACATTTGTCGCCGCAGCAGCAGCGACGCTTGCTACCCCCGCCCTCGCCTTTGAGGTCGATCCCATGTTCAAACCCCAGCGCGTGGGGATGAAGCCGGACGCGGCGACGGGCCAAATCCTGATTCTGCCGCGCGCGCACTTCCTGTATTACATTGACCAGCCTGGCTCGGCGATGCGTTACGGGGTTGGTTTCGGCAAGGCGGGTCAAGCGATATCCGGTGAATTTTACGTCGGTGGCAAGAAAGAGTGGCCGACGTGGCGTCCGACCAACGCGATGATCGAACGCGATCCGCAGTCCTACAGCAAATTCATCGACAACGACTATGTCCAGCCGGGTGGTCCGGGTAACCCGCTTGGTGCACGCGCCCTGTATCTCTATCGCGACGGTCGATACACCTACAACGCAATCCACGGCACAACGTCGCCCCGCTCTATCGGGCGCTCTGTATCCAACGGGTGCGTTCGGATGATCAATGAGCATGTCCAGGACCTGTATCCGCGCGTACCCGTAGGAACCAAAGTTACGGTTCTGTGACAGGACGGCCGACGCGATCATTCGATCTTATTGTGATCGGAGCGGGTCCCGCGGGCACCGCAGCTGCGTGTACTGCCTTGAGAAATGGTCTGCGGACCGCTCTGATCGACAAGCATGACTTTCCTCGGGACAAGTTATGCGGTGGTGGCCTGACCGGACGTGCGATCGGCCATTACGCTCGGATTTTCGGCAAAACCATGCCGGAAATTCCGTTGGAGAAACGGAAGTCTTTCGAGTTTTACGCTTTCGGTCAAAATCTTGAGGCCGGAGAAGATGCACCGCCGATCCACCTGTGTATGCGGCATGATCTCGACGCTTACCTAGTGCGGCTTGCCGTCGAGGCGGGTGTCGAAGACTTCACCGGGCAATCTGGCACGCTCGATCTGGATGCCACTGCTGTGGATTTACCGAAGATTCGACTGGTGGCGCCTGTCATTATCGCGGCGGATGGGGTGAACAGTCCGACAGCCAAGTTACTGTTTGGGGAAGCATTCGATCGGAAGCAAATTGGCTTTGCCCTGGAAGTGGAGCGTCCCGGGCCCGCAACGGATGTGCCGCTGCGCATTGACTTTGGTGCAGCTGAATGGGGCTATGGTTGGCAGTTCCCGAAAACCGGCGGCACCACGATTGGTGTTGGCGGCGTGATGCACCGCAACGCTGATATGAAGGCTAAAATGGCCGCGTATCTTGAGCAGCTTGGCGTGACTGAGCCGCTGAAGGTGAAGGGGCAATTCTTGCCGTTCGGCGGCTTTCGCGCGACGCCGGGAAAGGGCTGTGTTCTGTTGGCCGGAGATGCCGCGGGTCTGGTGGACCCGATTACGGGAGAGGGCATCGCCCACGCCATGCGCAGCGGAGAACTGGCTGGCATCGCGGTCGCGCAGGCCTTAGCCAATCAAGCCCCGCAGTCAGCATTGAAGCGATACAAACGGTCCCTGAAGCCTATCCACTCCAGCCTCAAACAAGCGCGCGTCCTGCGTCAGATCATGTTCCGCGAAGCCCTGCGTCCGACTTTTATCCAAAGCTTTCGGCGCTCCAAAACCCTGAAGTCGGAATACTTGAGGCTGCTGGCGGGAGAAACAGAATACGGCGCGATCATGCGGCAGATGGTAATACGTGCGCCCGGTTTTGCGCTGCGCGCCCTTAGAGACGCAAAATCGCCCAGCAAAGGCCCTGATAAGTTCATCTCGCGTTAACGATTTGGCGCGTATGATCGGGCAAGAGGTTTTATCATGGCTATAATCGCTTTCATGTTCAGCAGTATTCTGGGTACCCTCGTTGGGGTTGCCGCTTGGGCCGTGGCTAGCGTTCCGCCAATGGCCGCATTCGGACTTTACCTCAGCCTGTCAGTCGTTCTGGGCTTTGCTTTTCTGCTGTACAGCTGGACTTTGCCACCGCAAATGCCGGGTCGAGAGAACGCGGCGGTCTGAATCACCCTTCAATCCGCGCAATCAAATCTTCGACCTTTGGTCCGACGGCCTCGATAACTTGCTTTACGCCCAAGGCGTTCGGATGGATGCCGTCGCTTTGCATAACGTTGCCGATGTCTGCTGGCATCTCCCCATCCTGCAAGACCCCTGCGAAAAAATTATCAAGGTAGAGTGTGCCATAGCCCTCGGCGAGTTCCGGGTAAATCCGTTCAAAATCAGCCTTGTAATCAGCGCCATAGTTTCCCGGCGCGGTCATGCCGATCAAAAGGACGTCAACATCCTGCGCCTCGGCCACTTGCAGAATGCCTTCAATGTTGGCGCGAGAGACCGCCGGATCAATGCCACGCAACAAGTCGTTGCCGCCAAGCGTGACGATCATACCCTCTATTTCCGGCGTCAGCGACCATTCAACCCGTGACAAGCCGCCAGCAGTCGTGTCTCCGGACACGCCGCCGTTCACGATCCTGACATCATGGCCGCGCTCCGTCAGCCATTCCCGCAGCTGGGGCACGAAACCTTCGTCTTCAAGCAGCCCATAGCCTTGCGTCAGACTGTCGCCCAACGCCAACAAATGCACCGTATCGGCACGTGTCATCGCCGGTGTTGTCAACCCAATCGTTACCAAGCCGACCAGTGCTGCCTTGCTGCATCCGCGAAAAACACCATATCTGAATACTGACCACATCGCGGAGCCTTTCATGACCGAACCTGTTCTCTCTCTCCAAGATGTCACTCTGAGCCTCAGGGGCAATGCCGGGATGGTGAAAATCCTTCACGGCATTTCGCTGGACGTTGCTGCCGGAGAGACGCTTGGCCTGATTGGCCCCTCCGGTTCTGGCAAGTCGTCGCTGCTGATGATCATGGGCGGGTTGGAGCGTGCGACCTCAGGCGCGGTCCTGGCGCTTGGCCAAGATCTGACGGACATGGACGAAGATGCGTTGGCCAGGTTTCGGCGCGACAACATGGGCGTGGTCTTTCAACGCTTTCACCTTATTCCCACAATGACCGCTCTGGAGAATGTTGCCACGCCGTTGGAACTGGCGGGCAAGGCCGATGCGTTTGGTCGCGCGCAAGCCATGCTGGACAAGGTTGGCCTGGGCCATCGCGGCGATCACTATCCGGCGCAGCTATCCGGCGGGGAACAACAACGCGTGGCGCTTGCGCGGGCCTTGGCGCCGCAGCCGCGCATTCTGCTCGCGGATGAACCGACGGGGAACCTCGATGGGGCCAATGGTCAGGCCATCACCGATCTGCTGTTCGACCTGTCGCGCGAACACGGGGCAACCCTCGTGCTCGTGACCCACGCGCCTGAGCTGGCCACGCTTTGCGACCGGACCATTCCCTTGCGAGACGGCTTGATTGACGCTGAGGCCACCGCGACACAGGCTGCCGAATGAGTTTCAAGACGTCCGCCCGTTTCGCCCGCCGGGAACTGCGCGGCGGCCTGTCCGGCTTTCGCATTTTCCTTGCCTGCTTGGCCCTTGGGGTCGCGGCCATCGCCGGTGTCGGATCCGTCCGGTCAGCCATTCAAGCCGGCCTTCAGGACCAAGGCGCAGTCCTGCTGGGCGGCGATGCACAAGCTGAATTCACCTATCGTTTCGCCAATGACGAGGAGCGCGCCTACCTCGACGATATTTCGACCAAGATGTCTGAAATCACTGATTTCAGATCAATGGCGACGGTCACGCGGAATGGCGAAACCGAAAGAGGCCTTACACAAGTAAAGTCTGTCGACGCGGCCTATCCTTTGCTGGGCTCGGTTGCGCTGAACCCCGCCATATCGTTGGATGAAGCGTTGGCAGAACGCGGCGCCGTGATGGCCCCGGTTCTCGCGGATCGGCTTGCGCTGTCGCCGGGCGACACATTTCGCCTTGGCGAGGCGGATTTCACCCTACGCGCTATTCTCGTGACGGAGCCGGATGACGCGGGAGACGGGTTCGGGTTGGGACCAAGGACGCTGGTTAGGACCGACGATTTGGACGGATCAGGCTTGCTGGCGCCCGGTTCGCTGTTCGAAACGGAATACCGTTTGCTGTTGCCCGAGGGCACGGATCTTGATCTGGCACGCCAAGACGCAGAGGCCAAATACGAGTCGAGCGGTTTGCGATGGCGCGATTCTCGCCGCGGTGCGCCTGGAATTGCGCGTTTCGTGGACCGCCTGGGCAGTTTCCTTGTGCTGGTCGGGCTGTCCGGCTTGGCCGTCGGCGGCATCGGCGTGTCAGCAGCGGTGAGGGCGTACCTCGCCAACAAGACCTCCGTCATCGCGACTTTGCGGACGCTTGGGGCAACACGGCAAACGATTTTCATGACGTATTTTCTACAGATTGGCGTTCTGTCCGTGCTTGGCATTGTGATGGGTTTGATCCTCGGCGCCGGTATACCGTTGCTGCTGTCCCCGATCATCGCCACAGCCTTACCCATCCCGACAATTTTCACCCTTTATCCGGCACCCCTGATCGAGGCCGCGCTTTACGGGACCCTCACGGCGTTGCTCTTCACCCTGTGGCCACTTGCCCGCGCAGAGGAGGTTCGCGCCGCAACGTTGTTCCGTGATGCTTTGTCCGGTGCGAAGGTTCTGCCCGGACCGCGATACATCGTCGCCACGGTTATTCTGGTCATCGGATTGGTGGGCACGGCAGCGGTGTTTTCCGGCAACGCGCGCCTGACGTTTGCAACCGCTGGCGGCATACTCGGCGCACTGATCTTGTTGGCCGGTGCCGCGTGGCTTATCCAACGCGCCGCGCGGCGCGCCACGCGCATCACGCGGGGGCGCCCAGCACTTCGATGGGCTGTGTCCAGCATCGGCGGACCACGGGAAAGCGCATCTGCCGTGGTTCTGTCACTGGGTCTTGGACTGGCCGTTCTTGCCGCAATCGGACAAATCGATGGCAATTTCAGGCAGGCTATCCAGCGAGAGCTGCCGGAACGTGCGCCCTCCTATTTCTTTGTTGATATCCAAAAGGATCAGATCGACGGGTTCCGGGATCGTGTGGAAAACGATCCCGCTGTAAGCCGCGTCGACAGCGCCCCGATGATGCGCGGCATCGTCACGCGAATAAATGACAGGTCTGCCCAGGAGGTCGCCGGCGGTCACTGGGTCGTGCGCGGGGACCGGGGCATCACCTACGCTGCCCAGCCTGACAGTCGCACCACAGTAACCGCGGGAGAGTGGTGGCCCAAGGACTACACCGGACCACCCCAGGTCAGTTTCGCAGCAGAGGAAGCAGAAGAAATCGGGCTCTCTCTGGGTGATACGATCACGATCAACATCCTCGGCCGCGACATCACCGCGACGATCACGTCCTTCCGCGAAGTGGATTTTTCAACCGCGGGGATTGGTTTTGTCATGACCTTGAATCCGGCAGCGGTCTCTGCTGCGCCGCATACCTTCATTTCCACCGTTTACGCAGAACCTCAGGCCGAAGCGCAGATCCTGCGCGATCTCGCCGACGCCTACCCCAATATCACCGCGATCCGGGTGCGCGATGCGATCGACCGCGTGTCCGAATTGGTTGACGGCATCGCCACGGCGGTCCGTTGGGGGGCTGCTGCCACCTTGGTAACAGGTTTCCTCGTGCTGATCGGAGCGGCAGCGGCGGGAGAAACCGCGCGTACATATGAATCAGCCGTGTTGAAAACGCTGGGCGCGTCCCGATCAAAGATATTGCAGAGTTTCGCCCTGCGCTCTGCCTTGCTGGGCGCAAGCGCAGGATTGGTGGCCCTGGGGGCTGGCATCCTCGGCGGTTGGGCGATCATGACATTCGTGATGGACACAACTTTCTCCGTCGTCTGGCCAAATGCGATTGGCGTCGTCACTGGCGGCGTGCTCGCCACATTGATCGCCAACCTGATGTTCGCGTGGCGCCCGCTTGCCGTGCGTCCGGCACAGGTGCTGCGCGCCAGTGAATAGGGCGTTTTTGCCTCGAGAGGCGCAGGGCGGAGTGACGCCTCCTGCGCCTTCTGATTTGCCAACATTCAGCCGTCCCCGCCCTTGAACCCCGGCGATGGCGCTGTCACTTCATGATGCAACCGCAGCAGAATGCCGGAGCGCACCCAATGACCGATTCTCTTCCCGTGCCGGTAACGGCCCCCCTGACGATGGCGCAGCGCGCACAGATCCTGAATCTCATTCGACGGGCCGCCAAGGCGGAAATTTTGCCCAGGTTTCGCAAATTGTCGTCGCATCAAATCGATACGAAAACCGGCATCCATGACCTTGTCACGGAGGCTGACAAAGGCGCGGAGGCTATGATTGCCCGCGCGTTGCAAACCATGTTTCCCCACGCGCTGATCGTTGGGGAAGAGCATGCATCAGCGAATCCGGAAATCCTCGAGAAAATTGCCGAAGCCGAGATCTGTTTCACCATCGACCCGGTCGACGGTACCTGGAATTATGCCAAGGGCTTGCCGCTGTTTGGCGTGATGCTGTCCGTCCTTCGGTACGGGCGGCCGGTTTACGGTCTGCTCTATGACCCGATGGTTAACGATTTCATCACTGCCGCTGCCGGAGGCCCGACAGAGTTGGTCATGCCACGCAATCTGCGTCGCACATTGGAAACCACCAAAGGCGGCCCAATCGAAGACCTCGTTGGCTTTGCGCCCGTTGCGCTGGTCCCGAAAGACAAGCAAGCACAGCTTGCCGCGACGTTCCCTAAATTTGCACGCATCACCTCCCTTCGGTGCGCTTGCCACGAGGCACGGATGGTCGCCTCCGGCAATGCGGATTTCGTTTTATTCGCCAAGATGACCGCTTGGGATCATCCGGCGGGCGCCATCGCAATCCAGCAAGCTGGCGGACATGTGGCCATGCTTGACGGCTCCGACTATTTGGTCGGGAAGGAAGGCTATTTGTTGTGCGCCTCCGACGCGGCGACTTGGGGCAGGTTGCGTGACCTCTTTGACTTCTTGCTCGACGCGCCGGCGAAGCCTGACAACGCCTGACAAAGCCGTTACTGTTCCCCTCTTGTTCGCAAACCGATGTGAACGTAGAGTGAACATATGAGCACAAAATCTCTGGACCACAAATTGGCGATTCTGTCGGACGCCGCCAAATATGACGCCTCTTGCGCCTCAAGCGGGGGGCAAAAGCGGGATTCGCGGGATGGCAAGGGCCTCGGAAGCGTCACCGGGGCGGGCATCTGTCATGCCTATGCGCCGGACGGTCGCTGTATTTCGCTGCTCAAGATTCTGATGACAAATTTCTGCATTTACGACTGCGCCTATTGCATCAATCGTGTCAGCAGCAATGTGGAGCGTGCTCGGTTTTCGCCCGAGGAAGTGGTTCATCTCACCTTGGAGTTCTACCGCCGCAACTATATCGAAGGGCTGTTTCTATCCTCAGGGATTATCCGGTCGCCTGACGACACGATGACCGACATGGTGCGCATTGCGCGATCACTGCGGCAAGAACATCATTTTCGCGGCTACATTCACCTTAAAACGATTCCGGATGCAGATCCGAAACTGATCGAGGAGGCCGGTCTTTACGCTGACCGGCTGTCGATCAACGTCGAATTGCCCACGGATCGCGCGGTCAAAGATTACGCACCGGAGAAGTCACCCGATCAGATCCGTCGAGCCATGGCCGACGTGCGCGTGTTGAAAGAGGCGCAAAAAGATAAATCGCACACTGGAAAGCGGCCGCCGAAATTCGCGCCGGCGGGGCAGTCGACGCAAATGATCGTTGGCGCGGACGGCGCCAATGACGCGACTATTTTGCAAAGCAGTACAAGGCTTTACAGCTCTTACAAACTGAAACGCGTGTATTATTCTGCGTTCTCGCCGATCCCGGACGCGTCCAAGGTGCTGCCGTTGGTCAAGCCGCCCTTGATCCGCGAACATCGGCTGTATCAGGCGGATTGGTTGATGCGGTTTTACGGATTCGAGGTGGACGAGATCACCGCCAATCGCAACGATGGCAACCTTGATCTGGAGATTGACCCAAAGCTCGCCTGGGCCTTGGCAAACCGGACGATTTTTCCCGTCAACGTCAACACCGCGGTGCGTGAAGTGCTGCTGAGGGTTCCGGGTTTCGGCACCAAAACCGTGAACCGCATTCTGACAACCCGTCGGCATCGCACCCTGCGGTATGACGATTTACGGCGCATGGGCGCGAACCTGAAAAATGCGAAACCCTTCATTCATGCGCTCGATTGGTCGCCGCGTGCCTTGACGGACACCGTTGATTTACGCGCGCGATTTGCGCCGCCCCCGGAACAGCTTTCGCTCTTCTGATGCACAGCGTTTCGCTTCCGCAGGTTGGGACGTTTGGCGCATGGCGGGATGCGGCGCGGACGTTGTTGTCGGCGGAAACGCCGCCTGAGGACATCCTGTGGTCCTTCGGTGATGACTGCGCGGATCTGTTTGGCGCAAAAATACCACTGCCGAAAGGCGACAAAGCGGTCACAGCGTCCAAACAATTCATTTCACTCGCAAATCTTGTCATTTGGAACCGTGATTCGGAACGGTTTGCGCGTCTCTACGCGGTGCTTCATGCGTTGCAACGGGACAAGGGCCTGCTGGCAGACCGCGGCGATCCGCGTATCGACCGGCTGCACAAAATGGCCAAAGAGGTCAGTCGGGACAAACACAAGATGACGGCCTTTGTACGCTTTCGGGAAGTGTCACAGCCCGGCGCGAACCGTCGTGCATTTGCCGCCTGGTTTGAGCCGTCGCACTTCATCATGGAACCGAGCGCACCATTTTTTGCCAAGCGGTTTGGCGACATGGACTGGACGATTTTCACCCCGCATCTGACGGCGCATTACGATGGGGCTGTGACATTTTCGGACGGCGTAACGAAACCACCCTTGCCCGACGATGCGACCGAGGAGCTTTGGCGCACCTATTTCCGGTCGATCTTCAATCCCGCGCGGGTGAAGGTGAAAGCAATGCAGGCAGAGATGCCCAAGAAGTACTGGAAAAACCTGCCTGAGGCCGATCTGATCCCCGAGATGATCGCAACGGCTCAGGCCCGCGCGGCCGAGATGGCCGCAAAGGCGCCGACACTGGCCCCGGCCCGGGCCGCGCCGATCCTTGATCGGCTCCATTCCCAACAAGCCGCCAAGCTGGAGACCCAGGATCAGTTCCTGATCGCACTGCAGGGCTGTCGGCGCTGTCCTTTGTGGGAAAATGCGACTCAGCCGGTGCCGGGCGAAGGGCCGTTGGACGCCGCGCTGATGATCGTGGGGGAGCAACCGGGCGATCAAGAGGATCTGAAAGGGCATCCCTTTGCCGGCCCCGCCGGGGCAGTGTTTGATGCGGCCTTGGAACAGGTCGGAATTGATCGTGGCGGGATCTATGTCACCAATGCTGTGAAGCATTTCAAATTCAAGCCGCGCGGCAAACGTCGCCTGCACCAGAACCCGAACCGCGATGAAATTCAGCACTGCAAATGGTGGCTCGACCTAGAAGTTGCGCGCGTTCAGCCCACGCTGATCGTCGCGATGGGCGGCACTGCGCTGGAAAGCCTCACCGGCACGCGAGAGGGTTTGCTGAAAAGACGCGGGCGGTTTGAGCAGACGCAGGATGGAATTCCACTCATGGTTACCGTGCATCCCAGCTACATTCTGCGCCTGCCGGACGCTGGGCTGAGGGCCGAGGAAGAGGCGCGCTATCGGGCCGACCTCGCACTGGCGGCGAGGTCGGTTTAACGCACTTATTCCGCTGCTTCATCCATGTCCGCGTCCATTGGCGGGCAGGTGCAGATCAGATTGCGATCGCCATAGACGTTGTCCACGCGGTTCACTGGCGGCCAATATTTGTCGACACGGAAGGCCCCCGGCGGGAAGCATCCCTGCTCGCGCGTGTAGGGGCGATCCCAGTCGCGCACGAGGTCTTCCATCGTGTGGGGCGCCATTTTCAACGGGTTCTGATCGCGGTCCATATCGCCGTCTTCGATGGCGCGGATCTCTGCCCGGATGGCGAGCATGGCGTCACAGAAACGGTCCAGTTCGGCCTTGGTTTCTGATTCCGTCGGCTCAACCATCAGGGTGCCCGGTACGGGAAAGCTCATGGTTGGCGCGTGAAAACCCGCGTCCATCAAGCGTTTGGCGATGTCGTCGACCGTGACCCCGGCGGATTTTTCGAACCCGCGCACATCCAGAATGCACTCATGCGCCACCAGGCCGGTGCGGCCACGGTATAGAACGTCGAAGGCGCCCTCCAACCGCTTGGCGATGTAGTTGGCGTTCAGAATGGCGATGCGCGTGGCCTGGGTCAGTCCCTCGCCGCCCATCATCAGGCAGTAGGCCCAAGAGATCGGCAGCAACGAGGGGGAACCGAAGGCCGCCGCACTGACTGCGCCATTGCCGGAAAGCGGATCGCCCGGCAGATGCGCCGTCAGATGCGCCTTGACCCCGATCGGCCCCATGCCCGGCCCACCGCCGCCGTGCGGAATGCAGAATGTCTTGTGCAGGTTAAGGTGGCTCACATCGCCGCCGAGGTCGCCGGGGCGCGACAGGCCCACCATGGCGTTCATGTTCGCCCCGTCGATGTAGACCTGCCCGCCGTGTTCATGCGTGATGGAACAGACCTGTTTGACGGTCTCTTCGAACACGCCGTGGGTCGAGGGATAGGTGATCATGCAGGCGGCAAGCTGGTCGGTGTATTTCTCGGCCTTGGCACGGAAGTCGTCGAGGTCGATGGAACCCTTGTCATCGCATTTCACCGCGACAACTTTCCACCCGACCATTTGCGCGGAGGCCGGATTCGTGCCGTGGGCGTTGACCGGGATCAGACACACGTTGCGCTGCCCCTCGCCGCGCGCGCGCTGCCAGTCGCGGATGGTCAAGAGCCCGGCATATTCCCCCTGCGCGCCAGAGTTCGGCTGCATGGAGATCGCATCATAGCCCGTGATGGCGCAGAGCTTATCCGACAGGTCACGGATCAGCACGTCGTAGCCCTTCGCCTGATTCTTCGGCGCGTAGGGGTGGATCATGGAAAATTCGCGCCATGACACCGGCATCATTTCCACGGCGGCGTTCAGCTTCATCGTGCAGGACCCCAGCGGGATCATCGCACGGTCCAGCGCCAGATCGCGGTCGGCAAGCCGACGCATGTAGCGCATCATCTCGGTCTCGGCCCGATTCATGTGAAACACGTCGTGTTGCAGGTAGTCGGACTGCCGAATCAAAGCCTCCGGCAGACGGTACTCGGACTCCTGTGGATCATCGTTTCGGACAAGGCCAAAGGCGCGCCAGACGGCTTCGATGGTCTGGGGCCGGGTGCGTTCATCTACCGTGATACCGACCTTGGTCTTGCCGACTCTGCGCAGGTTCAGCCCTTCGCGCACGGCCGCCTGCAGGACGCCACGTTGCAGCAAGCCCACGTCGACGGTGATCGTGTCGAAGAATTTCTTTGGCTCGACAGCGAAGCCCGCCGCCTCCAGCCCTTTGGCCAGCCGCGCGGCTTTGCGGTGAATGCGTTGCGCAATGGCGCGCAGGCCCTTTGGCCCGTGGAACACCGCGTAAAACCCCGCCATGACGGCCAGCAGCGCCTGCGCCGTGCAGACGTTGGAGGTCGCCTTTTCCCGGCGGATGTGCTGTTCACGGGTTTGTAGCGCGAGGCGGTAGGCCTTGTTTCCGTGGCTGTCGATCGAGATCCCGACGATTCGGCCCGGCATGGCGCGCTTCATCTCGTCGCGGCAGGACATGTAGGCGGCGTGCGGGCCACCGTAGCCGACTGGCACACCAAACCGCTGGGTGGAGCCCACGGCGATATCCGCGCCCATCGCACCCGGTTCCTTCAGCAAGCACAGCGCCATAGGATCGGCACTGACCACGCCGATGGCCTTGGCCGCGTGCAGCGCCTCCATCTCGGACGTGAAGTCGCGCACATGGCCGTGGGTGCCGGGATATTGGAAGATCGCGCCGAAAACCTTGGTTGCGTCGAGCTCGTCCACCGGACCGACAATGACCTCGATATCCAAAGGCTCGGCGCGGGTTTTGATCACGGCGATGTTCTGAGGGTGGCAGTTCTGATCAACGAAGAAGGCGCGGGCTTTGGATTTTGCCACGCGCAGCGCCATGGTCATCGCCTCAGCGCAGGCAGTGGCCTCATCCAGCAGGGAGGCATTGGCCACAGGCAGGCCGGTCAGGTCGCAGACCATGGTCTGGTAGTTCAAGAGCGCTTCGAGACGACCTTGCGATATCTCCGGCTGATAAGGGGTGTAGGCCGTGTACCACGCTGGATTCTCCAAGATATTCCGCTGGATCGCCGGGGGTGTGACGGTGCCGTGGTAGCCTTGGCCGATGAGCGAGACGAGCACCTCGTTCTGCTGGGCCACCTGATGCATGCGGTGGATGACCTCCCGCTCTGACAGCGCCTTGCCGAAGTCGAGCTTACCCTCCCAGCGAATGTCGTCCGGCACGGTCTGGGCGATGAGGGCGTTCAGATCATCCACGCCCAGCGCGTCCAACATCTGCGCCATTTCCTCTGGTGAGGGGCCAATATGTCGACGGTTGGCGAAATCATAGGGGAGATAGTCGATCGGCTCGTAAGTCATCGTCGCAGTCCTTCCATGAGACGCCAACAGCGCAATGGCTCTGGTGTCTTCTTGGTCATGTTATCCATAGGTCGCCCGCGATTGCGGGCGCCAGTGTCAGGCTTTTGCTTTCGCCGCTTCGAGCAGCATCAACAGCGCCATGCGTGCGTCGCGCGGTCCGCCGAACCCAATTTCAGCGCCGGAGGCCGCCCAAGCATCACGCGCGTCGCCGTCAGCGGCCAAACCGGTGATGATGCCTCGCAAGGCGGCACGCTCCTCGGCGGTAAACACATCCAGCGCGGCGCCGAGCGCGGCCTCGAAGCTGTCGAACCGGTCAAAGACGCCATCCGACAGCTCCGCTCCGAGACGACGCCACAGCGCCATCTCGGGTTTGCCCAGGGCAACAGGTTCAGGAGATGAACTTTTTGTACGCCGCTTCATCCATCAACTCATCCAGCTCGGACATGTCCTCGATCTTCATCTTGAAGAACCAGGCGTCCCCTTCAGGGTCTTCGTTTACTTTGCCCGGGTCAGCGACGAGGGCCTCGTTGACCTCCACAATCTCGCCGTCCAATGGCGCAAGGATATCTGACGCCGCCTTGACCGACTCGATCACCACGACCTCGTCATCCTTGGACACCTCGCCGCCCGGATCCGGCAGTTCGACGAACACAACGTCGCCCAACTGTTCCGCTGCGTGCGCCGTGATGCCCACAACGACGAGGTCGCCGTCTATCATCAACCACTCATGTTCCTCGGTAAACTTCATGCCTGTCTCCTGTCGGCTTACCTTTTGAATCCATTGGGAACAAAGGGCAGCGAGACGACGTCGACCGCCATCCGCTTGCCGCGCACTTCGCCCCATAGCCGTGTGTCCGTGGCCGCGCTTTCCACCGCCACATAGCCCATCGCCACCGGGCCACCGACCGTCGGGCCAAACCCGCCAGACGTCACTTCGCCAACCTGCGCGCCTCCCTCGGCGGCGTCAAACAGCAAAACGCCGGCACGCATGGGCGCTCGCCCTTCGGGGCGCAGTCCGACACGTTTGCGGGCAACGCCATCGGCCAGTTGGGCCTGGACAATATCCGCGCCGATGAAACCGCCGTCGGCCCGCCGACGCTTGCCCATGGCCCATGTCAGACCCGCCTCAACCGGGCTGGTGGTGCTGTCGATATCAGACCCGTAGAGGCACAGACCGGCCTCAAGGCGCAGCGAATCGCGCGCGCCAAGGCCGATGGCTTCGACCCGATCATCGGAAAGAAGACGTTTGGCCAAGGCGTCCGCCGCCGCGTTGGGCACGGAGATTTCATAGCCGTCCTCGCCGGTGTAGCCGGAGCGGGAAACCCATGCTTCCGCCCCATCCAGTGTCACTGTGGCCACATCCATGAAACGCATGGCCCGCACCTCGGGGGCCAATTCCGCCAGCACGTCCTCGGCTGACGGCCCCTGCAAGGCGATCAAAGCGCGGTCAAGCACCTCAACCGTGATGTCCTTCGGTTCCAAAGCAGCGCGCAGCAAAGCGATATCCGCTGACTTGCAGGCCGCGTTAACCACAATGAAAAGATGATCCGCGCAACGGGCGATCATCAGGTCATCCTCGATCCCGCCCTCGGCGTTCATGAGGAAACCGTAGCGTTGCCGATCCACAGGCAGCCCGGCCACGTCAACGGGAACGAGATGCTCCAACGCGTCATCCAGACCGTCACCGCGCAACACAACCTGCCCCATATGCGACACGTCGAAAAGACCGGCGTGCGCACGCGTGTGCAGGTGCTCTTTCATGACGCCAAGGCCATATTGCACGGGCATGTCGTAGCCTGCGAAGGGCACCATCTTTGCGCCCAGCGCCCGGTGCAGACCGTTCAGAGCGGTCTCTTGCAAATCAGTGTTGGTATCGTCCTGCGCCATAAGGCCCCCGTTCGTTCGCCGGGACCCATGCACCCGGACAGTCCGGGCACCGCGATGCCCATTCTGCCCCCTCTGTCTGTCGGCCTATGGCCTGCCTGAGATCGTTATCCCTTCGGCGGGCGCTGGTGCGCCACTCTCCAGAGTCTGTACCCCTCGACGGTCCGTGGGCCTGAGCGTTTCCGGGGCGGTTGCGCCTTCGGCACTGTGCCGCCAAATCGGGCGGAACAGTTCTCCCATCGAGATTTGGCCGGACGCTAGTCCAGAAGCGTCACATTGGCAAGAGGGGGCGACGCCTGTCTGTCAACCGAGACTTCCGAAGGTGTCGCCGTCTTGCAAATGGCTTGCGGCGAGATGATCTGCAAAAGTTCACCGTTGTCACAGATCAAGGCGTCCAGCGTCACCGGATCCAGCGTTGCATAGAAAGAGTTTGCCGCATTTGTCAGCAAATCGCGCAGGCGACAGGCCTCCGTCAGCGGGCAGGTGTTGTCCACGTCGGCAAAACACTCGGCAAGCGGCACCGGCTGTTCCAGATGGCGAAAGACCTCTCCGATGACGATTTCCGATGCCGGACGGGCCAGTTCCAAACCGCCGTTCCGCCCCCTTTGGGTATGCAAAAACCCAAGTTGCGCCAACTGGTTGATAACCTGCGCCAGATGGTTCTCTGACACATTGCACACGCCGGCGATCTCGTGCTTGGTCACAAGCCGGTCTGTGTGGGCGGCACAATACATAAGCACCCGCATGGCAATATTCGTTCTCTTGGTCACTCGCATAACACAGCTCTCTGCAAATCCTGGCTCATGGTTTGTCTCAGGTTTTTGCAACCATGTGTTTGACATGCATCAATTGGGCGCTTTACGACAACGCCATGCAGCATATGTATTTCTTCGGCTATGGGTCGCTGGTCAACGCGGGCACCCACGATCACGCACCGCTTTACCCTGCACGTGCCCACGGCTGGCGCCGCGCCTGGGTCGCCGTCCCCGACCATGAGCTTTGCTTTCTCAGCGCCATAGCGGACCCGGCAAGCTACACCGACGGCGCTATCGCCCCTGTGCCTGGCACCGGCAAGGGCGGTGCGGAAGATCGCGCCTGGGCGGCACTGGATCTGCGCGAAAGTGGCTATGATCGTCACGAGCAAAGCGGAGCCATCACCCATGACAGTCCAGCCGAGATCATCGCGCTGTACGCGGTGCCGCCGGAAACCCACCTGCCCTCGAACGAGGATCACCCGGTGCTGCTCAGCTATCTCGATACGGTGATTGCAGGCTTTCTGGACATCCACGGGCCGCAGGGGGCGAAGGACTTCTTCGCCACCACCGAAGGATGGAGCGCCCCGATCCTCAACGACCGTGACCGCCCGCGCTATCCACGCACCACCGCCCTGAACCAAGAGGCGCGTGCCATCGTGGATCAAGGACTGATCGACCGCCGCAGCCGCATCCTGACCACCTGAAACGACGAGGGGCGCTCCCCTGGAACGCCCCCTTTTTTTGCTTTTCAAATACGCGATCGAGCTACGCCAAAAGCACCTCAGCCGGGGCGCTTTTGCAGCAGCTGCAGAACGGCAGCCATGTCCGGACCACGCTCCATCCCGGTGATTGCCTTGCGCAGCGGCATGAACAGGCCTTTGCCTTTGCGACCGGTTTTTTCCTTTGCCGCGTCAGTGAATGACTTCCAGGTGGTCGCATCATAGGGCGGCTCGCCAAGAAGCGGCATGGCTTCGGCGATGAAATCGCGGTCTTCGTTTGCCACCATCGGCTCTGCGCCGTCGCGGAACAGCGCCCACCACGGGCCCATGTCCTTGCGCGTGGTCAGGTTGTCGCGCACCACGGACCAGAACAGCTCTGCCTTGTCCGCTGGAACGCCCAGCGCCACGACCTCGTCCTGCACTTCCGTGAACGGCAGATCGTGCAGCTTGCGGGCGGTCAGCGGATAGAGATCCTCGGCGTCGAACTTGGTCGGGGCGGAGCCGAACTGCGACAGCTCCCAGCCCTCGGCCACCTCGTCCATGCTCATCCGCAGCTCCACCGGCTGCGAGGACCCCAGACGGGCCATGAGCGAGATCAGCGCCTCCGGCTCCACGCCGTTTTCGCGCAGATCCTTCAGGGCCAGCGTGCCAAGACGCTTGGACAGCGCCTCGCCTTGCGGGCCGGTGAGCAGCGAGAAGTGCGCAAACTCTGGCGGTGCAAAGCCCAGCGCCTCGATCATCTGGATCTGGGTTGCCGTGTTGGTCACGTGGTCGTTGCCGCGCACCACATGGGTGATGCCCATATCCGTGTCGTCCACGACAGAAGCCAGAGTATAAAGGAACTGACCGTCCGCACGGATCAACACAGGGTCCGACACCGAGGCCGCGTCGATAGACACGTCGCCCAGAATGCCGTCGTTCCATTCAATCCGTTCGTGCGCCAGCTTGAAGCGCCAGACCCCGGCGCCCCGCTCTGCGCGAAGGGTCGCCTTTTCCTCGTCCGACAGGCTCAGCGCGGCACGGTCGTAGACCGGCGGCTTGCCCATGTTGAGCTGCTTCTTGCGCTTCAGGTCCAGCTCTGTCGGCGTTTCCCATGCTTCGTAAAAGCGGCCCATCTCGCGCAGCTTGTCCGCTGCTTCGACGTAGCGGTCGAGCCGCTCGGACTGGCGCTCCACCTTGTCCCAATGAATGCCCAACCACTCGAGGTCACGCTTGATACCGTCGACGTATTCTTCTTTCGACCGCTCAGGGTCGGTGTCGTCGATGCGCAGGATGAACGTGCCCCCCGCCTTTTTGGCGATGAGGTAGTTGAACAGCGCGGCGCGCAGGTTACCGACGTGAATCCAGCCGGTGGGCGACGGGGCAAAGCGGGTTACGGTCATGATATGGGGCCTCCTGACAGAAAGCGCTGTTTTCACATTGCGCCAGAATTGTCTAGGCTGACGCGCGTCAGGCTGGGCAAATCCGACTTGTCCTCAGGGGCGCTTGTGCCAAAGTCGCGGCAAGACCTGAGCAGAGGACCGCACATGTCACAAATTCTCACTGTCACGTTGAACCCGGCTCTCGACCTTGCGACGTCGACGGCGCAGGTGTCGCCCAATCGAAAGCTGCGCTGCGGGCCTGAAAGCGCCGAGCCCGGCGGCGGCGGGGTGAATGTGGCGCGGGCCATTACGCAACTTGGCGGCGTCGCGCGACCTTTGGTGGCCCTGGGTGGACCGACAGGCGACGCTTTGGCGGCGCTGTTGGTGGACTACGGGCTGGACCCCTTGCGCGTTGGTGCCCCGGGAGAGACCCGCCACAGCTTTGCCGTCACCGACGCGGCCAGCGGGGACCAGTATCGGTTCGTTCTGAACGGCCCCATCTGGACCGAGGCGCAATTGGACAGCGTGCTGGATCAGATCGTGGCGCAGGCGCCGGAGGATGCTTTGATCGTGTTTTCCGGGTCGATGCCGCCGGGGGCGGAGCCGGGCTTCCTGCCCCGGGCCTGCACGCGCCTGGCACCACGGCGAGTGATTATCGACACGTCCGGGCCTCATCTGGATCTGCAAGCGCAAGGCGTACCGCCCGCACCTTACGTTTTGCGGATGGACAGCCACGAGGCGCGCGACCTGTCCGGGCTGCCGCTGGAGACCCGCGTCGACAGCGCCGCCTTCGCCGAGACTCTGCGCCAACGCGGCGCGGGAGAGCTGGTGATTATCGCGCGCGGGGCGGATGGCTCGGTCATGGCGACACCGGATGGCCAATGGCACACCTCCGCCGCCAACGACCGTGTGGTCTCTGCCATCGGCGCGGGGGACAGCTTTGTCGGTGGGTTCACTCTGGCCATCGCAACAGGAGAGGCCCCGCCCGAGGCCCTGCGCAGGGGGGCCGCTGCGGCGGCGGCTGCCGTCATCAGTCCGGGCACGCAGCTTTGCCGCCCGGAGGATTACGCCGAGATGCTGCCACGCACGACTCTGCTCAAACTGTAAACGGTGTGTTAACCTGCTGAGACCCCAAGGAAAGCCCTCCGGCTCTGGCGCTGGTCGGTCCTTCCGTGGCAGTGTCGCGGAATGCGCTTGTTCATTGCCCTGACCCTTCCGCCGGAAACCCGTGCCGCCCTGACTGATCTACAGGCCCAGCTGCCGATAGGTCGACCTGTGCCGGAAGAAAACCTGCACCTGACACTGGCCTTTCTTGGCGACCAACCCGAGCAAATCGCGCAAGCGCTGCATGAAGGGCTGGAAACGCTGCGCGCGCCGCAAATCCCCCTGACATTGAGCGGTGCCGCACTGTTGGGCGGACGTGACGGGCAGGTCGTTGGCTTGGAGGTCGACGGCGACGCGCCCTTGATGGAGCTGTATGATCGGGTCCGCTCACGCCTGCGCGGCGCGGGTCTGACGCTGGAGCGGCGGCGCTTTCGGCCCCACGTCACGCTGGCGCGGCTCAAGGGGGGGGCCAATGCCTCTGGCGCGCTGGCCGCGCTGGCCGGAGCACGGATGCCAACGGCGGTTTGCACAAACTTTGCACTCTTTCAGTCGCATCTGAACAGCGACGGAGCAGTGCATGAATTGCTGGGATCTTATCCCCTGGGCTGATCTGGGTATTTCACCAAGAGATGCTTTCGCTTGGCGTCCCGCCCGCATATCTGAACCCTATGACACGCACAGATCCCGATGCCTTTCGCGCCATGGCCGAAACCGCGCTGGCCGATTTGCCAGATCCCTTTCGTGCCCCTGCTGCGCAAATATTGCTGCGCGTGGAAGATTGGCCGCGTCAACATATCCTCGATGAAATGCAGATCGATGACCCGCTGGAGCTGACCGGGCTTTACGACGGTGTACCGCTGCCGTTCAAATCCGTGTCCGACCCGGCGCCCTTCCCCGATACGGTCTGGCTGTTTCGACAGCCTATCCTGCATGAATGGAAGACCCGCGGCGATGTGGACCTGCAGGATCTGGTGACGCATGTGGTGGTGCATGAAATCGCGCATCACTTTGGTTGGTCAGACGGCGATATCGCCGCCATTGACCCGTGGTGGGAATAGGACGCGGTTAACACATTCCACACCCTCAATACGGGAAAAGTTCCAGAACGATTAAAAAATATTCAGTCGAAACAAACTGGAACGACTTGCCGCTCTCCCCCGTTAGATACCCAGAAACCAACTAGGGAGCACACCATGAAAACCTTTTATGCATCCGCACTCGCACTGTCCGTAGCCGCAACCGGCGCATTCGCCGAGAGCCACTCCGCAGACGACGCGATGGCCAAGGACACCACGAAGATGGAATCCACTCAGATGGAGACCAACGGGGTGGAGACGACCGATACTGCGATGAACGACGACATGGAGTCTGACGCCAAGCTGATCCGTACCCGCGATATCACCGGCGGCAACATCTACACCATGAACGAAGCCAACGACGAAGGCTCCGCATGGGACATGACTTACGACAAAGTCGGCGCTGACTGGAACGAGATCGGCGAGATCGAAGACATCGTGCTCGACTCCAACGGTCAGATGATTGGCGTTGTGGCTGAGGTCGGCGGTTTCCTCGACATCGGTGACAAGCACGTGATGCTGGAAATGAACGACGTCAAACTGGTTCCGGTCGACGACAAGACCTACGCCATCGTGACGCGTCTGAACGAAGAGCAGCTGGAACAGCGTGAGAGCGTTGACGAAGCGCCTTGGAACTAATTCAGTTCTAGTTTGATAGAGGAAGGGGCCTTTATGGCCCCTTTTTCTTTGCGTTCAGCCTTCGTCGCGCCAACGGTTTACAATGGGATAACGGCGATCCAGCCAGAAGGCGCGCGGCGTCAGGCGGGCACCGGGTGCGGATTGGTATCTCTTGTATTCGCTGATGTAGAGCAGGTGCTGCACTCGCTGCGCATCTTCACGCGAGTATCCGGCATCTACGCAATCCGCGACAGAGCCGTCCTGATCCACAAGAATATCGAGAATCGCATCAAGCACAGGGTAGTCGGGCAGCGAGTCGCTGTCCTTCTGGTCTTCACGCAATTCGGCGCTAGGCGGTTTGGTGATGATCCGGTCGGGAATGACCTCACCCTCGGGGGCATTCATCCATGCGCGGTGATTGGCGTTTCGCCAGCGGCACGTCTCGAACACACGGGTTTTGTAGAGATCCTTGATCGGATTATAGCCGCCTGCCATATCACCGTAGATCGTGGCATAACCCACTGCGACCTCGGATTTGTTGCCGGTGGTCAGCAGCATTTCCCCAAACTTGTTCGACAGCGCCATGAGCAGCAGCCCCCGCAGGCGGCTTTGGATATTCTCCTCCGCAAGATCGGGCTGCGTGCCCTCGAACAGTGGGGCAAGCGTGTTGGTAATCGCATCGCGTCCTTCGGTGATCGGCACGAAATCATAGCGGACCCCCAGCGCCTCGGCGCAGCCTTTGGCATCTTCCAGCGAATGATCCGACGTGTATTCCGAGGGCAGCATGACGCAGCGCACGTTGTCCGCGCCCAGCGCATCAGTGGCAATCGTTGCCACCAAGGCGGAGTCGATGCCGCCCGACATGCCCAGCAGCACCTTGCCAAATCCGGTCTTGCCGCAATAATCGCGCAAGGATTCGACCATGACGCGGTAATCCTGCTCCCAAGCGTCGGGGTGTTTGTCAAAGCGGCCCGGCTCTGCAACCCAGCCGTTGTCGCCTCGGGTAAATTCCACTGTTTCAACCACTTCGTCGAAAACGGGGAACTGCACCGCCGGCGCGCCGTGGGCGTTCAGGACAAAGGAACCACCGTCGAACACCTGATCGTCCTGCCCACCCACCATGTTGAGGTAGGCCAACGGCAAGCTGCTTTCGATCACCCGGGCGACCATCTTGTTCAGGCGGGTTTCGTACTTATTGCGGAAATAGGGGGAGCCATTGGGCACCACCAGGATCTCCGCACCCGATTCCTCCATCGCCTCGACCACGTCCGGATACCAGGCATCTTCGCAGATCGGCATCCCGAGACGGACACCGTTGACCGAGACCGGCCCTTGCATCTGATCGCGGGAAAACAGGCGCACCTCGTCGAAGACGTTGAAATTGGGCAGGAAAAACTTGTGAGTGATGGAGGCAACCTTGCCATCCTGCAGCACGTAGTAGGAATTGTGCAGCTTCGTTCCTTCGGGACATGGACCGCCGATGGCCAGCGCAGGGCCGTCGGCACAGTCGCGCGCCAGTGCCTCGATCGTCGCAACCGCGTCGTTGATGAAGGCGGGCTTCATCACCAGATCCTGCGTCTGGTAGCCCGTGATGAACATCTCTGGCAGCGCCACAAGGTCGGCCCCGGCCTCGCGCCCCTGCGCCCAGGCGGCACGCGCTTTTTCAGCGTTGCCCCTGAGATCACCCACAGTGGGGTTCAGCTGCGCCATGGTCAGGCGGAAACGATCGGTCATCGCGCGTCCTTTCAACTTTGCCCTCCACATAGCAGACCAGAGGGCGGATGAAAGCCGCCCGCAAAGTCATGGCCAAAACGGCGTTGCCCCGTGTCGCCCCCTCCTTTACCAATTCCCTACCGGAACACCCGCTGGGAGGGCGGCAGCTCATGAAGACCAAGGCCATTCTCACCCTGATCGCGACGCTCGCCACAACACCTGTGGCGTTTGCGCAGGACGGCGATGTCGTGACCAAGGAATATGACGACGGCGGCGTCTACGAAGGCACCTTTCAGGACGGGTTGCAGCACGGCCAGGGCACTTACCGCCTGCCCAATGGCTACGAATACGATGGCGCATGGGTTGAGGGCGAGATCCGCGGCCAAGGCGTGGCACGCTTTCCGAACGGATCAGTGTACCAAGGCACCTTTGCCAAGGGAAAGCCGGAGGGCGCGGGCCGCATCACCTTTGCCGACGGTGGCACCTACGAAGGGTCTTGGCTGGACGGAAAGATCACCGGACAAGGTGTCGCGACCTATGCCAATGGCGTGCGCTACGAGGGGTCCTTCCGCAACGCGCTGCACCACGGCAAGGGCGTGATGACCGCGCCCAACGGCTACGTCTATGACGGCCAGTGGGTGAACGGTGTGAAAGAAGGCAATGCCGACATCAACTACCCCGATGGTTCGGTCTACGAGGGGCGCGTGGCCAATGGCGAGCGCGACGGCATGGGCAAGCTCACCATGACCGACGGGCTAGTCTACGAGGGCACATGGCGCGACGGTCAGATCGACGGACGCGGCAAGCTGACCCAACCCAACGGCGATATTTACGAGGGCGATCTGGTCGATGGCCGCCGCGAGGGTCTGGGCAAAGTCACCTACAAGAACGGCGACACCTACGAGGGCGCGTTCAACAACGACCAGCGGCACGGCGTTGGCACCTTTAGCGGGCAGGACGGCTATCAATACACCGGCGACTGGGTGTCCGGTCAGATCGAAGGTCAGGGTAAAGTCACCTATCCTGATGGATCAGTCTACGAGGGTGAATTCCAGGGCGACCTGGCGAACGGCACGGGCAAGATCACCTATCCTGATGGCGCGACGTACGAGGGCACCTGGATCGATGGTGTGATCGACGGTCAGGGCCGCGCGACCTACCCCAATGGCCTGGTTTACGAGGGCGATTTCATCAACGCGCGCAATGAAGGCCAGGGCGTTATGACATACCCGGACGGCTACCGTTACGAAGGCGCATGGCAGGACGGTGAACGCCACGGCACCGGCACGGCAACCTACCCCGACGGGACGGTGTACGAGGGGCAGTTCCGCGATGGGCTGCGTCATGGGCAAGGCACAATCGTCATGCCATCGGGCTTCCGCTACGAAGGCGGCTGGTCCAACGGCGAGATCAACGGCAAGGGCGTGGCAACCTACGCCAATGGCGATGTCTACGAGGGCGACTTTGTCGACGGCAAGCGACAGGGCGAAGGCACCATGCGCTACGCCTCTGGGGAACAGGCCACGGGGGAGTGGATCGGCGGCGCGCTGACCCGAAACTCGACGACGACCCCTGCCCCGGATGAGGCGCCCGAGGTTCCGACGGATCAGTAACGGGTCGATTGATGGTCCAAGGCGTTGCCCACTGATCTGAGCTGCATTGCCCTAGACGGGTCGGCAATCTGTTAGACCGTTTGGCCGTTGTCCATGCTTTTCAGGAATGCGTTGGCGCGGTCCAATATTCGACCGCGCTTATCCTCTGCCATACGGTCCCACGTGCGGTACATGTTCCCCATGCGGCCATTGTCCGAGAACCGGTCGCGGTGCCGATCGAGGAAATGCCAATATAGCAGGTTGAAGGGGCAGGCGTCGTCCTCTCCATCCTTCGCATTGACGTTGTAACTGCACTTGCCGCAGTGATCCGACATCTTCTTGATGTAGTTTCCGGACGAGACATAGGGCTTTGACGCGATCACGCCGCCGTCCGCGAACTGGCTCATGCCGATGGTGTTGGGCGCTTCCACCCACTCGAAGGCATCAATGTAGACGCTCAGATACCATTCATGCACCTGATGCGGGTCAATCCCGGCCAACAGGGCGAAATTGCCCGTGACCATGAGGCGCTGAATGTGATGGGCATACCCTTCGGTGCGGGTCTGATCGACCGCTTGGCCCACGCAGCGCATCCGCGTCTCGCCGCCCCAGTAAAACCACGGCAGGTCCCGGGAATGCCGCAGACCATTGCGCTGGGTGTAATCCGGCCCCTCGTGGAAATAGATGCCACGCACATACTCCCGCCAGCCGATGATCTGGCGGATGAATCCTTCGGCGGCGTTGATCGGCGCGTCCCCATTTTTCCAAGCCTGCTCGACCGCTTGGCAGACTTCCAGCGGATCAAGCAGGCCGATGTTGATGTAAGCAGACAGATGCGCGTGCCAGAGAAAGGCCTCCCCCTCCATCATCGCATCCTGATAGTCACCGAATTTCGGCAGCGCGGATTTGACGAAATGCGCAAGCGCACGGCGGGCTTGCGCCTGATCCGTGGCGAGGGTGAAAGGTCGAAGTTCTCCGAAATTTTCACCGAACCTCGCCTCGACCAGATCCAAGACCTCCTCAACCGTCTCATCCGGCGTGAATTGCATCGGGGCTGTATCCACCTCGCCAGAGGCCGGTTTGCGGTTGTCGTGATCGTAGTTCCACTGATCGCCAGCGGGCTGATCACCGTCCATCATCAAATCGGTCTTGCGCCGCATGTCGCGGTAAAAATACTCCATACGCAGGGCTTTGCGACCCGTGGCCCACTCATTGAAATCCCGGTGCGTGGCGATGAAACGATCATCCTCCACCTGCTGCACCTTGAGCGGACAGTGGTTCAAAGCGTCGATCAACCGCCATTCGCCGGGTTCGGTGGCGATGACATCGCTGGCGCTGAACTGCTCTGCACGACGCAGCAACTCTCCACAGATGCTGCCGGAATTGTCGGTGTCGTCGAGTTCAGTATAGGCGACCTGCCAACCGTCATCCCTCAAGCGCGTCGCGAATTTGCGCATCGCTGCGAAGATCAGCGCGATCTTCTTGGGGTGGTGGCCAACATAGGTCGTCTCATCCGCGACCTCGGCCATCACCACCACATCCCGCGATTTATCAGCGGCTTTCAACGCCGCCACGCGGTCGGACAGCTGGTCCCCAAGGACGAGGACAAGGTTCACCACGGAATGTCCTTTCCCGCGTAATCGAGGAAGCGACCACTGTCCCGTGACGTCAGGCCGCCGATCACATCCAACAGGCGTTCCGCCGCGACGTCGGGTGTGACCGTTGCATGGCGGTCCTGATAGCCCTTGGTGAAGTCCGTTTCCACCGTGCCGGGGTGCAGGCAGATGCAGCATAGGCCTTTGTATTTACGCCCTAATTCTACCGACGCCCCGTGAATAAATTGGTTCACGCCCGCCTTTGCTGCCCGATATCCGTACCAGCCGCCCAACCGGTTGTCGCCGATAGAGCCGACCCGCGCTGACAGAACCGCAAAGACCGATGGATCGTGTCGTGGCAGCAGGCGGCGGGCGTGTTTCAGGATCAGGAGCGGTCCGATCGCGTTGACCGCATATTGGTCAGCCAAGGCCCGTGCATCCACAGCGTCCAACGATTTTTCCGGCGCTGCGCCGTTGATCCGCAGCGCACCTGTGGCGACAAAGATCAGGTCAAATGTCCCCTCCAGATGACCCAATGCCTCGGCCACGCTGTCCTCGGAGGTGATGTCCAGCCCGTCAACGGAGCGTGACAGGCCTACGGTCTCTATATCTCGGGCCTCAAGCGCCTGCGCCAAGGCTGCGCCAATGCCGCCGGACGACCCTATGATCAATGCGCGTTTCATCATGCGCCAGTTAGGGGGAGCGCGACGGGGTTCAACCCCGGCCGATGTCCTCCGGCGCAATGGCCACAGTCTTGACCACCGCATGGCACGATACGCCCTCCGTCAATCCAAGCGCCTGGGCAGAGCGTTGCGTGACCCGGGCGAGCACCCGACCGGCGGGCGTGCGCAAGGCCACCAGCGCGCCGGGGCCATCCCCTGAGCGGATGCTATCCACATGACCCGGAAGGATATTCAGCGCGGACAAACCTTCGGGACGCGACCGAGACAGAATGACCTCCTGCGCCGCGATACGAATGCGCACGACGTCACCGACTGACGAGGAGACGCGCGGCAGAAACAACGGCACGCCACTGGCATCCAGTTCAGTCAGTCCGTCATCGTGATGGCGGGCAACCCGCGCTTCGAGCACGGCACCGACGCCGCGGATGCCTGCTGGCACCAGAGCAGGGTCGCCCAAAACGTCGCGCGCCGTGCCTTGACGCAGCACGCGCCCCTCGTCGAGAACGACGACTTGCGTTGCAAGACGGGCGACCTCTGCCGGCGAATGGGTGACGTAAAGGATCGGGATGTCCCGATCCCTGAGCATTTCGAAATACGGAAGAATGTCGCCCTTTCGCGCCTCGTCCAGCGCGGCAAGCGGTTCGTCGGCAAGGATCACGCCAGGATTCGCCAAAAGCGCCCGACCGATGGCCACGCGCTGCTGTTCACCGCCAGATAGGCCTGCGGGCCGGCGGTGTATAAGATCACCTATGCCCAGCATGTCCACCACATCGGACAGCTCGCCTGTGCCTCCGCGCCTTTGCCCGTAAAGTAAATTTTGACGCACTGTCAGATGTGGAAACAGACGACCTTCCTGAAATATAACTCCAAGCCCGCGTTTGTGAGGCGGCAGCCAGATGTTGCGGTCGGTGTCCCCCAGCACGCGGTCCTGGAGAACGATCCGCCCCTTGTCTGGACGTAACAGGCCCGCGACCGCCTTGATCACGCTGCTTTTCCCGGAGCCGGAACGGCCAAAAAGCACTGTCAGGCCGGGTGGTAAATGCAGCTCGACGTCCAGCGCAAAGTCGCCAAAACGGTGAGACAGCGCGATCTCCAGCATCACGCGCCAACCCGCGCGGCAATCTTGCGCGACACCCATTCAGACAGCATCAGCGCCGTCATGGCCACCACCACGGACACAACGACCAGCCGCAGCGCAGAGGATTCGCCACCCGGCACCTGCAGAAACGCGTAGATCGCGGACGGCAGCGTTTGTGTTTGGCCCGGAATGTTGGAAACGAAGGTGATCGTGGCCCCGAATTCTCCCATCGCCTTGGCAAACGCAAGAATCGCGCCGGTCAGAACGCCCGGCAGGATCAAAGGGAGGGTGATGGTGCAAAAGACCCAAGCGCGGGACGCCCCAAGCGTGGCTGCGGCTTCTTCAAGTTTGGGGTCAACCGCCTCAATGGACAGACGCATGGCCCGCACCATCAAAGGGAAGCCCATGATAGCCGCAGCCAAGGCCGCGCCGGTCCAACGGAACGCCAGCGGCAGGCCAATGGTGTCGAGCAGTTGCCCCACCGGAGCCCGCGGACTGAAGGTCATCAACAACAGATAGCCTGTTACAACCGGCGGCAGGATCAGGGGCAAATGCACCAGACCGTTCAGGACCTGTCGCCCGGGAAACCGCCAACGGGCCAAGGCGTAGGCGCAGAGCATCCCAAATGGCAGCGAGGACAGCATGGCCCAGAACGACACCTTTAACGACAGGGCTACGGCGGCCCATTCCTGCGGCCCGAGCCAGCTCATCAGTCAGTCATCCAGAACACGGAAGCCATTGGATTCGAAAAGGGTTTTGGCTTCAGGCGTTTTCAGAAATGACACGAAAGGCAAGGCCTCCTGTGCTTGTCCATCCAGTGCGGCCATCGGGTAGATGATGGGGGGATGGCTGTCGGACGGAAAACTGGCGCGTGCATAGACCCTCGGTTCTGCCTGCGCATCGGTGGCGTACACGATCCCAAACGGTGCGGCGCCCAGCGCGACCAAAGCCAGTGCCGCCCGCACATTATCAGTCTGCGCAACCTGCGGCGCGACGCTGTCCCACAGCGTCAGATGCTCCAACGCTGCTTTGCCATAGATGCCGGCGGGCACTGCATCCACCAGCGCCATGGCCAGTTTGCCGCCGTCCAAGAGTCCCACCAGATCCGTTTCCGGTCCGAGAATTACAGGGTCACCGGGCGTGCCAGAGACCAGGACCAACGCATTGCCCAGCAAATCGGTGCGCGTGCCCTCGGCCAGCAGTCCCGCGTCCTCCAGACTGTCCATCCAGCCCACGTTTGCCGACAGGAATACATCCGCCGGAGCCCCCTGCTGGATCTGTCGCGCCAGCGCCGACGATCCGGCGTAGCTGACCACGACCTCGTCGGCGGTCTCTCGTTCGTAGGCCGCGATGACCTCGTCCAAGGCTGTGCGAAGGGAGGCCGCGGCAAAGACCGTCACCTCGCGCGCGGCCAAGGGCGTGGCGAGACTGAGAGCAACAAGAGAGGCGACGATGCGTTTCATATCAAAGGTGTCGCATGTGGGCAGACACATCGCCAGATGAAAATCACCGGCAGAACCGGATGTTTCAGCTATGGGACGGTTACGTTCCGGATAGCATTCGCGACATCCTCAGCGCATATCGATCTGTCATGCCAGAAGTGAAATCAGCCAAAGCGTGCAAGGCGCTTTCGGGATCGGTCACGTCGCGCAGGTCCAATTTCAAAGCCCGCACAAGGTGGTTCGAGTGCTCTGACAGATGTTCTGTGTTCCAATTCGAAGACGCAAGATCCTCGTACACCGGAAGAATGCCGGACATGACATTTGCTATGATACGACGACCAGAAATCTCCAGCTCGGTCTTGCGCGTGGCCGTAAAGATCCGCTCTCGCGCCGTACGTTTGATCCCGGCAAATACCTCGCTCAAACGGCTTGCGCCGACCAGATCGTCCGAAAATCTGCCTGACATGATGTCGGCGTAATTGTTTTGAAATGCTGCGGCGCAGGCGTCGATTGCTGCCCCTATGGCGCGGGCGCGCAGATAGGCGATCTGTTCTTCTTCTGTCATGTCCGCGCGCTGTTGCACATGCGCGCCGATCACATCGGCCAATAGATCACGGACAGTCTGGAACGGCAGTTCACCCGTGGTGAAGGCATCTTCCAGATCTACGATATTGTACGTGATGTCGTCGGCGGCCTCGACCAGAAACACCAAGGGGTGGCGGGCCCAAGCCGGTGCGGAATCCGCCCCGATCTGCGACAGACCAAGCCCCTCCGCCACGTTGGAGAATATTGCCAACTCATTGTTGAAAATACCGAACTTTTTCAGGCCAACGTAATTTTTGCTGCCGAGAAGCGCCTTTTGGTCCGCTGCCGTGACCGGGTATTTGGTAAAGGCTCCGAGGACCGCCTTCGACAAACGCATTCCACCGTCGTTGCGGTACATTTCCAGCCGCGTCAGAATGCGAAACCCCTGTGCGTTGCCCTCGAACGCGGTGAATTGGTGCCGAAGCTCTTTTGGGAGGTCCGCGCAGAGGCCACGCTCTCTGGCGAAGACCTCCGCAAACCAGGCGCCCATGGACTCCTCACCGGAATGTCCGAAGGGCGGATTGCCTATGTCATGCGCAACACAAGCGGCCTGAACGATGTCTGGCAGATCTTGCGCCTGGGCACCGGTCACGTGACCGGTTTCTTCGAGCCAGTCGCTTACTCTCATAGCGAGTGATCGACCTACGCTGCCAACCTCGATTGAATGGATCAGTCGATGATGCACGTGATCGTGGGCATAGAGCGGCTGAACCTGTGTTTTGTTCGCCAACCGACGGAACGGGGCGGAGAACACGATGCGGTCGTGATCTTGAAGAAAGATCGAGCGACTCCGGCGGGGAATGTAGTCGTCATCACCCAGCCGTTGCGCGTTTAGCAGGGCGTCCCACGTCATGTATGTGGTCATATTTTCTCCGCACCGAATTGAGTAACTGTCTGCTGCGCACCATAGACCGATCCAGGTCCGTGTACGCGCTGTTTTCGCCGATTTCTATTGCCTCACAGGGCGTCGATTGAGACGTTAAAACCCATGCTGCCGCCCGCGACAACCATGGCAAGTCACGCACGCAGGATTGGCAGGTTAAAGTGCAAGGTACGGAGAAAACAGACCAAAACGCGATCCCAATGACGCCAAGGAAGACGTCGGACTCCACGTCGTTGCCGTAGATGTGCGCACCTTAGGGGTCCCGATATCTTGCGGACTATCAAGCCGGAGTGAGATGCCTCACCCCAGCAGTTCCGCAACAAGTGGATTGGGAAACCGCCGGTCAAGCGTCACGACAAAGAAGGCCTCGACGATACCGTCCAGTTGCGCGGCCTCGGTCAGCAGACCATCCGCCAACTCGTCCTGTACAACAATTGGCGGGATCACGGCGAGGCCAGCATCCTCTCGTGTCAGCAGACGCAGCATCGCCATATCGTCAGCCTCTGCCGCGACCTGTGGCGACACGCCAAGTCGCGACAGCAACCCGTCGAACGCTGTGCGAATGGCGGTTTCGGGCGTCGGCAGGATCAGAGGCTCGGACGCCAAGAGGTCGGCCAACGCGCGCGGGGGCCGACCCACGCGGTCTGCTGTGCCGATCAGGCTGACGGGTTGTTCCGAGAGCCGCTGCACAATGTACCGGCTGGCGGCATCGCGGGCGGGGGCGAGGTTGGTCAGGACCATATCGAGCGCCATGCCTTCAAGACCGCGCAAGAGGTCAGTCTGGCGCCCCGAGCGCAGCACAACCTCTACGTCACGGCGGCCGATAAAGGGGCGCAAAAGCTGCATCTGAAAGTTCCGCGACAGGGTGGCAAGAGCCCCGACCCGCAACGCCCGTCTTCCGCCACCGCTTTCACGCAACGTGGCGCTGAGATCTTCGGCCGTCCGAAATATAGCCTCCGCATGGTCGAGCGCGATCCGGCCCGCCTCCGTCAGCAGCAATCTGCGACCACGGCGTTCAAAAAGATCGTGCCCGAGAGACACCTCGAGCGTCTTGATCTGTGTGGACAGGGCCGATTGCGACAGGTTCAAAGTGCGCGCCGCGCCGGTCAGCGTTCCGTCGTGGGCGACAGCGCGAAAGAGGCGCAAATGGTGCAGGTTGAGACTCGACATAGTTCTATTTTATAGAACGATTCTGAATATTATTAGTATTTTTTTTATTTAATCAGCGCCGCTATTCCGGCTCGGGAGACCTGACCCGAAACGGAGTTGCGCGATGTTGCCTGTTCTGACGATCCTTCTTCTTGCTCCACTGGCGCTTATGACTGCGGCCGGTGTCTATGCCCTGCGTCCGGGCGGTTGGCCGCAACGGCGCAGTCATCTGTCAGAAGGCGCCGCGCTTGTTGCGGTGCTGTTCGCCGTCGCGGCAGTTTTGATGCTTTTGGACCGGGGCCCCGTTACGCTGGAGGCCCCCTTTGCCACATGGCTTGCGCTGCGGCTCGATTCAGTCAGCGCGACCATGATGCTTCTGGTTGCGTTCATCGGCTGGGTGGTGATGCGGTACGCGCGACCTTACCTGGACGGCGAACCGCGCGAAGCGGCGTTTCACGGTCTGATGCTGGTCACGCTGGCGGCGGTGCTGCTTCTGGCGCTGGCAGGCAGCTTTGCCGTGCTTGTAACTGCTTTCGGTTTGATCGGACTAAGCCTTCGGGCACTGCTGCTGTTCTATGGAAACCGCCCGGAAGCCAGACGGGCAGCAAACAAATTCACATTGGTCTGGGGCCTGGGCGATGCGGCGTTGATCGGAGCGGCCTGCGTTTTCTGGCTGGACCAAGGGAGCCTGAACTTTACGGACATCACGGCAAGCGCGCATGACGGGCTGTCCTTTGCGGGCAAGACCGGCTTGGCTCTGTTGATCCTCGCCGCAGTACTGAAGACGGCCACGTTCCCAATGCATGGGTGGCTGACCGAGGTGATGGAGGCGCCGACGCCGGTATCTGCTCTGCTGCATGCGGGGATCATCAATTCCGGTGGCATCGTCCTGATCCGCATGGCTGAGGTCGTACAGGCCAGCCCCGGAAGCATGGCCGCACTCGTGATGATCGGCGGTCTCACCGCCCTGTTCGGTGCGGTGGTTATGCTGACCCAAAGTGCGGTCAAGACGGCACTTGCCTGGTCCACGATCAGTCAGATGGGATTCATGCTGTTGCAATGTGGCCTGGGGCTCTGGACGCTCGCGCTGCTGCATATTGTGGCGCACTCGCTCTACAAGGCCCATGCTTTCCTGAGTTCAGGCTCTGCCGTGCAATTGGTCGCGGCCGTGCGCAAACCAGGCCCCGTGGCCGTGCCCGACCTGAAGGCAGTGGCGCGGGCCTTTGCGATTGCGCTCGTTCTCTACGCCATTGTGGCAAGTGGGTTCATTGCACTGATCGGTCCGAAATCAGAACAGGCGCTGGCACTTGGCGTGATCCTGGTCTTCGGCGTGGCCTACCTGGTCGCACAGGGATTGGCGGATGCCGCCCCGGCAGCGCTGACCCAGCGAACGACGTTGGCCTCCGTAGCCACCGCGCTGGGGTATTTCACATTCCAACTGATCGCAGGTGGTCTTTGGGGCGCGCAACTGCCCGCGCCGCCCGCTCCCGGAGCGCTGGAGTGGGCCATGATCGTGCTCGCCTTGGTGTCCTTCGGACTGGTGGCATTCGCGCAATCCCTGTTCCCACTCTGGGCGCATCACCCTTCGATGGCCGGGCTGCGGGTGCATATCGCTAACGGGCTTTACCTGAATACGCTCCTCGACCGGCTGATCGGCGGGCTGCGCGCGCAGAAAACGACTTGATACAAGGAAGAAACCGATGTTCCTCAAGCACACTCAAATCGAACCTGAGCGGGCCAATGGTCTGCTGCAAGCTGCCGAAGCTGCCGCGCGCCACGTGCCGCCCGCCTTTCCACTGGACGCGACTGTCGCGGTCAACCCGTTTCTGGGTCAGGCCGGCGAGGATCTTGCCCACGCCTCCGCGCGGCTGGCAAGAGTGGCGGGCGCGCGGCTGACATTGCCGCGGGAAACTTACAGGCAGCTGATCGACGACGGCGAGATCACGGATGAGGACCTGGCAGACGCACTGGACGATTGTACTTCGTCGCTGAAGCCCGTGGACCTTGCAGACCTCAAGGCGCAGGCGCGGCTGCCCGGGAAACCAACGGAGCCGCTGCCGACGATTGCTGATCTTGCGACACAGGCCACTGGCACGGATTGGACTGCTGTGATCAGGCGCAGCGTGGGGCTGTGGGCCGCCGGGAACTTTGACCGGGGGCAGGCATTGTGGACACCTGCACCGGGGCGCGGCGCATTTGCGTCCTGGAGGGAGTGGGCCACAAATGACCTGACGCCGGAGATCAGCGGGTTGCGCGGGTTCTGCGCCCATGTGGCAGAAGCGCCGGACACATCAGAGCGCGCCATCCTGCGCGCGACAGAGACGCTGACGCTGAACGAAGCCGCTGCGGAAACTGTGTTTCACCGGTACTATACAGACCTCGGCGGCTGGGCGCAGCACGCACGCTGGTTGCTATGGACCGCCGAACTGGACGGACAGACAGATCGCACGCTGTGCGATCTTCTGGCGATCAGGATGCTCTGGGAAGAAGCACTGTTACGCCACGTGCCTGAACTCGCGGACGCGTGGTCGAAAGTTGTGGCATCTCACGAAATGCTAATCACGCCTGATCAGGACTGCGTCGTGGACGTCATACTGCAAGAGGCGCGCGAGCGCGGGTTTCAAAGGTGCATGGCGATAGATCTCGAAATCCCTGCGCGCAAACAGAAACGTCCAAAGTTTCAGGTGGCCTGCTGCATTGATGTGCGCGCGGGGCCACTGCGCCGTGCGCTGGAAGACATTGATCCAGACATCGAGACGATCGGCTTTGCCGGGTTCTTTGGCCTGCCGGTGGCACACCGGAGCCACGGCACCGAGGAGGTCGCCCTTCATCTGCCGGTGCTTTTGCAACCGACCCAGCAAACATCGAGCCATCTGGCACCAGTACAAGAGCAGCGGGTGCGCATCCAGTCCAGAACCATGCGTGCCTGGGCGCGGTTTCGGCAGGCCGCGGTGTCCTCTTTCGCCTTTGTTGAGGCTGCAGGGCCAGTCTACGGCGCCAAGCTGGTTCGGGATGCCCTCGGGTTGGGGCACAAGGCGGCAACCGCTGCGCCGGCCCCCCGTTTTGAGGTCGAGATGTCGGCCGAGGAGAAAGCCGGTCTGGCTGCGAAGGTTCTGACCGCGATGAGCCTGACGCAAGGCCATGCACCAATGGTGCTGCTGTTGGGTCACGGGGCATCGACGACCAACAATCCGCATGAGAGTGCCTATCAGTGTGGCGCCTGTGGCGGGCAGGCAGGGGATGTGTCGGCACGCCTTCTGGCTGCGCTTTTGAACGACACCGAAACCCGCGCCGGCCTGCAGGGGCATGGAATCGAGGTCCCCGCGGACACTGTTTTCGTGGCTGGGCTACACGACACCACCACTGACCGTGTCGCGCTATATCCGGACGGACTCGGGAAAGCCCATGAAGGGACCTTGGCCAAGGCGCGCGAATTGCTGTCCCGGGCGGGCCGCGAGGTGGCGGCGGGGCGCGCCAAACGCCTGCCCGGCGCACGGCCCGATACGGTCGACCGGCGCGCGCTGGACTGGGCGGAGGTGAGACCGGAATGGGGGCTGGCGGGCTGTGCCGCGTTCATTGCAGCGCCCCGGACGCAAGTCGCCAAAGAGCGGCTCGACGGGCGGTGCTTCTTGCACAGCTATGACTGGACCACCGATGCCGATTTTGAGACCCTGACGCTTATCCTGACCGCGCCTGCCGTCGTGGCAAGCTGGATCAGTCTGCAGTATTACGGCTCTACGGTTGCGCCCGATCTCTTTGGAGCAGGCAATAAACTGATCCATAATGTGACAAGCGGCATCGGTGTCGTGGAGGGGAACGGTGGTATTCTGCGGCCGGGTCTGCCGCGGCAAGCACTCTATGATAGCGTCCGGTCGATACACGACCCGCTTCGGCTATCGGTCCTGGTCGAGGCACCGGAAGAGGCCATTCAGACAGTTCTAGATGCTCATGACGATGTTCGTGCGCTTTTTGAAAATCGGTGGATGCATCTTTTTGCTTTGAAGGACGGGCACGTCAGCGCGCGTTACAAACCGGGCAAAGGATGGGTAGCGGCCCGGTGACCGCCGCCGCCTACCGGAAGACTGAAAGACATTGGCTGAAAAAGGAAATCGCGTTTGCCGACCGGTTTGATCGCTTCCGCGCACATCTTGGGCCTGCCCCCTCTGCGGGTATCGTTGGTGCTCCGGTTCCGGATTTCCTCCGCGAACTGGATCCCGTTATCCATTGCCCGGCAAAGGTATTCGCAGCAATACTCCCTAGGGTGTGGACTCATAACCAATAGATGATGGTCGCAGCGAGAGCGATTGCGGACAAGAAGACCTTTGGGCACCTGTCGTACCGGGTCGCGACCCTTCTCCAATCCTTCAACCTGCCGAACATGATCTCGATTC
>NZ_JAGEMH010000014.1:0-109967 GCF_040148795.1 Sagittula sp. NFXS13
GTCCGCGACGTATTCGTTGGCACCTTCCCAATCGCCGACACCAAAGAGAAGGCCAGCACCTTCTTGCGTCAACGGGCTGTCCGTTTTGACCTCTGCCATGAGTTGCTCGAGCAGTGCCGCCGCTTCGGATGGGCTGCGGGTATGTCCCGCAACAACGGAAGGAAGCGCCGCGTCGGCGTATTGCAGCCATATCCCGATGCGGCGTCCACCGATCCGGAACTCGCCGATTGCGAGACCGTCGGCGCCCGACGAGAAGGACAGATTGCCTGCTTCGAACCGTCCGGCAGCATCTGCAAGCAGACCCCTGGCACCTTCGCCCGGCAGGCCAAGGTCGACCATCTTCAGGACGTGGTTGCCGAGACCGAGGTCCGCCAGGTATTCCATCTGTTCGAGGTTGTCACCGTGATGCGACAGACCGTCGAGTGCAGAGGCCAGTTGTTCGGGCTCAAGATGATAGCCAAGCAGGGCCGCAGCATCCTCGGCGGAGAGCGCCTTGTCCAGCAGGCCAAGTTGATCGGCCACCGACTTGTCCAGAACCGCGTAGGGCTGTGCCTTCAGCAGCGGCGTGATGTCCAGCTTCTCGAAGAAGAAGGGCGTTACCCCAGCCGCCGTGTAGGTGGCACGGTAGGTTTGCCCGCCGATTGTGAACTCCATCGCCTGGCCGGGTGTAAGATGCGCAGCCTGAGTAGGATTGAAGCCATCCGGGTAGGTCGTGCCCATGGGCGTGTAGGTGCGCCGAAACACGTCTGTAGGCATGCTGTCAAAGTCGGCAAAGGCCGCGCGGATCACGCTGTCGGCTATGTTGGAGAGATCACCAAGTGCCGCCGCTTCGATCACCACGAGCTGTTCGGTCCCGGCTGTGGCGAGCGTTTCCAGCAGAACATCATGGCCGGGGTTCTGTCCCGGCAGCAGGCGCGCGGCCGCAATCCGGGCCTGCGCCACGTTCATGTACGCGGTCTGGGAAATGCTGCCAAAGAGCGCACCGGCATCCTCGGCGGATACCAAGGAAGAGCCGGACGCCTGCAATGCATCGTGGAAACCTTGCGACAGTTGATCGAGCCGGGCCCCCGTTGCCGCGGCGAGCTGCACGACCCGGAACTTGCGAGCCCCGAAACTGAAGCTGCCAAGATCACCGTCGATGAACTCTGCGAGCTCTGCCGTCGAGCTTCCGCCATCGACTTCGATCAGTGCCAGCGGGACATCCACCTCGACGGACAGCAGGTTTTCCAACGTCTGCACGTCTTCGCTCAGCGAGGTCACGATAGCGGCGGTCAGACCGTCGAGGTCGCCGTGGGTTGCATCTTCGAGCACACGTTCCGCAACCGCCTGATCCAGCACACCTTGTGTATCGAGCCCCCTGGCCTGGATGGCCTCGGCGCGCACGACGTAAACCAGCTCGCCCGTTTGCGGATCAAGCAGACGTGTAACCAGGTCACCGGAACTCAGCGCCATTGCGGCAAAACCCTCGGAGGACACCACCATGACCTTCTGATTTGCAGCGACGGCCGAAGCGATGGCATCGTTGGCCTCGGCATGCGCATCCGATTGGTGATCTAGCAGCTTGAGCGCAATTTCCGCAGCGTCGTTCTCACTCAGAAGACCTTGCGAGATCAAGTCCGCAAGAATGCCCTCAACGGTATCTTTCGATGCCACGCCAACCAACCCGTGGCCCGGGACATCCGTCAATGCGTTCGCTGCCTTTTGCGACAGAACCTGCGAGAAATATTGGTGCAGGTGGCCTGTCGTCTGGGTGACCGGATCGCCCAGCAGGGCCGCCACCCCGTCGATCAGATCGTCGGCCACCTGGGCGTAGGCGGATTGCAGCCGGATCATGAGGTCCTGACGGGTCTGTGCGCCTTCCAGGCCGAAAGCCTGACCGTCGAGGACGTGAATCCGCATCATCCGGTACTGCCGCCCGTCGCGAATGAAATCTCCCGCCTGCGTGAGGGTGAAGTCCTGATGAGAACCCAGGGCATCGCGCATCACCGCGTCGAGAGCATTCTGGGCGATCTCTCCGGCAGGTCCGCCATCGAGAATGAAGAAGAAGGTGTTATTGTCGGAAATCAGGTCCAGCTCGGTGCTGATGCTTGCCTCTGGATCCGTGAACCTGTCCGCGAAAGCCTCCGCTTGCGAGCCAACGATAGGGGCAAAATCCGTCTTGGCCAGATCGGCCACCTTCTCCTTGGAGATAATCTCCCATCCCAGGTACTTTTCATCAATGATGTTACGCAGTTGATTTGCGTAGCTCGCCTTGATGAAGAAGTACTGCCGTGTCGCCAGCACCGTGCTGCCTGGCACAACGATGTTCCCGCCCAGATCGCCACCGACGATAGCATCTGCCGGCAAGGACTCCAGCGCCGAGATACCGCCCGAGACCGGACCGTTTTCGACAGAGCGTTCAAGTAGGATCAGACTTTCGTCCTGATGCGCCATCACCTCTTCCAACGCGTTTGCGTTGGTGTCATGCGCGATGATCTTCGAAGCAAGCTCGGATGGCATATCGTCGAGCGACAGTGTGCCGTCCAGAGCGCCGGCGAGCGTGCCGAACATGTGCTCGATCCCGAAAGCCAGCGGCGAATGCAGGCCGATGACCCGCGCGACCTCTTGCTCGGAAACCGCGTATTTCGCCAGGCCGGCTGCCTCTGCCGCAGCTTTCGTCACCACCGTGTATTTCGCCATGTCGACATACTTGTCGAGCACCTCCAACGCCGCGCCGGCGACGCCGGCCTTGGCACTGCCCTTGACCGCGTCGAAGAGCGCCATGGAAATCTCGGCCACATCACCGGCCTCCGGGTCATTTGCCACCAGGTCGGAGGGGTTTGTCAGATAGCCGATCAGCCCGTTGCCTACAGCATCGGCATGGTCGCCATAAAGAACGTAGACCTCGATACCATTTTTCAGACTCGCAATAGCGGCCAGAGTGTCGCCGTTTTCCATGATATGGTCTGGCACCGACACCTTTTTGGGCTTTCCGGGCAGCTTGACGCCCATCCCCGAGGCCAGGCCCAGCAGTTCGTTGTAGCCCTGTACGACCTGGTAATTCGCCATGGCCGACTGTCCGATAAGCTTGGCGTCGTCATTCAGGGCACCGATGCTTTTCATGGACGAATAGGCGAGTTCGCCTTTGGTCAGCAGGTCGTGCAGCCGGAGGTCAGCGAAGAGCCCGTTGGGGTCGACTTCGGACAACGCCTGAGAAAGCACCGCTCCGGTCTTGACGGCATCTCCGACGTTCGACAGTTCCGCTTCCTTGATCGTCCTTGCGACCGCAGCGAAGTGCAGGATCCGTTTCTGGCTGATGCCGAACGTTTCCTGGGCGACCTCCAAAGACTTTCCACCAAGGAAGTCGACACCTGAATCGATGCCAGACTTTGCCGATTCGACCAGGTCGGCCTCGTGCTTTTCGATCATGCCGCCAAGCGCCGCGACAAGGGCGGGGCTCATGGCGTCAAACACAGGGGAATCGAGTTCTTCCGATATGGTATCGGCCAGATCGCCCGTCAGCGCCTCCTTGATCGCGTCGACGGACACCACGTCCTCCGTTACCCACTTCGCAATCTTGTCGGCCGGCGTACCGCTGAGCTGCGATATCTGTGCGAACTTGTACCACAATTCCTCGGTCTGGATCGACACGACGCGGGTTCCGTCGATCTGGTATGCGCTGGCGACCTGATGAGTGCCCTCCGAGATATCAGCGAGCATGACATGGCGCAGCTCGTAGAACCGGGTGCGCTTTTCCGGGTCGCCCAGTGAACCGTTCTCCTCACCGGCGGCCTCCGCCAGGTCGAGAAGTTGCGCAAGACGTTCCTCCAGTGCGACGCTCTCAGCCTCGCCCATCACCACGACGCTGCCCGGCTCCTGTGCCGCATTCGCTTCGAGGAACGCGATGTATTGCTCCTGCCATGCGAGATGGTCGAGGTCTGTCGCCTCGGCATAGAGTTCGGACAGGTCGTAATCCTGGAACGTGTCACCGTCGCGCAGACGCAGCGTCTCAATCCGTTCGGCCCCTTCCATACCCTTGAGGGTGATGGAGCCACCCGCGCCACCACCCAAGGAGATGATGAGGTCGCCACCGGCTTTTTCAAAGGCCAGGTCGGCGAGGTCGACTGCACCGAGTTTCAGTCCGAAAACGTCCTGTGTTGTGATCTCGATGATGTCGGTGCCGTTTCCGCCGTCTGCGATCACATCCTGGCCGTCACCGATCTGGTAAATGTAGTGATCGTCCCCGTCGCCGCCCGTCAGCGTATCGTCGCCGAAACCGCCTTCGATCGTATCTGCGCCAGCCCCGCCGACAATCTCGTCGCTGATAACGCCGAACTGGCTACCGATCGCATCCATGATCGCCGAGTAGATCGGGTTCACGGCGTCGCCACCGATATCCGAGAGCAGGTCTTTCAATCCGTCCATTGCGATATCGCCGAGGATATCGTCAAGCTGACCCACCTGACCCAGCACGCCCTGCGCCTGTTCGATCAAATCCATCGCCTCTGCGATATCCGACGCGGGCAAACCGATCAGGTCGGCCACATCGAGGGTCACGCCCAAGTCGCCGCCAAGCTGCTCGGACAGGTCGAGGTTCTGAAGTTGACCACCGATCTCTGACAGCTTGTTCAGAATACCGGAGGCCTTCTCGGCCATATCGCCCGCAAAATCCGCGGCGTCAGAACCAAAGCTGTCTTTCTGCGCCTGTTTCCCGGCGGCGTCCGCCTCGGCCTCTTCGGCCTGGTCCAAGTCGTCCGCGACCCCGTTTTCGATATCGGAGGCGAGCTCATCCGCATCCTGGGCCTGACCGGTAGCTTGATCCTTGCCAGCTTTACCCTGGGCAAGCTCGGCATTCTGGTCTGCCGCATCACCCTCGAAGCTACCCTCAGTTTCGCCGCCGGTCGTGTCGCTGATGCCTTCCGAGACATCCTGCCCGGCTTCGCCTGCCTGAACTTCTGCTTCGGACAGGCTGTTCTGTGCGTCGGCGTTTGCATCAGCACCTTCCTGCTGCGCAGCATCAGCGTTATCACCCGCCTTGACCGCATCCGTGATGGCCCCATCAGCGTCAGCGTTACCGACCGCGTCGCCGGCATTCCCGATCTGATCGGCAACCGGAGAAAGGCCGGTTTCCTGGTCGTAGTTCAGCGGGTTAAGACGACTGAAGTCGAAGTCCGACAGCACTTGGGTGATCCGCGCGACGGCATCCGTCACCGCGGCCACAACGCTGTAGATTGCCGACGTGATGCTTTCCATCAAGCCCGACATCTTGCCGGAAACCGCGTCGATCAACGGTTGGAACATATCGGTCAGTTCACCCGACATGATCTTGTCGAGAATGCCCCAGCCGAAACCTTTCACCGTGTCGGCACCATCCCCACCTGCAAGCGTCGTCTCGGAGGCCAGCGCCAGAAGGAGATCATCGCCCTGCCCGCCAGCGAGCATGTTGTCGCTGCCGGCACCGATCATGGTATCCGCGCCCGCGCCTCCTGCCATGACATTTCCCGCACCGATGCCGACCATCAGATCGTCACCGGCGTCACCGGTCGCCTTGTAGTCTGTTCCGGTTGCGACGATCGTGTCGTTGCCTGCTCCACCGCCGATCAGACCCCCGGCGCCGGCAGCGAGGGCGATATCGTTGCCCGCCCCGCCCAGTATGTCGGTGTTCGCCCCGGCGGCGATCAGCAGGTCCTGCCCGGCACCGCCATCAAGACTGGCTGTCTCACCAGCGGCGACAAGCAGGTCGTCCCCCGAACCGCCCGTAAGCGTTGCGTTCTGGCCTGCTGCCAAGAGGGCGTCATCGCCTTCGCCACCGTCAACGACGTTGTCCTGACCCCCCGCGATCAGCAAGTCATCGCCCGCGCCGCCGTCAATACGGTTGGAAGCACCACCGGTGAGGCCGATATCATTGCCATCGCCGCCAGCCAGCACGTTCTCGGCCCCGCCGATGGCGATGATATCGTCGTCCGCGCCGCCATCGACATTGGTTTTTTGACCGCCTCCGAAGATCAGGTCACTGCCCTGACCGCCCTCGAAAAGTATCTCCTGCCCGCCACCAACGATAATGTCGTTGCCCGCACCAGCCTGCATCATGTTCTTCTGACCGCCGCCCAGCAGGATGTCGTCGCCAGAACCACCGTTCATCACGTTGTCCTGCCCGCCGCCGACCATGAAGTCAGAGCCGGCACCGCCGAACATGGCGTTGGTCTGCCCGCCACCCACCATGAAATCGTCGCCCGCGTCGCCCGACATCATGTTGTCCATGCCGCCGCCGATCATGACGTCCGAACCGGTGCCACCCAACATGAAGTTGTTCTTGCCGCCACCAAACATCACGTCGTCACCGCCCCCGGCCAGCATGATGTTGTCGAGGCCCCCACCGACGATGAAATCGTTCCCATCGGTATCGGTGTCGCCGAAGAGCGCCTCGATCAGCTCACCGCCGGCTTCCAGCGCAAGCGCAATGGAGTCCTTGATCTTCGTTTCAAGGTCACCAACGGCAGCGTCGACCTTTTCCTTCACCGCATCCGAAATCTCATCAAGCTCCTCCTGCGCATCGTCTATCGCACCGTCGACCGGATCACTGAACGTGTCGCCTGGGTTGAAATCAACGCCATCGGGCAGTCCGCCTTGCAGATCGTCTGCGATTTCATCGACCTCATCCTGCACGCCATCGACAAAATTGTCGATTTCAGCCTCTGCGGCTTGGATCGCTTGCGTTACCTCGGATTGCATCTGGGCGAGTTTGGCCTCGAAAGCCGCGGCGTAGTCTTCCAGCTCCCGTTTCTTTTCTTGGAACACGGCCTTGCTGTCGCTCAGAAGTTCGGTGAGGTCTCCGCCGAACAGATTGGTGAAGCTGTCAGTGTCGAGGAACATGTCCAAGCTGCCCAGCATGCCTTGCGCAGCCGAGGCCAATCCGTCCCCGAGAATGATGTTCTTCTGCCCACCGCCGATGACGAGGTCGTCCTCCCCACCGCCCATCATGACGTTCGTCTGGCCACCGCCGACCATGATGTCGTTGCCGTCGAACCCGCCGCCCAGAAGCGCGTCGCCGACCATCAGGTTCAGCTGGCCGCCGCCAACCATGATGTCGTCCGCGCCCCCGCCGACCATGATGTTGTACATGCCGCCGCCGACCATGATGTCCTGGCCGTCGCTCGCGGTGCTCTTGAGACCGAAGCTGGCCAGCGGGCTGCCAGCGGTGAGCGACCCGTCACCGACCATGATGTTGAATTTGCCCAGACCCACCATGATATCGTCACCGGCGCCGCCAAACTGTACGTTCGCAAGGCCTGCCGAGACCACGATGTCGTCGCCTGCGCCCGCGTCCATCAGATTGGCCAAGCCCGCCCCGACCAGAATATCATCACCAGCGCCGGCAAAGGCGACGTTGAGACCGCCCAGGGCAACGATCACATCTTCGCCCGAGCCGGTCGTGATCGTGTTTACGCCGCCTGCTGCGACAGCGATGTTGTCACCGTCGCCCAACAGCTGGACGTTCAGGCCGCCCAGTGACACGGCGATATCGTCCCCAGCCCCCGTGTGCACGAGGTTGTATCCGCCGAGTTGCACGGAAAGGTTGTCGCCATGGCCAAGCTGGAAGGCGTTTACGCCACCGACGCCAACCGCAATGTCGTTACCGGAGCCGGTGTCCACGGTATTGATCCCGCCAACGGCAATCGCGGTGTTCTCCCCCTCACCGAGGTCCATCACGTTGACGGCACCGGCACCGACGGCAAGGTCATCGCCGTTGCCCGATGTCATGACGTTGACGCCGCCCAAAGCGAACAGTCGGTTATTGCCGGAACCGGCCGAAAGGACGTTGACCGCGCCCGCGGCCATCATCAAATCATCCCCCGACCCTGCCGAGAATACGTTCAGCCCGCCCAACGCAAACATAAGGTTGTTCCCATCGTTCGCGTCGTAGCGGTTTACCAGACCGCCGCCGATCATCACGTCGTCGCCTCCGGCCGCAGTGATCGAGCTAACCCCGCCGATCGAGATCGCCGTGTTGTCACCGCTGGCCATCGTAATGTCGTTGACCAGGCCGCCCGCGATCACGGTGTTTCCGGCAGCGTCCGCGCCTTTCAGATCGACGGAATTGTAGGCGCCGATCGCAACCACGGTGTTACGACCACCGAAGTCGTCAATGATGTTGACGGCACCGCCCGCAACGATCGTGTCGTTTCCCGTGCCCATGGCGACATCGTTGACGGCACCCACGGCGACAACCTGGTTGTCGCCGTGTCCCGTGTTGATCTTGTTATAGACGCCGCCCGCCGTGATCGTGTCGTCGCCGTGCCCGGCAAGCACATCGTTGACCAGACCACCGGTAAGCACGGCGTTGTCACCGTGGCCCGTGTTCACTTTGTTGTAGAGCGCGAGAGCACGCACATCGTCGTCGCCTGCGCCGAGCGCGATATCCGCGTAGCCGGCGATGCTAGTCACCGTGTCGTTCCCATCGCCCGCACGGATAGTGGCTACTCCGCCGCCGGATACGATCAGATCGTCACCCTCACCGGCGTCAATGACGTTGCCGACGCCGATTGCAAAGATGTCATCGTTGTCGCGACCGGTAGAGATACTGTTTCCACCGGCAAATGCCCGAACGATGTCCCGGTCTGCCCGAAATTGAGCCAAACCGGAATCGATCGTTGCGCCCGTGTCGATGATGTTGCCGAAACCGTCGGCCTCGACATAGTCATTCCCGTCGCGGGTGGTAATCCGGTTCAATCCCCCGATGGCAATGATCGTATCATCGTCGATACCGGCGTTGATGTCGTTCGATGCCGCAGCAACATAGACGTAGTTTTCACCGGAGGCGACGTCGATGTCGTTGTCCGCACCATAGGCATAGACCGTATCATTGCCCGAACCGCCGTGATAGTCATTGGCGACACCCCAAATGTCCGCGCGGTTGTGGCCATGACCTGCCCAAATGACATTATAGCCGCCGTCGGCATCAATCGTGTCAGCACCGTTCCCGGTCAGGATTTCATTAAAGGCGGCCAGAGCAGTGACCCGGTTGTTCCCATGTCCAAGCGCGACATGGTTCTTGCCCCCCCAGACCTTTACCGTATCGTCTCCGTCGAGCGCGATTATGGTATTGCTGAGCCCTTTGACATCAGCGTTGTTGTTGCCCTGACCAAGACTGATCGTATTGCCTCCGGCGGTTGCGATCACGGTGTCGTCGCCGTCCATCGTCTTGATGTCATTGCTTGCAGCATAGGCATAGACCAAGTCGTCACCGTCATGCGTCCAGATGTCATTATCGACCCCGTAGGCTTTGACAGTATCGTTGCCTGAGCCGCCTCTAATCTCGTTCCAGATGCCCCATACCTGGAGCCAATCATTGCCGTCTCCGCCTTGAACGTTGTTTTCTCCAGCGTATGCATAGATCTTATCGTTCCCGGCCCCTGCTTCAATGAGGTTGTGCAAACCTTGCGCTTGAATAGTGTCGTTGCCTGAACCACCTAGAATATGAGCTTTGCCTGCCAACGACTCGATGTAGTCATGCCCGGTCCCACCATCGATATAGTTGTCGATCCCATCCGCGAAGATGCTGTCGTTTCCGCTGCCTCCGTACAGGTTCGCATCGCCGCTTATCGACGTCATCCGATCATCTCCGGAGCCGCCGTCCATGCGAACGAAGGCGGCAGCCGCAAACATGACATCATCGCCGCCGTATCCGTACAGTTTGGCGTAAAGGCCATTGTAGCTACGCAACACATCATCACCGTTCGACCCGTGCTGAATCGGGTCCAGGTTTTCTACGAACTCAACGACGTCTTCCGCCCGGCGCTTCACCCAATCGCCGACGCTGCTAAACCAACCCATCTTCATTTCCTTCTTCAGACGGGATCAATACCGCCGCCAATGATGTTCTGTGATGATCAAGGATGCCTTGACCTCAATCGTACAACCAGCCAAGTCGCGGAAATCAGGTAAATTAATGCCGCTTCGATCTACGACTGTTTCCCGTCATCCATTAGGAACAGAGTGTTTTCGTGGCATGCATGAGAGCGTTACAGACACGTCAAAACATGTGGTCTGCGCCAAAATCTTAGCGACGTCTGGGCTACGCCCTCGGCTTTGCCTAAAGCCAGTCACTCAGGCTAAAAAAGCGAGGCGCGCGCCAAACACGATGAGTTTCGCGAGGATGGCGTCGCTGAGGGGCCGAAATGGGGCCTTAAGACAGACTCCGTTTCATGCCATGTGCGGCGCTGTTGCGCAAATCAGCTGACGACCGCACTTCCCCTTTCCCCGGGCACACTTATCCCGCGGCCACGGTCATCGGGATACCGAGTGCCGTGAAGCGGTTGAGGACCGCTGCGCGGATCTGGACCTCTGCCTCCTGGTGATCGAAGTCCCGCGACATCAGCCGCTGGCCGAGCAGCTTCACGCAATTCATTTTCGTTTCGACCCTGCTGGGGCGGTGATACCCGCTCCAGTTCCGCCAGAGCGCCCGGCCCGAGTGCTTCGATGCTCGCAGGATCTCGTTGCGCGCCCGGGCTCCGGCTGTGTCCGGCTTCCATGGCCTGGCATTCCGTCTCGGCGGGATGATAGCTGCAGCATCGCGGGCGGCGATGGCGTCGTGGCAGGCGCGGGTGTCATAGGCACCGTCGGCGGTGACCGTGGCGATCTCCTCCTCCGCCGGGATCTGGACAAGCAGTCCGGCAGCATCGGCGCATCGCCGAGATGGCTGGAAGTGACCTCGATGGCCCGGATTTCCGATGTTTCCTCGTCGATTCTGAGATGGATTTTACGCCACACGCGCCGTTTCGAGCCGCAATGCTTGCGCGTGTGCCACTCGCCTTCGCCTTCCACCTTGATGCCGGTGCTGTCCACGAGCAGGTGCAACTGCCCCTTGGAGCCGCGATACGGGATGGTGACGTTCAAGGTCTTCTGGCGGCGTGACAAAGTGCTGAAGTCCGGCGCGGACCAGTCGAGCCCGGACAGTTCGACCAGGCTCGCCACGAAACCGGTCGCTTGGCGGAGCGGCAGCCCAAGGAGGACCTTGAGGGTGAGACAGGCTTGGATCGCCGTGTCGCTATAGGCCTGCAGACGGCCGCGACGCCCCGACAGAATGGCTTCCCACTGCATCGAGGGGTCGAACCAGACAGTCAGCGATCCGCGCTGCCTCAGCGCCTGATTATACGCTTGCCAGTTGGTGGTCTTGTAGGTCGGTTTCGGAGGTCTGCTCATGCTGCCCAGCTAGGATGCTGGATTCACGAGATGAATCCTCCCAGATTCGCGCAACAACGCCAACGCAATGAGAGAGAGCCCGCAGAAAGTGATATAATTGACCTGCCCTCCCACATCTCCGGTTCCGGCACCATTGATCGGCTGGACGAGAACGCGCGCAACTATGCCAAGGCCTCGACGGCCGAAAAAACCAACAAGGCCTATACTGCCGACTGGAAGCATTTTGCGCGCTGGTGCAGGCTGTAAGGCACGGACCCCCTGCCCCCCTCGCCCGAGATGATCGGTCTGTATTTGACTGACCTGGCCAGACCGACGGGCCCCGTCCCTGCCCTTTCGGTCTCCACCATCAACCGTCGCCTGTCCGGGCTTGCTTGGAACTATGTACAGCACGGCTTCAAGCTCTACCGCAAGGACCGACACATCACGTCGGTGCTCGCCGGGATCAAACGCAAGCACGCACGACCGCCGAGGCAGAAGGAAGCCATCCTGCCCGAAGACATCCTCGCCATGGTGGCCACCTTGCGCTTCGATCTGCGCGGATTGCTAGATCGGGCGATCCTTTTGATCGGGTATGCCGGCCGGTTTCGCCGATCCGAGATCGTGAGGCTGAACGTCGGCAAAGACGACACGCCCGATTCCGGTGGCTGGATTGAGATCATTGAGGAGGGCGCGGTGCTGACCCTGAATTCCAAGACAGGATGGCGCGAGGTTGAGATCGGACGTGGCTCTTCGGATCAGACCTACCCATGCGCTTGAGCAATGGCTGCATTTTGCGAAGATCGACTTCGGTCCAGTATTCGTTGGCACCTCGCGGGATGGCAAGCTTGCCACGGATACGAGATTACATGACAAGAATGTGGCCCGCCTGATCAAGCGCACGGTCCTGGATGCGGGCATCCGATCGGACCTGCCTGAAAAAGACCGCCCGGCGCTGTTCTCCGCGCACTCCTTGCGCGCCGGTCTTGCCAGCTCAGCCGAAGTTGATGAGCGCTACGTCCAATAGCAGCTCGGACACGCATCTGCCGAGATGACCCGCCACTACCAGCGCCGCCGCGATCGGTTCCGGGTGAACCTGACCAAGTCTGCCGGTCTCTGATCGCGCGCTCATTCGGTCGTTTAGTAACGGTATATGAAATTGCAAACGGCCGATTTTCATGCCCCTGATAGGCTATGCGCGCGTATCCACAGAGGATCAGACCCCCCTGCCCCAGTCTGAGGCCCTGCAAACTGCGGGATGCGTCGAGATCTTCGAAGAGCACGCCTCAGGCGGCAATCGTGCCCGGCCGGTGCTTGCCCGCTTGCTGGAGCGCATTAGCAAGGGCGACACGCTGGTTGTCGTACGGATCGACCGGCTCGCACGGTCTCTGTCGCACCTTCTCGAGGTGATCGAACGGTTGGAGGCCAAGGGGGCGTTCTTTCGTTCCATTCAGGACCCGATCGACACCGGATCCCCGCAAGGCAAGTTCACGCTGCAGGTTCTGGGCGCCGCGGCCGAGTTCGAGCGGGCGCTGATCCGGGAACGTACCAAGGCGGGGCTGGCGAGCGCCCGTACCAAGGGCCGGGTCGGCGGGAACCCTGGACTGCGGGCCAAAGACCCTGCTGCTCTTCGCAAAGTACGGCTGGCGCGACAAGACGGCTACATGGAGCGTCTGAACGAGACGGCACAAGATTGGGTGCCCCATGTGCGCCGGTTGCGACCCGACTTGGCCTGGGAAGACGTGGTGCGCATCATCAACGGCCCCTTGCCCGAGGCGCGTCGCTGGACCCAAAGCCGTCTCTTGCGCGCTGTGAAGGCCTATGTCGGCGACGGCTTCCTGCCGGCCGAGGTGCTAGCCCGCGCCGGGCGCCGCGAAACCGACGACCGTCTGCCCGCCAACGTCGCCGGCATCAAGGGCGCGGACCCCGACATCACGCTTCAGGCGATCTGCACCCGGCTGGAAGCGATGCGCGAACGCACGCCTCGTGGCCGAACAAGATGGCAGCCGTCTTCTGTGAAAATGCTGTTGGAGCGGGCGGAACGACTTGGCCTCATGCCGTACGAATCGAGCCAAAATCAGATGTAGCTTCTGACCCGAATCCAAAAAATTTCACCGGGAGAAAACTCCGCAGGAGGCAGAAAGTGCCATTAGTTGCTTGGGGTTAGCTGCTAATGTGCCAACTCAACAGAGTAGCGGTTCGATTTGGTTAGATCTGCATTTAATATATCTATATCAATGACTTGCTGAGTTTCTTACACGACAACACCTATAGGTGTTGTGGATAACTTTCACACTACATTTAGATTCTTCTTGCCGGACTCACTGGATCGTGGCATTCCCATTCTGACGGAAAAACGCGTCAGACACGCTGTACACCGTCAGAATGACTAAGAGCCTCAACAGAGGCCGAGAGTGGGCGGCAGGACATGGATGATCGTAACATTGGATACACGCAAGGCATAGGCTCTTCCGATATCGGAGCATTTGCCGACAATCTGGCTGAGTCTTTGGATCGCCAGATGAAGATCGCTTTCGAACCCGAAGAACGAAAGTCCCTACGCCGCTTCAGTTCCACCGAAGTCGCCGGCCTCCTGCGCGTAAGCACATCCAACCTGCGCAACCGGCACAAGGACGGCAGCTTCCCGGAAGTGCATACAGACAACCGCGGACACCGGTTCTACACAGCCCAAGAGATTGATGAGTTGCGCGATGTTCTTGGACGCACTGGAAAGAACGCAGAAAGCTACCGCCCAGGTCGACGTGATGGCGATCGTCTCCAGGTGATATCCGTCGTCAACTTCAAAGGCGGTTCATCAAAGACTACTGCAACGATTCATCTTGCGCAAAGGTATGCCTTGCGCGGTTACCGCGTGCTGGTCCTAGACCTCGATCCGCAAGCAAGTTTGACCACGTTTTTCGGCTTTCGGCCCGAGCTTGAGTTCGCCGATGGCGGCACAATCTATGATGCTTTGAGATATGAGGACCAAGTTCCTCTCTCGAACGTCATCCAAAAGACCTACTTCCATAAGCTCGACATGGTGCCCGCCGGTTTGATGCTCTCGGAGTATGAAACCGAGACCGCAAACGCTCTCGCCCGTCGCGTACAGCCCATCTTTGCAGAGCGCCTCGCCTTGGCGCTTGAAGAGGTTGAGGCAAACTACGACATCGTCCTGATCGACTGCCCGCCTCAGCTTGGGTTTCTAACCCTGACTGCGCTGGCAGCCTCGACGGGGCTTTTGGTTACCGTGGTACCTGGCATGCTTGACATCGCATCCATGAGCCAATTCCTGAAGCTTGCTTCAGAAACGGTCAAGGCCGTGGAGGAAGCCATCGGTCGGCGTGTCACATGGGATTTTGTCAAGTTCCTGATTACCAGATATGAACCGTCGGACGGTCCGCAGACCCAAATGGCAGGCTACCTGAGATCAATTCTGGCAGGTCAGGTCATGACAGAGCCGATGCTGAAGTCTACGGCGATCTCCGACGCGGGGATGACCCAGCAGACCGTCTACGAAGTCGATCCAAGCCAATTCATCAGAAAGACAATTGATCGCGCCCTGACCAGCGTGAATGGCGTTGGCGATGAGCTAGAGCAGACGATCCAAATGGCATGGGGGCGTCGCTGATGGCCCGAAACATCTTCAACCAGCCTCCAAGGAATGAGACGGAGAGCGGAGCCCCCTCCCCTACCCCGCCAAAAGCGGCAAAGCTGCCGGGATCTGTTGGAGGATTGCGCGACTCTTTGCGCGAGATCACAGCAAACTCGATTCGCGATATCGAACCCGATCAGATTGACATGGATGGGCTGCGCGATCGGTTGGTGCTGGAAGATTCCAGTATCGATGAGTTGGCCGAGAGCATTCGCAAGCATGGCCAACAAGTGCCCATCATGGTCCGTCCATCAGCCCAACCGGACAGATACCGCATCATCTACGGCCGCCGCAGGCTTGCGGCGATCCGTAAGGTCGGTGGAACGGTCAAGGCAATTGTTCGAACCTTGGACGATGACGCATCTCTGATCGCTCAAGGCCAGGAGAACAACCTCAGGCTTGATCCGTCTTTTATAGAAAAGTCTCTTTTTATCAAAGAGATGCAAGAATCCGGATACAAACCCGGTGTCATTCAAGATGCTCTAGGTCTGACCCGGCAAGGCGTATCCAACCACAGGGTCGTCATAGATCAACTGCCAGACGGTCTTGTTCAACTCATCGGGCCAGCACATGGGATCGGACGACGGCAGTGGGGTGATCTAGCTGCCTTGTCGGTGAAGGTAGATTTGGTGGACATCGCCAAAGAGGCGCTCGCCGCCCTGCCCGACGACACTCCTAGTTCCGAAAAGTTCCAAGCGGTCTATTCGGCTTGCTCGAGCAAAGCACGTAGCGACAAGAAGCCGCCCAATCGTGGGCTGACTTCGGTCATCAATGATGAGAACGGCAGTTCATTGGGCACGCTGACAATCGATGAGAAGGCGATCGCGCTCAAGGTCACCAAGAAGGACAATCCAGAATTCGGCCAATGGCTAGAAGAGCACGCGGAAGCTACGCTTTTGCAACTCTTCGTACAGTGGCGGAATGAGAGAGGCTCTGGGTCCTAACCCAGGCCACACAGAGCAACACGAGCAGAGGAGAAAAGCGAAGACCCGATAGAAAAGAGCCCCCCAAAGTTTCCCCTGGAGAGCCCTCATCATCTGATTAGCATCTTTGATGTAGCAACCTCCAGCATACCGGTCAAGAGTCACCGATTCGGTGGACTGATATTTTTTGCCTTTTTCCGCGAAAATTCGAGGAAAGAGACGGGGAAGTTGTGGGCCGAACGGTCGTCGTGAACAAGCCATGGCATTTACAAAACTCTCGATCGAAGCCGCAGGTGCTGATGCAACCCGCGGCTCATTTCCCCCATCTGAAACCAACGTCTGGACCATCTTCAGGGCCTTGAGAGATGCACGCAGCGTGTTTGGTCTACGCCCTGGCCACATACAGACACTTCAAGCAATGCTCAGTTTTCTGAAACCTGGCCATGGCGAAACGGTTTTTGCGTCTAACAATTCAATTTGCCAGCGCGTTGGCGGAATCGACGAACGGACACTCCGGAGGCACATCAACCGCTTCGTTGAACTCGGATTCATCAAGCGCAATGACAGCTCGAACCGAAAGCGCTACCGCGTTCGCTCATCCGGCGGAGAGTGCATCAGTTATGGATTGTCTCTCACCCCCCTGCTCCAACGTGCGAGCGAGCTTATAGCCATCGCGCAAGAGATGGAGAATAACCGGCGAGATCGGATATTTGTCCGCAAACAGATCCTTACAAAGCTCGCCCATTTGGAAGAGCACGATCCTAGCAACGCATTCATCAACCACGCACGGAAAGCTCTACGCAGGAAGCTGAGCCTCCCCGAATACCACGCTCTGCTCGCCAATACAGATGCAGAATACCAGAGTTTGACTACCCCGGATGACCCGCCTGAAACTATGGAATTGCCCGCCAATGACGGACAAACTGTCCGGCATCAATCTAAGTCTGAAAAAGAAAAAAAAGATTTAGATAGCAACATAGGCCTTGAGGCCCTGAAACCAGACTTGCTGACCTCAGTCTGCGATCAGGCGACATCGTTCTCCACAAAGAGACTTAGAAACTGGTTGGACATTGAAAACCATGCTCGAACACTTGCACCCATGATGGGCATTCACCCAGAGACTTTCGAGAAAGCCAAGAATGCTGTAGGAGCTCCGAAAGCGTCATGCGCGATCTTCATCATGCTACAGCTTGGAAAACGCATCAGGGATTTTGGAGCGTATTTTCACAGTATCACCCTGGGTCAAAGGCAAAACCAATTTGATCCATTAGCTTTGATCAAGCGACTGTCCGAAAACAATGAGCGAACTGTCTAATGTCCACCGCGGTGGACTTCGAACGAGAAGCGGCGCTTGTGGCAACCAAAACTGTCCAAACGCACATAGCGGCGCGTGGTGGTTCTTCAGTTTATCTCAGACCAGCAGATGTCCACCGCGGTGGACAAGTGACACACGAGCAAGCCTTGATGAAAATCTGGCCGCCCATGAAAGAAATCGGCGGCCAGGCATTACACCCTAAATGCCTAAAGTTATTGTGGGAGGTCACCGTCTCCAAAGAGGTTTGGAAAGAGCCGCTCTCGATAATCCAACGGAAACGCCAACCGAACTGGCGTCTTCGGCGAGGCGGACGTCAGGTATCCAGCTGCGGTCAGTTTGCTCAGCGTGTTGCGAGCAGTACGCTCGGACGTCTTGAGCACAATCTGCGCATCGCCTCGTTCCAATGCGCCATGCCGAAGAACCGCCGAGATTAGTTCCGGCGCTCGCTTGTCATCGATGGTATCTGCAACAAGACGACGATACCGTTGGTCCAGTCCGCCGAGATCGAACAATCTTGCTGAGAAGGTGATCTGGTCGAGCGTCACCTTTAGGAACCATTCACTAAACGTCTTCAGTGCCGCTTCTGACAGGTTCCCCCGTCCGTCGCGGTCTCCGCGGCGTGGACTGTCGGCCAGATCCATCATCCGTTTGTACTCGCCCCGATCGGTTAGCCCGCGGGCCAGCCCACGTGATACGGACCAGAGCCCTTGGCCACCAATCCCCGCTGTGAGGGCCATGGCATGAGCCATCAGTCTGCTGACACGGCCGTTACCATCCGGGAAAGGGTGGATGTAGTTGAGCCGGTGATGCGCAGAGGCGATCGCGATGATCCGTCCGCTCGAAGACCGCGCCGCAATCTGAAATCGTTTGTCGAAATGGTCCATGAATGCCGCGACGCGCGACGATGAAGGAGGTAGGTGGCGCCCGACCGCAACTTCCCGATCATCATCCTGGCGCATGCGTCCCGGAACGATGGGCTCTTGTGTGCCGTCGGGATGTTCGATGACCCGAAACTCATCCGGCATCTCGTCGTAGAAGCTCTTATGGACCCAAGTCAGGAATTCGACGGATGTGGGGCGGGGCAGTGTGCCCTTGCGATGCATCTCGTCGATGGCCCGTTGAACGATGACGTGCGCCCGGGCCTCAAGGGCGAGGGGACGGGTTTCTTCCTCAAGCTCGGCACCAGCCAGCGCCCTTTCGATGTCGCGGGGGCGCGTGTTGTGTCCTTCGATCAGGTTGGAGTAGTAGCAGTTCATCACACGGACGAGATCGGCAAGTTCGGCTGCGCTGTCAGGGTGCAACCCTTGTCCCAGCCCGGTGGCTTCCCTCTGGATGTCGACCGAAAGGTCTGCCAGTTCTGTGGGAATATGCTCCTCGAAGAAGCAGGGTTCGATCCTGGCGGGTGTTTCCAGCATATTTGCCGATCTTCCATGTTTGCAAAGTAATTGAAAAATAAACACATTTCGTACTTTCAAGCAAGGTTTTGCCGATATGCGTTGCCGATCTTGCCTGCCGATCTGGAATTGCTGCACGAAATCAATGGCTTCGGCAGAAGGGCCGGGCTTTTCGGTTTTGTTGTGTGCCCAAAGGGGCCGGAAAAAGAGAAAGTGTTCTTCGGGTTTTGTGACTGACGGATGAGGGCCTTTGGGGTCCCTCAGATGGGTCCGGGCCGGGTTCCGGTCTGCCGTTCCGGATGAAGGGCATTCCTATGCAATCAGGTGTCTTGCGCGTGCTCCACGCAACCGCCGCCTCCTGGTGGCGGCATAGAGAGCTGCGCCGAACTGGCCAGACGGCGCTGGCACAGCGGCTCGAACGCCAGACCGTCCTGCGTGATCTCGGCTATCTGAAGCAGGCGGCGTCATTGCCAAACGCGCATGTGATCTGCGGGGAGGGTAGGACATTCCTCCATCTCGGTTGGACCACCGTGTCGACCTTCGCGCCGATCGAGCGCTTTCCCTTGGCCGCCCTCGCGGTCGCACGAGGAACGCCGTTCATCGATATCCGATCCGTCACCGATGTCACCGCCTTCGCGAACTTGCCGTGCGTGGCGCGGGACGGATCGGTCGACCCTGACTCTTCGGGTCCCGGCAAGTCCGTCTCGCTGACCACCTACATCGACATGGTCGAAGCCCTCGGTGCCAGGATCGCCAACGATCCGCGCCCCTGTCGGTCAACCTAGTCACCACTCCCTCTCACCAAAACTCGAAAAGGAGGCCAGCCATGGCCCGATCCCGCACGCCCAAATTCGATGCCTCCGAGGTCATCACAAACGAAATCATCCGCATCATCGAGCGCGGCGTCCTGCCGTGGCGCAAGCCCTGGACCGCAGGCGGCAGCTCGCGCCCCCTGCGCGTGGGGGGTGAGCCCTACCAAGGGGTCAACAACTTTCTTCTGACCATGCGGACCGTGATGGCGGGCCACAGCTCTCCCTTCTGGATGACGCTGCCGCAGGCCAATGCCTTGGACGCAAAGGTTCGCAAGGGCGAGAAGTCCTCTGTCGTCGTCTATTACGGCCAAAGCTGGAAAGACGCCGGTGGCGAGGACGATCACGGGGAGAGGGATGATCGCTCCGAGGAGGCCCGCGTGTTCCGCTTCCAGAAATCCTACCGCGTGTTCAACGCCTGCCAGATCGATGGCTTGCCCGACAGCTTCTTCCCCGATCCGGAGCCAGCACCCGAGCATCCGCAGTCCGAGCCCATTCCGCATATGCAGGCGTTTTTCGACGCCATCGACATCACGACCGTCTTTACCGGCACGGAAGCCTACTACCTGCCGCCCGTGGACAAGGTCTACATGCCGTCGATCACCCGGTTCCACGACCCGCGCAATTTCTACGGGGTCTGGGCCCATGAGCTGGCCCATGCCACGAAAGCCCCGCATCGGCTAAACCGCGATTTCGGGCTCTCGAAGTTTGGCAACACGGCCTATGCCCGCGAAGAGATCGTCGCCGAACTGACCTCGGTTTTTTTGGGTCAGACACTCGGCTTCACGGCCCATACGCTCGAGATGAATGCCGCCTACCTGCACAACTGGTTGCGTGTCCTTCGCTCAGATAAGGGCGCGATCTTCCGCCACGCCGCGGACGCGCAACGTGCCTGCGACTATCTGATTGCCAGATCAGAGACGGGCAGGGCCGGGGAGAACGCTGAGGCCGCTTGAGGGGTGTGCGTCAGCAAGAGTGAAAGAAGGCTTTGGGAAGGGTGTTTCAACTTCTCAAAGGAGAGCCCTATGACCATTACTGCACAGCCCCAGCCAGACCGTCCGGATCCGACCGTGATCGCGGTGCAGAACGACGCGTTTCGCAAACTTGCATGCCTTGGGGTGCCGCCCGCGCAACCCATCCAGGGCCGCATGCATGTCACCCGCTCGCTTATGGAGGCCGGCGATGGCTTCATGGCCGAGGCGGTCAAAGCAACCGGTGAGTTTGCCACGTTCGAGCCTGAGAATGATCCCGAGGGCTGGCACGATTTCGGGGCGGTCGATATCCGGGGAGAGACCGTGTTCTGGAAGATCGATCTCTATGAGGCAGATTCGGATTTCCGCTACGGGGCCGAGGTCCCGGACAATCCTGCCACCACCATGCGCGTGCTGACCATCATGCTGGCGCGCGACTGGTAGGGCAGGGGGCTACCCCAAAGTGTCGATCCGAAAACTCAAGGCCCACTGACCCCTCAAAGGGAGAGTGGGCCTTTTGTCGTGGTGATCCCTGAAGCCGGGGATTGGTCACGCGCAAGCGCGCGGGCCGCATCTCACCCACCTGAAAGGTTATCCCATGACCACAAGCTTTGCCCCTCTCACCGTCGCCATCGGCGATCTGGTCCCGCATCCCGCCAATGTGCGCAGCAACGCGCCGGAAACCTATGACCCCGAGAACATCGCCCATCTGAAGGCCAGTATCGCTATTCTGGGCCTGCTCCAGCCGCTCTTGGTCCAGAAGCTTGACGGCAAATATGCAGTGCTGGCCGGTGGCCGGCGCCATGCCGCGCTGAAGGAGCTGGTCGCCGACAAGGTCGCCAAAGGGTTCACTGCGAAAACCAAGATCGACTGCCGACTTGTGCCGGAGGACTGTGACGTGACCACGGCGCTGTCGCTCGCCGAGAACATCACGCAAGCCCCGATGAACGCAATCGACGAGTTCGAGGCCTTCGCGCGGATGATGGAGGTCGACGGCCAGACGCCCGAGACGATCGCAAAGACCTTCGGCACCACGGTGGCCGCCGTGAAAAGCCGGTTGCGCTATGGCCTGATCCACCCCGACATCCGCGCCGCGGCTCGGGGCAAGGTGATCACGCTCGACACGATGAAGGCCTTCGCCGAGCACCCGAGCCAGGAGGCGCAGCGTGAGGTCTTCGAGGCGCTCACGAAGGACGGCGGCTATCTGCAGGCCTATTCCGTGCGGCAGGCGCTCAAATCCCGCGGGGTGCAGGTCAGTGACGATATCGGGGCTTTCGTGCGCGAAGACTACGAGGCGCGTGGCGGCGCTGTCGCCGCTGACCTTCTGGAAGAGCATTCTGTGCTCGAGGATGCAGCACTGGTCGAGACCATCCTGCTCGAGAAGCTCGGTGCCGCTGCCGAAGAGGCGCGTATGAGGCTGGGCTTTGCCTGGGCCGATGCGATGGTCCGCTATGATTACGCGACCATGGCCGACTACGGCCGCGTCTATCCCGGCCCGATCGAACCGGACGAGGCGGCCCAGAAGCGCGTCGATGAGATCATCGCCGAACTCGAGAAACTGCAGCTCGAGGTGGAGGATGAGGGGCTCGAGGACGGTGCCTACAACGCGCTTTACGAGCGCGTGGACGCCTTGGAAGAGGAAGCCCGCGACCTGCAGGAGGCCTACAGCGCCGAGGACCTCGCGCGGTCTGGGGTAATCGCGTCCTGGTCGGGCGGGCAGGTGACCCTCCATGTTGGCCTCGTCCGCCCGGAAGACACCGTCAAAAAGGAGGGCGCGCGCGGCTCCTCGGCTAGCCCGACCGGGGAGGAGGCCCCAGACGCCGGCGAAATCACCTACCCGGCCTCACTAGCCGAGGACCTCAAGACAGAGCGGGCCATGGCCCTTGGCGCTGCGATGGCGCTGCATCCGGAGGCCACGCTCGATCTGACGCTCTTCAAGCTGGTCAGTGACGTTCTGGTCAGCGGCATGAGTGTCACGCAGGCGATCAAGATCGAGGCCCGCAAGGAATACCGTACCCACGCCAAGATGGACGAGATCGACGAGACCTCGCTTGAGCAGGTGGCGGCGGCGCATGATGCGCTTGATCTCTCGTGGCTCGATGACACCCGCGCGCCCGCCGATCAGTTCGCGGCGTTTCGCGCGCTGGAGGCCGGCGAGAAGGCCAAGCTCGTGGCCTATGCCACGGCCAGCACCACGCAGTCCTGCTTCGCGCGGAATCCTCGGCGCGACAGCCTGATGCATGCGTTCGAGATCGAGATCATGCCCGACATTCGCGCGCATTGGACGCCGAACGCGGCGCTGTTCAATCGTTTCAAGAAAGCCTGGCTGCTGAAGATTCTGGGCGAGGATCTGGGTCTCGCCCAGGAGGCTGTGACGCTGGCCTCGTCGAACAAGAAGGAGATCGTCGCCTTCTGCGACAAGCTCTTCGCCGAGCCCTTCGCGACACTCACGGACGCGCAGCGCGCTGCCGTGGCCGCCTGGTGCCCGCCGATGATGCAGACCGCCGGTGTCGCCTGTGATGAGGCGGAGCCCGCAGCAGAAACCCCGGAGCCTGACAGCGCGGTCGCGCAAGCGGCCTGAGCCATCACGCGACCCGCGCGAGGCATTCCCCGCGCGGGTCGACCCTTCCAAACCGAACAGAAAGACATCCCCATGGCTATTCTCAAGTTCTCTTCCTCCGCTGTTGCGGCGCAAATCGCACATGCGCGCGCTTGCAAAACCTTCCTGCCCAACTGGAACGGGCCCGTGGACAGGCCCGCCCTGATCCTCATCGTCGGCAATGGTGTGCATCTGCGCTCAAACGGCATCGATGGCACGACCACCCGCATCGTCACCACCGAACAGGCCGATCCCTCCTTCGCCTTCGCCGACGGCATGAACCCGTTTCGGGACACCGACTGGATGGCGCAGCGCCGCATGGCGTTTCGCGATCTGACCGGCCAATTCTACACTGACATCCTCGACGATGTGCAGGTGCTCATCGACCGGGGGCGGGGGGCGATCCGGCTCGCCACCGAGGGCCACAGCATCCGCGTCTTCGTGCGCCGGGCCTCGGACTATCTCATCGGCGGGACCTACGAAGTGCCCTCGGGCCTCGGCGGCACCTTCCGGGTCATCCTTAAGGATGCCTGCGACACCTTCGCGATCGTGCAGAACTGCGGCAATTGCGAGGATTTCGACGCCATGCAGCCCTACCGCGTGCCGCTCGATGCGCTGATGGAACTCGACGATCGGAGGGTGGCGTGATGGGTTGGCTCTTCTACACCGACGGCCGCGTCCAGACCTACGCGGATGAGAAAGTGGAGATTGCCCGGCTCTGCACTTTCAAGGGCGACACGCGCAAAACCGAACTGGTCAAGGCTTGCAAGGTCGGCTCCACCTGGTATGCGGCGGCAAGGGTCACCAATCTCGACGGCACCGCTGTCGAAGACGCAACCTATGTGACCGATCCGGATGGCTCCATCACTTTCGGGGCTGTCTTTCTCACCCGATACGACGATGGGTGCTGGGGCTACAAGGACATGGAGGAAAGCGCTGGCCCGAACGAGTCTCGTGCTCCCATTGGGCTGATCGAGCTTCTGTCCGACCTGAAAGACCCGGCGAGCTATGCCCATGCCTGGCGCCAGCGTTGCCGGGACTGGGCCGCGATCCCGGATTACGAGGAAGGCGACAAGATCAGGCTCGCCACCCCAGTGACGCTCACCGATGGTAGCACCTGCCAGATTGTCACCGCGACGCACTACAAGCATGGGCGGCAAAAACGACGCTGCTACCGCATCGAGGATACCGGTGGGCTCGTACGCCTGTCGAAGGCCTCGCTTACGGGCTCGGAGCTGCTTAGCTCCGCAAAGGGCGCGGCAAGTCCTGTGCTGGCGGAGTATCTCGCGGGGCGAGATTAGGTCCTGCGCTCGACGGTTCATCGACCTGCCCGGCGGCAGCAGATCCTGCGGCTAATCTTGACAAGGCAATGCAAATGCATTACCTGTCGCAGGCAGCAAAGACCCCCATTCTTTCAGGAGACTGCCATGACAGCGCTCGCACAAGATGTCTCGAAACTCACGGATCGGTATCAGACGACCGTGCCGGCGGGTGTGCGCAAACAGCTCAAGCTGGGCAAGGGCGACCAGATTCGCTACTGCACCGAGCCGAGTGGCAGGGTCTATATCGAGCCCGTGCGCAGCGACGAGGATGATCCTGCGCTCGGCGCCTTTCTCGATTTTGTCGAGGCCGATATCAAGGCGCATCCGGACCGCATTCGGGCGTTCGATGGGGCTTTGCATGGCCGTCTTGCAGCGCTGGTCGGAGACGTTGACGTCGATCTCGATGCGCCGCTACCGCTCGAGGATGAATGAGCGGCGATAGCGTGCCCGCCCAAGCGCCCCTTGTCGTAAACGGATGGTCGATTTATGCGCATCCGCTCTTTCTTGACCAGCTCGAAGGGCTGACCCTAGAGGTTGAAGCGCGTAAGGCACGCGATCCCAAGACCTGGCGCAAGAAAAATTCCACGAAACGGCTGGCCGCCATCTTCAAGCTGGTGACCGAGGCCATACCGGCGGATCCGGGAGCCGCGGCCTTCCGGCAAGGCGGCACACTCGGCGATCACCGCAAGCACTGGTTCCGGGCGAAATTCTTCCAGCAGTATCGGCTGTTCTATCGGTTCAACAGCGATGCGAAGGTCATCGTGGTGGCCTGGGTGAACGACGACAATACCCTGCGCGCCTATGGCAGCAAGACGGATGCCTATGCGACGTTCAAAGGGATGTTGGAAGATGGCAACCCACCTGACAATTTCGACGCGCTCTTGAAAGAAGCTGCAGCGGCGGGCAAGAGGTTCGAAACTTCCCTTGAAGCGGTGCCCGATCGGTAAGTGGGCCAGCTTGCTGTGACCCTTTGGCATTATCGTTTACGACGCCCCGCTGGAAGATGTAGCATCGGCTGATAATACGGTCGGAGAAAGCACAATGGACGAAACGGAAAAGGATAGGCAGCACCTCGGGTTAGATTAGCAATGCGCGCCTGACCTGACGGGGCACCGTTTCCCAATTGCTGTGCACGTTGCAGACATGCCCGATGACCTCGGCAAGCTGCTGGATATCGGGCTCGAGGAGCATTTCCGTGGCGGCTGATGTCAATTCTTATGACGCGTGGTTTCGCGCGAAGGTGCAGGCCGCGCTGGAGGAGGAATGCACGGGAACATCTCAAGTTCAGGTGATGCAGGCCGCACAGGCATTGATTGATGCGAAACGGGAGGTCGAACCCAAGTCCTGACCAAGCCTTGGAGGTCAGCGCGGTCTGACCCCCGTCACCCTGAAAAGCGAAAGCGGGCTTTTTGTCCTTTGGAACTCAGACCCTGATCCAAAGGAAACCCCCATGTCCAAGCCCAAACCGGCAAATCCGGCTCTCTCAATCTCCGACACTGACCTCGCCTCTGCCCTCGTGCAGATCGGTGCGGAGGTCGACCACCAACCCCTGCGCAGTTCAGCGCTGGCGCGCATCATGCGCGAGACGTTTCATGGCAGCGATGCCGGGGGCGCCTGGGACTGGCGCATAGCCTATGACCTGATGCAGGCCGCGGCTGTCCAAGTGCTGCTGCGTGGGAACGGCGTGGCAGATGACATCGCCGCTGCAAAGCTGCTTGCCTCGCGGCTGCTGACGGAAACCCGCCGGTCAGAGCAGCAGATCCGGCTGCAGCAGTTTTCCACGCCGTTGCCTTTCGCGGCAATGGTCGTGCGGGCGGCAGCCGTTCGCAAGGGCGAGACTTTGCTGGAGCCCTCGGCTGGCACCGGTGCCCTGGCTACTTTCGCCGCCCGGGCCGGTGCCACGCTTTTGCTCAACGAGATCGACCCTTTTCGCCAGCGCCTCCTGCGCGCGGTTTTCGGCGGCGAGGTGACGGGCCATGACGGCGAGCATATCGACGATCTGCTGCAGACGCCGGTTCTACCCGACGTCGTGGTGATGAATCCGCCCTTCGCCTCCTCGGTCGACCGATCCCGCGACAAGCACATCGCTGCCAAACATCTCATTGCGGCTGCAAAGCGCCTGGCACCAGGTGGGCGCCTGGTGGCGATCATGCCGCCGGGGTTCACGCCCGAACGCGATGCCGCGCATTGGTCCCGCGCCTGCGGTCTCCTGACGCCACGATTGGCGCTGACGATGCCGGGGCAGGTCTACCGCAAGCTCGGCACCTCTGTCGGAACCCAGCTCATGGTCTTCGACAAGGTGCAGGAGGGCGGCGAGATAATCCGCGCCACTTTGTGCGATCTGGATGAAGCCCTTCCATTTGTCGATGCCGTGGCCGCAACACGGACCGAGATGAGCCCGGCCCAACGGGTTGAAGCGATCCCTCATGCTCGGCCGACCGTTCGATCATCTGTCCCGCGCAAGACCGCTGCCGGTGTTATCACCGCCCCCACAGCCAGGGCCAATGCCGTCCGTCCGCTCAGCTTCACGAGCCTTCAGACCCCGCGCAACAACATGCCCATCTCGGACATCTATGCGCGCTACCGTCCGCAACGGATCGAGATTGCGGATGCGCAGGAACATCCCACGCCGCTCGTTGAAAGCATCGCCATGGCCTCGGTTGCCCCGCCCATGCCCTCAAATACGGGCCGTGATGACTTGCGCCTGCCCGCACGGTTGATCGAGGAGGGACATCTCTCCGAGGCGCAGCTGGAAACCATCATCATGGCGCATGACGCCCATGTGCGCGACCTGCCGGGTCGGTTCGCGATCGATGACGACCAGACCAAGCTGACGCGCGCCGATGATGACCCGGATGCACGTGCCTATCGCCTTGGCTATTTCCTCGGCGACGGCACCGGTTGCGGCAAGGGGCGCGAATGCGCGGGGCTCATTCTCGTGAACTGGCTGGCCGGTCGCAGAAAGGCGATCTGGGTCTCCAAATCCGCCACGCTCATCGAGGACGCCATCCGCGACTGGACCGATCTCGGCGGCTCGCCAGCCGACATCCAGCCGCTCTCCAAGTGGAAACCGGACCAGCCCATCCCGATGGGCGACGGTATCCTCTTCGTCACCTACGCCACGCTGCGGTCCGCGGGCAAATGCGGCACCACACGGCTCACCCAGATCTTCGACTGGATGGGCGAAGACTTTGAAGGCGTACTGGCCTTTGATGAGGCCCATGCCATGCAGAACGCGGCCGGGTCCGAGCAGGGCAGGGGGGTCAAACCCTCCCAGCAGGGCCTTGCTGGCCTGCGGCTGCAACTGGCAGCACCCTGCGCTCGCGTCTTCTACATCTCGGCCACGGGTGCCACGAGCGTCCACAACCTGGCCTATGCCGCGCGGCTGGGGCTCTGGGGGCAGGGCCCCGAATACCCCTTCCCAAGCCGCGAGAGCTTCGTTTCTGCGATGGAAGCCGGCGGTGTCGCTGCCATGGAGGTGGTCGCGCGCGATCTCAAGACGCTCGGGCTCTACACGGCCCGCGCCCTCAGCTTCGACGGCGTGGAGTATGACGTGCTCGAACACGCGCTCACCCCGGCCCAGATCGAGATCTACGACGCCTATGCGGGTGCGTTTCGCACCATCCACCACAATCTCGAAGCCGCGCTGACGGCGACCGGCGTCAACGACGCCTCGGGCGAGACCAATGCGTCGGCCGCACGCGCCTCGGCCAAGTCCCGCTTCGAGAGCACGAAACAGCGCTTCTTCAACCATCTCCTGATGGGCATGAAGGCTCCAAGCATTATCCGCGCCATCGACGACGATCTGGCGGCGGGCAAGGCTTGCGTCATCCAGGTGGTCTCGACGGGCGAGAGTCTGCTGAAACGCCGGCTTGAGACGATGGATTCCGAGGATGAACTCGTCGAGGGTGCCTTGACGCCGCGCGACTATGTTCTCGGCTACCTCGAACAGGCCTTCCCAATCCATGCTCAAAAGCTCGTGGAGATCGATGGAAATATGGTGGCCGAGCCGCTCCGCGATGAAACTGGCGCGCTGGTTGTCTCGCGCGAGGCGCTCGCTCTGCGTGACGCGGCCATGATGGAGTTGATGACGCTGGCTCCGATCCCCTCGGCGCTCGATCAGATCCTCTGGGCTTTTGGCGACGAGGCCGTCGCAGAAGTCACGGGGCGGTCCATCCGGCCCCTCAAGGCCGAGGATGGTCATCTCTTCATCGAAAAGCGCGCCGCCAGCAGCAATTCATCCGAAACCCAAGCCTTCATGGACGGCGAGAAGGATATCCTTATCTTCTCCGATGCAGGCGGTACGGGCCGGTCCTATCACGCGGCGCAAACGGCGAAGAACCAGAAACGGCGGCGGCACTATCTTCTGGAGCCCGGCTGGCGCGCGGATGCGGCCATCCAGGGGCTCGGGCGCACGCATCGCTCGGCTCAGGTCAGCGCGCCCTTCTTCCGGGTCTGCACCTCGGATGTGCATGGCGAAAAGCGTTTCACCTCGACGATAGCCAAGCGCCTCGACCAGCTGGGGGCCTTGACCAAGGGTCAGCGCGAGACCGGCTCGCAGGGCATGTTCCGCGAGGAGGACAATCTCGAAAGCCCGATCGCACGGGCCGCGCTGCGTGGGTATTTCGCCGATCTTGCCGCCGGGCGCGCTGAGGCGATGAGCTACGAGAGCTTCACCGACTGGACGGCCCTGCGGCTGATCGACAAGGACGGTGTGCTTCTCGAGGAGCTTCCCCCGATCCAGCGGTTTCTGAACCGGGTTCTGGCCCTTCCCATCCACATGCAGAACGCGCTCTTTGCCGAGTTCATGCGCCGGATCGCTGATCAGACCGAACGGGCGCGCGCGGCCGGCACGCTCGATCTCGGCGTGGAGACCCTGCGTGGCGAAAAGATCGAACAGGTCTCCACCGAGGATCTCTGGACCTGCCCGAAATCCGGTGCGGTCACGCGGATCATCGGACTTGAGGTGACGGACCCGGTGCACGTGCTGTCGGCGGATGACGCGCTGTCGCGCAATCCCGACAAGCTGCCCATGGTCAACCGCGCTTCCGGCCGCGCGGCGCTGATCTCGGCGCGGCCCATGCAGATGTATGACGAGGACATCGTCACGCTGATGCGCAAGGTGGTGCGGCCAAACGGGTCGAGCTATCTGGAGGAGGCGCGGTTCGAGTCCTCGGCCTGGGAAGAGATCAGCAGGCCCGAGTTTGCAGGACTTTGGGATGCCGAGGCTGCATCCCTGCCAAAAACCACCACGACCAAGCTCTACCTGCTGACCGGGCTGCTGCTGCCGATCTGGAAGGATATTCCGACCACGAATGAGCGCATCTACCGGGTCACGCCCGACGGGGCGACGCCGATGATCGGGCGGACGCTGAGCGAGGAAGGGGCGGCAGCGTTACGCGCACGCTTCCTCGTCTCCAATCCGCAAACACCGCGGGAGATGCTGACCGCCGCCCTCGGCACCACCGCGCCTGTCGATCTGGGCCGGGGTCTGACCCTGACCCGTCGCCGCGTCGCAGGCGAGATGCGCCTTGAGTTGGGCGGTGCGGATCGGGGCATGATCGACGGCCTCAAGGCCATGGGGTGTTTCACCGAGATCATTGCCTTCCAGCTGCGGGTGTTCCTGCCGCATGGGGACGGGATCGACACGGGAACCATTCTGGCCCGGATCGTGAGGCAGGCACCAGATGCCGCTTCATTAGCAGCAGAATAGGCAAGGGGGGGAAAGATCATGACACTCGAAGACATCAAGGCCGCCGTCGATGCCGGCCAGACCGTTCACTGGGCCAATACCGGCTACGTTGTGCACAAAGATCGGCTTGGTCAGTACCTCATCACCTATTTGCCGAATGGTAGCTGCATCGGTCTGACCGACCGGGGCGGGCACGGGTTGAACGGAAAAGCCGCGGAGTTCTTCATCGCGCGATCGGAGGACGGCGCGGAAAATCCGGGCAGCCAATCAAGACCAGACGGGCAGGGCGGGGCGTTGCACCCGGAGGCGCGGGGGCATTCCCACTCGGACGGCAGCTTTGACCCGTGGGCGGGGCTGAAAGGAAAGCAGGCTTTCTGATTTGTGATCCCTCAAGGGGTCGAGAAAGCAATCCCGGATGCGTTGGCAAGAACGTCAGGCACCGGCCAATCCAAAAAAGGAACCATCCCATGTTCGCAGGAACCCTCACCCGCAATGTCGAGACGGCAGCCGCTCAGTACACCGGCATGATCCACTCGACGCGCTTTGACATCGCCATCCAGTTGGAGGCGCGGGCCAAGATGTCTGAACGCAGCCCGGATTTTGACGTGACGGCAGTCAACAAATCAGGCCGCAAGGTGCGCATCGGCACGGCTTGGAACGAAACCGGCAATACCAGCGGCAACCCCTACATCTCGATGCAGATCGATGTCGGCTTGGGCCCATTCCGGGTCAACGCAGTGCAAACGAAAGAAGCGCGCGCGGCCCAAAGCGGCGACTTCGAAATCATCCCGCTGGTGTCCAACGGCCTGATGAAATCCGGCTCGATCTCGGGCGAGCTCACCGTCATGGATGCCGACAATGCCTTCACCGGTTATATCGCCAACATGATGTTCGATCTGGAATTCATGCTGATCGAGAACAGCTACAAGACCGAGGAGACCCACCCCGATTACCGGATCGAGGTCAGCTCGCCCCGGGGCACACCGATCCGCATCGGCTCGGCCTGGATGGCGAAAAGCAGCCGCACGGGCAATGACTACCTGTCGCTGCTGATCAACACGCCCGATGGCGACCTGCGCGTCAACGCCGTGCAGAACGAAGAGCAGCGCGGCGGGCAGACCTTCTCGATCATCCCGTTCATCGACAGCGGTGAGCAGCCGCAGGATGCAGGCACGGGGCTGTCGCTGGTTGCCTGATCAGCGCGCGAGGTGAGACGATCTGAACCGAAAGGGGAGCCGTGGGATCACGGTTCCCCTTTTTCAATGTCCGTTTGCATGAAAGTAAGATCCGTTAGTGATTTGCCTGCCGCGGCCAGGTTGCGAACGGCCCGAAAACATAAGATGGCGGCAGCCCTTAGAACAGACTGCACCTCGCCCGAACACACACCCGAAAACAGCCCCACTAAATGTAGTATTTGAATGGCTGTGGTCCGCCCTCCCGCGCGGAACCCATCACAAGGATGTCGCCGACCATCTTCGCGAATCGCACCGTTACTGGGAGCCCGTCGTTGAAGTTGCACGAGTTGTAGTTGATCTTTGTCAGTCCCATGATGTCAGAAAGAACCGTCCGCATCTCTGGCTGACGATGCTTTGAGCGCAAGATCGTCACCATAAGCGGGTTGGGTGTTTCAGGCCCGATATACGTATCCAGCTGCGGTACGTAACCGCTCGTCCAAAGGTAGGCGTTCTTCTCGTCTAAATTCAGAGCCGTTCCCCTGATCACCGGGTAGTCGCCTTCACGGAAGAGCTTCGCATCTCCACCCGTTGGCCTGATCCGTACGCCAATGACATTTGTTTCCTTAGGTGCCGCGCGACAGAAGGCATGCCATTCCTCGTCGTTGAATGATGCCTGCCCATGGATAAAGAGCTCCTTAGGCGGTTCGGAGTGAAGGTCCCGATACGCTTCGATCACAGTTCCTAGAAGTTCTTCCGCAGCACTGGCATTGAGATGGTACTCGTACTTGCCAGTCTTCCAAGGGCCATTTGCGCCTCTAAACACCACGCCATCGCCTTCACTCAAAAACATCTGCGCCGCGCAACAAACGTGATTGTCGCGGTTGTTCGGAAGGTTCTTGTAGACCATCCCGATGTAGCACACCCCTTCGCGCACGTTTGAAAGCCGCCAGGGCGGGCGATCTTGGGTCTTGTAGTAAAGCCCGGTCGCGATGTTCCACGCCACTGTCGCAGCGTCTTGGGTGCCTCGCTTTGGATAGCCAGCACTGTTTAGGAACGCCGTTGGCTCGAGGGTCGACTCGCGCAGGATCTGAGAGGGTGCAATCGAGAGCAAGGTCGCTTTAATGTGCCTACGGAAATCTGGAATATCGTCAAATACATTCTCAATACGCGGATCGAACCGTTCGTCCATGAAAAGGAACGATTGGGGTGACCTAGCACGTTGTTTCTTGGGCGTTTGTCCAGCGACCAGGGTTAGACCGGTCCGCCTCGATTCCGGACGGCAGCGTTCGTAGACTATCTCGGGCACGACGAATATCCAAACGTCGATCGATCCCTCCTCGTTGCGCCTGAACTTGTTGACGCGCTCAGTGTAGATACGAGCAACTGCATCGACGGCTTCGTGTATGTTCTGCACCCTAGTTGCGCGTTCGATGGCGTCGAAATCGACCGTCAGGCCCCTGAGCCGATTTGGATCGAACGTAACGCCGAATGTCTCTTCGAGCCCGGCGAAATCCGCGAGATGAAGACGGTCCTTCTTCTCCGTTGGCCCCGGAGGCGGCACTGGTATCCCTGAAAGTAGTCGTCGACTCCACGAGCGGAAGTGGCCGATCCCGTCCGACGTTCCGACAACCCCAATCCGAACCTCTCGAAGCTTCTTTGGCCCGTCATGAGGTCCGTATAGAAAAAGGCCATCCTTTGGGTGGTGGCTTCTTTGGTCATGGCAAAAGTCGAGTTCTGGCTCATCAAAATGATCCACGATCAAATTTGCCTCGGGAAACCTCATGTACCGTCTCCTTCGGTTTCCGCATCTTCATCATCAGCTACGGGCCGCCCGAGCGTGCTTTCGTCCTGCTCTTCGGCATCAGGGTCGCCCACGTCAGGAAGAGCAGTGCTGACCGGTGACGTGAACAGAATGGGCTCAGATGAAAGAAGCATGTCCTGGCCCGGAGCCAGCGAAACCCGAATATAGGCCGACTCGCCGGACATGAGCTGAAGGAATGCCAGAAGGCGTCCATGCCATTGCTTGTTGCGCCAACCCTTGCAGCCCGATCTGCGGAGACGATGCATCTTCTTCGGGTCATCTATGCGTTCGCCCTCTTCCGTACCGTTGTCTTTTGCGAACAGAACACGCGCCTTAAGGCGGAAGTGCCAGAACGGCCAGTTCCGAGGGGTCGCCGTCACACCATAGGACCAGATATGCTTTCGGGCGATGTTGCGCAGCATTGACCGCCGCGGCTTGCCCTGCCTGCCCCAAGATACCTGTTCACCGATCTTGACCTGGGTAGGGGCAACATGGAAACCATCGCCGTTTGAATAAGCATAGTCGACCATGCCAATCTTCCTGCAGTGCCGTTCCCAGGCATCGCGCAGCAGGCCCGTGAGCATGTTCGAGAGATCGCGCCCCGCGACACCGATCTCGGGCATACCCTTATCCACCGCATCCTCAACCGGCACAGATGTCCGCAGGCGCAACTTCGCCACACCTCCGAGGCTTTCCTCAACATCAGGCGGCGCTGCAAAAGTGATCACCCCTCGCTCATGTGCGACGGCGGGAAACGACAGCCCTCGCACCCGCCTTTTGAGGACGTCGCTTTGAACCGCTCCTGTCGCCTCGTAGAAGTGGAGTTCATTGGGCATTTCCAAGATCTGGATCCAATTCGAGACCAAGGACTCTGGCTCGCGCACCAGCGGAACAGCACCACGCTTTCGGAAGCTGTCCCATTGAGCTGCGACCGCGATGTTCTCACGTCGGCACGTCACACCTTGGCGGCGCAGCGTCTCGAGAAGCTTCGAAAGTCCTTCTGCCCAACCGCGCGAGAAATCGGCAGGCGTCGCATCACGGAGTCCATCAATCTTGGCCCCCTCCCCGATCCGCAGCGGGATTATCAAGCGAGCGTCGCCGAGACTTGCCGCAAGCGTTTTCGCCCTGTCGATTAGATCCATAGCGTCTTCGTTGGCGCGAGTGGCAGCGCCCGCCACCGCTAGCACCTTCGCAGCGCGGCGCTCCAGTGCCACTCCAATCTCCTTGTGCCATCTGTCTCCAGGCTCGAGTGTCAGGATCTCGGAAAAAACGCGATACCCGTGCGCTTCGAGCTTTGGACCGAGCCATAGAATGAACTGATCGTGGTCGGGGCGTGCTCCGACCAGGAACAAAGTATCCCGTTGCGCTTCCGCCTCCGCCTCCACATTAGTGCCGATCCCTGGCTTTGGAAGCAGCGCTTGAAGTACCGAAGGAGGCTTCAAGCGGTCGTCGCGCTCATCCAGCGTCTCATTTAGCATTCGCTTCAGCGTACGCCCGCTTGCGGGGGTCCATAGCTTGGGATGAGCCTCTTCGATGTCAGGATGAGCGCGCAGCAGCGCCTCAAGATCCTCGCGCCCGAAGATGTTTCCTGGAGATCGAATGGCGGGGCCGCAAATCTCCGCGAGGTCCTGCTTCCGTTGTGGGGTCATCGCTACGGACGTCGACAGTATGTAGCGATCCGGCGCCAACTGATCTATCTTCGCTCGCTCCTTCTTCATCTCACGCTTCAAAGCTGTGATGGCAGATCTCTCGTATCTCTTGGCTTGCAGAATCGTCAGGCTTTCCGCCTCCGGCGCGTGGCGTCCATCTATTCCACCATCGGCTCCTTCGCCGAATTGCTCGAAGCGGATGCCAAGAGCACGACCGATAAGGTCGGCTGAAAGCGCCTCGAACTCAGAGGGCGATAAGGCAGAGAAGTCGATAAGCATAACGTCTATATATCGCCATTCACTCCGGCTTACACCCAAGATTTACCTCACCAACATGCCGATTTAATATCTCAACATAAAATTTAGAGCACAGGTACAAATTGGCTGTGTTTGTTTCTAAAGACCTGCAGACGTCATTTCCGGAACGGGCTGTCGCAATCACGTCGTTGAAGCGACAACTAATGTGTCGCCTCGAAAGTCGGCTTTCCGCCCGCGTCGCATGCTGTGATAGGATTTCGTATAGCTCGCAGCGGAGTCGCCTACAGGTCGAGCTTGTTTAGGCCTTGCGGCCTCCCCAGCTCGGCTTCGCGTGTCGCAGGGGAGAACGGCCCTTCGGTCCGTCGCGCATTCGGCCATGCGGCCTCACCGCGGCGTTGCACCCAGGCCCCCGGTTTGCCCGCCTCGCGAGCACGTCCCTCCCCGGCCGCTCCGCCGGATTGCGCTCTGGTCTGTTTTGGCCCGAGGCCAAAACGATCCCGCCGCTCCATCCGTCTTCCGCGTCCGTTCGGTCCGTTTGCCTGCTCGGGTCGGCCAAACCTACCGTCAAAACACACACACATGAGTGCGGAAGCATATCCTCCGGATGGCCCCCAAATCAGCCCGCGTCAAGGATCGCAAAACTTTTCGGCGAGGGCGGGGCCTGTGGAGGGGGGCGGTCCTGTGCGTGAGACCGCGCATCTGTCGGGTGCTGCGCACGGAAAACTTTTGCGCCCGGCAAGCCGGCGGCTGCGCCGTCCCTGACCCGGGCAGATTCGGAAACCAGGCATTCGGCCATGCCCCCACACTCACGTGGTGGCCTTGCAACCGAACACTGGAGACCAGACATGGCTTACGACACCGCAAACACCTACGAGACCATCGAGCTTTTCGGACTGACCGAGAAGGACGCGCAGCTGCCGATCCCGGAAGATCACGTCCTGAGCGACCACATCATCCGCGAAAGCTTCGAGTCATTGCTCGGGCAGCTGCGCGGGACCGGGCTTGAAGCCGAAATCGAACCGCTGGCCCATGGGCTCGCGACGATCCTGCAGCGCCGCAAGGTGGCGCTCGGCAAGGAGGTCGACCGCACCGCCGACAAGATCGGCGCGCTGGCAAAATCCCACGACGGATCGGAGATCGCCGAGACCGCGCTCGAAGAGGCGCAGGCCCGCTTCGTGCAGCTGCGCGAGATCGTCAGCGCCATTGAGGTGATGAGCGAGGCGGCGGCGGAATGCTACGAGATTGAAACGGGCCACGCCTTCATCCCGGCGGCAGGCTCCCGCGCAAGCGTCCGGGCGAAAGAGACCGGGGCAGTGTTCGAGGCACGGCAGCTCCTGGAGCAGCACGACCGCGAGACTGCCGAGAAATCGAAAGTCGAGGGGGTTCCCCTGATCGTCTCAGGCGCCACCGACTGGACCGATGTCGATGTGATCTTCAACACGCTCGACAAGGTTCGCGAACGCATCAAGCAGAACCGCAACCAGGAGATCTTCCTCTGCCACAAGGGTGGCAAGCACGGGGCGGAGATGATTGCGGCTCGGTGGGCCCGGGCACGCGGGGTCGCGCAGGCGCGCTTCGATCCGCGCTGGTCCGCGCACGGGCGGGCGGCACCGTTCAAGTGCAACGATGAGATGCTGGACGACAAGTTCGCGGCGACGGGGGTTGTACTCTTCGGCGGCAACGGGGTCGCACTGAACCTCGGGCAGAAGGCGGAAGCGAAAGGCCTGACGGTCATGCGGGTTGCGGACCCGGCGAAGAAGGCGTCGCAGGATTGAAGAGAGGGGGCCGCGCTTGGCGCGGCCCTTTCGTCATGTCTCATGGCGCGTGCGATCGGTCATGCGTGATCGGCAGTCTGCAGCGGCCGGCACTGCCATCCCTCTACCCAGTCCGTCAGAGTGCGGCCCATCCGCATCGGTACGGGATGGGGATGGTGCGCACCTCACGCACATCGTCAGCAGCGCAAGACGCGAGGGGTCGAGACGTCGCACATGAGGCTGAAGACCTGCACGTCCCTCGGGGCGTGTTTCGGAACATCGCATCCACGCGGGCGGGCTCCGTCGGCACCCCGGCCAGGCTCGGCGGGACGCGGACGCGGATGGTGGCGGCTGCGTGATGGCAAGGGTCATCCGGATCACTCCTTTTTGCTCATAGATGTGGATCGCACGGGGTCGGCCCGTCCGTGCCCTCCGCTCCCGCTTCGGCAAGCACAAATACGGCTTCCACGGCTGGCCGCGGACCCTCCGCATTTGCGCTTGCGACCGGGCCTCTTGCCCCCGTGCTGGATGATCCCCATCGCAACAAGGAGTAACCCAAATGACCAACCACTACGTCGCCACCGTCCCCGTCAAGTTCACCGACACCGATGGCCAGGAGCGCACCCGTTTTCAGCGCGTGGGTGCGATGTTCCGCAACACCCGCAACGGGGACGGCTCGGAGTTCTTCAGCCTCAAGCTCGACTTCCCGGTCGCGGTCTCGGAGCTGGTGATGTTCCCACCGAGCGCGAAAGATCCCCAGGACTAAATCCTCTGACGAGGATGGGCCGCCCCAGCACGATCTTGGGGCGGCCCGATCCCTGTTCCAGGGATGCCGCGTCCGGCGGTCAGATCGCCCGAGGCGACTTCACGAAGCCGTCGGCCGCTGCGCGTTCAACAGACGCACTCCTCCCGAAATGATCAGGCCGCGACAGACCGGCCAGTCAGCCTCAAGGGGGCCATCCACAAAAACCTATCGGCCAGGGCCTCCCGGTTTTTGCGGCAGAGATTTGGCAAGCCAAATCTGGCCCTCCTTGACCCTGCCTGTCCGCCCTGTCGGTGGGGTTTGCGCCCGCCCGCGGTTCCGTCCGAACACATGCGCGTTCGGCCAGACCCTCGGGCGGGGCTGGTGGACGGGACCCCTAGGACAGGTGGTGCACCCGGTGGTGAGGGCGGCAGAGCCGCGTCCCTGCGGGCCGCGGGGGAAGCGGACACCAAGGCTGCCTGAGACTGAATGCGACGTAAGTATATAATTGACATATCGGTATATTATCGTAAGGTGGGGGCAGCCTTGGTGGAAGGTGGCAGGAAATAGGGGGTCTTTCTTCCGCATGTCCCGAACAAAACGCCTGACAGAGATCGAGAAGATGCAGATCGTCCGCGAGGCCGCGGAGGGTGTGTCGACGTCCGAGCTGGCTGCGAGGTTCGGGGTTACATCGCGCGCCGTGCGCTACGTCCTGAAAGCTGATGCCGAGCGCCAGACCGATACCGCTATTCCGGTCTCAGCAGTCAGTGTGAAGGTCACGGCTGCGGAGCTGGCGGCGCTTGATGAAGTGCTGGCCGCCGCCGGGATCGAGAGCCGTGCCGAGGGGCTGCGGCGGCTCATCCAGGCGGCGGGTGGCGTGTTCGTTCCGGACGCGCAGGTGGCGGCTGAGATGGTGCGCTACAGGGCGTCTCTGCACGAAGTCGGCAATGGAGTCGCGCAGATCGCCAAGCAGATGACGCGGGCCAACCGGCAGGGGCAGGGGGCTGGCCCGGAGTTCACCGAATTGCGCCTCGCGCAGATGCGCGGGCTGGCGCGGTTCATCCTGGATTCTGCCGACGAGATCGACCTGCTTCTACGCCGCCGTCGTGACGCCATGCGGCTGCAGGCCACGACCGCGCTGAGGGAGTTTGCCCATGCGGCTGAATGATGCCGTCCATGCCGTCACGGGCGAGGTCTTCCGGGATGGCTGGAGCCGCGTTCGGGGCTCGATGCAAGGTCTGCATGTCGCCAAGCAGACCCAGCTTGCGCGTGCGGCAGCAGGGCATCGGCCAGCGGTCTTCAAGGCGATCCGGGGCGGGGGCACGCATACCAAATCGCAGCTCGTAAACCAGCTCGATTACCTCACCACCAAGTCCACCCATATCGTGGACAGTAGCGGGTTCCTGGATGGCAAGGCGAAGCTCGAGGCGGGTGACATCAAGGATCTGACCGAGCGCTTTGCCAAGCGGTGGGATGCGGGCTTCAAGCCCAAGCTGGGCCAGACCACCCACATGCTCATGTCCTTCCCCATCGGCACGCGCGGGGAGGATGTGCGCGACATCGCGACGGACGTGGCCGAGCGGTTCTTCCAGACCGACGCGGGGCATTTCGATTACATCATCGCGGTGCATGAAGACCGCGATCACCCCCATGCGCATCTGGTGCTGAACCGCCGCTCGCAGGAAGGCGAGTTCTTCTTTCTGGGGCGCAACCACCGCTTCAACTATGACGACTTCCGCCTCGCCATGGTCGAGGAGGCCGAGAAATACGGCGTGCGACTGGAGGCCACGCGCCGGGTGGATCGCGGCGTGGTACATTACCCAGCCCGCACCAGCGAGGTTTATGCGGCGAAAGAAGAGGGTCGCGCGCCCCGCGAGCGGGAACGTGTAGGGGCCGACTTGACCCGGACGCTGGCAGAGATCGCCAACACCAGAACCGTCTACCATTCGCTTGCCGCAGAGGCCTCCCGGGAGGCCCGGGAAGACATCGCCGCGGCACTCTTCCGCGCGGGCGAGGTGCTTGCGCATGGCGGGCAGGTGGACCGAACAGGAGATGTGTATATGGCCGAAGATCAAAGCTTCGAGGACCTGAGAAGCCTCTATGCCGAGAAGCTCGCGCGGGTGCAGGGCATGATCGCCGAGAAGTCTGACTCGGAACGTCCCGTGCTGGAAAAACGTCTTATCGAGATCCAGACGCAGGTCCAACACATGCAGCCGCTCGGATTGCGTTCGAGCACGCTGTCTGAGGTGCCGTCGGAGGGCGGGGTCTACTCAGAGGCGAATATCGACACCAACCAGCTAGAACGTCTTGCCGAGCCAGGCCTGCGCTCACGGATCGACGCGGCCCTGCGCGGCACGGGGATCAGCACATCGGAGGTGGTGGCCCGGATCGAGACGGGCGCCTCAAATGCAGCGCTCGAGCATCAATGGATCGCCAATGATCTCGCCAAAGTAGCTGAGGCGCGCGATCTTAACCTCGAACGCCGCGCTGATCTGGAACAGGCGCGCGACATTCTCAATGATGTGCATGTTGCGCTCGGCACGCTCTTGGAACGGGAGAACGTGCTGCGCCGGGACGGTGTCGTGGAAGCGGAAACGGTCAGTGAGCGGTTCCATTATCACCGGGACGCGGTCCGGGCGATGGAAGGGACAATCCGTCAGGAAATGCGCGCGGAGGGTCTGACCGCGCAGCAGATCGAGGACCGGGACTGGGAGGTGGTCTCGCGGGCGGAGCGTCGGATCGAGACGGAGCAGCGCGCGTATCTCGAGGCACACCCGGACTTGCTCGCACGTCCCGGCGATGTGATCGACCGGTCTGAGCCCTACAGGGAGACCATCACCGATGCGGCCCGCGCCAGCGAGATCACCCGCGAGGTCGACCGCATCATGGAGGGACGCGACGTCCGCACGCCCGTTGCAGATGCTGTCACGGATGAATTCAGGGAGCGCTATCCGGACATGCCGTCCCACCTCGCCCGCGGGCTTGGCGCGACCTACGCGGCCGTCGCCCGGATACGCGACACGGAGGTCATCAATCAGGTCCGCCGCGAAACCGAGATGCGCGACGGGCTCGGGTCTGGCACGCGCGACGCACTCCTCGCAGCCCGCGGTGAAACTGCTTCGCAGTCTGGCCGTACCGACCGCCTCGCAGACGAGTTTGCGCGTGTCCTGGACCATGAGCGGGCGGGGGAGTTGTCCGCGCCTTTCGAGACCGAGGCGGAGCGGGACGCTTTCCGAACCGAGATCGCGCGGGTGCTGGATGACCGTCAACTTGAGCGGCTCACATCCGGTGATGCCGATGCGCTGGAAAAGGTTCTCGAGGACCGCCTCGACCGGCTCTATGTCGCCAAGGTCTATCTGCAATCCGATGCCGCGACGGCCAACACGGAGGCCTTGCGCCAGGTGGTCGATGATCTTGCCGACACCGAATACGAAAAACACCGCGCGACAGACGTGGATGGCGAGACCGTGCGGGGTCAGGTCCATTGAGCGCCTCCATGGGAAAAGCGCGGATCGCCACAGGGGTCTTTCTGGTGACGCTGGTGACCGGGGCCATGGGCTATACCATCGCCTCGGCGGTGCTGACCTATCAGGATCTCGGCTTCGGGGCAGAGATCGACTTTGCCTATATCGCGCAGAACTATCTGGCGATCCTCGATCGCCGCCCCGAGGACGCCCAACTTATTCACCTGATCATCGGCAGCTTCGCCGCCGCCGGCCTGATGCTGAGCCTCGCCCTCTCGGGCTCCGCCCTGACACGCTTTGGCCAGACCCATTGGCAGAGTGCGCGCGAGATGAAGGCCAATGGGTTCTTCGGGGCGCCCGGGACCGGGTTCATCCTCGGCAAGCTGGGACCGCCGGGCTCCCGCGCCAATTACATATGCTCGAAGGTTTTTCCGCATGCGCTGATCGTGGCGCCCACGGGCCGCGGCAAGACCACGGGCTTCGTCATTCCGAACCTGTTGACCTGGCAAGGCTCCGCCGTGACGCTCGATGTGAAGGGCGAGTGTTTCGAGGCCACGGCCCGGCACCGCGCCGCCCAAGGCGACAAGGTCTATCGCTTTGCCCCCACCGATTGGGAGGGCAAGCGCACGCATCGTTACAACCCGCTCCTGCGCATCTTCGAGCTGAAAGATCCCGCGCGCCAGCAGATGGAACTGCAGCTCCTGGCGACGCTGTTCCTGCAGAGCGACAATGACCGGGTGCAGGGCCTCCTCAAGGGCGGGATCGATCTCTTCGTGGCGGCAGGCTTGTTGGCCTTCCAGCGCAAGCGCCCCACCTTGGGCGAGATCTACCGCATCGCGGCCTCGGGTGGGAACAAGCAGAAGGAATACTTCGCGCGGGGGCACGAGGTCGACAACAGGGCCGCCAAACTGATCTTCACGCGGCTCGCTTCGACCAATAACGACACGCTGACCTCCTATGTCTCGCTCCTGATGACCTCGGGGCTCGACCAATGGCAAAACCCTGCCATCGATGAGGCGACGGCGGTGTCGGACTTTGACTTCCGAACGATCCGCAAGAAGCCCTTTTCGGTCTATCTCGTGGTCCAGCCGCTGATGGTGAAGCCGCTCGCGCCGCTGATCCGGCTGTTTTTCTCCGACCTGCTCTCGGCCATGCAGGAAAAGGATCCCGGGCCAGACGAGCCGTGGCCAGTGATGATCATGCTCGACGAGTTCAACCGTCTCGGCAAGATGCCCATCGTGGTCGAGAGCATCGAGACCCTGCGGACCTATCGCGGCCACCTGGCCGTCGTGACACAAACCATCCCCGCCCTCGATGAAATCTATGGCGAAAACACCCGCCGTGCGCTGCAGGGCAACGCGGGCGTGAAGCTCTACCTCACGCCCTCGGATGAGAAGACAGTCGAGGAATTGAGCAAGGCGGTCGGCAAGACCACGAAAACCGTCGTCACGCGCTCCCAATCCATCGGCAAGAACCCCTTCGAGGGCCGCAGCCAATCCACCCGGACCGAAGAAAGTTCACTGCTCCCCGAAGATGAGGCGCGCCGCTTGCCGCTCGATGAAATCGTCATGGTGATCGATGCGCAGATGCCCGTCCGTGCGAAGCGGATCCGGTATTTTGACGACCGGCTGTTCAAGGCGATCCATGATGCGCAGTCGGGGGAGTTGCCGTTTCCCGAACCGGGGGGAGGGGGGGCGCAAGGCACGCTGCCGCTGAGTATGCGCGCCATGCCGATGACACAGCCGCCAGACGGGTCAGGCGGATCCGAGGCCGCCCGCGAGGCTGCTGACGGCCAGTGGTCAGGGCAAACCGATGTCGCCCCAAAGAAGACAGCGCCTGTCGTTCAAGCTGTGATCGCAGAGGAACAACGACAGATGGAGATGGATTTTGCGGCGCAGGTGCGTTCTGATGATCCTATAAGGGAGGAGGGAGACGATCAGCTAAGGACCGCCGTGGATCGGTTGGGCGAGCTGGAGTCGAATATGAGAGAATGTCTTTGAGGCGGTTGGTGTGTCTTTGGGGGAATGATATCTTGAAAATACGAAGGTAGAAAAGACGCAACAAGAACTGTATGGCAACACTTTCAGATACCAGTATCATGGTGCAAAAATATAACTGCACCGAATTGGCTGAATGTGGCTCACTGTGCTTTCTGTATTGAGGATATCCGGCGGTTTTTGGGAGTGAAGCAGACAGCATGTATTACCTTGATGGCCTGGCGAGCTGGCCAATGCGTCCGGAAGCCAAAGACGCACTCATAGAAGCACTGGCCCAACCCGGAAATGCGAACTCCAATCACGTTGCCGGCTGGCAGGCCAGCAGTCTCTACGAAAAAGGAAGAAGGGCAGTCGCTGATCTCATCGGCGCTGCGCCGAACGAGATATTCATAACCTCCGGCGCTACGGAGGCAAATGCGCTCGCGATCATAGGGGCTGCGCGCACCCTTGCGGGTCAGGTTCCAAGTAGAAACAAAATCATTCTGTCCGCGCTGGAACACGACGCGGTTCGACGTCCTGCAGAAGCGCTGCGCGAGCTGGGCTTCGAGGTTCCGGTGTGTCCTGTCGGAGCAAGTGGTTCGATTTGCCTGGAAAGTTTGGAAGCTCTTTTAGGCGAGACCACACTGCTCGTCAGCACGATGCTTGCAAGTAACTTGACAGGTGTGATCCAACCAATTGAAAAGATAAGTGAAATGGCGCATGCAGTCGGTGCGCTCATGCATGTCGATGCTGCACAGGCAGCGGGCAAGCATCCGATCGACGTATTCGATCTCGGCGCCGACTACCTCAGCTTGTCGGCTCACAAATTTGGGGGACCACAGGGTGTCGGTGCACTGTTCGTTGCCGCCAACGCCCCAAAGCCATCCGAGCTGACATCCGCAAGACCGTTGGAAGAGTACCTGAGCGGAACGCAACCTGCCGCGATGGTCGCGTCGATGGGCCGTGCAGCTGAGATATCGGCTCAGAACATGGCGCGAGAGTCCGTCCACAGCAGGGGTCTGATAACCATGTTCGAAGAGCAACTCTCTGGCAACGGATTGCGAGTGGAGCGGCTTTTCCCATCAAGTCCGGCGGTTCCCGGGGCCGCCGCATTCATTATCAACACGCCGGCGAGCTCAGATCTGATCGACAGTCTGAACACCAAAGTATGTCTTTCGAATGCGTCTGCCTGCCATTCCGGTTCTTTGCAGCCTTCACCGGTTCTTTCCGCGCTGCATCTCACTCATGACGAGCAGAAACGCTTCCTGCGCATAGGTGTCGGGTGGTGGCTTTCTGAAGACGATATTGGCTCGGCGACGGCGATCATGGCCGGCGCAGTGGAGAAAGTCCTCCTTGCTACTGGTGAGCTTCACCAGTAGCATAGGCTTATGGCCGATGTATTTGACAATTGGTCCGGCAAACCGCAATTCGCCGGGCACGAAACATTCCCGCTGCGCATCCTTTGGTTGCGCAAAGCATATGACGCGGTTCGGGGCGGCGCCCCGCTGACCGTGTTCAAGGACGACGAAGCCATCTCCCGGTTCGGCGTTGGCCGAAACATGGCTGTTTCGATGCGATTTTGGGCGCAAGCCGCGGAAGTAATCCAACTCGACGGCAAGGAGCTAAAGCCCGATGATTTGGGTGACCTGCTCTTCGGCGAGAACGGATTTGACCCTTTTCTGGAGCATCCAACCTCACTGTGGCTCATCCATTGGAAGCTTGCATCGGTACCGGAGCACACCACAACTTTCTACTATTGTTTCAACGGGTTATTTGGTCATGAGTTTCGATCGACGGATTTGGTGGATGCCATCGAGAAGTTGATCGAGCAAAAGGGATGGCGTGGTGCTCACAAGACCATCCAGAACGACGTCACGGTCTTTCTGCGGAGCTACTGCAGCCGACCGAGCGGGGCGATGGATGACGCTGCGGAACCCTTGCTGGCTGAACTAGCGTTGATCCAGGAAACTGGCTCGAGCGGATGGTACGAATTCTCGGTTGGCCCAAAGCCGAACCTTCACGACGCCCTCTTCGCCTACGCCTTGGACGCCTACTGGACTCGGGCGCACGACAACCGCGCGACGCTCGCTGCGGAATTGATCTGCCACGACGCCGGCAGTCCCGGACGGGTGTTCAAGATGGACGAAGACAGCGTCATCGAGCGGCTGATGCGGATCGACGAAAGCACTGGTGGTGCCTTCGTCTGGACGGATACGGCTGGCCTGCGACAGGTCCAACGCAATCGGCGTCCTCACACGGATGCTCTGCTGCATCGCGCATTTGGCGAGATCGCGCGCCGCGGAAAGGTTGCATGATATGGTGCCTGATACGCTCTCAGACAAAGTCAGACTAAACGGCCGGTTCGTGCGAAGTGCACGGATCGACATGGACCTGACCGGGACGCCGCCCCTTCAAGGCTATGTTCTCCAGGCCAGTACCGAAAAATCGCTCCTCGCGATGGCCGCATCGCTATCGGAGGGAGCACAAAGCGCTTTTACCTGGACCGGACCCTACGGCGGCGGCAAGTCGAGTACAGCATTGCTTTTGGGTAACCTTGTTGCCGGTTCCAAGGAAGGAAAGTCTCTCGCTCGGAAGATCGCCGGGCCGAAACTGTCAAAGGCAATTGAGAAAGCCTTCGATCCCCGCTTGGGCAATTGGGCTGTTATTCCGGTTACCGGAAGCCGTGTTAGCCTCAGACAGGCGGTCGCCGAGAAAATCGCAGAGCGATACAGGTGGACCCGCGCACAAAAGGAACGCGCGACCAAGAGCGACGGCCAACTCATCCAAGACATATCTGAGCACGCCAGTCAGGGACCAATTGTTCTGGTTCTGGATGAATTGGGAAAGTTCCTCGAAGCCGCGGCCGATAAAGACCACGATGCGCACCTCCTACAGGATCTGGCTGAGGTAAGTGCCAGAAGCGACGGTCGTTTCGTTGTGATCGGAATCTTGCATCAGGCATTTGAGGCATATGCGGACAAGCTCGCTTCGAGCGCCCGTCTCGAATGGGCCAAGATCCAGGGGCGGTTCCAGGATCTGTCCTTCCTTTCTGCAAGTGATGAGACGGTCAGGTTGCTCGGGCGGGCAATCGATACGGATGAGAACCCTGGCACAGCGGAAGCGCAGGCAAGAAGTTTGGCAACATTCGTCGCCTCAAATCGACCGACGGACGAAGCGGAGCTGACCGAGGCGCTTGCGCAGACCTGGCCTTTGAACCCGATTTGCGCCTTGTTGCTTGGCGGGATCACACGCCGAAGCTTTGGTCAGAACGAGCGCAGCATCTTCGGATTCCTGGCGTCCGAAGAACCCGGGGGGTTTCGCGAATTCCTTAAGTCGACACCGGCAACCTCAGGGGAAACCTTCGACCCCGATCGTCTCTGGGACTATCTTCAGTCGAACTTTGGTCTTGCTCTTGCGGCTGGTCCGTTGGGGCCGCAGATGACGCTCGCGGCGGAGGCAATCGAGAAAGCGAACGTGCTCGGAACCGACCTGCACGTGAGGCTGGCGAAGTCAGCCGCGCTCATTGAGATCTTCAAGAACGGGACTGGGTTGGCCGTCGACCAGGCTGCCCTTTTGATCGCAGTTCCGGGGAGCAGCGTCCCTGATATCACGGGTGCACTCGATGAGCTATGTGACTGGGGAGTTTTGCTTCGCCAGAAGCGCGTGGGTGGGTATGCGTTATTCTCCGGCAGCGATTTTGACCTCGATGCGGCTCTTGAGAGATTTGGCGGTCGGACCACCTCCTCAGATCTTTCCCAAGTCGCCGCAAAAGCCGGCTTCGACCACATTGTCGCTAAACGACATTACTTCGATTGCGGCGTACTGCGAACCTTTGCGTTGCACGTAGAGTGCCTGGGTGAGCACTTCGATCCAAATGAGTTCAAGCGTACCGTAGGTCGCAAGGCGTCGGCAGTTAGTGGTGTCATGGTGATGGCCATCGCGCCCCAAGACGCGCGCTCGCCAGACATCGAAGCGATGATGGATGAGATTGTTCGGATTCTAAGGCGTACGGGCGTCGTAAGCGCAGTCTCTTTGGTCGGAGATGGGAAGCGCTTGATCGAAGATGCAGGCGACCTGGCGGCGTTGGCTCAAGTTCAAAAGCAAGTACCGCAGATAGCCGGAGATAGGATCGCGCGACGGGGAATCCGTGCGCGTGAGGCATTGCTGCGCAATCGCTCGAACGTCGAACTCCAGCGCCTTATGCTGTCGAGCCAATGGCAAATCCTGGGGACAAACGACTCCGATGTAGTGCTCTCTTTGTCCGCTGCGGCATCGCGCTTGGCTGACACTGCCTATCACTCGACACCAATCATTCACAGCGAACTGCTGCAAAAGGACAGACCTTCCTCGAGCGCTGCGGCCGCTCTTCGAGCCCTTAGCCATGCCATGGTGAAAAACCCGGATCAGAAAAACCTTGGCTTCGAAGGGTTTCCCGCTGCATTCGGTCTCTACCTCACAACCCTGACCCCGAATGGTCTGCACCGAAAATCCAAGTCGGGCTACGGTTTTGCTGATCCAGATAGGACCATGACCGGTGCTTCCCTGAAGCCAGCCTGGAAGGTTTTGCACTCGAAAAAGGAGCAGTCGCTGGCGGAAGTCTATGAGGTCTGGCGGGGCGTGCCCTTTGGCATGAAGATCGGCGTGATGCCGGTTCTAGCGCTCGCATTCATGCTCGCAAATCGGCAGACCTATGCTGTCTACCAAGACGGTCGCTTTGTGGCGGATCTCGATGACATCTTTGTCGACAGGATGCTTCAGGATCCTTCGGCCATTGTGCTGCGGCCCGCTGGACGTTCTGAGCACCATCTGGCGTTCTTATCCCGGCTTGCGGAAGGGCTGGGCCTGTCTGATGCATCTGCACTTACGGTTGCAAGCGCGGCCTTCCAGCGGATCGAGGCTCTGAGCGACTTTGCCAAGCGCACCAATCTCGTCTCTGCCGACACGCGAAAGATACGCGATGCAATCCGGCACGCAGACGATCCCGAAACACTGCTCTTCGAAACGCTTCCCGGCCTGAATATCAAAGGTGATCTAGTTGAAAAGACTGTCGCTGCGATTGAAGAGTGTGAGGCGGCCTATGATGGCCTCGCTAAAGATCTGCGGCAAGCGTTGGCGCATTCCATCGGAGTTCCGAGTGACACCTTTGCCGGAAGCCTTGAACGCGCAGAGTCCATCAAGGGATTGAGCTCAGACCTGAAGTTCGAGGCTTTTGCGGCGCGTGTTGGGGAGATTGAAGCCGGGACCGGCAGCCTAGAGGCAGTGGCCGGAACTCTGCAGCCGAAGCCCATGCGCGACTGGTCCGACCGCAACCGCGAAGGGGCTTTGTCTGAGGTAGCAAGGCTTGGGCGCCGCTTCAGGCAGGCCGAAGCCGTGGCGTTGATGCGCGACCGAAAATCAAACACGGAAGCGATCGCTCTCATTGTAGGCGTGGATCCGAAGCAGCCGCCAATCCTTCAGAGTTTCGAACTCAGCGAAAACGAAAAAGAAACTGCAAGCAAGCTTGCGGACCAGATCATTCGGAATCTTGGCCAAAGTGAACATGGGCATGAACTCGCGTTGGCCGCTCTCGCTCGGGCTGTTGCGGCGCTCACCGATAATATGGACAAGATTGAAACATGACCAACGAACGACACATTCTCGGGATATCGGGCGGCCGCGATAGTGCGGCCTTGGCCGTCTATATGCGACAGAACCACCCAGACATCGACATGGAGTACTTCTTCACCGACACAGGGAAGGAACTGCCAGAGGTCTATGACTTTCTGAACAGGCTCGAGGGGTTCCTTGGCAAGCGGATCAATCGGCTGAACCCAGATCGGGATTTCGATTTCTGGCTGGCGGAGTATGGGCATTTCTTGCCGTCGGCCAAGACCCGTTGGTGCACACGGCAACTAAAGCTGAGACCGTTGAACCTGTGGCTGCGTGACGACCTGGAAAAGGGCGTAGTCGTCCACTCCTACGTTGCTATCCGGGCCGATGAACCAAATCGGACTGGCTACAAGTCACAGCATCCAAACATGTTGGTGCGCTTTCCTCTTCGGGACGCCGGCATCGACAAGGCCGGTGTCGTCGATTTGCTGAAAGACACTGACATCGGCGAGCCAGAATACTATCGCTGGCGGTCCAGGTCCGGATGCACCTTCTGCTTCTTCCAGCAGAAGATAGAATGGGTGCGCCTGATGGAAGAGCACCCCAAAGCGTTCGAAGAAGCACGTGCATATGAAAAGACGGCTGAGGAACATGGATCCCCGTTCACCTGGAGCGATGGTGAAAGCTTAGACGACCTCGCCAAACCTGAACGTGTTGAGGCGATCAAGGCGGACTACGAAAAGCGCCGGGCCCGCGCCATGCGCGCCGTGCGGCCCAACCCACTGTCAGCGCGCTCCGAGCCGTCGATCGACGAGATTTTTGGTGTCTTTGAGGGAAATTCATGTGTTGTTTGTCACAAATAGTCTCCAGGCCCATTAGCATATAGATTCGCGGCACGGTGCTTCGACAAGGGGCGAGAAAGGCAGTATTTGTTTAAAGTAACGGCAAGAACAGTTTTGGAACTCGGCTCCGAGCTTATCAGTTCGGACGTGATCGCGTTTTATGAACTTATCAAGAACGGGTTTGACGCGCGAACCGAGAACGGCGTTGAGGTGCGCTTTGATGTTGTGCTTGGTCTGCGAAGCTTCAGCTCGCTTCGCAATCGCTCGAAAGAGCAAGAAGTCCCGCTGCAAAATCTCAAGGAGCGTTGCCTGTCCGAGCTGAACTCAGCTGCCACAACGATCTATGACAAAGCGCAAAAGTTGATTGCTGCCGCAGACTCTTATGATCAACTTTCTAAAGCGTTGAACGAGGTCTATTCGCTTAACACGATCCGCGTCATTGATACTGGCACTGGGATGTCGGCGACGGATCTGGAAGACAAATTTCTGGTCATTGGTACACCCTCACGAAAGATCGCCGTAGAGAAGTCCGTTGCCGAAGGGCAGAAAAAGCCTGATTTTCTCGGCGAGAAAGGCTTGGGTCGGTTGTCAGCAATGCGATTGGGTGGAACGCTCTCTATCGAAACCGCGCGAAAGAAAGACACGAAACTCAATCACCTATCGATCGATTGGCGGGCGTTTGAAGACGTCAATAAGATGATCGAAGACATAGATATCAAGGCAAGTACGTCTGGCGCAAAGCCATCGCCAAACTACTCCGGAACTGTTCTTACTATCTCAGAGCTAACATCCGATTGGAACGAAGGCCGGATCAAACAGTTGGCCGCTGAAGATTTTGCTTTTCTGACCAATCCCCTTGCAGATAGCAGAAATCGACCACGAATTGCATTGGTATGGAATGGTGAGCGCATCCCAGTTCCTATGCTTGGAAAGAGCTTTCTCAAGCTCGCCCACGCCAGCATTTGGGGGGCATACACGTTAGGAGAAAGCGGACCCCAGCTTACCCTGAACTTGAAACTCAGAGAGTTAGGTTTTGAGCACCCAGTTGTCGAAGAGGAGCTAAGGTTCGGGGAGAAGGACCTGTTTGCAATGATACGCGGCCGGGACGAGGCGATTCCAGAGGATGCGTTGACTGACTTGGGTCCATTCACCTTCGAGGCGCATTGGTACAACAGGCGCCGTGTTAAGGCGGAGGGTGGGATGGATCGCGAGCAGATCCTGAAGCTACACCGTCAATGGACCGGGATCAGAATGTATCGCGATGACTTTCGGGTCTATCCGTATGGGCAAGAAAAGGATGACTGGCTCGGACTTGATCGTGAAGCTCTTATGGCCAGAGGATACCTCCTCAACAAGATTCAGCTTGTCGGTCAAGTCGACGTCAGTCGAAGCGCGAATCCCGGTCTCGTAGATCAAACCAATCGGGAGGGCCTGAGAGAGACCCACGAACAGCAAGCGATGCTGAGGATTGTTCAGTTCTCTATTCAAGACCAATTGCGCAACGCGATGAGGCGTGCGGAGACCAAATACAAGACCAAGCGTGCAAAACCAGTGGAAGCAAAGACAGAGATCGCAAGGCTCGAGACGAGAGCGCAGAAGGCAATCAGCAATTTGCGTTCAGTAACGACCAACCAAGAACGCGAAACGATAGAAGAACTACAACAAACATTGCTCGAGCTGACGGAGCTCGCAAAGATCTTGAGAGAACGTAACGCCGAGGTCGAGGGCGATGCGAAGCTAATGCAAGACATGGCCGGCATTGGACTACTGGTCGAAATCGTCGCTCACGAACTCGCACGCACCTCAGAGCATGCTTTGGAGCGCATTCGGGAAATTCGAAGCACGGCAACGTCGGACGAAGTCGTAACAGGCTTGGATGGGTTGGCGGCTTCGATGAAGAGCATTCACAAGAGACTGCGCATTCTGGACCCATTGAGTGTAAGCGGGCGACAAGCACCCGAGACTTTTTCGCTTACCCAGCTCATCAGCGAGACCCTTGAGGATCATCAGACTCAGTTTAGTAGGCACGAAATTCATCTCAAGTATGAACCGCCAAAAGACCGCTTCATGACCAAGACGGTCAAAGGCTATGTTGTGCAGATATTCGAGAACCTACTTGCGAATTCCGTCTACTGGTTGAGCCTAGAAAAAGAGAAGTCGCCTCTGTTCGAACCTCAGATCAGTGTCAGCATTGTCGGCTCTCCGACCAGAATCATATTTTCTGACAATGGCCCGGGGATCGACCCTGAACATAAAGATCGCATCTTTGATATGTTCTTCTCCTTAAAAGAGAGCAAGAAACGGCGCGGCTTAGGTCTTTACATCGCCAAGGCCAACGCCGTCGCAGCAGGTGGATCACTCGAGCTACAAGAGGAGCCGGTAAATGATTTCGGGCGCCTGAATACATTTGAGTATTGTATTTCGGAACAAACCTAATGGATATCCAACATAACGGCGTTGCTACAGCAATAATTGTCGATGACGGTGTAGATCCGTCACCCCTAGTGTCCGACCTTGGAAATGTGGATGATGAATGGTCGGTTTTCTGGGCTGATTTGACAGCCGAGGACAAAGCGTTGCTCGATGAGATCTACCCCGAGCACAAGGATCTCGATGCGGAAGCGCTGATCAAAGACCAGACCTTCGTCACGCTAGCGTTTGAACGACGGGAGGAATTTTCTGGTAACGCTCTCGGCAACGTGTTTGAGGCATTCCTCGGAAATCAACAGCAAGTCCGGAAATTCATCGACGCTGCGGCCGCGAAGCTTGATGGCATCGGCTTGAAAGTAAGCGAAGTCGGTAGGGATTTCGTTACCGCTGCAAAAGAGGCCGATCTTATTATTGTCGATCTGTTTCTTGGGTCTGAGCAAGCGGAGGGTGATAAGGAGCGATCCATCAGCGGCTTGAAAGAGATCTTGAAGGATCGGGCCGGCAACCCGCCTATGGTGATATTGACCTCTGCACACAACAGCCTCCATGACCTTCGCCATGAGTTTCGCGACAAGACGGGGCTACTGGCGTCCGGCTTCAGGACCATCAAAAAGTCGGAAATCGAAGAGGACGGGCTCCTTGAGCAGCTTGTCTTCGAATTGTCCGAGCATCGAGGAGATGCGCTGAAGCTGTGGGCGTTCCTGAAATCCTGGGAGACCGGCATCTCACAAGCGCTGCAACGAGCGCAAAGTGAAGTTCGGAAGCTCGATCTCGAAGATCTTTCTCACGTGAAACAGATGCTATCGTCAGAAGGAGTGCCGTTGGGTGGCTACATGGTCGATATTATGGATGCAGTGCTGGCACATGAACTGGAGGCGGAACAAGGCGTTATCGACGCGGCGATCGCGCTCAACTCGCTAGAAGCGACGTCCTTTCCCCCGAATTCAATCACGGGAAACAAGAACACGCTTGAGGTTGTTCGTAAGACACTGTTTGTAAATAAAAAAAGAAGGCAACTTGATCCGAGTGGCGGCTTTCCAGTTTCCTTGGGCGACATCCTTGCGATTTCACCAGACGCTGACGGGCCCGATGTTCGGAACGGCACAATTTTCGAGGGCGAAGAGCGACGCGTCTTCCTCGTACTGACGCCTTTGTGCGACCTTGTGCGGGATCCACCGAAGGCCAAGCGTGTCCTATTGCTCGCAGGCACCTTTCACGATCACGGGGCGCTCAGCTTCAAAGCTGTAGCCAATGGAGTCCATACCCCTGTCTTGGATCTGAATGAGGAACTGCGCGGTATCGTTAAATGGGACTTGAAGCATATCGAGACGATTGGGAGCGACGCGCTCACCAATCTTCTGCCGCCGCACGGCTCGTGTTTTGTCCCTGCGAGGTTGAAGGAGCATACGGCAATTGCGCTGCAGCAAAAGTTACTCAGTGACTTGGGTCGGGTTGGAGAACTGAAAACCATGCCATCGATGTTCCCGATTCGGTGTGTGGTGTATTTCACGAACAGCCACCGCGAACTTGTGCCATTGGCAACGAACCTCGATGGAATTCTGGTAGGTGAGAGCTCTAATAGGCTCGCGTTCGACGCTGCGCACAGGTTTGGCTTTATGAAAGAGGTCCGGGCGGCAATCGCAGAGGTCTACGAAACTAGCAGGGCGAAACTCCAATCGACCTTGGCTCCAAGCGCGTTGGACGCTCTGTTCACAACGGGTGTTGAATACAAGTCAGATGCCAAGCCGAAGCCCTGCAAAGTACCGGGTGATGGTGCGAGCGTCGAAATTGGCAAGATCATCATCAACGAATCTGCTCAAGACGCCTTTCAGGATGTCAACCAACATCAGGGAGCCGGTTTGATCTTCGAACTGAGTGAAGGACCAGCGAATGTCTAGTTCAATGGATGGCAACGCTACCCGGAAGAAATGGTTCGGCCCTTGACCAAGACTTCTTGGCTTACCTCTATTCGATACTGCTCCGGAAAGAAGTGCATCATCCATTGTTTGAGAATTCTCCAGGCGTCAGTCGGACCAATCATTGATGACTCATCGATATACTCTGCGATCAGCTCCGCCGCCTGAGTATCAGAAACCCCTGAACTGCTGGCAGAGACCACTTTCTGGACGACTTCCAGCTGCTGGAGTCGATCTGCAACGTACTCTAGGAACTGTTCCTCCGAGTAGCCTTTGGGCGGGCCTAATGTTCTCAAATCGCGCTGCGCGAATTCGTAGGCTGACCGGACCATTTTTGCCTCGTCAAGCTCGCCGGTATATACCTTGAATAGACGTTGTGGCGATGGGCAGAGGGGTATCCATCGAAAACTCGGATCATCGTCGTGCTCAACATCGATCGAAGTTATCTTCGGACGCTGAGCCGCCAACTCTGCGGCCTGGTGCGCGATCTGATCACGCAGTTCGGCCGTCACCGGAACGCAGCGGCTCATTAGCGATGCTTCCCATGCCTGGAGCTCATGTTGGCTCATATCTAGCTCAACAAGTAGTTCGAGATTGGTCGGGAGACGCCAACCAAGTGCTCGCCCGGTCAGATTTGCGGACCCAATGAGACAAGACTGGTCGGACCGGAAGAACTTAGCGTGCAGGTTTGACTGTCTCCAAAGCTGCGCTTTCGCGCGATCGGCGATGACGTCGAAGATCTCCAAGTCACAGACGCCGTCCACGATATCTTCGGGCCGCCACCGCGTTACGCAGTCTATATGCGGCCCTGCCGAAATCGGGATGGCGTCCAATACCCGCTGTAGTGCATCGACCTTAATGAAGGGCGCAACGAGGACGACTCGCTCTTTTGCCGATGACACTAGTTCCAGCAGCTGGTCGCCAAGCATCTCACCCGGCATTAATCATCCTCGCCATCGTCGAGGAAGAACCGGGTCATCTTGCCCCACTCTTGACGCATGTCCGATAGGCGTTGCTTGTGCCTGACTTCTTCCATTTCGTAGCGAGCCCAAGCCGAAAACACGATGCGCAGTGTGTCAGAAGCCATGTGTACGCGGTCGAGCAGTTCCTTTTCGGTATCTTCTTCTGTGTCCGGGTTCAGCGCTCTCACCAGGTTTTCGTAGAACGGATGGTTGGAATTGAAGATAACGTTGGTGACACCGCCTTGGACGCTCTCCACGTTGAAGAACGCATAGCCTTCCATGGCTTTTTCGAGGAAAGCAACCTTGCGCTTTCTCGTAAGGATGGCGTCAGCAATGGCTTTGGCGACGTCGTCGGGATAGTGCTTGTCGTCCTTCAAGTCGTCTTCATAGGCATCCCGGTCATCGGCTCCAAAATCCTCCGTGTCTCCTGGCGTCTCATGTCCCTCGTCCGCACGCTGACGGAATTTCGAGGTGACTGTGTCTTCTACGCCTGGTTCTTCGTGACGTTTGCGACCGCCCGTGCTTCTTGTGCCTTTCGTCTGCTGTTCTGTTCTTTTCCTCAGTTGGGTGATCTGTTCCCGGATGTGCTCGACGATAGGGATTAGGAGCGCCCGCGGGTCACCTTCGCTGCTCGCTCGTTCAATGAAAGAGGAGCGGCTTTCATTTTCTTCCGCGTCGGCCTTCCAATCATATTGGGCCAGTTGCGAAAAGATCGTCGCACTTTGCTTGTTGTTCGTTACGCCGAAGATTTCGTCGAGCGTGGCAGGGAATTCGACCTCAGCTCCCCACCATCGTTCGGTGGGATCATAGCTGTTGGTCCAAGATGTATCCAAATCGAGTTCACGACCTTCTCGAACGATCGAAAGGCCGAGGTTCTTCATGGCATGTTTGCCATACGGCTTTGCGCCGCGATTCAGCCCGTCATCAGGCACGGTTTCCGGCTTGGCCCAACTGAATCTGACAAAAACTTTATGCTGCTTGCCTCCAAGATCGATTGTGAACTCTTCGTCGTTCTCGCCCCAACGTTGAAACATTGCAACCTTGTCAAAAGGTTCGGGAGTGGAGGAGTTCGGCATAAGGTAGAGGGGATCATTGACAACCGCCAACCGGCGGCCGGTGTTCCCACCCTCTTCCACCCGTACGAGATGAATGGCGACACGGCCATCGTTAATGAACTTGCGATACATCCGGCCGATGATCGCCTCGGTGTTTCGCAGGGTCGCCTCAGCGCCTCGCCATGTAAGTCGATACTCTTCAAATCGCGACCAGACCACGAGTGTACCGGAGGTCCCCAAGATTTCGGACCGTTCGCGCCATTTGCTGGGAAGGGCTGAAGGAGTTGGCGGCGGCACCCGATCTTTCACACCGCTTTGAATGTCAGCGACATCCAGATAGGAATGAATGGCATTGTCCGGCCCGTTCGTCCAAGTCCAGACATCCAAACGGCGACATTGCGAAATTGACGAGTTTGGAAGTCCCATGCCGAACCGTCCAATGCCAGCTCGATCATCCAGGTGAGTGCCGTTTCCAAACTGCAGTGCGATGGCCAATGTTCGTGCGGACATGCCCTTGCCGTTGTCGATCGTGCCGATTTCCTGCAGGCGAAGGCGCTGCTGAGAATTTACCTGTTCGTACTTCTCGACACAGATGAGCTCAACTTCACTGGCGTCAGCCTGAATTGAGTTGTCGATCAGCTCTGCGAGAGCGTATGCGGTATTTCGATACCCACTATCGCGCATCGCTTTTACGGCGAGTTCCGGTGGAATAATGAACCCGGATTCAGTGGTCCCGTCGCTAACAATTTCGTTCATTCCAAACATCTTCCCAATTGCAGAAAGCGTCAGCTACATCTCCGAAGCCGTGCATTTCAGTATCCGTCACCGTGACAATCTCTGAGGTTTCATTTCCCCCAGCTCTTACACCTCGCGTAGCCCGGCCCACCATTTGGCTATAGAGAACCAAGGATTTGGTCGGGCGGGCAATGATGGCCGCGCTCGTTTGCGGTGCATCGAATCCAGTTGTCAGAACGCCATAGTTGAACATCACAATAGGTTCTGGCGCCTGGCTCTTGAAGCGTCGAATTGCCCGTTCGCGAGCCGCCGGAGCGGATTCTCCGGTGACGACAAGTGCTTCGGTGCCGCGTGCGACCATGATGGCCGCCAGCATCCTAGCGTTGGCAACCGATGGGGCAAAGACAATGACGCGGCGATGGGATGACACGAGATGCTCGCACTCTGAAATTATCCTGAGGTTTCTTTGTGTGCTTTGACCTAGTCGCTCCAGAACGTCCCCCGGCACATCAATCGCCTGTGACAGGCCCTTCATGTCCTCTTGTGACAAGTCGAGTCCGGCCTGCACATTCAGAGTCCGGAAGTGCGGACGGGCAAGATAGCCTTCTTCCATCAGATATGTGACCGGGTCGGGGTGGCCTTCGATTTCCAACATTACCTTTTCACGACCGAAGAATTCGGAGAGCTCTTCGTCTTTGCTCAAATCATCCCAGGTTCGTCCGGGAGTGGCCGTAAGGCCAAGGAGACGCGTCGTCGCCCGTTTTGTTGTTAGGGCGTCAAGTACAGAGCGATATGTTGGAGCGATCGCTTGGTGTGCCTCGTCGATGATGACCAAAGATACTCGGTCAGCCAAAGTGAGCAATTCATTCACCGAGTTCTTTTCCAATGCTGACATTTTACCTAAGCCAGCGACAACTAGCCCGTCCTTGGCGTTGGCAAGATCGACACGCTTGTTTCCCCAAAGCCGCCAAAGCCCGACATCCCTGTTGCCAAGGAAGCGCCACGACTTCTGAAACTCATCTGCGGCTTGATCGAGAAGCTCTATGTTCTGGGCGAGCCATACGACCAGTGTCGGCTCACTGGCGCTCAGGTGGGATGCGACAAGGTGCATTGCGGTACGTGTTTTTCCTGCGCCTGTTGGCATGTGCAGGACACCACGGTGGGGGCCCTCGAAGAGCATCCGTTCAGTGCGCCTTGCCGCCACTCGCTGATGCTCAAAGAGCCCATAGCCGACGGGCGCGCGATCATTTCCTGGTAGCTGCGCCCCTGGGGCAGTCGGGTCATCGATGACCCCAAAAAAGGAAAGCAATGCTGGGAAGTTCTCTTCGTCCGACGCGAGCTTCAGTGCATCATCGAAAGGGTTTCGCCCGGCTGGTGTCCCGAGTTTTGTGCAAAGCTCGCGCGCCTTCTTCAGCGGCATCAGAGAAATCACGGAGTCCCGCAACGTATCGTTCTGCAGCGTCTCGGTAGGATCCAACATGTTCACTGCCAACGCAGTCAATTTCTTTGAAGTGCTGAAACCCGGTTCTAACCCATCTAGAATGTCGAGCATTTCGTCAGGAAGAAGCGCCTTTACCCTCCCGGGCTTCGCCAGCATTAGAAGTTTGGAAAATGCAAGGCCCGGCGAATCCAAATCAATGTCTGTATCGGATGACATGGCCTGCTCGCTGCCCTCTCAATCGTTCTGGAACAATTGCTGGCAGGTTACGGTGGTTCTGAATAACGCGCCACCTTGAAAGCAGAATTTGCTTCCGTTTCGTCATAGAACGCTTGTTGCGAAGGATTAGCATGCTCTCGATCAAGACGGTTGGGTGCGTGAATCAAGTCGGTAGACTAGATAATCCTTACCGTCTGCCTAATCTCCCCAACCTAGAAAGCTGTGCCAGCATCCGAGCGCCAGTTCCGGTCCCGTCGCCGGCAGGAGATGCAGTTGGCCCACCCGCTGTATTGGGCCGGCGTGGCAACGCTTGCACACCGAAGAATTGTCGCGCTCGAAGGGCTGCGTATTCAGCCCCGGTTGCACCCCCGATGGCGTAACGGTTGTAAACCTGTTGGCTACCTGCCAGCCCTCTGGCGAACGCATAGCTCCCCCCGAACCCTGCCGAAAGTGCCGGCATCATGATGTTGCCGGAAATTGCCCGAACCAAAAAGGGCGTTGCAATGATGAAGCCTTTTGCCATCAGCACCATCATGAAAAATGGGATAAGGGCCCCTATGTTCGAGGCTCCCTCCGGGTCGCCCAGTTCGGCAAGAAGAGCCCGAGAAACCCCCGTGATCGTCGCGAACACGCCAGCTACGACGATCGGATACATCGCAAAGGATATGAGTGCCGAAAGCCAGCGCGCGAAGTAGTCCTTGGTCACCTCGAAAAGGGTCAGGAAGATCATGACCGGCGCAATGCCGATTAGAAGAGCGATCATGAGCCGTGACGCCACAACAATGAACGCTGCCAACCCGCCCAAAATTGAGAGCAGTAGGACGCCGAGCGTGTCCAGCAAGGCACCGGCCATCCAGTTTAGCTCAGATCCCGCCGCGTTCAGATAGTCCCCGAGGGCTGCGATCAGTTCGTCGAATTCCTCCGCAAAGGTACCGGACGGACCTGGTGATCCGCCGCCGACAGAAGCCACAAGGGCCCCGGCAATGCTGTCGATCCCATTCAGTATCGCTGAGGCAAGCGCATTGAACTGGACCCAATTGGCCGCGAAGACTCCTATCAGCCCGACCTTCACGGCCAGCCAAAAGGCAGTTCGGCCGTCCATGGCGCGATACTGGTAGATCATGTTGATGAAGACCAGAATGACAACCAGTGTTGTGCCCAGAACCAGCAACGTGCCCACCGTTGCTGCGACCGCGCCGAATTGCGTCTCGGCAGCGGTATTGAGATAGCCTTCGGCCGTTTCCACGAAGTAGGTGACGACACTCATGGATCCCTACCAGTTTCCAGCGGCTTCGCAGATTGGCATGGCTTTGCGTCGAAGCTCATTTGCTTGGCGCCGGTATTGGGACGTCGCTTCCACGATGTCCCAGTATTCGGACGAGGCGAAACGCTCAACGTATACGCGTTCGGCTGCTGCCCAAGATGGATACCGCGTGGGACATTCACAGCTTTGGGCTTCAACGATGCGTTGCATACTCTGCGCCCGATAGATTTGTTGGATCAGGAGCCGTTTGTGGGACTCGCGTACATCGATGTCTTGCATCCACTGTGGCTCGGGAGACTGGTCTGGGCAGACATCCGGCTGATTGTCGAGCGTTGGGACCAGGTTCCGCTCGGCCACGCCAGCGGTTGGGCAGAGAGCGACGAGCAGGCCTGCCGTTGCAACGACCCGCATCATTCTGAAGCCGCCTTCGTCGCAACAGTTTCACGCTTCAAGAACGTGGTGTAGCCGTAGTCACCCGCTTCGGCGGTGATGACTTCCCACCCGTCCGCGCCACGCTCATTCAAGGCGTTTCGCATCGCGTCGTAGTCCTTTTGTTTTTTCACCTCAAAGAACAGAATGTCGTATTCAAACGTTTTCATAGGGAAGTTCCAATCTCGGTTGCGCCGGGGAGGTAGAATTCCATGATGCCGCGTTTGCCGTCATGCCGACCGGCCTGGATGATCACGTCGATGGAATTCTCGATGTACTGGATCATGTCGGCATAGGTCATCGGGATCTCGGTCTTGAGTGCTGCGATCGCGAGGCGCTGCACGGCCAATTGCGGGGTTTCGGCATGCAGCGTGGTCATCGAGCCGCCATGGCCGGTGTTGATGGCTTCCAGAAAGGTCATGGCCTCCTTGCCGCGCACCTCGCCCAGGATGATCCGGTCGGGTCGCATGCGCAGCGTTGCGGTGAGCAGCACATCGGCGGTCTGGAATTCTGCGTCGCGATTGGCGATGAGGGTCACGGCATTGGGCTGGGTCGGCAGAAGCTCGGCGGCTTCCTCGATGGTCACGATGCGTTCCTCGGACGGTACGTGCGAGAGGATTTTGCGCGCGGCGACGGTCTTGCCGGTGGAGGTGCCACCCGAGACGATCATGTTGAGTTTGTTCTCGACGCAGAAGGCAAGCGCATCATCGATCAATCCGGCGGCCACCACGGCGCGCAAGGCGCGCTTCTTTTCCACGCGCAGGTCTTCGAGCTTGCGTTCCTTGCCGTAGAGAAAATCGAGCGCGATGCCCTCAAGCGGCAGGCTCGAGAAGAACCGCAAGCTAATCGACATGGCCGAGAGCACGGCGGGCGGGGTGATGACCTGTGCCCGGATCGGGCGGCCCTTGTAGGTGATCGAGACTGAGACGATGGGGCGATCCTTGCTCATCGTCGTGTTGGCCGAGGAGGCGATCTGGTTGCCGAGGTCCCTGACCTGAACACCGGTCAGCCTCTGGTCCAGCGCGCGCATGAAGTGATCGCCCTGGAATTCGCCCCAGCAGGTCCCGTCTGGATTGATGCAAATCTCGATGACATCGTCGCGGGCGGCGGCGTCGATCCGGTCGAGCGAGGTTTCAAGATAGCTCAGCGACATGGGCTCAGAATATCTCCAGATCGCGGTCGACCATGACAGTGACGCGCGCGCCCTGGTTGACATAGATGACGGGTCCGATGGATAGGTAATCGCCAATGACGCTGTCCGTGGCATCTGCCAGATCATCGCCAACGTCTTCGAGAACGTCGGCGGCAGTCTCATCCTGCACATTTGCAGCGGCGGCGCTTGGTGCGGCGGAGATCAGAGAAATCAGCGCCGCCGAGCCGAAACGCTCATCGAAGCGGGTATCGACAAAGCCCGTGACGCCGGAGCGACCCAGCTCGTCTCCCCCGAAGGAACTGATCTGGACGGTCTGATTGTCAGGAAGGATAATCCGATCCCAGGCGACGGTGACGCGGCGCTGCGCGATATCGACGCCCGAGCGATAGCGCCCGATCAGGCGGGAGCCGCGTGGGATCAGGAGACGGGAACCGTCGACACTGAACACGTCTTCGGAGACAACGGCGCGGGTCTGCCCGGGCAGGGAGCTGTCGAGGGCGGTTTCCATGACGGCCTGGATCATCGTGCCCTGGATGATGGTGTTGGACGGGTTGGCGATGACTTCCGCTTGCGTCACGGACGTGGGCAACGCACCGTTCAGCACGAAATCCGTCACCTCACCGAAGGTTCGCTCAGTCAGCGCCGTCTCGTTCGCACCAGAGGTGCCACCAAAAGCGATGGTGGGCGAGGTGATGCGGCGCTCCTGAAACGCACGTTCCTCAGCAGCGCGGCGTTCAAGTTCCGCGAGCCGTCGTGCTTCTTCCTCGCGGCGCAGCCGTTCTTCTTCCCGCGCCCGCAACTCGTCTTCAGATGGGCCTAAAGGCGCGGGGGTAGGGCGATTGGCTTCGAGTTGCGCAAGTTCGAGGTCCATGCGGAGTTGCTCCAACTCGCGATCGCGTGCCGTGAGTTCATCGCGAAACTGCTGTTGCGCGGTTTCCGAGGCGGCTTGCAGGGCCGCGATCTGCGCGGTCAGCGCATCGATGGCTTCGGCGGCGGCGGTATCTTCCTCGACCACCGGTTCGGGCGCGTTGCGCAATTCCTCGATCTGGGCTTGAAGGGCGGCGAGCTGGGCCAGAAGTTCTGCATTGGGCTCCACGGGGTCTGGTGCGACCAGAACGACTTCGGGTTCGGGTGGGGGGAGGGTTTCGATGGCGCCGAAGCCGTCGCCCTCGTTTTGGAAGACGTCCGGGGTGGCCGTCGGCAAGGCTTCCTCTTCGTCGGGCTGTGAGAGGAGATAAAGCAGGGCACCACCGGCGCCGATCACGAGGACGACGACCAAAGCGAGCAGCGGCGAGCGCCGTGGGACAGGGGGCGAACCTGCGCCCTTGCCTTGCTCAAGGGCGGCAAGACGCTTTTCGAGTTCCGCGTTTCCGGTGTCGCTCATGATCCCACCCCCGCAGGCGGTGTGGCCTCGATACAGACCACCTCGTCTTCGATCCGCAGCGCCCATTGCCTGTTCACCCCGGAGACCCGGATCACGCCGTCCTCGGTTGCTTGCGTGTTGACCGTCCGCTCGCGGCCATTCGCGTAACGAAAGATCGCGGGCACCGGCGCGTTCCGCGCAAATTCAAAATACGTGAAGGTCCCATCATCCCAGACGCGGGAAGGGGTGAATTCGGTGCGCGCGCTGGCCCCGTAATTATAGTTCGGGGCCTGGGCCGCGATGGCACGGGTGGGCCGCGCATTGTCTTCGGGGTAGCGGAACTGGACCACGTAGAAGGTCGGGCTGCGGGTCTCCTGGACGTTGAAGTAGTAGCTGCGCCGGTTGGTATAGACGGTCACATTGGTATGGACACCGCGCGCGACTGGCTTGATCGCGAAGGCCTGCCCGCCCGGAACGCCGTCGATCTCGAAGCCTTCCGTGTCGCCGGCGATGATCGAGCGGATGCTTTCGCCCTCGCCAAATTCGATGGTGGTCACGTGGGTGAGCGAGACGTTGAGGCGATAGACCTGGCCTTCCTGGTAGGTGGCCAAGCGCACGCGGCTGTCGTTGGGCCCGCCACGCGGGATGGCTTCGGCGAAGGCAACGACTGGCAGCAAAACGAAAAGGACAACAACTGCAGTTCGTACGAGCAACAAACATGCGTTTCCGGAATAAGTAGTGTCACCGATACCCTGCCGCGCTGCGCGTTCTCGGCACATTGACGACAAGATAATTTGAAGTGAATTCCAGAAGCGCATTAATTCTCCAATCTGTCGGAGCGGATGGAATACTCGAGCACGGTGAAGCCGAATGGATTGGTCCAGACCTCGTCGATGGAGCGGCGGGTCTCGGGGCGGAACTCGAAGAGAAGTGTGGCGGTGAAGAGCCCGGTCTGGACGCCATTGATGGACGTCAGGCGCTTGCGCAGGCGGACCGTGGCGCGGTTTGTGCCGATCCGGTTGATGCTGAGGATTTCCACATCCAGCCGAGCATTCGGGCCATAGACCGTCGGCGGGTAGTTCTCATTTGCGCTGTTCCAGATCTGGCGCAGCCCGCTCTCGGCGGACCCGTCGGAGCGGCGCAACACGCTGCGGATGCGCAGATCATTGTCGAGCTGGTTATAGACCTCGCGGTCGGTCACATAGCGGAAGACTTCCGCCTCGATGATCGCTTGGTTGGCTGTGACAGTCGTCGCGCCCACCGAGGCCTCGGGCAGCGCAAAGCCGGTGGCGGGATCATAGGGCACGACCACGGGCGGCGGATCGACATCGAGGATCGCCATAGCCGCTGCGCTCAGGCAGCCGATGATGCCAAAGACAAGGCCTATCAGGCCAAGGCGCTGCCAGAGCCGTTCGCGGCGCAGCGCACCATAGACCAGCTCTTCTTCGATGATTTCCTGTTCACTCGCCACCTGTCACAACCCTTGATCAGTCTGCCCGCAACTCGGGCAGCGTGAAGTCCATAAACCGCTGCTCCTCGGCGATGGTGGCGGCATCGATGACGCCGCCGGTGCCATCGCCCACGGTCTGCACGGCTTCGAGCTGCCACATGGCGACGAGCGCGATTGCGAGTTCTGCCGTGACGCGCGTGTTGAGATCGACGCTTTCCTTCAGCTCGTCCATGTCGTCGATCAACCCGACGAGGCGGCCGACCCGCTCGAGCGATTGGCCCGCGTCCTCGTAGCTGTTCTGGGCCGCCGCCGAGACGAGCGCGCCGGTTGTTGCCTGCGTCGCTACACGGTTCGCGCCCGGATTGCCGCTGGTGGCCATTTCCGAGAGGGTGTCCTCGTCAAAGCCGAGATCGGCCAGCACCCGGTCCATCTGGGTTTCGATCTCGCCCGCATCGGAACCGGACAGACCGGAGAAATCCCCCGTCTTGATGGCCTCGATGGTGGCGAGGATATCGCCGAATTCCTGATCGAGCAGGCCGTTCAGCTCGTCCTCCATCTCGGTGCGGATAATCTCGGGAAGCTCGGCAAGGCGGGTAAGTGCTTCATAGGTTCTTTGCAGCTCCGCGAGTTGGTCCGTGAGTGTGGCAAGCTGTTCGCGGAGCTGCGTCAGCTGCTCGTTTTGCAGAATCTCGTCCTCGATCATCTGCCGGAGCTGCTGGATGTTTTGTGCGATGTTCTGGGTATCGACGACGGGCACGCCTTGCGCTGCGGCAGGGGAGAGGGCGCCCAGATGCAGGCCAATCCCAAGCGTTGTGGCCAAGGCCGCTCTCAGAAACTTCCGTCTCATTATTCAATCTCCCTGATCGTAAAATCCATGAACGCGCCTTCGGCCATGCGGGCGCTGGCCTGGGCCAGCTCTTCGGCGGAGAGCACGCGGGTGCGTGCCGCTTGAAGCCGGATGCGGGCGGCCACGAGACGCACCAGTTCGGCGCGGGCATAGGTGTTGAGCGCGACGCTCTCCTGCACGTCCTCGGTTTCGGAAATCCGCTCGACGATATCCGCAATACGCAGGGCGGCTTGCCTGATCGCGGCGGGCGAGTTGTTGCCATAGAAGGCCGCCCCATGACCCGTGATTGAGAGGTTGGCATTGGCCAGAAGCGCGGGGTCGATCGTGCCAAGCGCGTCGATCCCGCCGATACGGCTCAGGTAGAGATTGTAGCGCTCCGGGATGACTGTGACGTAGTGCTGGGTCTCGCGGAAGGGTGGGACGCCGCCATACTCGAAAACCCGGCCGGGTCCGGCGTTATAGGCCGCGAGGGCATTGATGATATTGCCATCGAATGTGTTGAGCTGGGTCGCGAGATAGCGCGCGCCGCCATGCACCTGCAGGTAAGGGCTGTCATAGTATTCCGGATTGATGCCCAGATCGCTGGCGGTACCGGGCATGATCTGGGTGAGACCATAGGCGCCGACGGGAGACCGTGCCCCGATCGTAAACCGGCTTTCCTGCCAGATCAGCGCTTGCAGCAACGCGCGCCACTGGACGGGTGAGAGCCCTGCGCGGCCAACACCCGCAAAACCGCTGGTCTCCTGAGCCACGCGGATGATGAGCTGCTCTATGTTTTCTGCCGCATCCCCGAACATCTGCGCACCGCCGGGATTGGGGTCGATCTCGCCCGTGCCATAGACGGCTTCCACGGCGCGGTCGGGATCGCCGCTGCCGCTTTCCAGCCCCGAGACCATAGCCGGCAAGCCCTGACCGGCGAAGCTGGTCTGGGCATCGAGGATGCGTTGCAGGGTTTCCAGCTGCTCCCGTTCGATCTCGGAGATGAGTTCGCGCGCGGCAAGCTTGTCCGCCTGAACGGCCAAGTCAGCCTCGCGATCGCCTGTCTCGACGATGTCACGCGCGGTCAGCCCACTGTCATTGGTCGGCACGCCTTGAGACAAGGCGAGACCGGGCAGCAGGCAAAGTGCCAGGATATGAGGCAGGCTAGACTTCAATGTCGCCCTCCGGTGCATCTAGAGGCGTGAAGGTGCAATCAGGCGCGACAGGGGCTGTCGATGCCAGGAAGGTGAAGCAATTGGCCTGCGGTTCCTGGTACTGGGCACAGGAGGCCAACGCACCGAGCGCGGCAACGAACATCAAAATACGGGTCATGAAAGCCTCCAGAAATCAGGGCGGTCGCGGTAATCGGCGCCGACAAGCGCTTCGCCTTTGTCCATGCCGCCAAGGATGGTGAGATTGGGCCCGAGAGCACTGAGATCGGCATCGACGACGATCGAGCCCTGATCGTCGCGGATCAGCGCCAAGCGGCTGTTGCTGCCCGTGTTGAGAAGGACATCGAGCTCCTTCTCCGTGAGGTTCAGCATGGCGTAGTCCGCTGGCTGCGCGCGGATATTGGGCAGCAGGATCTGCGTCGGCACCGCCTCGATGATGGTCTTGCCGGTCCGGGTGCGCTCAAGCTGGCTGGCATATTGCGTCATCATCACCGCGACGGTGTTCTGCTTGCGCGCGGTCACCAGCCAGTTCGACAACCGTTCGGCGAAATATGCGTTGTCGAGCGCCTTCCAGGCCTCGTCGATCACGATGATGGTGGGACGGCGGTCCTCGATCTCGCGTTCGACCCGGCGGAAAAGATAGGAGAGAACCGCCATCCGTTCCTTGTCGGCCTCGCTGTCGAGAATGCCGGTCAGATCGAAGCCCACGAGATCGCCTTTGAGTGAAAAAGTGTCCTCAAGGCTCTGCCCGAAGATCCAGCCATAGCGGCCGTCTTCGGTCCACTCGAGCAGGCGCTGGTGCAGATCGCCGCCATCATCGGTGGACACAAAAAGCGATGCGAAATCCCGCCAGTTCCGCAGGGCCGGATTGGAGGCCTGCGCGTTCTGGCGCACGACTTCCTGGATGCGGTTGGTCTGCGCGGGCGTCAGGGGCTTGTCGGCGCGGTGGAGCAGGGTGGCGAGCCAATCCGATAGCCAGGCCGTGCCGCGGTTGTCGGTCTCCGTCCAAAGTGGATTGAGGCCCGTGGGCTGGCCGGCGTTCAGGGAGGCGTAGCGCCCGCCATTGGCTCGGACCGCCATCTCCATACCAAGACGGTAATCAAAGACGAAGATCCGTGCGCCTGCGCGACGGGCCTGGGTCATCAGGAAGGCCGACAGCACCGATTTGCCCGACCCGGGCCGCCCCATGATCAGGGTATGGCCGCTTGTCGGTTCTTTGTCCGGGCTGCCCTGCTCGTGATAGGAAAACCGGTAGGCGCTCTGCTCCGGCGTGGGCAAATATGTGACGACCCGGCCCCAGGGGGTAAGTGCTGCGGGTTTGCCAAGCTGCGTTCTGTGGAAGGCCGCGAAATCCGCGAAGTTGCGATTGGTGACGGCGCTGGCGCGGACGCGCTTGGGCTGGTTGCCGGGGTGCTGGCTGAGGTAATGCGCCTTGGCCGCGACCCGCTCGCCGATCATCTTCACGCCTTCGGTCGCGGCGGCGTTCACGATTTCGGCGCTGAGGGTTTGCAGTTCTTCGAGCGTGTCGCAGAAGAGCGTCACGACCATATGGTGTTCGCCGAAGCTCTGGCGCTTGGCCTCGAGATCGTCGGCGGCGATATCGAGGGCTTCCATGAGCGAGAGGGCTGCGTCCTGGCTCGCCTGCATCTGCCGCTTTTGTCGCTTGATGCGGCCCGCCATGAGGTTCGAATTAATCGGTGTGAAGGAGTGGGTGACGATCATGTCGACCGGCAGGTTCAACATGTCGAACATGGTGCAGGAGGTGGCCTCGGCATATTCCCCGATGGTGAAACTCTTGCCGTAGCGATGGCCCACGACGCCTTCGGAAAGCTCGAAATGATCGCCGTGGAACGTAACGCGGGTATTGGCGACGTTGACGGACAAAAAGCCGTAGGTGTTTGCCGGGTAGAGCGGCAGCTCGGTGCCCGTGTTCAGCGCGCCCAGAAACCCCACCAATTCCCCCGATGCAGCCGATAGCAGGCGCGGTTTGAGCTCGGTGAGGCCCGAAAGGAAGACGTTCACGGCCTCACCGAGGCGCTGCAGGCGTTTGCGGGTCTCCTCCTTCAGTCGGTCCGGCGCGGGGCGGCTGAGGAACGGCAGGAGGCTTTTGGGGGGTGGGCGGTGAATGACGGTGAGCGTCAGTGTTTTGTCGCGGAGCCCGCTGGTTGCGAGCTTGGCGCGCCAGCGCCGGTCAACCTCGTCCGCGAAGCTGTCCTCACGGATCGGGTCGAGATCCGGTTTGATGGCCTTGGAGACCTTGTGGACGTAATAGCTGAATTCCGGCCCGAGTTGCGCGACGATGCGGGCAAAAAGTGACGTCACCTTGTCGAGATAGGCATCGTCCGTCGTGTAGCTGTTGATCCCCTCGAGCCGAATGCAGCGGAAGAGCTCGTTGACCCGGGTGCGCACCGTCTGGTCGTCGACGAGGCTCACATAGGGCAGCATATGCGCGAGGCGGGTCTCGCGCGCATACCACTCTGGCGTCAATGTGCGGGGATCGAGCGCAGCATCAGGGGCTTCATCACGGGGCATAGCTGTCCCCGCCATGGATGGACCTGTTGCGCGTCGGCGGTGTCTCCTGCAGGGCCGTCATCATCACATCTATGAAGCGCGGGTCCCAATCTGCGGCCTTCCAAAGCACCGGGTAGAGCAGGGCCGCGACAGCCAGCACCGCGATGTGCTGGACCCAGACGAACAAGAGCACCGAACCAAAGAGCCAGACCATCGCGTACATGATGGGCAGGCCCAGAAGCTTTGGCGGGCGCACGAGGCCGAGAAAGAGAGGCGAGCGCTCAGCCACCGGCAAAGACCGCGGCAACAATGGTGGGGGCAGCGGCAACACCGGCGATCCCGACAAGCACCCAAAGCGCCTGGCGCAGATCGATGATATTGAAGAACCAGCTAAGGAAAACGCCGAGGACCGCGAGTGTAGCGATAACCACACCAAGAGGGCCGGTCAGCGCATCGACAATGCCCTGCAACAAGCTCTGGATCGGGGAGAGATCGATGCTCTGTGCAAGGGCGGGCTCGGCAATGAACAGGAATAGCGCCAGCGAGGCGACAAAGAGGTTTGAAATCCAACTTGTTTGGAAAAAGCGGTATCGCCAATGCACTGCCGCGCTGCGCGCTCTCGTGACATTGCCGACAAGTGTTTTGAGGAATGATTTCCAAAAAGGTTGGGACATCATGAATTTGATCCTTCCAATCGGGCCACGACGGCCATGACGCGGGCCACGTGGTTCTGGGTTTCTCGGTAAGGGGGAATGCCACCGTGTTGGCGCACGGCGTCCGGCCCGGCGTTGTAGGCCGCCAGCGCCAGATGCGGATCGCCGAACGTCTCCAGCATCATCGCGAGGTAGCGGGCGGAGCCGTCGAGGTTCTGCAGCGGGTCGCGTGGGTCAACGCCGAGATCACGGGCAGTGGCGGGCATCAACTGGCCAAGGCCAATGGCACCTGCACTTGAAATCGCATCCTGCCGGTAGGCGCTCTCAACCTCGATATTGGCGCGGTAGAGGACCAGCCAATCCGTCACGGAAAGCCCCGCGCGACGCAGGCCGGGATGGCCGGCATAGCGCAAGGCCGTGGTCTGAATCCCGGAGAGGACATCGGCGCGGGGCAGGGGAGTCGGGCGGGCAAGGGCCGCGACTTGGACGCCCTCTTGCTCGGCCTCTACCTCGCCGAAGATCGCGATCCCATCGGAGGCCGAACTCTGACCAATCCCTTCATTGTAGTTTCGAGCAAAGCTGCTCTGAGAGCGGGACGGGGTCAGGGAGCCGTCGCTCTCCATGACCAGGACCATTTGCGCTGAGGCAGGTGCTGCGACCAGCCAGAGACAGACGAGGTTAGCTGCCAGCGCCCTTGTCTGATGGGGCTTTGTCTGGCGGGGCGAATTTGTGGGTCCGGCTTGTCCCCGCCTCAAGCGGCAGGTCGACATGCGCAAAACCAAGGCCAATGAAGAAAGACACCACGCCAGAGATCGTCTTGAACTCGCGGATCTTGATATCGTTGTAGGTCGTCCGCGTGCGGGCGGTGACGAGGAGCTTTTCGACCCCGTCATCAGAGACAACACGCATGATCCAGACCCCGTAATAGCTGGGGCCTTTCTTATGTGCCGACTCCTGGCACAGGATTTCTGCGCTGTAGCCGCTTTCCACGAGCTCGCGGAACCTGGCTTCCGTAACCACATTTGGTGCTTCGATGTCCCAGTTCATGGCCCGGCTCACGCTTTCTCCAATGGCGCGACCCCAGGCATTCCTACTTGAAGCCCAGAGTTACGATAGTATATTATCAACCGCAAGATGTAATATCGTGCTTTAGCTGTAGTTTGGTTACGCAAACACTAGTCACGGCCAGTGTCCGCGATCAAGGAGATAACAGGTTTGAGAAACCCAAGGTTGACATGCCTGCTCCCATTGCAAGCTGTGGCCCTTCTGATCTGCGTTCCCGGGCCGGTTTTGGCGGAATCCTGCTTCGCCCCGGCCCGTCCTTTCCTGCCAAGCGATTCGCAGGCCGCGCGGGACTATGCGGATATCATCCGTGGCGACTTCGAAGATTACATTCAGGATATCCAGAGCTACTTCCGTTGCCTCGACAGCGAACGCGCCCGCGCTTTCGAAGAAGCGCGCGAAGTCAGTGAGGACTACGGCCGATTTCTGCAATTGGTAGGAGATTGATGGGCAGCCTCGGGAGCATCAGACTAGCAGCCCGTGAAAACCAGACGCCGATAACACCCTCAAATATCTACTTTTTAGATAACGGATTTCATCCGCTAGCGACGTCACAAAAGGTATGAGACGCGTGGCAAAAACTATTTGGAGTACCGGGCATCTGGCCCTTTGTGGATCTTTGGTCGAGGTCCGAAAAAACGCGGGTCTGGGCAGAAAGACTTGGCCGACAGGCTCGACTGACTTCAGTCTCTCGTAGCGCGCATTGAAAGTGGCCAGCGACGGATCGACGTTGTCGAGTTCATCGTATTGTCCCGGGCGCTTGGCTTCGACCTATCGGAGGTTCTGGCGATCGTCGAAGCCGCCACGGAGCCCAACCGCAAGATTTGAGAACAATGCATTTTACGGGCCTACCGCTTTGAATGCACCCTCGTAAGAACAGCTACCTCAAGAAATAGCAGTTAGCCAACATCCAACACGAGCGCCATACGGCGCGAGTGAGCGCCTTATGACACCATGCCGCAGATCCTGTGAACCGGCGTGCAATTTTGACCCCGTAGAGGGGTAATCGGCGTCCCAAAATGACCCCCTTGCACTATTGTGGATGATGCCCCCGAGATTATCGGGGAGCTTCGATCTTCTGGTGGAGGCGATCTCGATGGTGAAGGACGATGCGCCGGAGGTTTTCGAGGCGATCGAGGCGGCTAACCGCATCCCTTCGGCGGGGGCCGTCTGACGGGGCGCTGGAGGCGATGATAAGTCCGACGTTATGGTCGACTTTAAGTTCATACCCCAGATCGAGATCCTGTCTGCCGAGGATGGGCCGCGGCGTCGGCACTGGAGCGATGCGGACAAGATAAAGGTGGTCGAGGAAAGCCATCGGGGACACCGGCAGGTCTCGGCGACAGCGCGGCGGCATGGCATTTGCCGTTCGCTACTGACCGTCTGGCGGCGACAGTATCGGGACGGTGAGCTCGCGAACGCAAGCGCTCCTGCTTTCGTGCCGGTGAAGATGGCGCCGGACATTGATGCCCAGTCGCCGCAGCGGCCGACCCCCGATGTCCAGCTCGAGATCCTCCTGCGGAACGGACGGCGCCTGCTCGTGCCCGCGTCGGTGGACCCGGACGCATTGGCCAAGCTGCTGCCGATCCTGGAGGGCAAATGATCGCCTTCCCGGCGGGGGTGCGCGTGTGGATCGCAGGCGGGGTGACCGACATGCGGCGCGGGATGAACACGCTGGCGCTGACCGTCCAGCAGGGGCTCGGGCGCGATCCGCATGCCGGAGAGATCTTCTGCTTTCGCGGCCGCAAGGGCGATCTGGTCAAGTTGCTCTGGCACGATGGCGTCGGCATGTCGCTCTACACGAAGCGCCTCGAGGCTGGAAAGTTCATCTGGCCGACCAGCGGCAGCGGCGAGGCTGTGCAGATCTCGGCAGCCCAACTTGGGTATCTCCTCGAGGGGATAGACTGGCGCAATCCGCGCTGGACGCAGCGTCCGACGAAGGCGGGATAAAGGCCCGCGAAAGTCCATATTTTGTTGGGCTTTCTATCTGTTCAGGGTATGCTTCAGGCATGTCCGATACCGCTTCCGAGAATGCTCGACTGCGCGCTGCCCTTGCGGCCTCGGAGGCCCGTGCCGAAGTCGCGGAGAGTGAGCTCGCGCAGGCCCGGGCGGTGGTCTCCACTTCGGAGGCGATGATCAAACACCTCAAACTGGAGATCGCCAAGCTCCGCCGCGATCATTACGGCCACAGCTCCGAACGCAGCGCCCGCCTGATCGACCAGATGGAGATGCAGCTCGAGGAACTCGAAGCCGCGGCCACCGAAGACGAGATCGCCGCCGGGAAGGCGAAGACCACGGCGGTCGCCGGGTTCGAACGCCGCCGTCCGGCGCGCAAGCCGTTCCCGGATCACCTGCCACGCGAGCGGGTGGTGATCGAGGCACCGACGGCGTGCTCCTGCTGTGGCTCAGATCGCATCGTAAAGATGGGCGAGGACGTCACCGAGACGCTCGAGGTCATCCCCCGGCAATGGAAAGTGATCCAGACGGTGCGTGAGAAGTTCACCTGCCGGGCCTGCGAGAAGATCAGCCAGCCGCCCGCGCCCTTCCATCCCACGCCCCGAGGCTGGGCGGGGCCGAACCTTCTGGCGATGATCCTGTTCGAGAAGTTCGGGCAGCACCAGCCCCTGAACCGTCAGGCCGAGCGCTATGCAAAGGAAGGCGTCGATCTCAGCCTCTCGACGCTGGCCGACCAGGTCGGGGCCTGCGCGGCAGCTCTGTCACCGATACACGCCCTTATCCGGTCCCATGTTCTGGCTGCCGAGCGCCTCCACGGCGACGACACCACGGTGCCGCTGCTGGCAAAGGGAGGGACGCAGACTGCTCGGCTCTGGACCTATGTCAGAGATGACCGGCCCTTTGGTGGCGGGGCGTCCCCAGCCGCGCTGTTCCACTTCTCGCGCGACAGGGAAATGGCCAATCCGAACCGGCATCTCGCAGGGTGGCAGGGCGTTCTCCAAGCTGACGCCTATGGCGGCTACAACGACCTCTATCGCGGTAATCGTGATCCCGGTCCCGTGCTGAGCGCCCTGTGCTGGAGCCATGCTCGACGGAAGTTCTTCGAGCTCGCGGACATCAAGGAGAATGCCCGCCGGAAGAAGCCGGCGCACGACATATCGCCTGTCGCACTGGAAGCCGTGAAGAAGATCGACGCCATCTTCGACATCGAGCGCCAGATCAACGGGTTGGACATCGCCAGCCGGCTCGACGCCCGGCGCTGGCTGGTCCGTCCCCTGGTCGAGGATCTGCACGACTGGATGCGGGCCGAGCAGGGAACCATGTCGAAGCACAACCCCGTCGCGAAGGCGATCAGCTACATGTTCAAGAAGGACCGGTGGGAAGCCTTCACGCTCTTCCTCGAGGATGGGCGCATCTGCCTGACAAACAACGCGGCCGAGCGCGCACTGCGCGGTATCGCCTTGGGACGGAAATCCTGGCTATTCGTCGGCTCCGAGCGTGGAGGCGAACGTGCTGCCTTCATGTATTCCCTGATCGTCTCGGCAAAGATGAATGACATAGACCCACAGGCTTGGCTCGCCGATGTCCTCGCCAAGCTCCCCAACACAACGGCATCACGGGTGCCAGACCTTCTGCCGTGGAATTGGCACGCATCGGAGCGCCAACTCGCCGCATGACCACGGCCTACGCCGGATGCTTACGGCTAACCCCTATGCAGTAAGCGTCCGTCAGTCCTTCCTCGATGCGGTTCGGTACGCAAATCAAAAGCTACAGAACCCGTCGCAACGGTCCAGTCGTCGACTGACGCCTGAAACTGGACGGGATCAAGGGCCGAACCCGATGAAATGATCGCGGCGCCTCTTAGGATACTCGAGCCAGATGGGCTCTGATATCCGTGGAGAGCGTTTTGGGGACCGTTTCTGGAAGCAGGTGATTGCCAGGCAGCCGCGACGCGTGCGCCGAGTAGGACCATGCCGCTATGTCGATTGGACCCCCGATCGTCTCGGCGATCTCGATGAGATCCTGGTATTGCTGCTGTGTTCCAAATGGCCGCGCACCGTACGGCCCGTGCCCGCTGTAGCGCATCGAAAGGGTCGTGGCGCGGGCCGTTTCCGCCAGCAGGTCTGCGACCGGCGCAAGAGTTTCACAGTCGCCGGGCACACCGTGAAGGAGCACCAGAGGCTGCCCGTCGCCGACGGCGCGCCACTTCAAATTTGTGCCGTAGATAGGAATGACCCCGTATGTGGCTCGGGTAGGGTCCCGTACCTCCAAGTCCCACTCCATGGCAGGTTTCCTTTCAGCAAATATCGTCCAAGAGCAATGGACCTGCATGATCGCGCCTCTCTAGCCAAAGCGAGAATGACCACCGTCGTCCCGGCTCGAGGGTCAGTATGGTATGCTTGGTCATTTCCGTGAGCGCCGATCCCGGTCGACGGTCCACCGGGTATTCGAGCACGACCTCTTCGACGGTCGTGATCCCGGCTGCGCGTTGCATATTGCCCTGTCGGCCGTCCCTCCAGTCCGTCGGCGGGGATGTTCCGGGCGAGCGAAAAATAAACGGCGCCTGCGGATCCGTGCTTTCGAATGCAACGGCAATGGAGAACCCGGCGGGGAGGAAGGGTGCAGTATAATTCCAGGTCTCCAACTCGAGAGGTCTGCCCGGTCCGTCGCGCCATGCGATGCCGACAGGGCAGGCTGACGTCGTCCCTGTGCCACGCTCGATGAGCGCCGTGCGGGCCACCTGAGGATTCAGCCGTGCGGCAGCATCTGTTACCCATAGAAGTTCGAGATACAGATTGTCGAAGCAATAGCAGACGTTGGCCGTGCCCTGTCCCGGATGCTCCCTCTGGAAAGATGGCTCGAGCCCGGCGTTTTGCAATCGTCGTTGCAGTTCGCCAAGGTTGCGCGGAAAGATGAAAATGTGGTCGATATGAGTCATCTGTTCAACCGGAAAGCGTCGATCAATTCGGTCCCGACGCTCTGCTTTGGTAGGCGCGCAGGCCGATAGGCTTCTTCCGTGACGATACGATCGGCGGCAGCATTGAGGGCGGTCGCCTGTGTCGGATCCAGGTCTTTCAGCCGTGACGCGATCTCTCTCATGAGCTTGATGCGGATCAAGGGCATATCAACGGCCTCAGCCTCCTTCAAAACGTTGCGCATTTCTGTCAGCGCTGTCTCCATGTCGTCCTCAGCGCAGGCGAGGGCAGTCTGCGCCTTGATCTGGGCGATCTTGAGCAGACCTTTATCGCCCTCGTCGAGGAGGCTTCGCAGCTTAGCGGTTCCCTCTTCGGAGCCACAGGTGGCAAGCGCCAGTTCAGCGAGTTCAGCTTCAGACCATGCCACATAGGCGGGCAATTCAGCCTTTGCAGCGATCTCGCGCGTCATTTTGAAAGCCCGAATTGCCTGGTCCGAGTTGCCGGTCATCGAGCTGACCTCAGCTATGGCGCGGCAGGCGATGTAGCGGTCGACGGGGCGCTTCGTTTCGAGAGCGGTGGCGACGCCAGACTCTATATGAGACCAGGCCTTCTGTCCGTCGCCGAGTGCCCCGTTGATTCTGGCCAGATGGAATTGGAGCATGACGTAGCGGGTTACGATAAGCCCATCGAGCGCATGACGGCGCTCGTCCCACGCACCGATATGTTCGGCAATGGCGGCACGCGCGGCCTTCATTTTTCCCTGCAGCGACAGGATCTGACACCGTGCAAGCGCGCTTTCTGCTGAAAGTCTCGGATTCCCCGCGCGTTCAGCCGCAGCCTCAGCCTGCTCGAAGAACTTCAAGCCGTCCTGCGGGCGGCCGTCGTCGGAGTGCATATAGGCCCGGTGGATCGAGACCTCGGCAAGTCGCTGGTCGTCTCCCAGCATCCTTGCGATCACCTCGGCGCGATCGAGGCCTTCCAGCATCTGTTTTCTCTGCGCCAATGGCCATAGCAATGCTCTGCGCCAAGTGAGGATGTCGGCCTCGAGCCGCAATAGGTCATCACTTGATGGGGATGCCCGAATGGCGCGAAGCGCAAGCTCGGTCATCCGGTTCGCTAACGCGTAGGAAGAACGGTCGACAGCCGCCCGGGCAGCCCGCATCGAGACCTCAATTGCCCTTTCGCGAAGACGACCTTCTTCCGCATGGCGCGCGAGATCTTGAGCATCGAGTGCGACTGCACCGTTGTCATGATGCTGAACGATGATCCTGTGAAGCGCCACGCGCCTGCTTGCCGGTATACCGTTATAGACGGCGTCCTGAACGAGCGCGTGCTTGAAGCCGTAGACCCGCTGTGGCACCGACCGGATGCGGAACAGTAGGTCGCCATCCGCGAGCTCGGCAATGGCAGCCTCGTAGGCATCGGAGCGCAGCCCGGATAAGGGCTGCAGCAGGTCGTCCGCCGGCTCCGCACCCAAAACTGCAGCAGCCTCAATTGTCTGGCGTAGATGTGGCGGCAGTGCGTTAATGCGGCGGGTCAGAAGGCTCGCGAGGGATTCGGGGATGGATTGCAATTCGTCACCTGGCGTTGTGCTGGTCCTAGCAATTTCCTCGAGGAACAGTGGCACCCCTCCTGATCTGCCTGCGATGCCGCCGGAATCTTCACGACCAAGAAGCGTCAGGAGGCGGAGGGAGTCGGTTTCCGACAATGGTGCGAGCGCCATCGAGTGCAGACCGGCGATTTCTGACAGATGCAAGCCGTGGCCTGGTCGGAGCGTCACGATCACCAGAGGGCCATCGCGGTCGAGCGAGCGCAGGATTCGTTCAAGTAGCATCGCGCTGTCGTCGTCAGACCAATGCGCGTCCTCGACCAGCAGTATCGAGTCGCGACCCGCCAGCAACTGAATCGCGAGAAGAAGCGCGTCGGCAATCGCCTGCAGGCGCACGCCTCTAGGCATTTCCACGTTTTCTGGAGTTGCGCTGCGCGCGGCGAACAGAGCCTCGACGGGCGCAATCCGGCGGCGAAGGGGTCCTTCCTGTATCGCGGAATCCAGCAAGTGCATCGGGACGTCTGCTGTCCCCGTCGGCAGGAGCGACGTCAACACTGGCGAAAAACGTGTGAGGCTCCCACCAGTCTCGTTCGGGAGGAATTGCACGCGAAGAAGGTGCCGAGGTCTCAATCGCCCAAGACACTCGTGCACGAGACGCGACTTACCAATGCCGGCATCGCCAGTGATCACGACGGAACGCGGACCGTTCGAGGCGTTCACGGCAACGATCGTTTCGACTTCGGCCGCACGTCCGACGAAAGGGGTCAGCCCGCGTGCCCTTCGAATATCGAACCCGCCCCGCGACAAGACTTCTCCGTTGAGAAACCAAGCGGCCGGATGCTCGTCTTCAGCCCGCTCTGAATCTATCCTCTTAAGAACGAAAGCCCCCCGGCAGGCATCCGCCACCGCATCAGTAATGCGAACCTCGCCAGGTGAACCTGCCTCCGCAAGAACCTGTGCGAGGTGGGCGGCGGGAAAGTTGTCGCTCTCGCCGCCGATTAGGGCGCGCGCAGCGTCGATGCCCACGGTGCAGTCGAGGCGCGCGACCTCGAAAGCGGCAAGTGCCGCCGAGAGCGCCGGGCTTTCGTCCGGCCGCTCCACGCCGAAGGCACATGACAGCCGGTGTCCGGCCCGGCCTAAGATCAAACCACCCTCACGACGCACGATGCGCTCAATGGCATCGGAGGCCGCGCGGCTGGCCGCCTCCGCATCCTCGGGATCGCGGTTGCGAAGGGCGGCCAGTAGGCGGCCCGAGACAACATGCATGACCGCAACATGCCGAAGGTGGGGAAGGGTCGCCTCCGCTGGCGGTCTCGCCGGTGAAGTAGCGGGCTCGACCTGCTCGGCGGTGACGGCCGTTCGCTTCTGGTCCTTAGGGGCAGCGGGCTGTGCTTTGATTTCCCGGTAGAGCGCGATCGTGGAAGGATCCACAGACACCGACAAATCGGCACGGATGCGCTGGCTCGTCTCGCGAAAGACATCCAGTGCCGCATTCCGTCGGCCCTGCCGCCAGAGGGCCGTCATCAGCATCCGAAGCGCATTCTCGTCGTAGCCGTCGAGCACAAGATGCCGCCGCGCGAGGGTTTCAAGATCGGCGAAACGCCGTTTGCCAAGTGCCTTGGCCTCTGCTTCTTCCAGCCAGTTCATCAGACTCGCGCGTAGCTCTGCGCGCGCTGCCTCAAGCCGGTCTTCGACCTCGGGCTCGAATCCACTCATGCCTTCAAGTGGCGTTCCGATCGGAAGTGCCGAGGCCTCCGCGCCGCGCCCGAGCGCATCTATGTCCCGCTCGATGTGTTCGCTCCGAAGCTTGATCCAGCCGGAGGTCACTTCCAGGGTATCCGAAGAATCAAGGGCAGTCTTAAGGCGGAAGATCGCCTGTCTTAGCGACGCCCGCGCCTGTGCATCGGGCTGCCCCGGCCAGAGCATCCCCGCAAGCGTGGACCGGCTGAGCGCGACGTCTGGCTCGATCGCGAGAAGCGCAAGGATCAGTTCGACCTTACGCGTCGGCATTCGGACGGGAACGCCGTCGAGACGCGCTTCGAATTGTCCGAACAGATTGATCGCGACCCGGTGTTCCATGGCTCCAGATAAAGACATATGCAGCGATTCTAATAGCATGACTCATTTGAGCCTTGAATAGCCTGTGGGTAAACGGCTTTGGTGGCGGGCCTTGCCCTTTTCACGAGATTGTAACGGCTGGCTTTCGTCAGGCGAAATGGCGGCAATGCAGGAAGAGGGTGTCAAAACGAAAGGCACCATCATGTTCAAAGGAATTTTCGAACTATTTCGCCGCAAGCTGATTGTCGACCTACCAGGCTGCGCGCACCTGTGCTGTGATCTTGGCATCGAGCAAGTCGACTGCCGCGATACGTTTCTAGCCAGGCATATTCCCAACCTTGGAGGGTGGGTGTGATGCGCGCGCTTCATCGGAACCGGCTGCCGCAGGTCGACGGCACGCAACTCCTGACCGACGCAGGCCTGGAGACCACGCTCATCTTCCTCGAAGGGCTCGATCTGCCGTGCTTCGCGTCCTACCCGCTTCTGGGAAGTACCGAAGGGCGGCAAACGCTCAAGAGCTACTTCGAGCGGCATCTCGCCATCGCGGCTGATCACGGCACAGGCTTCCTGCTCGAGGCACCGACCTGGCGCGCTAGCCGGGACTGGGGAGCGCAGCTTGGCCATTCACCGTACGATCTCGCGCGGTTCAACAAGCGCGCGATCGACCTGCTCGCCGAGGTTCGGCGCGAGGCGTCAAGCGTGTCGCCCATCGTGATCTCGGGCAATATCGGCCCGCGTGGCGATGGCTACCGGCCCGACACGGCGATGAGCGCCGACGAGGCGCAGGCCTTCCATGCCGAGCAGATCGGCTGGTTTGTGGACACGGAGGCCGACTTGGTCAGCGCCTTCACGATCTCGACCGTGCACGAGGGCGTAGGCATCGTTCGCGCCGCGAGCGAAGCGGGGATGCCGGTCGTTCTATCCTACACGACAGAGACGGATGGCCGCCTGCCGGACGGAACCCCGCTCGGCGAGGCTTTCCAACAGACGGACATGCTGACCGGCGGGGCCGCGGCCTACTTCATGGTCAATTGCGCGCATCCCGACCATTTCCGGTCTGCGCTCGAGTCCGACGCCGCCTGGCTGCGTCGCATATGGGGCGTGCGGGCGAATGCCTCGCGCCTGAGCCATGCGGAACTCGACGAGGCCGAAGAGCTCGACGCGGGCAACCCGGCCGAGCTCGGCCGCGACTACGCCCAGCTCAAGCGGATGCTGCCTAACCTGCGCGTCTACGGCGGCTGCTGCGGCACCGACCACCGCCACATCGAGGCGATGGCGGATTGCTGCTGTCAGATCCACGCGGCCTGACCGCCGCGGTTCCCGACAAGATCACGGCGGGCCGCGCAGGGCGGCCCGCTTCACCCAACTGATTCATGCGGAGACACATCCATGAACTTCCAAACTATTGCCGCGGCCCTCATCGCGTCCACCATGCTCACCCCAGGCCCAGGGCAATTTGCACGCCGCTGAGCGCCATCTCGAGGAGGCAACCCAGCTCGAGGCAACGATCGGCTACATGGAGCCGCTCTATTGGTCCTACCCGGTGCATCAGACGCTCGGGGCCGTTCGCCTGCAGGCGAGCGACGAACCTGGCGCGGTCGAAACCCCGCTAGGGGGCTCTGGGGCATCTGGCGGGCGGAAGAGGCGCTAGCCGTCGATCAGGGCGACGCACGGAACGTCATCGCCGCATCGCCACGCGGCGCGCGTTCGAACGAGCCTGGCTGGGCGAAGGCGAGCCGTCTCTCGATAGGCTCTGAAGATCGCGGGGGCCGTCATCCGGCGCCCAGACCACACCGGACATCATAACAAAGAGTTAAGAATGAACATACTGAGATACGCAGCCTTCACCGACGGGCCATCTGGCGGTAATCCGGCCGGGGTTCTGCTTGCCGATGCCCTGCCGTCGCCAGAGGAAATGCAAGGCATCGCCGCCGAAGTTGGCTACTCCGAAACAGTATTCGCTGCACGCGAGGCGGACGGCCATTGGCGCACGCGCTACTTCGCTCCGGACACCGAGGTTCCATTCTGCGGGCACGCCACTCTCGCGCTCGGTGCCGCATTGGCGGAACACGTTGCGCCGGGAAGTTACGCGCTTCGTCTGAACCAAGATGAGATCACCGTAGAAGCCCGCCATGCCAACGGGCTCGTTCGTGCGGCGTTGCAATCCCCCGAAACGGAAAGTCGAACGGCCGATGAAAGCTGCGTGCGGGCCGTATGTAAGCTCTTTTCCCTAGTTGCGAACGACTTGGACGCCCGAATTCCGCCGTCGATCGCTTATGCCGGCGCCACACATCTCATCCTTGGCCTCGCGTCCAGGAGCGCACTTTCGCGCGCCATTCCGTACGATCTCGAGCGTGGGCGCGCCCTGATGGAGGAGTGGGGGCTCGGCACGATCTGCCTCGTCACCGCCACCGCAGAACAGGCCTTCGCGGTTCGCAATGCTTTCGCCGCGGGCGGGGTGCTCGAGGACCCGGCGACGGGCGCAGCTGCGGCCGCCTTTGCCGGCTATTTGCGCGATCTGGGATGGCCCCATGGCAATCGGATCGAGATATCCCAAGGCGACGATATGGGGAGCGCTTCTCGCATCAGGGCCGAATTTTCGTCCGAACCGCAAAGCTCGATCAGGATCTCCGGAACGGTGCGCGTTCTGTGAGAGAATTAACTGCCTTCTTTCCAGGGCATCAAACAAGCAGAAAGGGAATCTCCTATGAGCCAGGCACTGAAAACCAGATCGTATCCCTTATTGAACCCGACTTTCGACATGAGCGAGGATCAGGTGGACAAGGTCCTCACTGCTGCGTTCGAGACCGATCCACCGGTTCGGTGGATGTACCCCGAACAGACCGAGTATCTGCGTCATTTCCCGACGTTTCTGCGTGCCTTCGGCGGCGTCGCGATCCGCGATGAAACAAGCGAGTTCGTGGAAGGCGGGGCCGCTCTCTGGATCGCGCCTGGATCGGCGCCCGATGACGAAGCCATCATGGCTGTCGTCGAGGCGAGCGTACCGGCAAGCCGGCATGAAGACGTCTTCGCCGTCTTCGAGGCCATGGGACACACCCACCCGAAAGAACCGCACTGGTATCTTCCGGTAATGGGCGTAGCGCCGGAGCGCCAAGGCCGGGGCCTCGGCACCGCGCTGATGCGTCCCGTTCTCGAGCGTTGCGATACGACGGGCTCTATCGCCTATCTCGAGGCCACGACAGAGCGCAGCCGCGCTCTCTACGCACGGCTTGGCTTCGAGCAGACGGGAACGATCCGCGCCGCGGATTGCCCGCCAATCTATCCGATGGTGAGGCAGCCGAGATGAGTGTGACGGTCGCCCTGCGGCCTCAGGCTCATATTCCGACGCAATCGAATTGCCGTGTCCCGTACAACTTCGTGCGGTCCCTTCTCGCGTCGGTTAGCAGGGGCACGCTTTCGCTCTCATCACATCCACGATTTCCACTTGAGTGCCATCGCGCGCCCTTAAAGAAACCATGACAACACTTCAGATATCTCATTCAACGCTCATCTCCGCCCCCACTGCTCTTGTCTGGCGTGTGACAGCGGATGTCGCCCTTTGGCCGGATTGGTCGCCGACGATGACTACTGTATCCTGCTGGCGAGGCGGTGCATTGTTCCAAGGTGCGCGCTTCGATCTCAAACAACCCTTTCAACGAAGAAGGTCGTGGGTCGTATTGCAATGCTTGGAGCCGCATGTGCTGAGATTGCGCACATTCGAGGGCGACATGACCGCGGTGCACGAGATAACTGAGATGGAAGATAAAACATGCAACAGGCTGTCTCTCCAGATATCCGGTCTTCTCGGACGGCTTGCCCAACCCTTACTGTCACTCGCGCTACAAAAGGAAAACGCCGCTCTCAAGATGCGATGCGAAAGCGCGTTAGGTGGCAAAGTCAGTCTCTCCGGATGCTCCTGATGAACCCGCCAATTTCAATACGATCCTACAAGAAGGGAGATGCAGGCGCACTTGCGGACATCTATCGCAAGGGCGTCGAACGTCTCGGGCCTCGCGCCTATCGCCCAGAGCAAGTCGCGGCGTGGCTCTCCATCGCGCCTTCCGCGCGAGATCTGGATCGAATTTATTGCGATGGTCGTTTCACTCGCGTGGCATTGGACCAGAACGGTGCGCCGATCGGCTTTGGCGATCTCGCCAAAACTGGACACATCCATTTTCTTTATGTCGACCCTGACTTCGCGGGTCAGGGCATCGGTCGCGCGCTGGTTGCGGAATTCCTGCGCGACGCGCGCTGCCAGTCGCTCGAAACGGTGTTTTCCGATGCCAGCGAACTGGCCCGCCCCGTTTTCCTTCGGGCTGGCTTCAAATGCATCGCGCGGCAAGAACACGCCATCAGTCGAACGCGGATTCACAACTATCACATGTGTTTCGCCGTCCCGAGGGGATCTGGATCATGACGTCGGAGAGCACCGGGAACACCGATTGCCGCCGCCACCAGCTCGACGTTCGAGCCCGGTCGCCAACGCGCCACTTCCCAATGCTGTACCTACAGCCACTCAGAACGTCTAGGAAAGAGAAATGAGATCACAACCCAACTTCACCTGACAACCGACGCGCAGGGCAGTCCGCTCAGCGTAGCCGATACATCCCTCGCCACCCGTTTCGACGCGGCTGTCAGAGCGTTCAACCTCTATCGCGGCGACCTCGTCGCGCTGCTCGACGCGATCTCGGAAAAGGCGCCGGACTTTGTCATGGCGCGGCTGTTGACGGCGTGGCTCCTCGCCCTCTCGCCAGAGCCAGAAGCCCCCCGCGAAGTCCAGGCGGTTGTCTGGGCTTCGGCGGGACTGACCGTGACCGAGCTAGAGCAAAGCAACATCGCGGCGTTGGACCTCCTCCTCGCAAACGAGTTAAGCGAAGCCGCCGTCGCGCTCGACCGCCATCTGACTACAAGATCGAGGTAGACGTCACAGCCGCAGGACATCCAAGAGTTGGCAATCTCTTAGAATGAGATGAAAAGAGTTCGGATCAGACCCGATTGAGAAGTGCAACTTGAAAGAAGGAGTTTGCCATGAGTTGGACAATACTAGGCCTCGCCGTCGTTGGCGTAATCATTTGGCTTGCAAATGGAATTAGACAGATGGGAACCGTCAGCATTGGAGAACCCATTGGTAACCAACCTAAGACAGCGTTGCTGTTGATTGATCTTCAAACAGCCTTCTGGAATGCGGGCACTTTCACAGAAAAAGCAAAAGAGAAGGCCAAAGAGCAAATATTAGCTGAGGTGGAGGCCGCGAAAGCAGATGGGATACCCGTCATCGGTGTGCGCCACGAATGGTCTATTCCTTCAACCAAAGCGATAGCAAAGCTCTTGGGCAAAGGATTAGCCGTGGAGGGTACACCAGGGACAGAGTTGATCTCACCGCTGGATACCCTTGCGGATCACACGATGGTAAAACGTGTTCAGGACGCATTTGAGACCAAAGAACTCGATAAGTTCCTTAAGCAACTTGATGTTGGAAAGCTTCGAATTGTTGGGCTCGACACCAATTACTGCGTGGCCAAGACAGCACTGGCTGCACGGCAGCGGGGTTATGAGGTTGAGATCGTTAGTCAGGCCGTACTGACCGCCGATCAAAACAAGGCCGAGCAAACCCTCGAAATGCTGCAAAATAAGCAAGTTACACTGCGGTAGACTGGATTTCTGTAAACTAGAGAGGCATCCGGCAATTTGTCTTGGTCCCGTTGTATCGATAGCACTGGGCCACGCTCGCCAGCCTCATCGCCAACTGCAAGATGAGCGACATTGATCCGGTCAGTATCTGGCCCAGACCCTGCGGGCCTTGCTCGACGGACACCCCAAGAGCCGCATCGACGAACTCATGCCCTGGAACTTCCGGACCGCGTCAAGCATCACCGCATAGGGCGTCGGCGAAGCGCTTACAGAAAAGGGGCGGCGCAGGCCAGTCCAGCGCCGCCAGTTTGCGCGCTCGCAGGGGGGGCGAGTGCAAGTTTTTGTTGAATTACAAATCGCTGGTAAAGTTCGCATAGTCATTCTTACATAAATGATCTGTGTAACATCGCAACCTGGAGAAATAGAGGACGCTTTAAGAAGTCAGCTTCGGGTCTTCCAGAGGGTCGGCCCGAAGGCGAAAAACTGCGTCGATTTCCACGCTTGCGCGCAGCGGCAGGCTTGAGCATCCGACGGCGAACCTTACATGCTCGGATCGTTCGGTGCCCAATACCTCGGCAAAAAGTGTTGAGGCGCCGTCAAGAACCCGAGGATGATCGTCGAAATCGGGGCCGGAAAAGACGAACCCTCGCAGCTGAAGCAGCCGTTCGATCCGGTCAAGTTCACCAATAATTGACTTAGCGCGAGCCAGCACGGTGACAGCGCACTGGCGCGCGGCTTCGAACGCCTCATCCACGGAGACCTCGTCTGGAAGTCGGCCGGCGATCACGCTGCCGTCCGGGCGAACGGAAATTGCCCCTGACACGTACAGCCGCGATCCGTCCAAGATCGCCGCTGCGTATTGACCCCGCGCCTTGGCGGCAGGCAGTTCCATCCCCAGTGCTGCTAGCGCCGCCTCGGTCTTACCCATCTGAGGTTGGGCTTTCGTCGGGCATGGGAAGCGAGAGCTTCATTCCTTCGTGGCTGGCGACGAACCCCAGCGTTTCGTAGAACCGCCTGGCATCGGGTCTGGTCTTGTCTGTTGTAAGCTGGACTAGCCCGCAACCGCGCGTGCGGCATGCCTTGATCGCCCATTCAAACATCCTTTGCCCGATGCCTTGACCCCGGACCTTGCTGGATATGCGCACGCTTTCGATCTGGCCGCGCCACATGCCCTGCCGCGAAAGACCGGGAACAAAGGTGAGTTGCAGGCAGCCGACGATCTCGGCCCCGATCTCGGCCACGGCCAGCAACTGATTAGTATCGCTGTCGATCGCCTCGAACGCCGCGCGGTAGGCCGCATTTGCGGGCAGTCTGGCATCCTCGCGGCCGGATCCCAGGACATCATCCGATAAAAGCAGAACAATCGGATCGAGATCCCGCATCCCGGCGCGGCGCATGGAAAGGTCAGTCATCATTGGGCAATTCCTCCGCAAAAGGCGAGACGCGCGTCAGGCAGCTGTCGCGTGTCATGGCTTCAGAGATCCGGTCGCAGACCAAGCGAACCTCCGATGGTGAAAGCAGGATCAGTTCCAGCGCAAGAATACCATCGCCGGCGCGGGTGTCGTCCAGATGGATCGGTGGGTCGCCCGCGCGCAGCCGCGCCGCAAGTGTTTTCGCGCTGAGCCCCACAATAGTCTCCTCGACCCGGATAGCCAGGCGGCTGACAGGGCCACCGCAGGGATCTGGGATTTCTTTGCACGCGAGGCCACGCACCTCGCCAAGCTGTACCAGAGCGGCCATCATCTTAGCCTGTTGTGCAAGATGCCAGGTGGCGGGCTGCTTTTCACGCGCACGCAGGGCAGCATAGGTCCCCAGCACCGCCTCCTTGCTGGGCTTCATCCCTCGGCCGATCCCCTTGAACTGTCCGTTCAATGCGTCCACGAGCACCTTCCGGCCAAGAACGAGGCCGGCGGTCGGCCCGGCGAGGTATTTTTGCGGGCTGATCAGGGTAAGCGACGCGTGGTTCTGAAGAACGTCCCTCAACCGCAGATCCTGCGCCGCCGCGTCAAGTACACTCGGCACGCCAAGCTGTTCTGCCAGCACCACAGCACGGTCGGTTGCGACCGCGCCGGGACCGCAGAGGCGCGACTCCACCAGCAACAGACAGCAAAGGTCGTCTTGGCCCAGAGCCTGCGCGAGTTCCCCCTCGGTGCAGCCGTTCGCATCGCCGATCACGCGGGGCAGGGCGCCCGACAGGCGGATCGCCTGCAGGATCGACTGTCCGTAGTTCACGACATGCGGGCGCTGGATCAGAACGACATTGCGTTCGGCTTCAACAGGCAGGCGCGCAACCATGTCCGGAGACCGGGCGCAGATCGCCGCGGCTACCGCGAGGGTGATGGAGGCGGCTGTGCAGTGCGTCACCGTCGCCGCCTCGACCGAGAACTTCGATGCGACCGTGTCCGAAAATGATGACAGAAGTTGATCAAGATCGACAAATGATTGCAGTGTCGTCGCAACGACCGCGGCCACTGCGGGCTCCGTGCGAGAAACGCCCAACGGAGTGAAAGGCCCCCGCGCGTTGATAACCTTACCAAGCCCCAGCAGGACGTCTGCGTCTGGCGGATCGGAGGGGCTCAATGGGACAATATCCGCGACAGGAAGTGCTGAGCGCGGTCCCCAACCTTATTGCCGAAGAAGTGCTCGACGGTGGTGTCCTCTTCGATGCGACCCTCGTCCATAAAGAGAATCCGGTCGGCGACCTTGCGGGCAAAGCCCATCTCGTGCGTGACGACGACCATGGTCATCCCTTCGCCTGCGAGCCCAACCATGACATCCAGCACTTCCCCGATCATCTCGGGATCGAGCGCCGAAGTCGGCTCGTCGAACAGCATCACTTCGGGTTTCATTACCAGCCCGCGGGCGATTGCGGCGCGCTGTTGCTGCCCGCCCGAAAGCTGCGTGGGATACTTCTGCGCATGTTGCGCGATGCCCATACGTTCCAGCAGGGCCATGGCATCTCGTTTCGCATTGTCCCGCGTCTCGCGCAGCACCTTAACCGGGGCAAGCGTCAGGTTTTCCAGGATCGTAAGATGGGGGAATAGCTCGAAATGCTGGAACACCATACCAATGCGCGACCGGATGCCGGTGATCGCCGATGATCGCGCTTTCACCGTTGCATCGCGAAAGCGGATTTCGCCGGAATCGATGGGCACCAGCCCGTTGATACACTTGATCAGGGTGCTCTTGCCTGAGCCCGAAGGGCCGCAGATAACGACCACTTCTCCGGTGCCAATTCGAGCGGTGCACTCGTTCAGCACCGTCTGCGTGCCATAGGTCTTGGAAATTTTTTCTATGTCGATCATCCGATTGTTCCTGTATCCGCCGTGTTATTCAATTCTGTAAAAAACTCACGCCATTCGCCGCTTCAGGCGGCTTGCAAACATCGAACCCGCGAAGCAAACCACCAAATAAACCAGCGCGACGAAGAGATAGACCTCTACGATCGCGTTTTCGCGACTGGCGACGATGTCGGCGTTGACGAGGAAATCTCGCAGGCCGACGACGTAGACCAGCGATGTGTCCTGAAGCAGGATCACCGATTGCGTTACGAGCGCCGGCAGCATCTTCTGCACCGCCTGCGGAAGAATGACATAGCGCTGCGCCTGCCAAGTCGTCATGCCAAGCGCGCTCGCCGCACTCAGCTGTCCCTGCGGTATAGCGCCGATCCCGGCTCTGATGATTTCGCTGAAATAGGCCGTTTCAAAGATGATGAAGGCAATGATCGCAGATTCAAACGCGCCGATCTGGCGGCCGGTTATTAGCGGAAGTGTGAAATAGATCCAGAACAGGATCAGGATGAACGGCATCGAACGAAAGAACGAGACATAGACAACCGCGATTTGGCTGATCACCGGCACCCGGAAATGCCGGACAGCGGCAACGAGACATCCCGCCAAGAAGCCTCCGATCAGGCCAGCAGCCATGAGGACTAAGCTCATGCCGAAACCTTGCAACAAAAACCCGAGATTGTCGGTGATTGCGTCGAACTGAAGGTTGTGGTACATTTCTCAACGTCCCCGTGCCGATAGGAGGCCATGAACGCGGGTGCGCCCTTCAATTGCTAGTGATGCAATCATTATCGCGACTGTCACGACCAGATAGAACAAGCTGGCGGCCGCGAAGGCCTCAAAGCCCTGAAAGGTGAATTCCTCAATTTCACGCGCGCGGGCCGTGATCTCAAGCACCCCGATCGTCAGAGCCAACGAGGTATGCTTGAAGATCGCAAGGCATTCGCTGGTAAGCGGCGGAATTGTGTTCCGCAGCGCCAGAGGAAGGATGACTTCGTAATAGATCCGCAACTCGCCTAGACCCAGCGCACGCGCGGCTTGACGCTGACCCGTCCCAAGTCCCTCGATTCCCCCGCGCACGACTTCGCCGATGCGTGCGCCGTGATAGCAAGCAATTGCAATAGCGGCCGTTAGGAAGGCTGGGAACTCCCGCTTCAGGAAATGGCCGATCTGTTCCGGCATCAACTCAGGTAGGACAAAATACCAAAGGAATACTTGCACCAGCAGCGGGATGTTGCGGAAGATCTCGACATAGGCGATTCCGATGACACGTGCCGCCGGCACTTCCATTGTGCGCAGAACCGCGACGGTGATCCCAAGCGTATAGGCAAGAAGCCAAGCCGGCCCGGCGGTCGCGAATGACCAGAGCGCGCCGGACTGGAGCATTTGCCAATAGGGAGCTTCCAGCAGAACACCCCAGTCCCAATTATAGTTCATTTCAAAAAACCAATCGATATTGTGGGAGGAAAGGATGGATCAATCGGGAAGTGCCTGAAGCTCGAACGCCGCCTTGAGCTGCGGGCTCATCGGGATGTTTATGCTGGTTGGCCCGGGTTCAAACCACTTGGCGTAGAGTTCGTGAATTTCACCAGAGCGCATCAGCCTAACAAGGGCGGCATTTGCCGCGTTGCGAAACTGGGAGTCATTTTGCCCCACCATGATCGCGTATGGATCGTAGCTGATGAAATCGCCGACGACCGCGAAACCATCAGGATCCTGATCCTTGCTGATCAAGCCGAACAGGATAACCTCGTCGGTCCCGTACGCGTCGACCCGACCGTTCGACAGACTGAGCCAACCTCGCGGGTGATCCTTCACGAATTCCACATCATAGCTGACGCCCAGCTTGTCCAGGGCAGCCTGAATGTTCTTCGCACTGGATGTCCCCTGCGACAGCCCGATGATCTTACCGTCGAGATCCGCAATTGATCCGATGCCGGACCCGGTTTTCGTCGCGATTTTCGCGCCGGTGATAAACGTCGTCGAAAGGTAGTCGACTTGAGCCTGCCGACGGAGATTGTTGGTCGTTGATCCGCATTCCATTTCGATGGTGCCATTGGCGATAAGCGGAATTCGTGTCTGCGACGTGACTGGAACGAACCGGACGTCGAGGTCGGGCGCTTCCAGCGTTGCCTTGAGATCGTCCACGATGGCCAGGCAAATATCGACCGCATATCCAACTGGCTCGCCCGCTCCATCAAGGTAGGAAAACGGCACCGACGCGTCGCGATGCCCGATTGAAATATAACCGCGTTCCTTGATCCGGTTGAATGTCGGACTGTCCGATTGCGCGATGGCGGACGTGGCGCCGACCAGTGAACATGCAATAATTGCTTCTTTCCAGAACTTCATCAGTACCCCCTATGTCAAAGTTTGTTAAAACTTGACGAACCGGAACTTACATGTCAAATGATTTGCCGTGTATAGAAATACACCAAAAGTGAATATGGAATGAGCATCAAGATCGATCTCAAGGACATCAGGTTTGTCTCGATATTGGCCGAAGTACAAAGCGTGACGATCGCGGCTGACAAGCTTGGCTGTGTTCAGTCCAACGTGTCAAACCGCATTAAACGGCTTGAGCGCGATCTTGGGTTTGTCCTCTTCACCCGAGAAGGTGGTCGCATGGTGGCGTCGCCCGCGGCCGAGCCAATTGCAAAGGCCGGATCGGTTATCGAAACAACCATACAAGACGCCCTGATCGAAGCCCGCCACCGGAGCATGGGCAGCACGATCATCCGGCTGGGCGTGATGGAAAGTTTCGCCGCGACTCATCTGGCGCGGATCATGAAGGGGTTTCCGGGGATCGAGGTTCTGCCCTTTACCGGGCCGAGCGTCGAGATCGCCAGCCGCATCCGCCGCAACCAGCTTGATTTCGGCGTCGTGGCCCATGTAGTGCCCACCAGCGAGCTGCAAGTGGCAACGGTGTTGAACCAAGAATTCATGATCGCCGAGGCCCGGGAAACCCCCAAAACGCCGGTGGCTAGGGTCGCGGCGCTGCGCGGGATCGACCCGCTGCTCCGGTCGCAGATCATCGAGATCGTTGCGCGACAGACGGGTCGCATTCCCACCGTCAACGAACTGGGGTCGCTCGATGCTATTGTCAATATGGTGCGCAGCGGTCTGGCCTGCGCGGTGCTGCCTGCGTCATTCCTAAAATCGATCAATCAGGATGAGCTGTCGATCTCTCCGGTCCCCAGCGATCAGCTTTCTCAATCGATCAGCTGTATCCGTCATGTCGACAACACCATGGACAGCGCTTGGGATACGTTATCTGCGCTCGCTGGCGAAGATGCCCAGTTCTCTTAGACCCCATGATCGCGGTGTGAGCCTGACTGGGCTGGCGGCCTCTCCCGCGGCATTCTCCGTTCGAGGGTCGCGCCCTGTTAGCGGGCGCCGAGCCTCAAGAATGGGGGAGAGGCCACATGCAAGATAGCACATTCATTGGATTGGATGTCCGAAAGGCGACGATCTCAATCGCGGTTGACCAGGGAGAACCCGGCGGCAAGTTTCGCCATCTGCGGACGGTCGGACATCGCGATCATGGGGTCTATGGTCAATGCAAGTTCGAGCACATATCAATATTAACATAATCAAGATTATACGTTTCAAGTATCGCTCACGGTGTGCGCTACCTTCAAGCGCGACTCCTATTAGAAAACAAAGAGTTATCTAATGAGGAGATTGTGCCATGGGAGCTGTTTACACGCAACTGAGCATTGAGGAACGCCGCAGAATCGAACGCTGGCGACATGCAAAGGTTCCTGTTCGCGAGATGGCGCGTGTGCTGAAGCGCTCGAAAGCCACCATCCACCGCGAGATCAAACGGAACTATTTCAGCGATGAGTGCATGCCCAAATGTGACGGCTACTATGGTGCCGCCGCCCATCTGATGGCGGCCGATCGACGAGCCCGGCAACGCAAGCTGATCCGCTATCCGAAGTTGCTCAGAAAAGTTGTCGAACAGCTCAAGCATGGCTGGACGCCTGAACAGATCGGCAACCGGATGATCTTTGAAGGCGCCAAGCTCAGAGTCTGCCAGGAAACGATCTACCGCTACATCTACTCCAAGGAAGGCATGGCGCAGGAGCTGTGGTGGTATCTGCCGAACCATCGCAAATATCGCCGCCCTCGCCGGGCCAGGAAGCGTCAGGCCCCCAAGTTCGACCGCGATGTCAGCATACTGTTCCGCCCCGATGACGTGGCGCATCGCCGCCAGTTCGGTCACTGGGAGGGAGATTTGATGCTGTTCAAACAGAGCCTTGGGCAGTCGAACGTGACCTCCCTGGTCGAGCGTGTCAGCCGGTTCACGGTGCTGCTGAAGAACCCGAACAAGCGCACGAAACCCGTCATGGGCAAGATCATGAAAGCGGTGCGCGACCTGCCCCACCTGGCCCGGAAATCCATCACATTCGACCGGGGCACGGAGTTTGTCAGCTGGCCGCACCTTCAAGCCGAGATCGGAACGCAGACCTGGTTTTGTGATCCCTCCTCGCCGTGGCAGAAAGGCACGGTCGAAAATACCAATCGGCGGGTCCGCAGGTGGCTGCCGAGAAAGCGGGACATCACGACGGTCTCAGATCATGAATTGAAAATGATCTGTGACCGCCTCAACAACACACCCCGCAAATGCCTCGGGTGGAAGACGCCAGCCGAAGTGTTCCGTGAAAAGATGATGGCGGAACTGGGGCGATCCCCCTACTCTCAAAGGCAATAGGAGTCGCGGTTCAAGTATCGCTCACAGCCGCAGATGGCAGATGAGGTCCGCCGCCGGTATCTGTTCGTCGCAATCGACCGAGCCACCCGCTGGGTCTTCGTGCGCATCTACCCGGCGAAGACGGCCGCCAACGCACGCCGCTTTCTACGCGACTTGGAGCGTGCCGCGCCGATGCGGATCACCCGGGTTCTCACGGACAACGTCCTATGTCGAGAAAATCTGGCCGCTTAGGTCAGCAGGTCATGGGGCATCTGGCGCTCCGGATGCCCTGTTAAGGTTGCCCAGACGGGCTCTGCCGTCAAGAAATGATCTCTTCCATAGCAAACACAGGGTACGCGCGGCGGCGGCCCTCACCGTCCTCAATACGAGATCCCAAATCCCAAGCAGAAGGCTCGAACATTATCTACGAGGTCAGCTAACTGCCTCCACGGCTCATCAGAGAGAAGTCCTTCCGCCTGGGCTCACCCCCTCAAAGAAGGGGCGATAGGGTTCGCCGTGTTTGACCACGGCGTGTACGGTGCGCGCCATCTTGGCCGCGATCGCGGTGTAAGCCTTGCGGCGCAGATGGGCATTGTGTCGATCCTTCGAGATGTATCGCTCGAACTTGTCGCGGAAGCTGTTGGTCCGCTTCAGAACAGCGGTCTGCCCAGCCATCCAGAGCGTCCGACGCAGCCGGGCATTGCCATACTTTGAGATCCGGCTTTGACCGCGGAACATGCCGGATTGAACGGTGGCAAGATCCATGCCGCAGAACTTCAGAAACTGCCGATGATGTCGAAACCGGCGCAGATCACCTGCCTCGGCCAGGATGGTCATGGCGTTGATCGGACCGATCCCGGGAATGGTGATCAGCAACTGATAATCAGGCAGGTCCGACAACAACTCGACGGCCCGCGCCTCAATCACACCACGCTGCCGGATCAGGCTACGGCCCTCTGCGAGAACGAGGCGGAACATGCGCACCGCGTCAGAATCCGCATGAACAGGCAATCCGATAGAGTCGACGGCAGTGGCGTAAACATCTGAAAGCAATTGTTCTTTGGAAACCTTCCGGCCAACTACATCCCAAGCATCGGCGACGAAGGACTCGCGGCTCATGGCCGAGATCATGTGTGGCGATGGATACTTCTCAAGGAATGCCAAGAACCAATCCGTCCTCGAGCTTCGGTGAAACCGCTCGGCCTCGGGAAAATACAGCGGTAAATAGTGGGTGAGAATGCGGTGCCACAGCTCAGTCTTGGACCGAGAGACGATCTCGTGCGTCTTTGACAGCTCCTGGATATCGGCGGTCCCAACCACCATTGGATCATTAAAGAATTGCACGGCGCCGATCTCGAGCATGTGCAGGATGACCTGGGCGTCTTTCGGGTCATTCTTGTCCCAACTGTTGTGCAGGGCCTCCCGCGTGCGGGCCAGGCCGACCGAGGAGACCAACTTTAGCTCGAACCCGGCCCGGCCGAGATGATGCGCCAACGTTCGGTGATAGTTGCCGGTCGCTTCGAACCCGATCCGTACTGGCAGGTCATAACTGGCAAGGGTTGCGGAGAGACGCTGAAAGTCATCAAGCGTGTTCAGGATCGTCATTCGGCGACGGCGCTTCTTGCCAGGGACACCGATCAGCACCTCATGGCGATGCTTGGAAATGTCGATGGCGACCAGCAAGGTCGAAGCGTTAGTATCGGTGGCGGTCATAGCCAGTCTCCTCAGCGGTGTGGTTCTGCAAAACCACTGTTGAGACCTGAGACCGGTTATGGCCACACGCTGCGCTATTTGAGGGCTGCGCGCGTGGCCATAACCTCTCGGCAGCGCTTCTTCCCGACGTGCTACGGTAAGGAGTTCACAGATCGACTGTTCGGCCTGCGCAAGCGTGCCGCCACCGGCAACCACGAGTTCGACCGGCTCTGCGCCGATCTCGACATCGAGCACCGCCTTGCCCCGCCCATGCGCCCCCAGACCAATGGCATGGTCGAGCGCTTCAACGGCCGGATCGAGGACGTCCTGCAGAGCCACCGGTTCCATAGCGGAGAAGACCTCGAGCAAACCATCCTGCGCTATGTCCGGCTCTATAATGGCCAGCTCCCGCAATCCGTGCTCAAGGGCCGAACGCCCATCGACGCGCTCAAGGACTGGCATCGCCAGAAACCAGAACTCTTCAAGAAGCGACCGCATAATCACGCGGGATGTGACACCTACATTTACGGACCCGATGGCCAGTCCGAAGAATTGGCGCGGTATCTACCGCATCGCCGTAAGAAGCGGCAACCAAGACGCAGGCGAACACCTCGAGGCCTTGCTTTTCCACTAGATCGGTCGATTCACCAGCGGCCTGACTATGTTAAAACCCGCGAAACATTTGGTGAATGGGAAGGCGACCTCATGATTTTTGAGAGAGCGCAGGGTAAAACCGATGTTGCTTCTCTGGTGGAACGCAAAACGCGCTTTGCCGTTCTGTTCCGTAACAACGACCGCAGTACGACGCACCTGATGAACAAGCTGATGGGTGTGATGGAACCCCTGCCCCAGCCGGCGCGAAAATCGATCACCTTTGATCGAGGGATCGAATTCCGCGATTGGCGCAAGCTGAAGGCCGGTATCGGAACCGAGGCGTGGTTCTGCGATCCGCAGGCTCCGTGGCAAAAGGGTGCAGTCGAGAATCTGAATAAGCGCGCACGGCGGTATCTACCACGCGATGCACCCGTGGCCGCGCTCTCAAATCGAGACATGAAATCGATTTGCGACCGCTTGAACGGCACGCCAAGAAAGTGCCTGGGCTGGCGCACGCCAACGGAAGCCTTCAGAGAAGAACTGATGAAAATGAGATAGAGGAGCGCGTCGCAACGTGTCTTGAGACTCCAACATTGGCAACAATTCTTAGTGTTGCGATACTATATTATCGTATGTATGCTGGCCTCCTGTCACGAAGGCTCTTCAGCATGCGCCATTTACTCAAGAAGCTCCTCCCCTCGGTCGCTGTCGCTTTGACCGTGACAGGTTTTTCGCTGCCGGTACCCGCCCGCGCGCAGACATACCCGATCGATTGCGCGATCCTCCTGTGTCTGTCTGGCGGCTGGCCTGCTTCCGTCCCGTGCGCCCGGGCTCGCGCCGAATTCATCAGGCGGATAACGCCTTGGCCGGTGGAACCGCCGCTGCAAATCTGGCGCTGTCCCATGGGCGCCTCCTATGAGGGCGATCGGCCATCAGAAAACGCTAGCCGTATCTTTGAAGCCTTGCACCGGTCCGACAGCCGTCGACCGCTCCAATCCTTGCCAGTCTACGATCTCGTTCCAGCCGACTGGACCCTCCAGCTCGTTCAAGATCGCGCGGACATCGATATCAGCGGACCTGAATTCAACTTCGTGCGGTCCATCCGCGTCTTTGATGTTCGCTATGCGCAGCAGCATGAATCCGGACGTGACGGCGACTGCAATCGTCGCGCCACCGTGGTCCTCGGCACCTATAGGACCCAAGGCGATTTCTCATGGCATAGATCTTCCATAACTGCCCTGCCCGAGGCTCATGTAGGACTTGAACGCTGGGGCCAGCACTGCCCGGGTATCTATCACCGATCTGTCTTCGTCGATTGGCGTGACTTTGAGGGAAACTACGGGTTTGAGCAGGTAAACTACTGACTAACCGCCGTGTAGGTTTGCCTCTGAACCCAGCTCGTTTGAATTGTACGGCGGCACCGCGCACGCATCGGGGTCCACAGGCTAATTGGCGTTTGGCAAACACTGCGGGTTCGCTCTCTTCACCCGCCGTCGCTTCTTCCGATCCTCGTGAGCGCGTCGAAGTCGATTTCCTGCTTCTGTTCGTCACTTATATCCGGCCGGATTTCGGATACCGGCTTGGGCCCACGGACGCCCCACATCACCGCATGCGCGCCTTTACTCCAACGATACACCCAACCAACAATGCTGCACCCATCGGTCCCGATCAGATTGGCGATCGCGACGCCCTCACCTTTATCATCGTTCACTGTTTACTGACTTCCTGCACTCTGGCGCTGAATCTGCGTCAATCGGCATCCAAAAAAGACCCCCAAGCGCACTTTGCGGCCCAAAGAGCGGATGGGTTGCGATGATGCGAACATTCTTTGGCATCAGCCGTGCGGGAATAGTCTTGCCGGATCCGACATCCACGATGAGCGCGCCAGGTTTGCAGACATTGCCTATGTCACGGAGGACTGCTTCGAAGCTCGAGACGGGCGTTGTGATGACCACAACGACACAACCTGCAACCCGTTCGAGAGTGGTCGACAGGACGCCTCGTCGCTCCATCCCGATCATTAGCTTCGGGTCATATACCCAGACCGTGATATCGCCGACGATATGCCTTGCGATCAATTCGCCGAACGCTCCCATGCCGATGATACCCACAAACACGGAGGATTTCCGAGAAGTGTTTCGCATGGACTGAGACCTTGCTTCGAATATCAATGCGGGCTCACATGGGGGAGAACCGGTGCGCGCACTTATTGGCCCACAGGACCTACTATCGCCAGCAAACCGAGCCTGTATATCCCTCATTTTACATGAATATCTAATTTAACGCAGGAGTAACGCGCCGAGGGTGACTGCGGTAACGAAGTTCCTTAATGGTTAGTTGATAACCTTCCCGGATAGCGGAATGTTAGTGTCGTATACCAGAAAACGGGGCAACCAAGATGACCGCACGAAAACTACAGACAGGCCTTGCTCTGATCTTCCTGATCCTCGGCGCCTGGTGCCTGATCGCACCGGCTATGGTGGTCCGCTTCACCTTCCAGCCTGAGTTCAACGAGGCGACCCGACAGGCGCGCTTCCTGATGGGCTGCTTCGGGGCTCAGGCCGTGCTCAATGGAACCATCCTCCTGACCGCCCGATTCACGCCTACGACCTTCCTCGTCTTCGGCCTCGTTGGCTCAGTTCCGTTTTTTGCGTTCAATATCTGGTTCTGGTTGGTCGAGCCGGTACTCAATGCCTGGATGCTGCTCGATCTGGCAGGCAATGCGGGTATTCTGGCCTGTGGCTTATGGGGGTGGGCACTCGCGCGGCACGAAGCGAGCTACCAAGCTGGATGAATTGGGAAGAAATTGATTGTGGACGATCTCTTCAAGAAAACCGAGGCCACTGAGGCCATGTGGCTGGAATTCAGCCGGCCTCGGGGGGTGAATTCGGAATATGCCGTCGTGGCTTTCGGCGACTCTCCGGGGATGGCCACCGAGCTTGCCGACTTGGTCTCCTCTGGCATCAAGCGCGCGACGACATGCTCGAGGCATGAAGCCGAGACATCGCCCATCCCGCCGACCCTCGGAGGATACGTGGTCCTTGTCGATGGCAAAGGATCGCCACGCTGCATCTGGCAGACGACCGATTTGCGGGAGGGGCCGCTCTCGTCTGTCGACGACGTATTTGCATGGGACGAAGGAGAAGGCACCCGCCTACGCGATGACTGGCTTGACGGTCATATCGCCTACTATCGGCGTGAGCATGGATCTCAGGACCCGAAAATAGACGACTCGTTTGTTGTGATTTTTGAGCGTTTCAAGGTCGTTTGGCCCGAGGTATTGTCTGATCATTAAACTAGGCGGGCACGTGCTTGGGTCGCCCATTGAGGAGGTGCTGCAATGCCCATGACCGAATTGGAGAGGATGAAAGCCGGAGAGTGGTATTCCTGCCTGGATTCTGAACTCGAGGCGCTCCGCATGGTCGCGCGGTTGGCGGTGCATGAGCATTGCACTCTCGATCCCGACATTCGCGGCCCCATTGCACCACGTCTCGCCGCGCTGTTCGGCAGCGTGGGTAAAAACGTTTACATCGAAGCCACGTTTCACTGTGCCTACGGGTTTAACATCACACTGGGCGATGGTGTTTATCTCAACGCCGCCTGTACGATCCTCGACAGCGGTCCCGTCAAGATCGGAGCACGCACGCTCCTCGGTCCGAACGTGCAGATCTATTGCGCGGAGCATCACCCAGAAGCAAGCCGACGCGCGTCTGGCCAAGAAGTCGCACGCCCTGTTAGCATCGGGTCCGATGTCTGGATCGGCGGTGCGGCTGTTATTCTTCCAGGCCTTACAATCGGGGATAGGGCCACGATCGGGGCCGGCAGCGTGGTGACGCGTGACGTGCCTCCGGATGCCGTGTTTGCTGGTAATCCAGCCCGACCACTACGGTGAATGTGTTGCACCACTACGAAAAGGATAAAGTCGCCGTTCCCGGCCACGATTGCGGAGGGGTTGGATACGGCACTAAAGATGTTCTCGAATCGGCCCATCCAGCCTTTCTTCAAGGCTTCGCACAGCTAAAGATGGCCCATTTTTCGGGCCCGAGAAGCGTTGTGAAGATAGAGTCAAGTATTGCACAAGCTCGGCAAAACGACATACGGCAAGGCCGCTGTCATCATTTCCGACGGGAACTCGAAACGCGACGTTTCCCTGTAATTCAGCGCCTCTGTCTGCTGTAGTTAGGACCGCTGGAACCTTTTAGCACGCGCAAACTGATCTGTACGATATTTGTTTTTCAGAAGTAAGTGGAAGGACTTGCACGATGCATTCACCAATCAACCCTGACGGAATCGCGCCACCCGCCAGCCACTATAATCACGGTTTCTATGTTGCACCTGGATCGGCTCTGATGATGCTGTCTGGTCAATTGGGAGAACAGGCCGATGGCTTCTGCCCCAAAAGTGCGGGTGAACAGGCAAGAATTGCGTGGTCGAACGTATTAACGATCCTCGGAGAAAAGAAGTTCGGTATTCAGAATGTAGTTAAGGTCACCAGCTATATTGTAGGAAATGAAAATATCTCTGAATACGTTCAGGCGCACAGAGACATCGTCGGCGATTATATGCCGCCTTGGACGTTGATTGTTGTTCAGCGTTTGGGTAGCCCGCGATTCAAGATTGAAATCGACGTAATCGCAGCGGGTTAAACCGTTCTATTTTTCAAGGGGCTCTGTTGATGGCATGGGTGCGGCATCGCAATGTGCCAAAGTGATGTTTGATGAAGACATCTCAGAAGGAGAGAGCGGTCATGTCCGATGACGTCCGCGCCCAGTAATGGGCTATCGCGCAGGCTTATATGGCAAAGGGCATCCGGGATGTCGCTGCATGAACGCAAGAAACTGCTTGCGCGACAGTTTCTTGCGAAACACGACTTCATCTTACCCTGTTGCTCCGTGCAGTTGCAAGATATGCTTCGCTAGGTCAACGCCGATGATCGAGGCTTCCTTCATAGCCAATACTGAGGTGGCCCCCGAAGACTGGACACCCTGCTAGGCTTGCCGCCAACGATGACGAGGAAGAACAGCGTGGCTGGCAAACAGCCCCATCGCTCCGCCACCACCCCCAAAGCGTCGCGGGCGTCCTCCAAAGCATCACAACGGAGGCGCCGATCACTGAAGCCGACTGATCGCCGCGACCGCCGTAGTGGGGAATTTTATTTCAGCGCTTTTAGGGAAAATTAAGACGGCGTTGACAGGCGAGCTTTGCCGCCCTTTGCAGCGTCATCCAGGAAGACAGTCCGGCACCGGTTGAACAGGGGAGGTGGTCGCGCGGCCAATAGCGCCATCCACATCATCGCAATTGGTCGGTTGCGACTAGACTCACGCACCTAGGCTTATGTTGCCAAGCGCATCGCTGCCGGAAACTCAAAACTCGAAGCCATTCGCAACCTGAAACGCTACATCGCGCGTGAAGTCTTCGGCATCATCATGCGCCGCCAGAAGCAGATCAATCAGTCCCAAATCGCCGCTTGACTCTTAGAAGGGCGTCTGGAGTGCCCCCACTGAAGTGGTCCACCAACTGGGATAGTATTATCCCATTTCAGGAGGACCAGAGATGGCTGGAAAGAGAGACAAACCCGAAGAGATCGTGCTGAAGCTTCGGCAGGTTGAAGTGTTGCAAGGGCAAGGCAGTTCGATCGCTGATGCGGTTCGCCAGATTGGCGTGACGCAGCAGACCTATTATCGATGGCGCAAAGAATATGGTGGCATGAGCCGTGATCAGCTCAAACGGCTGAAGGAGCTGGAGACAGAGAATACCCGGCTGAGACGAGCCGTGTCGGATCTGACGCTGGACAAGATGATCCTGGCCGAGGCCGCAAGGGGAAACTTCTAAGCCCTTCCCGCCGCAGGCAGTGCATCGACCATGTGCAGCAAACCCTCAGCGTATCGGAGCGCCGGGTTTGCCGCACATTGGGTCAGCATCGCTCTACGCAGCGCAAGGTGCCCTGTGGTCTACCGGACGAAGCCCGGCTGACCGAGGACATCACCGCGTTGGCCGAAGAGTTCGGCCGCTATGGATATCGCATGATCACTGGGCTGCTGAACAACAGCGGCTGGCATGTAAATCACAAGCGCGTTGAACGGATCTGGCGGCAGGAAGGGCTTAAAGTCCCGCAAAAGCATCCCAAGAAAGGCCGACTTTGGCTGAATGATGGCTCCTGCGTCCGGCTGCGGCCGGAGCGCCCGAACCATGTCTGGTCCTATGACTTTGTCCAGGACCGAACCCACGACGGGCGGATCTTCCGCACGCTGAATATCATCGATGAGTTCACGAAGGAGGCGCTGGTGATCCGGGTCAAACGCAGGCTCAATTCAACGGATGTGGTCGACGCATTGACGGATCTGCTCATCCTGCGCGGCCCGCCGGAATACATAAGGTCGGACAATGGCGCGGAATTTATCGCCAAGAAGGTGCGCGCCTGGATCGGTGCCGTGGGCGCAAAAACCGCATTCATCACCCCCGGCTCACCGTGGGAGAACGGCTACTGCGAAAGCTTTAACGCCCGCTTCCGGGATGAGCTGCTCAACGGCGAGGTCTTCACCACGTTGCGCGAGGCCCAGATCCTGATCGAACGCTGGCGTCGTCACTACAACACGGTCAGGCCACACAGCGCTTTGGGATACCGGCCGCCGGCGCCCAAGAGCATCGTTCCGATAGACCAAAGACCGACCATGCACTAACAATCAAACTGGACCACTCGATGGGGGCAGACCACGTCCAAGGAACGCAGTTCACGTTAATCGACTTCATCAAGGCGCTGAAGGACGCCGGGATCCAGATCAGTATGGATGGCAAGGGCGCCTGGCGCGACAACCTCTTCGTCGAGCGGCTGTGGCGGCCGATCAAATATGAAGAGGTCTACCTGCACGCCTATGCCAGCGTCTCGGACACCCGCAAAGGCCTTGGTCGGTATCTGACCTTCTACAACACAAGGAGTCCGCATTCATCGCTGGACGGGCAGACCCCCGATCAGGCATATCTCAACACGTCGAGACCAATCCCGGTCGCGGCATAGTCGAGCGGGAAATCCACTTACGAAAGGGCTCGAAACTGTTCAAAGGAACCGCGCCGCCTCTCAAGGGCCCTCACGTCAGACAATATATTTATAGTGAACTTTTGGCTACGCTTCCCGCATCGCGCTGCCCAGCCAACGAAGAATGGGTTCGAGAAAGTAGCTTATTACGGTCCGCTCTCCCACGAGGACATTGGCAGTTAGACGCATTCCCGGGACAAGCCGGAAATCCGGAGGTACTTCTTTGAGTTGGACGGGATCCAGTTTGATGAAAGCCTGATATACAGGCTCCTGTCGTTGTCTGCCAGGTGTGTCCGGTTCGATGACGTCTTCGCTGATTCCTGTTATCTTCCCTGTCAGTTCGCCATGCGTGACGAACGGCAAAGCCTCAAGCCGCAATTTGACTGGATCGCCGATAGCCACCTGTGAGATGTTGCGCGACGCAATGTCGGCAACAGCACGCATGGGTACCCCTGTCGGAACAAGTGACAAGATTGGCTCACCTTGTTGAACCATGCCGCCCTCGGAGCGGCCCTGATCCACTTCCAACACGATCGCATCTGCAATCGCGCGTAATTCCACGCGCTGTGCCCTTTCGCGTTGAACAGCGACAAGCTCGTCCAGTTCGTCAAGTTCGCCGGATACTTTCGCGAGTTCCTCCGCCACGTCCGCCCGCGCTTCAGCCACAAAGGCAGTAAGATTGGCCGTGAGTTCTCTTTGTTGGGGCCCAATTGTCTCAATTCGGCGCTTGGCTTGAAGGACCTGTCGTTCAAGAGACAGCACTTGATTGCGCGTGTTGAGCAGTTCGGTCTTTGCGGAAAAGCCGTTCGCGTTCAGTTTTTGGCGGCCGGCTTCTAGCTCGCGTAAGATGGACAGCTGCTCCCGTGCAAGCTCAAGGTCAAGCTCCAAGCCCTCCCTTTCGGCCTCAAGACGATCTCGTTGCTCATTGGCAGAGCGGACCCGCGAGTGGAAGTGCTCAAGCTTGTCCTTCAACAACGCCTGCTGCTCATCGGGAAGTTCATTTGCTTCAGAAATCCGACCTTTTGCCCCTTCTGCCATCGCACTCAACTCCAGTTGCAAGCGGTCGCGCCTCGTCGACAGGACGTCGCGGCGCAAGAGGGAGGTATTGAGTTCTGCCTCGGCCGCGGTCCGGTCGAGGATAGCAACGACATCCCCCTTTTTGATCTTCTGCCCGGGTCGAACAGGCAAGCTTTCCAACACCGCAGTCTCGCCGGCGCGGATCACGATCGTATCGGCCGCGGGTTCAATCTTCCCCTGTGCGGAGACCGCCACGTCGATGTTTCCAACGCATGCCCAATAGACCAGCGCAGCCAGCATCAGAACAATGACGAGCGGCATCGTCACCATCCAACGCGGGGTACGGCGTGTTTCGATTTCGAACGCGTCAGGGAGAAAATCCTGCCCATCGTCGGATTTGTCCCGTCGAAGCCGAGGACGGGCCCGGGATTCATCGGCAAGTGTTTCGGTTTGACAGCCCAGGCTTTCGAAGATCATCGCGCGCATGTCGGAATCTGTCGCAACGGCATCTTCAAGGGCCTTGACGGTCATCGGCTCGACGACCGAGCGACCCACGCTCCGCGCTGTGGCGAAGCGGGTGCGGGCACCGACCAAGACCTCCTCTCCCACGATATCACCGGGCAAACGTTCCGCAATGTGCAGTTTCCTCAAGCCTGAAGAGCGGGTCAGGTTCACTTTGCCCTCAATGACCCGATAAGCACCGCAAACGGCCTCCCCCTGACTGAACAGGATGGCACCAGGGGCCAATACCTCAGGGTCGTGATCTGCGCGCATTGCACGTCGGCGGGAATGTATGCGCTCAATTACAGCCATAGCGAACCTCGCCGCTGATACGTCCATATTGACGGTTCCAGAGAGACCGGTAGAGTTCGCAGCCCTCCAGAAGGGTCTTGTGATCGGCGAAATCGACGATCTGTCCGCCGTCCATCACCATGATGCGATCGGCATCGACCAACTGTCCAAGCCTGTGCGTGACCATCAGGATCGTGCGGCCCCTGCGCATTGCGGGAAGGTTTTCCATCACCACCGCCTCGCTTTCGGGGTCCAGCGCGCTGGTGGCTTCGTCCATGATGACGATGCGCGGCTCCCGCAGCAACGCACGCGCGATGGACACGCGCTGCCGCTGACCCCCCGAAAGATTGCTGCCATTTTCTTCGATAACCGTGTCGTAGCCTTCGGGCAGCGCATCAACGAACTCTGCCGCACCTGCCTGCCTCGCCGCCTCTATGACCTCTTCAAGAGTCGCATCAGGACGGGTTATGCGAATGTTCTCCGCGATGGTTCCTCGATAAAGAAAGCTTGCCTGCGGCACCACACTCATGGCCGTGCGCAGGTGTGGCAACTCGATCTGACGCATATCGACATTGTCGAAACGTAGCGATCCGCTTTCGGGTAGATAGAACCCCTGGAGCAACCGCGTCAGAGTCGATTTGCCAGACCCGCTGCGGCCCACGATGCCGATGAATTCCCCGGCCCGGATCGAGAAGTCGATCCCGGACAATGCCTTGACGCCGTTGGGATACGAAAAGGAAAGGTCATCCGCCATGACCGCACCACGGATCGGTGGCGTCAATCCGCGCGCGCGCCGCTGTTCGGAAGGCCGGTCCATGATCTGGCCCAGCATCTTCACCGATATGCGAACCTCCTGATAGTCCTGGATCAGGGATACCGCCTGTACCAGGGGGCCGCTAACCCGTTGCGAAAGCATGTTGAAGGCGATCAGCGCCCCAACCGTGAGCTCCCCCTTCAGCACTAACTGGATGCCGACGAACACCAGTGTCACCGTCATCAGCTTTTCCAGCAGGCGGGTCGCTTCGCCCGAAATCGCGCCGATGCGCCCCACTTCCAGCCCGCGGTTGACTACACGCGCAGCGATCGCGTCCCACCGGCGTCTGCGCGGTGGCTCCAGGGCCAGCGCCTTTGTGGTTTCGATCCCGTTCAGCGTTTCGATCAACAGAGATTGCCGCTCGCCTTCCGTGGTGTAGAGTTCCTGCAACCGGGAGTGGTAGGGGCGCAATACTGCCAGCATGACGAGCGAGATCAGCACCGCATAACCCAGCACGATCAGGGTCATCTTGCCGGAATAGGCGGCCAGTACCGGAATGAAAACAATCAGGGCTGAAAGGTCCATCAATGTCCCGAACAGCCTGCCTGTCAGAAAATTGCGGATCGCCGTATGCTGGCTGGCATGCTTTGCCGTCACGCCGGCGGAACGGGTCTCGAAGTAGTCGAGGGGTAGCGATACCAGTTTGGCAAAAATGCGCGTGGATACCCGTATGTCGATGCGGTTTGTCGCAAGCAGCAGCAATCGTGCCCGGAAATATCCCAGCGCCGCTGTCAGGATCAGAAGCAGGACCATGCCCCAGGTCAGAATGTAGAGCGTGGGCAGGGCGCCGTTCTGCAGAACCTTGTCCATGACAATCTGAAAAAAGATCGGTACCGCCAGGTTCAGCCCGTGCATCACCATTGCGATCAGGGCCACGGTGGCGAAGACGCCTCGTGAACGGCCCATTTCGGACAGAAAATATCCCAGTCCGAACCGGTTTGATTCCGCCTGCGCGCCGGGATCGGCCGCCTTGACGAACAGCACCTGGCCGTCCCAGACGTCCGCTGCGCGTTCGACGGTCCAGGTCTCAATTTCGGCGCGGCGTCTTGCCGGGTCGAGAACACGAAGACCGCGCTTTTCCGGATCGGCGCCGATGAAGAGCACATAGCGACCGTCGGACAATACCCCGATCAGCGGCCATACGGGTTTGAGCCGAAAGAGCCGATCAAAAGTCGTCCGGGCGGGACGAACCTTCAGCCCGTTCTCCCGACCGATGCGTGCCAGAAATCGGGGCGCAGGTTCATCTTTTCCCAACGCGTGATCATGGACCAGTCGCTCCGGGCCCAGGTCTACTCCGTGCTCCCGACCGGCGAGACAGAGGCACCGAATGCCCGTGTGTTGCGTCATGTCATGCTCCTTCGTCGTAAACCGGGATGATCGCCTAGTCGTCGGCTTCGGCCTTCAGGACCTTGATTTCGGACTCGCCGGTCGTCGCGGCATAAGCGCGGTACGTCGCATCCCGCCCCTTCAGCACGGTGCGCCGCAGATCCTCGATCACCTCATCGGTCCTGCCGAAGGGGATGATCAATTCCATGATCCAGAGGTTGTCACCGGACTGCCAGTCATCGGGAGAGAGGGCATGATCGCCTTCGCGCAAGCGCGCGTCCATTTCGTCCGACACGTAAGCCCAGGTCGCAACGGCAAGTGGACCGGCCTTCACGCGATACATCCGGTACTGGTCGAGCCGCACCGGCACGACGAAACGTGCATCCAGAGATCGCAGGGCATAGCGCCGGTGAAGAGGCGATTGAAGCGCAAGAAACGTGATCTCGCCCAGCAGGGTTATGAAGGCCGGGTTGATGCTCTGAGACTGTGGTTGTGGTGCCGCATCTCCCGTGTTGAGATTGCCGGATTCCGGCGTTTTCAGCTCGACTGCCTCGTCATTGGTGGGCGCGATAAGTTTGTTCATCATCCTATTCCTTGCAGCAAGTTTTATGGGTCTCTCCCCCGCCGGACTTGGCGGGGGGGGACGAGTGCCCGGCTGGCACGGTATCAGGCGCCTATCGATTCCGGTTCATCTTGGGGCACGCCGTCCAACATTCTGGAAAGATCGTAGACATCGTCCCTCGCCGAAGCGCTTTCGGCTTCGGCATCCATGGTCCGAGACACTTCGCGGTCCAGCAGCGCCCCGGCCTCGTCCACTTCCATCGACAGACTGCTGAAGCTGAGCGCACCAAAGTCGCTGTCGGGAATGATGTCGTCATGCTCTGTGCTGATCAGATCAAGCAGGGCGGGCGGCAATTGATAGCTCGCCTCCAGTTCCGCTCTGTCGATCACGCGGCTGTAGCCCTGCTCGGGGTGCCAGCCATTGGCGAAGATGTCCGGCAGCACGATGGTCGCCACGGGTTCGCCATCGTCGCCCAGAACATAGCCAAGTACACCCGAAGCCGTAGTTTCCGGTAGGTCGGGGTCGAACGTGTCGATCATTCCCTCCACGAAGTAGACTTCCTGATCGGTATGCTGTGCCCACGCCAGAGCAAACTCCGGCCCGGCGTTCAGCATGTAATTCTGCGCGTCGTCCAGCAGGAATGCGAAATCCTGCATAGCTGTCAGATCGGGCGACCCCGTCGCGAGAAGTGCCTGAATGATCGCCTGGGGCGCGGCCAGATACTGTTGGTCGATACTGCCGGGCGCGACCACCTTGGTCATAAGCCCGGAGGTGCCGATCTCTGTAATCGTCGATCCGTCGAAGGTGATTTGCCCGGCGTCGATGGCTGAAGGATCGAAAACCGCGACAGGCCCGTTGCCGATCGTTTCGGAGACCAGTGTGTCTACCAGATCGGACAGACCGAACGCCGCTGCATATGCAAGGAAAGGTGGACGGACGAGGCCGTGATCTGCGAATATCTCATCGACAACCGCTTGTGTCGCGACAAAGCCGAGCATACCGAGTTCCGCCGCGACGTCGCTATTCACGCCGACATAAACCCTCGCGCTGTCCTCGGGATCCACCAGTGTCCGGTTGCTGGCCAACAGACCGTGCGGAACTCCCGACAGACCGCCGAACACCGAGTCGATGATGAACTTGTCGATCAGCGCCACCGGACCGTTGAACGCCGAGGCATGAATATCGGACAGGAATTCCTGAACCCGCTCGCCATTGCCTTCAAAGACATCCCCGGCGTGATCGAGATGCTCGGAAGCCTCCCCGAGGGCGTCGGTGGGAAGCCCCGCGAACGCAAGGTCTTGCAGGAAGGACTGGCCACCGGCCGTGCTCCATGTCTCGGGGGCAAAAGTCATGCCCCGCCGTACGGCCTCGTTCCGGATGATGAGGACTTCGCGGCCCTGGGCGTCCATGTAGCTGCCCAGAAACATGCCGGACGCCACCAGGTTCTGTAACGGGACGAACAGGTCGCTTTCCGTGATGCCGACAAATTTGCCTGACACGCCTTCCAGCTGGTCCAGCAGGTCGCCGTGCTGGAAGCCCGGGACCAAGGCCTTGAGGTCGTGAGGCAACAGAGCGTCCAGCGAGACACCACCACCACCGACAGCGCCGTCGGGTCTTGCCAGTACGTCGTGCAGGTCAATCCGGTTTGCAGGCGCCAGTATCGCGTTGAGTTGCTCGATGACCGCGCGGAAGTCCGACGCATCGACGAGCGCGAGACCGTGCCCGGCAAAGCCATGGGACCAATCCTCGCCACCGGCCCGCAACAGGCTGTCAACGAGCTCTGCGCTATCGCCGAACGGCGTGCTCAGCAGGCGCACCAGGTCCACCGCCAGCAGCGGCTGCCCGGCCGCGGCCGCGTCGGCCGCGGTCGCGACAAAGTCATGGAGCCCGTTGTCGTGCCATGTTTGCGACAGCAACAGGTTGAGGTCCACATCCCCGGGTATCACCGCAGCGAACATCGCGCGCAGCTCCTGCATCGAGGGTCGGGCGGTATTTCCGATCATCCCGGCAAGACCTTCGTAGTCGGACATATCGAGGACGGTCGCCGTGGGCTGCGCGACGGCCCATGTAATGCCGTCCAGCTCGATCTCGACAAACTTCCAGTCTGCCGCAACCGGGCCGAGGTCGGGGATGGCGTCGGCCCGGAACACCAGGAAGGGGGCGAAATCGTGCTCGAAGGCGTGCCTGTCTTCAAGGCTCGCCATGTCACGCAGGAGCGACATCAGATCCGTAGAGGGATCGAGCACCGCGTTCTCCGCGACTGCCACGCCCGCCGCCTCAAGTAGTTGCAATGCCTGATCGTGCGCGACCATCCGGTATCCGTTGCCGGCCCAGTCACCATCGACATAGCTCCTCCGGACAACGTGATAGATCGTTTCACCGTCACGGATCACGCCGAGATGTTCGGCGTCGGGTACGTCGCTGCTCAGACCATTGAGCAGCACAACCCCGTTATCAGGCGCAGATGCGATCAGAGCTTCCAGATCGTCGAGGAACGGGTTCTGCGCCGACGCAAAGCGGGCACCGATCAGGTGGATCTGCTGTAGCGACAGGAGGCCGAAATCATGAAGGTCGCCCAACATGGCCCCCAGGTCAGGGCCGGCGTCCCCCAGGTTGGCCAGATCGGGATTATCCGCATCCACAGCATAGAAATGCGCTCCATAGGCTCCAGTACCGATCAGCACCTTGTCTGCCACCAACCCCGTCTCATCCGCGTTGAGCGCAATGATCGACTGACCGTCAAGATCACCGTTCAGGATTGTTCCCAGCACTTCGTAGAAGGCGACGGCCTGACCCAATGCCGGCGATGTCACATCCTGGATGACCGCATCGGAGACCTGGTTCTTGAGATAGGTATCGGCGAGATGGGCGAAGATGGACTTCGTGACATCGGCATCCATCAGGTTGGCCAGAACATCGAATGCGCCTTCGGCCAGCAGGGTCGATCCGTGATAGGCGAACACCGGCTCACCATCGCCGTCCTGGACGACCCCGATCAGGCCAAGAGCCTCCCGGTCTGCCAGGCCCAGCGATGAGAAGGTCTCGTAATCGACCAGCGCGATACCCGCCGCGTTCTGGTCCACAGCCTGGATCACATCCTGCGCCAGCGCGGATTGCTTCAGCGCAAGTCGCGCGAAGAGCGTATACATCTCCTTGTCCGACAGATAGTCGGCCGCGTGAAGATCCTTGATCTGAACCTCGATCAGCTTGGCTGACAGATAGTCCTCTTGATGGAGCTTATCGTAGAGTGAGGCTCCGAAACTGTCGGAATCTGACAGGAAAGGAGAATCGAATTGTCCTGTCGCAAATTCCTGTCCTGTGAGCTCGAGTGGGCCACCAGAACCAAAGAAGAACTTGTAGATTTCACCGTCGCCATTGCGAAGTTTCGATGGTTCATTTAAGACATCATTAAGGCTGACTGCCTCATTGCCGAACAGGTCCGCAGGAATTTCGTTTTCTCGGGAGTTCACAAAGAAACCGCCGACCGAAACGCGCTTGTTGAAGATCCCCAGATTGTAGACTTGCGCATTGTACGCCAGATCAATTTCCAACAGCGATTTGTAGAAATCGGCAAGATCCTGGGCTCCGGTAACGGTCGCCTTTTCCTCTGCGACGAGTATCCGGTCATTCAGCGCGTTCGGCAGGTTCAGATCCTTGAGAAGGTCGTTTACCGCTTGCTGATCCAGCGCCGCGTTCGACACCGCCTGGTTGAGTGCAGCCGCCACGCTGTCAACAACGGCATAGGCGATGCCGCCCACGCTGAACGTTGTCAGAATGTCGGACGCGTCCAGGGCCGCCGCAGTCGACGATGCGACGATCATCACGCCATCGGGGCCACGGCCCGAAATGGCTTTATGCAAGTCCATGTCGGGTAGGGAAGTCCGCGCAGCGATCGCATCAAGGTCGATCTTGTTGCCGAAAAGCGCCTTCATATCCGACAGGAACGCCTGCTTGTCGTAGCTTTCATTGTACGCAAGCTGAATGTCCCCGGCGTCGAAATAGCTGCGGTTGATCAGGTAGACCTTTTCGCCCGCTGCATTGCGGTAGGAGACGAAGCGGATGTTCTCGTGATCGCCTTCGGCAATCGCAGCGGCGTTTTCCTCACCGATGGAGAACATGTCGCCCAGTCCCTCCACGATCAGCAATTCCCCGGAAACGACGATCATTTCGTCCATTTGCAGGGCTTGTTCGAGGTCCGCGACGTATTCGTTGGCACCTTCCCAATCGCCGACACCAAAGAGAAGGCCAGCACCTTCTTGCGTCAACGGGCTGTCCGTTTTGACCTCTGCCATGAGTTGCTCGAGCAGTGCCGCCGCTTCG
>NZ_JAGEMH010000015.1:0-79464 GCF_040148795.1 Sagittula sp. NFXS13
TGTTCTTTAACTGGGGCCGTTCTATAGGTTTCACTGCGCATGGCAAGGCGGCCGCTCTCACGCTTGATTGCGACGTGTGACACATCTTTACCCAACGCTTTGAGGAGCACCGCATGACGCCTTGTGTAATTTTCGATCTCGATGGAACCTTGGCCGACACCAGCACCGATCTGGTGGCCGCTGCGAACGTGTGTTTCGACGCGATGGAGCTGACAGACGCAGAGCGGCGCTTGGCGCGGCTTGATCCGGTGTCGGATGCCGGCGTCGCGGTGCGCGGCGGGCGGCGGATGCTGAGCACGGGGCTGGAGCGCGCCGGGCGCCTGTCCGACGAACTGATCGACGCGTGGTATCAACCGCTGCTCGATGCCTACGCCGGGGCGCTGGACGTGCACACCGTCATGTACCCCGGAGCGGTGGAGTCGGTCGAGCGGCTGCGGCGCGATGGCTATGCGGTGGGCATTTGCACCAACAAACCCGCGGCCATGGCGGAGCAGCTGATGCGGTCGCTTGGCGTGCGGGATTTGTTCGGCTCGTTGATCGGGGCCGACACACTGCCCACACGCAAGCCGGATGTGGCCCCGCTCTGGGCGGCGGTAGACGGTTGCGGCGGATCGCGCGGCGCATCTTTGCTGGTCGGCGACAGCGACACCGATCACAAGACCGCGCGCAACGCAGGCGTGCCGAGCCTTCTGGTGACGTTCTCGCCCGAAGGTGACGGCGTGAAGGCCCTGGAACCCGACGCAACCATCGATCACTTCGATGAATTGGCCGAGGCGGTGCGGCGGCTGATCGGTTGAGCCCGTGGGATTTTGGGTCTGCCAAAACGGTGAATTATGTCGCGCGCGAAGGCGATTGACCTGCGCATGTGATCCGCGCGAGATACCGTCATGACAGATACGCTTGAGACCTTTACCGGCGCCTTCACCCAGCAGGAACCCATTCCCGAAGAGGGAATCGCCGCCGCGCTTGCGGTGCTGCGCCATGGGCGGCTGCATCGCTATAACACTGTGGGCGACGAAATTTCCGAAGCCGCGGCGCTGGAAGAAGAATTCGCCGAGATGGTGGGCGCGCGGTTCTGCGTGGCGGTGGCCTCTGGCGGATATGCGCTGGCATGTGCGTTGCGCGCGGTGGGCGTGCAGCCGGACGACAAGGTGCTGACCAATGCCTTTACCCTTGCGCCGGTGCCGGGGGCGATCGCGAGCCTTGGGGCGACGCCGGTTTTTGTCGGCGTGACCGAGGACCTGGTGATCGACCTCGATGATCTGGCGCGGCAGGTCAGCGCCCCGGACGTGCGCGTGCTGATGCTCAGCCATATGCGCGGGCATCTGTGTGACATGGGGCAGCTTATGGCGATCTGTGATGCCGCCGATGTGACAGTGATCGAAGACTGCGCGCATACCATGGGCGCGGTTTGGGAGGGGGTGCCCTCCGGTCGGCACGGGCGGATCGGATGCTATTCGATGCAGACCTACAAACATGTGAACTCCGGCGAAGGCGGCCTGCTGGTGACCGACGATGAGGAGGTCGCGGCGCGCGCCATCCTGCTGTCGGGATCCTACATGCTGTATGAACGCCACCGCGCGGCGCCTGCGCCCGAGGTGTTCGAGCGCGTGAAATATGACACGCCGAATGTCTCGGGACGCATGGATAATCTGCGCGCGGCGATCCTGCGCCCGCAGTTGCGCGGATTGGAGACACAGGTGGCACGTTGGAATGCGCGCTATGGGGTGGTGGAGGCCGGACTGCGCGACACGCCCGGCCTGCGGTTGATCCCGCGCGATCCTCGTGGGCGGTCTGTCGGGTCATCGATCCAGTTTTTGCTACTGGATTGGCCGGCAGAGAAGGTCACCGAGGTGCTGTCGCGCTGTGCGGCGCGCGGTGTGGAGTTGAAGTGGTTCGGCGGGGCGGAGCCGGTGGGCTTTACCTCGCGCTACGACTCCTGGCGCTATGCGGCCAGCCAGCCAATGCCCGCCACGGACCGTGTGTTGCGGGGGCTTCTGGACATGCGGCTGCCCCTGACCTTTTCCGAAGCAGACTGTGCCCAGATCGCGCGAATCATCCGGTCCGTGGTCTCGACCGTCTATGAAATGGACTGAGCCGGTGAGGCGTTTATCTCTGCCAGCTTCTTGTCGATACCTTCCAGGGCCTCGATCGTGAGAGGCTTTGCCAGGTAGTCTCGGACCATGGGGAAGGCGGCGGCGCGTTCCTGATCCTGGCGTCGGGTGGAGGACGAGAGCATCAACACCGCGTAGCGCACAAAGCTGTTGCCATGCGCAGCCTGCGCCTTTTCCAGAAATTCGAACCCACTCATGCCCGGCATGTTGATGTCCAACAACATGGCGTCGATTTTCGGGCGGTCGGGCGCCGCGAGAAAATTCAGCGCCTCCTGCCCGGACATGGGTTGGTGCAGGGTTTCTACAATCCCGGATTTGCTGATGAGACGGCGGTACATTTTCTGGTCGATGGGTTCGTCGTCGATGGTCATCAAGTGCTTGATCATATCAGCTGGCCTTTAAAGTGACTGTGAAAGTAGAGCCCGCGCCTTCGGTGCTGTCGACAGTGATGCCGCCGCCGTGCGCCCGCGCGATGCGCAGGCAGATCGGCAAGCCAAGTCCGGAGCCATCAAATTGTTCGCGCAGATGCAGCCGCGCAAACGGACGAAAGATCGCGTCATGCTGATTTTCCGCGATACCGATGCCAGTGTCGGCGATGTAAAAGGCGACATGGCCGGGTTTCGCGTCACTGGCGCCAATGGCGATCTTCAGCGGTGCGTCGGTGCGGGCGAATTTCAGCGCGTTGTGCAGCAAGTTTTGCAAAAGGTTGCGCATCTGGTGCGGGCTGGCTTGCAGGCTTGGTAACGGCGCGCGCTGGATGCTGACCTCGGCGCTGGCGATGTCGGCGCGCAGATCGTCGATCACACCGTCGAGCACATCGTCCAGGGACACATCTTCGCGCAGCTCTTCGGTGTTCAACGCCTGGGTGTAGTTCTGCATGTCAGTGGTCAGCATGGCCATCCGGCCCAGCACCTGATCCAGATCGTCCAGCAGCTCCTGATCCTGCGCCATCAAGCGGGGAGACAGGTCTTCCTGAAGGGCCGCGACCAGCATGCGCGCGGTGATGGTCGGCGATTTCAGGTCGTGGGAGATGGAATAGGTGAACTCCGCCTGTTCCCGGTTGAGCTGTCGCAATTGGTCCAGGCTCTGAGCCAGTTCCTCGCTGTGGCGCTGTTCCGCCTCCAACATTTGTTGACGTGCTTCCAGACGGTCCCGCTCCGCACGAATGCGCGCGTTCTGCACCTGATCGGTCACCAGAAGGGTCAACAAAATCAACGACACGGCCAAGCTGACCACAAGGTTTCGCTGGACCGGTGCCGCCCGGTCTGCCAGCGCGCGGCTGAGCTGGGCGGTGAGTGCATCGAGATTTTCGCGCGCGGCGGAGTCCCTGACACGGACAAGCGCATCGGCGTCCGCGATGTTGGATGAATCAAATGGCGTTTCGCGCAGCAAAACGAGGTGGTCGTGATATTTCAGCAATGTCGCACGATAGGCGCTCAGATCACTGTCCAGCGCCTCGGACTGGGCAATCTGTTGCAGATCGTCCAGTGTCTGCATGGCGGCGGCAAACTGGTCCTCTGCCCGTTGAAGATATACGGGTTCCGCCGGTCGCAATACGGCATTTTTAAAATCGTGGATGAAGCCGACGTAGCCGGTCAAACGTTCCAGTCGCAAGACGGTGCTGGCCAGCTCGGTTTGTCGCGTCTGAAGCCGATCATGTTCCAGCCAAAACCAAGCAGAGCAGCTGGCGGCGGCGAGAAACCCGCCGGCATATGCGATGCTCCGGGCGATGTGACGTTTGGTACGGGGCATACAGCGAGCGCGCCTTCATAAAATTTTCTTCATCATGCGCCCGCCGGGTTAAGAAACGTTTGCCGAACTGGGTGCCTTGGCGTGGAAACGCAGCGACGCGGCGTTCATCCATGAATTCGCGGGCACTGGACCATTGACGGATGGGGTGTTTCTCCGCTTAATGAACAAGCGTTCAATAAATCGGGCGCAAAACACGAGGGAGGAGAGCCTGTGTTTCTGGCCAGCATGAAGTTCGACGTGGGCGAGGATGTGGATGCGCTGCGCGAGATGGTCCACCGTTGGGCGCAGGAGCGGGTGAAGCCGCTTGCTGCCGACATCGACAGGACAAACGAATTCCCCGCAGCGCTTTGGCGCGAGATGGGGGAGATGGGATTGCTTGGTGTCACGGTGCCGGAGGCCGATGGCGGCGCGGGGCTGGGCTATCTGGCGCATACCGTCGCTGTGGAGGAGATCGCGCGGGCCTCTGCCTCGGTGTCATTGTCTTACGGGGCACATGCGAACCTTTGTGTGAACCAGATCAATCTCAACGGCAGCGCGGCACAGAAAGCGAAGTATCTGCCGGGGCTGATTTCGGGCGAACATGTGGGCGCCCTGGCGATGTCAGAACCGTCTGCGGGATCTGACGTGGTGTCGATGAAGCTGCGCGCGGAAAAGCGCAACGACCGGTACGTGCTGAACGGCAACAAGTACTGGATCACCAATGGGCCGGACGCGGATACGCTGGTGGTCTATGCCAAGACAGATCCGGAGGCAGGCGCCAAGGGGATAACCGCCTTCTTGATCGAGAAGTCGATGACCGGCTTTTCCACCAGCCCGCATTTCGACAAGCTGGGGATGCGGGGGTCGAACACGGCTGAGCTGATCTTTGACGATGTGGAAGTGCCGTTCGAGAACGTGTTGGGCGAAGAAGGCAAGGGCGTGCGCGTGCTGATGTCCGGGCTGGATTACGAACGCGTTGTGCTGGCGGGCATTGGCCTGGGGATCATGGCTGCCTGCATGGACGAGGTGATGCCGTACATGCGTGACCGGCACCAGTTCGGCCAACCGATCGGTAGCTTTCAGCTGATGCAGGGCAAGATCGCGGATATGTACACGGCGATGAACTCTGCCCGTGCTTATGTCTACGAGGTGGCCAAGGCCTGTGATCGGGGCAATGTGACCCGACAGGATGCGGCCGCCTGCTGTCTCTACGCCAGTGAGCAAGCCATGGTGCAGGCGCATCAGGCGGTGCAGGCGCTGGGCGGCGCAGGCTTTCTGAACGATGCGCCGGTGGCGCGGATCTTCCGCGATGCCAAGCTGATGGAGATCGGTGCAGGCACATCGGAAATCCGCCGGATGCTGGTGGGGCGCGAGCTGATGGGCACCATGTAATCTTGACGCGAGGGGGCGTGATCTGATGCCACGCTGGATGTGGTGGGTGCTGTTGGGGTTGTTCGTGCTGGTGGGGGCGCTGATGTTCTTTCGTCTGGGCTTTATCGACGCGCATCTGACCGAAAGCGACGCCATCGCGCATTACGCGGAGCGCTACGCCCGGCAAAGCGGCGGGCTGGCCAGCGATTGCACCGCCACGCCGGGGGAAACGACATGGCTGCATCTGCGTTGTGTCCGGGGGATCGAAGTGCGCGAGTACGGCATCAACCGCTTTGGCGGGCTGGTGTCGGAGCGAACTTCGATCAGGCCCTGACGGACGAGACAAGGCGTTGATATGAGCATATGGGAGATGAAGACCGAAGGCGGCGTGTTGCACGGCGAACTGGCGTGGGTTGTGCATGGGCTGGAATGGCTGGCCTCTGGCATCGACCTGTTCGCCATCGCACTGCTGCTGGTGGGGGCCGCGCGGTTCGTGGTGGCGGTCACGGTGTCCGAGGTCGGGTCCGGAGGCGCGCGGGTGCGGCGGATGAACAAGGCGCGCATCGCGCTGGGCCGCTACATCCTGTCGGGTCTGGAGTTGTTCATCGTCTCGGATGTGATCCACACGGCGCTGAGCCTTGCCTTCATGGACCTTGTGTTCCTTTTGATGCTGGTCATCATTCGATCCATTACCTCCTTCTTCCTTGATCGGGAGTTGGAACAACTCAAGCGGGAGATCGCAGAATGAAAGCTTTGATCATGGCACTGGCGGTTCTGCCGGTGGGCGCATTGGCGCAAGGCGTCACGTTTTCGCCAGAGGCCACGATGCAATGCCTGATGGAAGACCCGGGCGCGGGCGTGTCCTGCATCGGTGCGTCGGCGGACAAGTGCATGGAGGACACGGACGGCGGTGACTCCACCGTCGGTATGGGCGGGTGCCTGGATGCGGAGCGGGCCTATTGGGACACGCGGCTGAATGCGGCCTACGGGGCCCGTATGAAAGAGGCGAAGGCGGCAGATGCCGAAGCCAAGGCAGGCGGCTGGTCGGCGCCATCGCAGGCGGATGCCCTGCGCGAGATGCAGCGGGCCTGGATTCCGTTCCGCGATGCGCGCTGCACCTACGCGGCCGCGCTGTGGTCCGGCGGCACCGGGGCGGGTCCGGCTGCGACCGGGTGTCTGATGCTCACCACGGGGGAACAGGCCCTGTATCTGGAGAACTACGTGCGCTGATGCTGAACCGGGGGGAGACATACGACGGCTTGCGCGAGGGGGTCCATTGGGACTTTCCCGCGCGGCTGAACATGGCGGCGCAGGTCTGCGATGACTGGGCGCGTCGGGAGCCGGAGCGTCTGTGTCTGCTGGATCTGTCCGACGGGCGGGAAGAGGTCAGCTACGGCGCGCTCTACCGCCTGTCCCGTCAGGTGGAGGCGGCTCTGCGCGCGCGCAACGTCGTGGCGGGGGACCGGGTGGGCGTGCTTTTGTCCCAAGAGGCGCTGTGCGCTGCGGCTCATATCGCGGTCTGGCGCATGGGGGCGATCAGCGTGCCCTTGTTCAAGTTGTTCCGCGAGGAGTCGCTTCGCTCCCGCTTGGAGGACAGCGGCGCATTCGTTGTCGTGACGGACAGCGAGGGGCGTGAGATGCTGACGCCGTTAGACGTGGTGTCTGTGGTCGCTGCCGATCTGGGACCGGAGGCGGACGCCCCGATGGCGGAGACGGGACCCGAGACGCCAGCGGTGCTGATCTACACCTCCGGCACCACGGGCAAGCCGAAGGGCGCCTTGCATGGGCACCGGGTGCTGACCGGGCATCTGCCGGGCGTTGAGATGAGCCACGATTTCCTTGGGATGGCGGACGACATGCTCTGGACGCCTGCGGACTGGGCGTGGATCGGCGGGCTGTTCGATGTGGCCATGCCGGGATTGGCGCTGGGCGTGCCTGTGGTGGCAGCGCGTGGCGCGAAGTTTTCGCCAGAAACCCTGGGTGCGCTTGTGGCGCAGGGAGTGCGCAACGTGTTTCTGCCGCCAACCGTATTGCGGATGCTGAAAGCCTCGGGTGAGCGGGTCAGCGGCCTTCGCTCCGTTGCCTCAGGGGGGGAGCCCTTGGGCGCGGAAATGCTGGCGTGGGGGCGTGACGCGCTGGGCGTGAAGATCAACGAGTTTTACGGCCAGACGGAATGCAACATGGTCGGCAGCTCTTGCGGGGCGTTGTTCCCGGCGCGCCCCGGATGCCTTGGGCGCGCGGTGCCGGGGGTCGATCTGGCGGTGATCGGGGACGATGGTCAGCCTTGTGACGGGGAAGGCGACATCGCCGTGCGGCGCGGGGCGGCATCAATGATGCTGGGCTATTGGAACAACCCCGAGGCAACGGCGGACAAGTTTCGTGGCGACTGGATGGTGACCGGAGACCGTGGCGTGATCGAAGACGGTTTCGTGCGCTTTGTCGGACGGGAAGATGACGTCATCACATCCTCTGGCTATCGCATCGGTCCGTCGGAAATCGAGGACTGCCTGATGACCCATCCCGGTGTTGCCACTGTGGGGGTGGTGGGCAAGCCCGACCCGCTGCGCACCGAGATCGTCAAAGCCTACGTGGTTGCCAAACCGGGTGAGGATGTCAGCGAAGGCGCCCTGCAGGATTGGGTAAAGGCGCGACTGGCGCATCACAGCTACCCGCGTGAGGTCGCGTTTGTCGAGGCGTTGCCGATGACGGTGACAGGCAAGGTGATCCGCAAGGAGCTGAAGCGTATGGCGACGGAGGAGGACGCATGAAGCTGCTGGCGGTCCTTCTGGCGATCGGGACGCCCGTGATGGCGCAGGAGGCGGAGGGCTTTGACCCGCTGCCAACCTTCAAGGCCTGCATGGACGAGGAAGCCGCGCGGTACGAGCGAGCCTTGCGCGGGCTGACGGGAATGCGCGAGGCGCAGGAGTTCGAGATCGGCGATACCCGGGGGGTTGGCTACTGCGGGTCTGTTGGCTTTGTGCTGTGTGACCGCAAGGGCGCGTTGAAGGCGGTACAGGCCTGCCAACTGGAGTTCGCCGAACAACAGGACGCCTTGGCCGAGAAGGTCCGCGCCAGTTTGCCTGCGCCCGAGGCGGTCGCGGAGAAGGGCGGGCCGTTTGAGCAGGCGTTGTATCCACGGGTCTACGCATTGGCGCAGGGAAGCTCTGCCGGGCCGGATTGCGCGGGCGACCTGCCGCAGCGCGGGACCTGGTGCACCGCGTGGGAGGCAAACAACCGGCTGTCGAACGCTTTTCTGACTTGGCAATTGGCGCGTTACCTGGGCGCGGCGGAGACCGCAGTGGACGCCGGTTGGGCGGACGTGCCGCCCCCGCAGCGCCCTTTGGCTCGTGACAGGGGGGACCAGTGATGGACAAGGCTTCGGCAAAGGCGGATCGGCGCTGCCCGGATTGCGACGCGGTGCAACCGATCTTTATCGGCAAGCAAGGCAGCAAGCGCGTCTGGCAACGCAGCGGGACGGATGTGCTGCCATGTCCGGAGTGCGACACACCGCTGCGGCTGCAATCCGACCCGCGTGATCCAAAGGGGATGATCGGAACGGTCGGCATGGTGGTGCTGATCGCAGTGGGATTGGCACTGACTTACTGGTTAAGGGCGCGGTTCGATCTGGGTGCCTTGGCGCTGGGCGGAATGCTGTTCGTGGTTGTGACGCTGGGCATGATGTTTGGCAGCCTGTGGACCACGTGGTCCATGCGGCGACGGCCTGTGGTGAAGGCCTGAGGGAAACGGCGGCGGGCGCGGACATGCGACCTGCCGGGGAGGAGAGAAAGACATGCGTTTGACATCAGCGGTTCTGACCGGCTCGGAAGCTTTCAAGGCCAATCGGACGGCGCATCTGGCGGCTTTGGAGGTGATCCGGGAGGCGGCCGAGGCAGCGGCCGCGGGCGGTGGCGCAAAGTCACGGGACCGGCATCTGTCGCGGGGCAAGATGCTGCCGCGGGAGCGCGTGGCCGGCCTGCTGGACCCCGGTTCGCCGTTTCTCGAGGTCGGCGCGGTCGCCGCGCATGGCATGTATGACGGCGCGGCGCCCTGTGCCGGGGTGATCGCCGGTGTTGGTCTGGTGGAGGGGCGGCAGGTCATGGTGATCTGCAACGATGCCACCGTGAAGGGCGGCACCTACTACCCGATGACGGTGAAAAAGCACCTCCGCGCCCAGGAGATCGCCGAAGAATGCGCGCTGCCTTGCGTCTATCTGGTAGACAGCGGCGGGGCGAACCTGCCCAATCAGGACGAGGTGTTCCCGGATCGTGACCACTTTGGCCGGATCTTCTACAATCAGGCGCGCATGTCCGCCAAGGGGATCGGACAGATCGCCGTGGTGATGGGCTCCTGTACCGCTGGGGGCGCTTATGTGCCTGCCATGTCGGATGTGTCGATCATCGTGAAGGAACAGGGAACGATCTTCCTTGCCGGGCCGCCTTTGGTGAAGGCCGCCACGGGGGAGGTCGTGACGGCCGAAGATCTGGGCGGCGGCGATGTCCATACGCGCCTGTCCGGTGTCGCGGATTACCTGGCGGAGGACGACGCCCACGCACTGGCGCTGGCCCGGCGGGCTGTGCGGTCGCTTGGTGGCGTTGGCCAGGGTCTGGACCTGCACGCCGGCGAAGACCCGAGCTACGATCCCGAGGAGCTGCTCGGCGCGGTGCCAGCGGATCTGCGCACCCCCTACGATATCCGCGAGGTCATCATGCGGGTGGTGGATGGATCGTACTTTGACGAGTTCAAGCCGCGCTTTGGCGAGACGCTGGTCTGCGGCTTTGCCAAGCTGTGCGGTATGGACGTCGGCATCATCGCCAACAACGGTGTGCTGTTCTCCGAGAGTGCCTCCAAGGGCGCGCATTTCGTGGAGCTGTGTTCACAGCGCAAGATCCCCTTGGTGTTCTTGCAAAACATCACCGGCTTCATGGTGGGCCGGAAGTACGAAAACGAAGGCATCGCGCGACACGGGGCCAAGTTGGTGACGGCTGTGGCGACCACCTCGGTGCCGAAGGTTACGCTGTTGGTGGGCGGCTCTTTCGGGGCTGGGAACTACGGCATGGCCGGGCGGGCCTATCAGCCGAGGTTCCTGTGGACATGGCCGAACTCCCGGATCTCCGTCATGGGGGGACCGCAGGCGGCGGGCGTGCTGGCCACGGTGAAGCGCGACGCCATCGAGCGGTCGGGGGGAACATGGTCCGAGGAAGAGGAAGCGGCGTTCAAGAAGCCGACGCTGGAGATGTTCGAGGATCAGTCTCATCCGCTCTATGCCTCCGCCCGGCTGTGGGACGACGGTATCGTGGATCCGCGCAAGACGCGCAAGGTGCTTGCCCTGTCGCTGCGCGCCGTCCTGAACGCGCCCATCGAAGAGACGCGCTTTGGCGTGTTCCGCATGTAGGTGCTCTGTTACGTGGCAGATCCTGAGCGGGGTGCAGAGTGCTCCGCGCCTATGCTTTTACGAATTGGACCAAACCTATGACCCGCAAGACCCTGCAGGAGATCGTCGATGAGAACCCGGATGCGGAGACATTCCGCTACGGGGATTCACAACTGCTTTGCAACAAGATCACCGACCTTGTCCGGGCGGGCAGGAAGACCGCCACGGTGGAGGCCATGCGCGTCTACCAGGGCCGGGGCGGGGATGCGCTGCCGGAGGTGGGACGCCGCGACATTGCGCTGAACTGGAACGGCACGCCCGCGCTTATGGTGGAAACGGTAGAGGTCACGACACGCCGGTTTGACGAGATGGACGAGGATTTTGTCGCCGCCCAAGGCGAGTTCCGCGATCTCGCCCACTGGCGCAAGGTGTACCGCGCCTATTTCTCGCGCTCGGGTGGCGTGGCGGAAGATATGGAAATCATGTGCGAACGGTTCCGTGTGGTGAAGGACTACGCGTGACCATTCGCTGTGGGGAGGAGAAAGCCGATGTTTGATACGCTACTGGTGGCCAATCGCGGGGAGATCGCGTGTCGCGTGATGCGCACGGCGCGTGCCATGGGGCTGCGCTGTGTCGCCGTGTATTCGGAGGCGGACCGCGACGCGCTGCATGTGCAGATGGCGGATGTGGCGGTGTGTATCGGTGCGGCCGCGCCGGGCGACAGCTACCTTCGCGGAGATCGGATCATTCAGGCGGCGCTGGACACCGGGGCGGGGGCGATCCATCCCGGCTATGGTTTCCTGTCGGAGAACCCGGACTTCGTGCGCGATGTGGAAGCTGCGGGGCTGGTCTTTGTCGGGCCGACGGAGGACGCAATCCGCAAGATGGGTCTGAAGGACGCAGCCAAACGCCTGATGGCCGAAGCGGGTGTTCCTGTTGTGCCCGGCTACATGGGCGAGGATCAAGATCCCGATCATCTGAGGGCCGAGGCCGATCAGGTGGGTTACCCCGTGTTGATCAAGGCGGTTGCCGGCGGCGGCGGCAAGGGCATGCGTCTGGTCGAAGACCCGTCGGAGTTCCCCGACGCGCTGGAGCGGGCCAAAGCCGAAGCGCGCGGAGCTTTTGGCAATGACGCGGTGCTGATCGAGAAATTCATCCAGCGTCCCCGGCATATCGAGGTGCAGGTCTTTGGTGACGGCACACGGGCGGTGCATCTGTTTGAACGGGACTGTTCCTTGCAGCGGCGGCATCAGAAAGTCATCGAGGAAGCTCCCGCGCCGGGGATGACGCCTGAGATGCGCGCGGCCATGGGGGATGCGGCGGTGCGCGCGGCGGAGGCCATCGGCTATCGCGGCGTGGGTACGGTAGAGTTCATTGTCGACGGCGCGAACGGCCTGCGCCCCGACGGCTTTTGGTTCATGGAAATGAACACCCGCTTGCAGGTGGAACACCCGGTGACGGAGGAAATCTGCGGCGTCGATCTGGTGGAATGGCAACTGCGTGTCGCGCTGGGCGAGAGCCTGCCGTGCAAGCAGGAAGACCTGACGATCACCGGGCACGCGTTTGAGGCGCGGCTGTATGCCGAGGATGTTCCCGCCGGGTTCCTGCCCGCCACCGGGCATCTTGCAGAGCTGACGTTCCCGACGGGCGTCAGGGCGGAGACAGGGGTCCGCGCGGGCGACGACATCAGCCCGCATTACGATCCGATGATCGCGAAACTGGTGGTCCATGGGCCGTCGCGCGCGGTGGCGCTGCAGAAACTTGCGCGCGGGCTGCGACAGACGCGGGTGGCGGGCACGGTGACGAACCTCGCCTTTCTGGGTGCATTGGCGGAACACGACGGGTTTGCAGCCGGAGAGGTGGACACCGGGCTGATCGGGCGCGAGCTGGAGGCTTTGACGGCCATGCCAGAGGTGGCGCCGCGCCATTGGGCCGAAGCGGCGCTGGGCGCGCTTGGGCTGAGCGAGGCGCGCGGCTGGGAGGTTGGCTTTGCGCTTTGGACACATGTGCCGCGGGGCGTCGTGCTGCGCCACGGCGAGGTCGAGCAAACGGTGAAGGTCACGGTCACCTCTGACACGGCAGCGTCGGTGGCCGTAGGCGACGCGCAGGTTGACTGCACCCGCAGCGCCGCAGGATGGCAGTTCGACGGGGTCCCGGGGGGCGGTGTCTTTGTCGGTGCGGGGGCGGTGACGGTCTTTGCCGATTTTGGTCTGCGGTTCGATGTGATCGACCCCTTGGCAAAGGCGGCGGAGGGTGCGGGTGACGGCGCCATGCTGGCCCCGATGCCGGGGCGCGTGGTGTCCGTGCACGTGAAGGTCGGGCAACAGGTCAAGGCGGGCGACCGGCTTGCCGTGCTGGAAGCGATGAAGATGGAACACACGCTGACCGCGCAGGCCGATGGCACAGTCGCCGAAGTTTTGGTCAGCGAGGGCGATCAAGTGGCCGCCGGGGCCGCGCTGGTGGTGATGGAGGAGGCATGACCTTTGCCGAGCTGCCGGCCCACAGCCCCGTGACCCTGTGCCCCGAGGTTGCAAAGGACCTTGGGCGCGCGGTGTCGGTGGCGGCGGATCTGGACCGGACATGGACCGTCTGGTGCGGTGTGTGCCGGTTGACAGACGCGCGGTACGGGCGGCTCGGGGATGTGCTGGAGGCGTGGCCTTTGCTTGCGCGCCAAGAGTTGCCGAAGATGGGCCAGCGGTATGAGCGCGACAACAAAGGCGTCTGGTTGCTTAGGGAGGAAATCTGATGATCAAGCTGCATCATGTGCAATACGGGCGGTCGTTCCGCGTGCTTTGGCTGCTGGAGGAAATCGGCGTCGAGACGTTCGGCGGTCTGGAGGTGATCGAGCATCGTATCGGGACGAAAGAGATGGCCGAAAGCGAGCTTGGTCGTGTCTCCCCGGCGGCGCGCATCCCGGCGATCGAGATGGAAACGGAGACCGGTACGCTCGCCATGAGCGAATCCGGTGCCATCGTCGAATACCTGACGGAACGGTTTGCCCCGAGCTTGGGGCGTGGTGTCGATGACCCGGAGCGCGCTGCCTACCTGCAATGGATTCATTACGCGGAAACGCAGGCCAGCCTTATTGAAAACCTCAACCTGCAAATGGTTTTTCTGCGGCCTCCGGCGAAACCGTCGCCGTCGGTGATCAAGCTTCAGGTGGCCCGACTGAAACAGACGCTGCGCGGTCTGGAAGCGGGTCTGCAGCATGAGTGGTTGTTGGAGAGCGGATTTTCGGCTGCGGATGTGATGCAGGGGTTCAACCTGTTTGCTGCGCCGTTTTTCGTGCAGATGGACGAGTTTCCCAAAGTCTGTGCGTATAAGGCCCGGATGGAACAACGCGCGGCCCACCAGCGCAGCGTCGCGCGGGAAGGGGCGCAGAGGTTCTACGCACAGAGTTTCTATCCTGTGCCGGAGGCATGATCCGCGCCGGGATATTCAAAGGAGCGCTGACGCGCGCTCGTGTCTCGGCGGCCGCGCTGGCGCGCGTCGGCCTCAGGCTGTTTTCCGGTGGGAGCGGCATAAACCCCGTCACGCGGCTTGCAGGAGTGGGCTGGCACGCAACCCCGAGAAATTCGGACGCGAGCCGGTTCGCAAACGCCCGTAGCCGCGAACATGGAGGAGCGGAGAAATGGAACGCGTAGAGATATTTGAAGTTGGCCCGCGTGACGGGCTGCAGAATGAAGCGCGACAGATCGCGACCGAAGACAAGATCGCTTTGGTCGATGAGCTGTCTGCTGCGGGGTTTGCGCGGATCGAATGTGCCTCCTTTGTCAGCCCGAAGTGGGTGCCGCAAATGGCGGACAGCGCCGAGGTGATGGCCGGGATTGTTCGCGCGCCCGGTGTTTCCTATGCCGCGCTGACGCCGAACCTGAAGGGGCTGGAGCGCGCCATCGCGGCAAAAGCCGATGAGGTGGCGGTCTTCGGGTCGGCGTCTGAGGGGTTTTCAAAGGCCAATATCAACGCAAGCATCGACGAGGGTTTGGCACGCTTTGAGCCTGTGTGCGAAGCGGCGCGCGCCAAGGGCATTCGCGTACGGGGCTATGTGTCCTGCGTGGTCGAATGTCCTTATGACGGGGCTGTGTCGCCGGACGCAGTGAGGCGGGTGGCCGCCTCCTTGCGGGACATGGGCTGCTATGAGGTGTCTCTGGGCGATACCTTGGGGCGCGGTGCGCCGGAGGCCGTGGACGCGATGTTGGAGGCTGTTTTGCAAGAGCTGCCGGCGGAGCGGCTGGCCGGGCATTTCCACGACACCGAGGGCAGGGCGCTGGACAACATCAGCGTTGCATTGGCGCGGGGGATACGTGTTTTCGATGCGGCGGTCGGCGGGTTGGGCGGTTGCCCCTATGCGCCGGGGGCGGCGGGGAACGTCGCGACCGAAGCCGTGCATGATATGGTCACGGCGCTTGGCTATCAGACTGGATTGGATCGCACGGTTCTGGCGCAAGCGGCGATGCGGGCGAAGGGAATGCGGCCCGCGCGATGAACGTTGGATCTAGGCAGGGGCCTTAGGCGAGGTGGGAGAGAAGATGGAAGAGATCAGAGTCGAGACGACAGAAGACGGTGTGGCGCGTATCACGCTGGCGCGTGCAGAAAAGCATAACGCGATGTCGGCGCGCATGATGGGCGAACTCGTCGAGGCTGTTGACCGGATCTCCAACGACGCGGCGGTGCGTGTTGTGGTCTTGCAGGCGGACGGCGCGACCTTTTGTGCGGGGGGTGATCTCGCCTGGATGCGCGCGCAGTTCGGCATGGACCGGGCAACGCGCGTGCGGGAATCCGGTCGCATCGCGGAAGCGCTCGGGGCACTTTATCGCCTGCCGCAACCGCTGATCGGGCGTGTGCAGGGCAACGCTTTTGGTGGCGGGCTGGGGTTGATTTCAGTTTGCGACGTCGCGATCGGCGTCGATACGGCCAAATTCGCTTTGACCGAGGTGAAGTTGGGTCTGATCCCCGCCAACATCGGGCCATATGTGGTGGCAAAGCTCGGCGCGCGCGCGTCTGCGCAGGTCTTTATGAACGGCAAGGTGTTCAACGGAGCGCAGGCGGTTGATCTGGGACTGCTGAACGGCTCGGTGATGGCTGATGATCTGGACACTGCCGTGCAGGCGGAGGTGTCGCCCTACCTGGCCTGCGCGCCGGGAGCGGTGAAAGATGCAAAGCGTTTGCTTCGGTCCTTGTCGGGGGAGGTGGCCTCGACAGACGTGGACATGGCCATCGAGGCGCTGGCAGATCGTTGGGAGACCGACGAAGCGCAGGCGGGAATCGCGGCGTTTTTTGACAAGCGCAAGGCGCCTTGGGTGACGTGACCGGTGACGGAGCAGATTGCGCACCTCTATGCGATCGGATGTCTCGGGATCGTGTTTTTCGAGCTGGCGTTGATCGCGGGGGCGCCACTTGGGGCCTGGACGCAAGGCGGGCGACATGCCGGACGCCTGCCACTGACCGGGCGCGCGGTGGCGGCGGTTTCGATCCCGATCCTGATCTTTCAGGCGCTGGCCATTATCAATGCGGCCGGTTTTCCCTTGGGGTGGCCGCTGTGGACTGGCTGGGCGGCTTTCGGCGTCAGCGGCGTGAGTTGCGTGTTGAACGCAATCACGCCGTCCGCGGCAGAGCGCGCGCTCTGGTTTCCGGTCACGCTGGTGATGGCCGGACTGGCGGGATACGTCATGGTCATGACGCGCGCCGCCGTGATGTAGGTCAGACCAGTGTCGCCAGCATCCAGACGCCCATGACCACCATGACGAGGTTTTCTGTCAGGGACACAAATCCCAGCGGCACGTTGGACGATCCCCCCATGCAGGCGCATTTCAGTTCTCGCTTGTCGACGTAGACGGCCTTGATCACTGAGATCGCGCCGATCCCTCCGATAAAGAGGGCCACCGGGCCGGAGATCCATGCCGCTGTCCCGGCGAGCATCAATATCGCGGCAGCCGCTTCGAGGAAGGGGTAGGCATAGGCATACGGAACATAGCGACGCGCCAGCAGGTCGTAGTTCAGAAACATGGTCGAGAAGCTTTCGACGTCCCGCAGCTTTTGAACCGCCAGAAGTGCCATTGCCGTCGCCAGGATCGTGCGGACCGTGGCCGCCGAACCAAACCCTGCGGCAAAGCCGATGGCCAGTCCCATCAGGGCAGCCGTTGCGAAAACAGCGATGACAGGGGTGTACGTCTTTTCCTTGTCTTCGGGGGGCGTCTTTCCGAAGTGCCGCTGCAGGTCATCGTAGCCGCCAATACGTTCGCCAGAGATAAAGGTCTGCGGCGTGGTCTTGACGTCGTGTTCCGCCATGAAGCGGTCAGTGGCCTCGCGCGTTTCCAGCAAGTGATCCTCGACCGTGTAGCCCTTTGATTCGAGAAGCGCTTTGGATTTAAGGCCGAAGGGGCAAAGATGGTCCGGCATGGCCATGCGATAAAGCCGGGCATGGTTGGCTGTGGTGTCGAGTGCCATGGGGGACTCCTTTCAAAAAAGCGTTCGCAACACTCTGAGATAACTCAAGGTTCGTCATCAGGGTTCCTGCCGCGACTATGTACCACGCCCGGGTGGGTCTGGATGGCTTTTGCAAGCCGAGATGCCATTGATCGAGACGGCAAACCTTGGAAAATCCTGTTGCATCAAGGGCAAGAAGGCAAAGACACTGTGCCCAAAATCGTCGCAATGGTGCGATGGGGCGGGAACTTGTTTGTTATCAATCTTTTGAATATCGCTGCCGCTTGTTGACCCTGACGGGCTGCGGGGCTAAGCCGTGATCGGACGAAAGTCGCGGGCGCCTGCTGCGGTCGCGCCCCCCGGTTATTGAGGAGCTGCCTCGTGGAAGACATGCTGCGGGAATACCTGCCGATCCTGGTTTTCTTGGCCATCGCCATACTCATTGGTCTGGTTTTCATCTTCGCCGCGATTCTTGTCGCTGTGCGAAACCCCGATCCTGAGAAGGTGTCGGCGTACGAATGTGGTTTTAATGCCTTCGATGACGCCCGGATGAAATTCGACGTGCGATTCTATCTGGTCGCGATCCTGTTCATCATTTTCGATCTCGAGATCGCTATGCTGTTCCCATGGGCCGTTGCGTTCCAGGGTCTGAGCGACGTGGCCTTCTGGGGCATGATGGTGTTTTTGGGAATCCTGACCGCAGGATTTGCCTATGAATGGAAGAAAGGGGCGCTGGAATGGGAGTGATGACAGGGGTGAACACCGCTGGCGGTGATCGTGACCACGCTACTCAGTCGCTGAACGCGGAGTTGCAGGATAAGGGTTTTCTGCTCACGTCGACCGAGGACATCATCAACTGGGCGCGCACCGGCTCGTTGCACTGGATGACGTTTGGTCTTGCGTGCTGCGCTGTTGAGATGATGCACAGCTCCATGCCGCGCTACGACCTTGAGCGTTTCGGGATCGCACCCCGCGCGTCGCCGCGCCAGTCCGACCTGATGATTGTGGCGGGAACGTTGACCAACAAGATGGCCCCTGCGCTGCGAAAAGTCTACGACCAGATGCCAGAACCACGCTATGTGATTTCCATGGGCAGCTGCGCCAACGGTGGTGGTTATTACCACTATTCCTATTCTGTTGTGCGTGGCTGCGACCGGGTTGTTCCGGTCGATGTCTATGTGCCCGGGTGCCCGCCCACGGCGGAGGCCCTGGTCTATGGCATTCTGGCCTTGCAGAAGAAGATACGCCGCACCGGCACCCTGGTGCGCTGAGGTAAATTGATGGCTGACCTTAATCCTGGTGATATGGTTGAACTGACTTCCGGCGCTGTTTCGGCCCGTTTCGGGATAGTCCGGCCCGTTGCGGCGCGTCTTGCTGCGCAATCTGTCCGGTTTCAATCCGCCGCACCCGAGGCGGGTCGGGCCATCGTTGCCGTTGATGCTTTGAGAAAGGTGGACGCATGACCGATGCGCTGAAAGAACTGGGTGGTCATATCGAGGTCAAGCGGCCCGACTGCGTGCTGGCCTGGGATGTGACCCACGGCGAGTTGAACATCGACGTGGCCCCCGCAAACATCCGCGGGTTTGTCGATTTCCTCAAGACCGACTCAACGTGCAAATTCTCGTCGCTGGTGGATATCACTGCTGTGGACTACCCTCAGCGGCCCAAGCGGTTCGACGTCGTGTATCACTTCCTGTCGATGTATCAGAACCACCGCATTCGGTTGCGTGTGTCGATCCGCGACGACGAAATGGTGCCGTCCATCGTGCCGGTGCACCCGTCCGCCAACTGGTTCGAACGGGAAGTGTTCGACATGTTCGGCATATTGTTTTCCGGCCATCCGGACCTGCGCCGCATCCTGACGGACTATGGTTTCCGTGGCTACCCGCTGCGTAAGGATTTCCCGACTACGGGCTATACCGAAGTGCGCTATGACGAAGAGCAAAAGCGCGTGGTCTATGAGCCGGTGTCGCTGGTCCAGGAATACCGTCAGTTCGATTTCATGTCGCCATGGGAAGGTGCACAATATGTGCTTCCCGGAGATGAGAAGACCGAAGAGGCGAAGTGAATGACGGGGGCGGTGTCTGTCTGTGACAAGGCGCCCAAGTCGTGTCAGACGGGACCGTTCGGACCGGAGGCGCGGCTTTTCCCCGTTGTGGGACATAATGAGGCACTGTTGGCTGGGATGCTTATGGTGAACGAAAGGATACGAGGCGACGTGAGCTTCGAAACGGATATCGAGACGCTTGAGCGTGAGGGCTGGGAGCCCGAAAAGGCCATCGCCATGCTGGAAAGCGGCGAGGAGTGGATCGCTTGGGCCAATGAACTGCTGCCTGAAATGATCGACTTGTCCGACGCGTTGGTCTGCACGGGCTTTTTTGCTGAAGACGGGTCCGCCCGTGGTTTGATCTGGGACCTTCTTGAGATGATTGTCTCTCGTGGTGACGATGAATTTACCGCCAGGGCCTTCGCCTTTGTGCTCAACTGTGCCGAGAGCGGACAGGCGGAGCTGGAGATGCCGGCGCTTATCGGCTTTGTCTGCAAGGTGGCTCAGCCGGAAAACGGCGCGATGTGTCTAGATGAATTGGCGGCCCGGCTGCCCAACGAAATGATCGAGGATCGCGCGGGTCTGTTCGCGCATCATTATGGTCCGGACGGCTTGGCGCTGATGCGCGCGGCGAAATCCGGCAGAAGGAGGCACTGATGATGGACGGCTCCAAAGGTTTCGAGGACGCCCTGACAGGCGAACAGCAGATCCGCAACTTCAACATCAACTTTGGTCCACAGCACCCGGCGGCTCACGGCGTGTTGCGCCTTGTGCTTGAGCTCGATGGTGAGATCGTGGAACGCTGCGATCCGCACATTGGCCTGCTGCATCGTGGCACAGAAAAGCTGATGGAATCGCGGACTTACCTGCAAAACCTGCCGTACTTTGACCGCCTCGACTATGTGGCGCCAATGAATCAGGAACATGCCTGGTGCCTGGCGATCGAGCGTCTCACCGGGGTGGAAGTGCCGCGCCGCGCGTCCTTGATCCGTGTGTTGTATTCGGAAATCGGTCGCGTGCTGAACCATCTGTTGAACGTGACGACACAGGCCATGGACGTGGGCGCACTGACGCCGCCGCTTTGGGGCTTTGAACAGCGCGAAAAGCTGATGATCTTTTATGAGCGGGCCTGCGGTGCACGCCTGCACTCAGCTTATTTCCGCCCCGGCGGTGTGCATCAGGATTTGCCGCCGGCGCTGCTCGACGACATTGAGACCTGGGCACATGAATTCCCCCAGTTCCTTGAGGACGTGGATGGATTGCTGACCGAGAACCGTATCTTCAAACAGCGGAACGCGGATATCGGGGTCGTGACAGAGCAGGAGATCCTGGACTGGGGCTTCTCCGGCGTGATGGTGCGCGGTTCCGGGCTTGCCTGGGATTTGCGTCGCGCGCAGCCGTATGAATGCTACGACGAATTTGATTTTCAGATCCCGGTCGGGAAAAACGGCGACTGCTACGACCGTTATCTGTGCCGCATGGAAGAAATGCGCCAATCGGTTTCTATCATGCTGCAAGCCATCGAAAAATTGCGCGCGCCCGAAGGGCAGGGCGATGTCATGGCGCGCGGCAAGATAACGCCGCCGAAGCGCTCGGATATGAAAACCTCTATGGAGGCGCTGATCCACCACTTCAAGCTTTACACCGAAGGGTTTCACGTACCTGAAGGTGAAGTTTACGCGTGTGTCGAGGCGCCCAAGGGTGAATTCGGCGTGTATCTGGTGGCGGACGGTACAAATAAACCCTACCGGGCCAAGCTGCGGGCGCCTGGCTACCTGCACCTTCAGGCGATGGACCATGTGGCCTCTGGCCACCAGTTGGCGGATGTGGCGGCCATTATCGGAACGATGGACATCGTGTTCGGCGAGGTTGACCGCTGAGGCGGTTTGGCCGGACAGGGAGTCCGAAGTGAGGAATAAGACAATGATGAAACTGGTTTTGGCCTTGCCCGCGCTGGCGTTGACCGCTGGCTGCGTGGAGCTTGGGATGGCCCCGGAAGGGGCTACGCCTGAAGTTCTGGCCGCATGGGACGCGTCTGTCGCCTCCATCGGTTGTGATTTGGTGAATGAGGCCGATTACCTGCCTGTGGAACTGCAGACAGGTCTGCCGCGCGAGAAGGTTATCGAAATCGCGCAGTATAAAGTCGCGCGGGACCAGGCCGTGTCGCTGGAAAATGGCGGTGTGCGCTCGGTCGTCGGGGCCTGTGTGCCGGTGACGGAACCAGCCATCGAAGTTGCCCAAGCGGGCTGAAGATTGTCGCGCTTGGGCCTTCCCATGCGCCAGTTATAGGGACGAACCACATGCTGCGCAGGCTGCACCCGGACCAACCCGAGAGCTTTGCATTTACCGAGGCGAACCTTGCCTGGGCGAAAGAACAGATCACCAAATATCCCGAGGGCCGTCAGGCTTCGGCAATCATCCCCTTGTTGTGGCGCGCACAGGAGCAGGAGGGCTGGTTGAGCCGCCCTGCGATGGAAGCCATCGGCGACATGCTCGGAATGGCTTATATTCGTGTTTTGGAAGTCGCCACCTTTTACTTCATGTTTCAGCTGCAACCTGTTGGTTCTGTTGCACATATTCAGATTTGCGGGACAACTTCCTGCATGATTTGCGGTGCAGAGGATCTGGTCGGTGTCTGTCGCGAAAAGATTTCCGAAAAGCCGCATGTCTTGTCGGCGGACGGCAAGTTTTCGTGGGAAGAGGTCGAGTGTTTGGGCGCATGCACCAATGCGCCAATGGCACAGATCGGGAAAGACTATTACGAAGACCTGACGGTCGAAAAGCTCGGCAATTTGTTGGATGCTTTGGCCAACGGCGAAGTTCCGAAAGCGGGTCCGCAAAATGGCCGAATGGGTTCAGAGCCGAAAGGCGGCGCGACCACTTTGACCGAGTACGTGAACGCTTCGATCACCATGAACGCGTCTGTGCAGTTGGCGCATGACATTGGTGACACGATCAAACGGATTGATGGGACCGAGGTGCCTTTGAAAGCGCCTTGGAACGACCAGTCGGGCACCCGCAGCGTGTGAGACGCGCGGGGCGCGCCTGCGCAAACAGCTTTTGATCAGACAGGTTTACAACGCCCGGTGCTCACGCGCCGGGCGTTGTGCTTTTGTCCAAAGAGCGGATTCCGGAATTGCCTCAGCGGCTGAGACGGGCAAGAGTGTTAAGAAAGTGAAAATTTAATCCTGCCAGTGCAGGGAACAGATGGGAGATGTGCCGATATGCGGACGGATGGCAATTGCAAGATGAAGAGCTGGGGGATGGCCGGAGCGCTGGGGGTACTTAGTTTCCTGTTGCTCTTGGGGAAGGGATTTGGCGCTGCTCTGATCCTCGGGGGGCTGGCCTTTGTTTTGCTGGGTTTGCTGTTTGACTGGCTGTTCTGCGCGCCTATTCCCAAGGTTTCGAAACCTGTGTCTACCGCTGCTAAACCCGGTGGCGATGTGACTGCGCATGAAGCGACGGTCAGTGCCCAATCGGCAGCGGCAGGCGTCACCGGTACAGCGGGGGCTTTGGTCGCCGCGGCGACTGCACCTGCGTCGACAGACACGGACGGTGTTTCTGGAGCAGACACGGCGCATGAAGATTCCTCTGAAGGTGCCTCTAAGCCTGAAGCGGAGGACGCCGCCGGCGTTGCAGATCAGTCCGGTTCCGGTGAGAAGCCATCCACTGAATTGTCCGGCGACGCGGAATTGGCGGACAGCCAAGAAGTTGGGAAGTCGTCCGAAGCGGATCCATCGTCTGAGCCAGCGTCCAAGCTTAAACCTTCCAAGCCTTTGTCCGGGGAGGCCGAGCTGGCAGAACGCAAAGGCACCTGGACTTATAAAAAGGATGGTTCGCCAGAGGGATCGAACGACCGTGACCCGGGCAAAAAGGAGTTTGACGCTAACGATGCCAAGACGGGCACGGACGAAAGCAAGCAGCCCGCGCTTCTCGACGCTCCGCGCAACGGTCAGCCTGATAATCTCAAGGAAATCAAAGGTATCGGTCCCAAGCTGGAGGAGACGTGTCATTCTCTGGGGGTCTATCATTTTGATCAGATCGCCGCGTGGTCGGACCAGGAGGTCGCATGGGTTGATGCCAACCTTCAGGGTTTCAAGGGCCGGGTGAGTCGTGATGAGTGGCGCGCGCAGGCAAAGATACTTGCGTCCGGTGAAGAAACCGCTTTTTCCGAACGCGTCGAAAAAGGCGGTGTTTACTGAAAATTCTTGTCGCATGGCGTCCGTCCGGGCGTCCTGCGACACCAGCGCGGCTTGCAGATCTTTTCTGGTTGTGTCACGCCTTAAGGCGGCACTGTTGGGGAGGAACGGCGCTTCAAGGCACGCGATGCGGCAAGAAATCCGCATCCTGCGTAATGAGCGAGGACTGAGCCATGATGATAAGCCCGATGATATCTTTCAAACCCGATTACTCTCCCGTCATCAAAATGATGGAGATGCAGACGAAGTTGGTGATTGAAACCAGCCAAGCCATGATGGAATTGGCGATGTTGCCGTGGCAGGGGCTGCCGATGGCCCAAATGCCGAAGATGACGGAAATGCCATTCGCGACCACAGGGTTCGGCTCGATCTGCAACCCGACTGGCAAGGCGAAGAGGCCGGAAGTGGTCGCGCCTGTTGCCGACAAAACCACGGAAGCGGTTGCGGATAGCAGCACAGAGATCACCGAAGTTGCTGCCGTCGCGATAGACGAGGGTGTGGAAACCGCCGCCGCTGCGGCGGAAGACGTCACTGAAACGACGAGTGCAACAGTGGCTGAGACGACCGAAGTTGCAGCCGACTCTGCGGCTGACGTTGCTGATAATACGGTCGCCACAGTAGACGAAAGCACTGAGGCGATGTTGGGCGTCGCGCCTGACTTGTTCGACGCACCCAAGGGTGACATGGATGATCTGACCGTAATCACGGGCGTTGGACCAAAGCTGGCCGAAACGCTCAACGCGGCAGGGATTTACCACCTTTCGCAGATCGCGGCGTGGTCCGAGGACAATGTGACTTGGATTGACGCAAATATTGCGGGCGTGCGTGGCCGCGCGTCCAAGAATGGCTGGGTGGCTCAAGCCTCCGAGCTGCTGAAATAATTGTATATCAAAGACTGAAGAGCAGACATGGCTGATAGGGAAGAACTGAACCGGCGTGGGCGCAAGGTTGCGTTGACAATTGCCGGTGTAGGGTTGTTCTGGATCGCGGTGACTGCTTTGGGGCAGGCTCTGGATTGGACCCAGAGCCTGCGCGCTTTGTTAGATCTTGTCGCATTGGCGGGGTTTATCTGGGCGATCTGGATGATATACGGACTGTGGCGCGCGCGCCAGGAACATGAAGGATAAGCGATGCTTCAGGACCAGGACCGGATCTTTACCAATATCTACGGAATGCATGACCGCACCCTAGAGGGCGCCAAGACGCGTGGCCACTGGGATGGTACCAAGGACATCCTTGGCAAAGGACGTGATTGGATCATCGATGAGATGAAGGCCAGCGGACTGCGTGGACGCGGCGGCGCGGGTTTCCCGACCGGTCTGAAATGGTCCTTCATGCCAAAGGAATCGGACGGGCGTCCGGCCTTTCTGGTCATCAACGCTGACGAATCTGAGCCCGGCACATGTAAAGACCGTGAAATCATGCGCCATGATCCGCACACGTTGATCGAAGGCGCGTTGATTGCATCATTCGCGATGCAGGCGCATGCATGCTACATCTACATCCGCGGGGAATACATCCGTGAGAAAGAAGCGCTGCAAGCTGCCATAGATGAGGCCTACGATGCTGGGCTGTTGGGCAAGAATGCCTGTGGCTCTGGCTGGGATTTCGAGCTGTTCCTTCATCACGGTGCCGGCGCTTACATCTGTGGCGAAGAGACGGCCTTGCTTGAGTCGCTGGAAGGCAAGAAGGGGATGCCGCGGATGAAGCCGCCATTCCCGGCGGGCGCAGGTTTGTACGGCTGCCCGACAACTGTGAACAACGTCGAATCCATCGCCGTTGTCCCGACCATTTTGCGCCGTGGTGCGTCCTGGTTTGCGGGCTTCGGTCGTGAAAACAACGCCGGGACAAAGCTGTTCGCCATCTCCGGGCATGTGAACAACCCTTGTGTTGTCGAAGAGGCGATGTCGATCTCCTTCGAAGAGTTGATCGAAAAGCACTGTGGCGGCATCCGTGGGGGGTGGGATAATCTCAAGGCGGTTATCCCCGGCGGCTCTTCTGTTCCTTGTGTGCGCGGAGAGAAGATGCGCGACGCGGTGATGGATTTTGATTATCTGCGCGGCGAATTGGGGTCGGGTCTTGGCACGGCTGCGGTTATCGTGATGGATAAAAACACGGACATTATCAAAGCGATCTGGCGTCTGGCGAAGTTCTACAAGCATGAAAGCTGCGGTCAGTGCACGCCATGTCGTGAGGGCACCGGTTGGATGATGCGTGTCATGGACCGTCTGGTCCGTGGTGAGGCAGACGAAGAAGAAATTGATATGCTCTGGGATGTCACCAAGCAGGTCGAGGGGCACACCATTTGCGCCCTCGGCGACGCGGCGGCCTGGCCGATTCAGGGCCTTATCCGGAACTTCCGTGATGAGATCGAAGATCGTATAAAGGCGCAAAAAGCCGGTCGCGTGAGCGCGGTGGCTGCAGAGTAAACTTGCGGTTCCGAGAATTGAAAAAGCCCTTCACGTTTCGTGGAGGGCTTTTTACGTTTGCGGCCAATCAATCGGTCTGGGTGGTCTTTTTGAGGGTGTCCCGATCTTTCTTGGGCATTCCCTCCGTAATATCATCCGATGTTTCGGCGTGTTTTGCATCGCCGACATTTTCGTGATCGGTGAATTTTTCGGTCTGGTCCTGTGCGTCGGCGTCTTTCTCTGACATCGGGCGTGTTTCGAGATCTTTGGTCATGATATCCTCCTCATGTTGCAATCAACGCACGAAAGCAGGCGGCGTTCCGCTTTCGCGACCTTTGTCGCATGCAGCATTGAGCATGTCCTTTGCTTGACCTCTGGATTTGGGAGGGCGAGAGTGTCTGCGCTTTGGCGAGACGGCGCAGCAGCCCGCCCGCCGGCAAAATAAATGGCAAAGGGCAAGAGCATGAAGAACGTTGCGCAACTAAGAGGTTATAAGGCGAAACCGGTAACACGTGGCGAGACGGCTCAAGCCAAGGCACTGCCGTTTCCGGACCTATCCCTCGTCTTCAAGATCGGCATGGTTTTACTGTTGGCAACACTTCTTGTTGGATGCGGCGGCCAAAGCAGTGGCGGTAAGGGTCCACGGTTTGACGGGCAAACCTTTCGCGGCAGCGCAAAACCGGTTCAGGGCCATCGTGCGGAGTTCGTGGCAACGGCGCGGCAACCGTCCAAGTCAATCACCGGTGCGACGCAAGCTGCGGCGTATCAGGGGAAACAATACTGTATCAACACCTTCGGCACATCCGACATCGACTGGATCGTCGGTCCGGATACTCCGACCTCTCAGCTGCCGGTTTCCGAGAGCAGTCTGACATTGACCGGTCGGTGTCGCGATCGGTAAGCGTTGCTTTGCCGATCTGCGCCACGCTTGAGGAGAGATTTCGCCCAACCCGTCGCGGGGCAGGCGTTGATATTGCATAACAATCTGCGTTGGCCCTTCTTCATGTCGAATACCACTCAAGAAGGAGGCCCCAATGCGGCTGATTCCCGTTCTGACGCTGTGCCTTGCGCTGGCCGCCCCGGCATTCGCGAAACCGCATCTACGTGAGGTGCCGGAAATTGATGACACCTTGATGCAAATCGCAATCGCCGATGAAATTCGCAAAACCTGTGATGGCATCAATGCGCGTATGATCCGGGCTTTTGCTCAGGTCACGCAACTCGAATCGCGGGCGAAATCCTTGGGCTACTCGTCCGATGAGATCGATGACTACGTTTCCTCCAAATCAGAGAAGCGTCGCATGCGTGAAAAAGCGAGTGGCTGGTTGGCGGCGCAGGGTGTTAAAGCCGATGATGACAAAGCGCTTTGTGCCTTTGGCAAAGCCCAAATCAAGAATGACACGTACATCGGGTCTTTGCTTCGCTGAGGCATGAGCCCGGGGGACGCCCCGGGCTCAAATTTAGCGGTTTGTACATAAAGCCGAGTTAATTGATCGGGTTTATTTGTGATCACGCACGTCGTCGTGCTGGAAGAAGTTCTTTATCCGCGTCGATTTTTCCCGGATTTCTGTGGGAATTTCCGCGTCTCGCATCTGGCGTTGTGGTCATTGGCGCGATAGAACCGGGCCAAGTCGCGCCCGACCTTGGTCTTGGTCAACGTCAGGCGCCGCCATCTGCAATCTGGAGAGGCACCGGCATGTCCGACTTGCGCAAGCTCATCATCGACGGTCAGGAAATTGAGGTAGATGGGTCCATGACCCTGATCCAAGCCTGTGAGGAGGTCGGTATCGAAGTTCCACGCTTCTGTTACCACGAACGCCTCTCCATCGCCGGCAACTGTCGCATGTGTCTGGTCGAAGTGGTCGGTGGACCACCCAAACCTGCGGCGTCCTGCGCCATGCAGGTCAAGGATATGCGCCCAGGCCGCAACGGTGAGCCACCTGAGATCAAGACCAATTCGCCTATGGTGAAGAAGGCCCGCGAGGGGGTTATGGAGTTTCTGCTCATCAACCACCCGCTCGATTGCCCGATCTGTGACCAAGGCGGCGAATGCGATCTGCAGGACCAGGCAATGGCCTACGGGGTTGATTTCTCGCGGTTTACCGAGGCGAAACGCGCTGTGACCGATCTGGATCTTGGTCCGCTGGTCGAGACTCACATGACGCGCTGCATTTCGTGTACGCGCTGCGTGCGGTTCACGTCTGAAGTCGCGGGTTTGAACCAGATGGGCCAGACGGGCCGGGGCGAAGACGCTGAGATTACATCTTATCTGAACCAGACGCTCGAATCGAACCTGCAGGGTAACATCATCGATTTGTGCCCGGTTGGGGCCTTGGTTTCAAAACCATACGCTTTCATGGCGCGGCCGTGGGAACTCACGAAGACGGAGACCATCGACGTCATGGACGCCCTTGGCTCCAACATCCGCGTTGACACGAAGGGCCGCGAAGTGATGCGCATCTTGCCGCGCAACAACGACGGCGTGAACGAGGAGTGGATTTCGGACAAGACCCGTTTCGTTTGGGATGGCCTGCGTCGTCAGCGCCTCGACCGTCCTTATGTACGCGTCGATGGCAAGCTGAGGCCCGCGACGTGGCCGGAAGCCTTGTCGGTTGTCGCAGAAAAGCTGAAGGGCGCGTCCAAGCTCGCCGGGATTGTCGGTGATCTCGCATCGGTTGAGGCCGCGTATTCCCTGAAGACCCTGATCGAAGCCGCCGGTGGCGCTGTCGAATGCCGCACCGACGGTGCCAAGCTGCCCGCAGGCAACCGTTCTGGCTATGTCGGGACTGCTTCGGTCGAGGATATCGATTCGGCGGAAATGATCCTGCTGATCGGCACCAACCCGCGTGACGAATCTCCTGTTCTGAACGCTCGCATCCGTGCGGCCTGGGCGCGCGGCGCCAAGGTCGCCCGCATCGGTGCGCCGGTCGATCTGACCTATGACTGCATCGAACTTGGGACTGGCCGCGACGCGCTGGCCAAGCTCAACGAAATGGACCACAGTGACAAGGATGGCGTGAACGGCATCATGATCGTGGGGCAGGGCGCGCTGACCGAGGCCGACGGCGCCGCCGTTCTGGGCACCGCCATGAACCTTTCCACCGCCGGTTCGTCGAAGTTGATGGTGCTGCACACCGCCGCGAGCCGTGTTGGCGCGCTCGATGTGGGCGCGGTCAACGCGCACGGCATGGACGCCGTGAACGAGGCCGATGTGATCTACAACCTCGGCGCGGACGAGCTGGAAATCGGTGCGGGCGCTTTTGTTATCTATCAAGGCTCTCACGGTGACCGCGGGGCGCACCGCGCCGACGTGATCCTGCCGGGTGCGGCTTACACCGAGGAACAGGGGCTTTTCGTGAACACCGAAGGCCGTCCACAACTGGCACTTCGCGCCGGGTTTGCACCAGGCGAGGCCAAGGAGAATTGGGCCATCTTCCGGGCATTGTCCGCGGAGATGGGCGCGAAGCTGCCTTGGGATTCGCTGGCACAGCTGCGTCAGGCGCTGATCGCCGATGTTCCGCATCTTGCGAAGATCGACGAGGTGCCTGAGAACGAATGGCAGCCGGTGGACGAAGGGTCGCTGGGCGATGCAGATTTCCGTTATGCTGTGTCCGATTACTGGCTGACCAATCCAATCGCCCGTGCCTCTGAGGTGATGGCGGAGCTGTCCAAAAACGCAAAGCTGCGCAATCAGGCGCCAATGGCGGCGGAATAAGTGCGGGTGAGCGGGATGATTGCCATGTTGGCTTTGAGTGCAACGGCGAGCTGCGACACAGCGCAGACTCGCCCGAGCGCGGCGAAGCCGGTTTACGAGGGCGTGGACACGCGTCTTCTTGATGGTGATTTGGTGAATTTTCACGTTCAAATGAGTGGTGCCCGCGGACCGGATGACGTTGAATCTTATGGCGAGTGCGCAGCAGCGCAGTATGCTTTGATCCGCGGCTACGGCTTTGCCCGGCATGTACGTACGAATGTTTACGACGAGGGTGGCCTCTGGCGCGGAGATGCGGTTTACACCATCTCGGCGGCGCTGCCCCGTGGGTTGAAAACGATCGACGCAGAGGTCACCGCTTTGGCCTGCGCCGAGAACGGAATACCGATGGTATGAGGACCTGATGGCTGAATTCTTCTCCGACAATCCCTGGGGTATCGCGATCTGGATCGTGTTCACGATTCTCGCGCTGCTGGTGCCGCTTCTCGTGTCGCTTGCCTTCCTTATGTGGGGTGACCGCAAAATCTGGGCTGCTGTGCAGATGCGTCGCGGTCCCAACGTGGTGGGTATCTTTGGCCTGCTGCAATCATTCGCAGACTTCCTGAAATACATCGTCAAGGAAGTGGTTGTGCCAGCCGGCGCTGACCGTTTCGTTTTCTTTCTTGCTCCGATGGTATCGCTGGTCATGGCGTTCGTCGCCTGGGCCGTGATTCCGTTTGGTGACGGCTGGGTGATCTCGGATATCAACGTCGCCATCCTTTATGTCTTCGCCATCTCCTCGCTGGAGGTTTACGGCGTGATCATGGGGGGCTGGGCGTCCAACTCCAAATACCCCTTCCTCGGTTCCCTGCGCTCTGCCGCTCAGATGATTTCTTATGAAGTCAGCCTTGGTCTGATCATCATCGGCATCGTGATTTCGTCCGGGTCCATGAACTTTGGAGATATCGTGAGGTCGCAGGACGGCGTTGGCATTCTGTCGTGGTACTGGATCCCGCACTTCCCGATGATGTTCCTGTTCTTTATTTCTGCTTTGGCTGAGACAAACCGCCCGCCCTTTGACCTTCCCGAAGCGGAGTCGGAATTGGTCGCAGGCTACCAGGTGGAATACTCTTCGACGCCGTTCCTTCTGTTCATGATCGGGGAATTGACCGCAGTCGTGCTGATGTGTGCACTTGTGTCGCTGCTGTTCTTTGGCGGCTGGCTGTCTCCGGTTGAGTTCCTGCCCGATGGCATCTTCTGGATGTGTCTCAAGATGGTCTTTGTCTTCTTCATCTTTGCGATGGTGAAGGCGATCACTCCACGCTATCGCTACGACCAACTGATGCGGATCGGTTGGAAGGTCTTCCTTCCGATGTCCCTGGCGTGGGTTGTCTTTGTCTCCTTCGCCGCGCGGTTCGACTGGTTCTGGGGCTTCTATGCCCGCTGGGCTGTGGGGAGCTGATATGACCCGGGTGCGGAAACAATTCGTTTCTGATTTTGCAGAGGGACTTCGTGCGAGCACATCCCTGCGCGGTGTTAAGGTCGCCTCACGGGCACGCAAAACGTGTGCCTTTCCCGTGGGAGAGACATTATGACCGACCTGAAGAAAGCCATCCTTGATGCCAAGTACATCGATATGATCGGCCTAGGCGACTTCGTTGTCCGTGACTGCGGGCTGCCAGACGTGGACGCCGACGGTAACCTCTTGCCTCAGGCAAACGAAATCGCGGCTGCGATCTATCGCTGGGCCGCGGACATGCAAGCCATGAGCGAAGACGTGAAGTCCCAGCCTCAGGCGGCGGTCGTCGGAGCGTCTATCGCTGAAGAAGTGAATGGCGATACGGTTTCGGAAGGCGTTTCCGAATATGATGAACACGGTGATCCAGTGATGGACACCGAAGAGGCGGAGCAGCTCGAAGCAGCGCGCGAAGCCGTGAAAGAGGAGAGCGCATAGATGGCGACCATCGACTATGGGCGCGCAGCCAAGTATTTCCTGCTCGCCGACTTCATGAAGGGATTTCAGCTGGGTCTGAAATACTTCTTTGCTCCCAAGGCGACGTTGAACTATCCGCACGAAAAAGGGCCTCTCTCGCCCCGGTTCCGTGGCGAACACGCATTGCGCCGCTACCCGAATGGCGAAGAGCGGTGCATTGCCTGCAAACTGTGCGAGGCGATCTGCCCCGCGCAGGCAATCACCATCGATGCCGAACCGCGCGAGGACGGCTCCCGCCGGACGACACGCTACGATATCGACATGACGAAATGTATCTACTGCGGGTTTTGCCAGGAGGCCTGCCCGGTGGATGCAATTGTCGAAGGTCCGAACTTCGAATTTTCGACCGAAACCCGCGAAGAGCTGTTTTACGACAAGCAAAAGCTGCTCGAGAACGGTGATCGTTGGGAAGCAGAGATTGCGCGCAACCTCGAACTGGATGCGCCGTACAGATGATGGATTGCGCGCATTTTCCCTTGCTTGAGATCGGGCGCGCTTTGCGTTCGGCCGATTGCATGGTGGGTGGTGCGCGTCCAGAGCGCCGTGGTGTGCTCATGCATGGCCGAAGTGGCCTTGGAAGTTGTCAGGAGACAGTGCGATGACCAGTGGCAAAACTCCATTTGAGTTGATGATGGAACAGGCGCAGGAGATGGCAAAAGCCTTCAACCCGGCCATGACCACCTTTGATCCCAAAGGGTATGAGAAGCTCTGGCCGACCATGTCGAAGGACACCATGGAAATGTTCTTTGGCAAGGGGTTGTCCAAGTCGGGCCTTGATGCCAAGACGCGGCTGTTGTTGACACTTGCGGGACTCACCATGCAGGGCGCGCAGGCCGAAACGCCGTTTCGAATGACCGTTCGTCACGCCATTGAGGCGGGCGCCACTGAAGAAGAGATCGCCGAGACCATCGCACAGATGTCGATGTTTGCCGGCATACCTGCCATGACCCGCGCCATGGATTTGGCTCGCGAGGTTATGGCCGACGGAAAGGATGACGAGGAATGACCGTCTTTGCCTTCTACCTGTTCGCATTGGGCGTGATCGCCGGCGGCCTGTTCACGGTGGTCAGCCGCAACCCGGTGCACTCCGTGCTATGGCTGATCCTGGCATTCCTGTCCTCGGCCGGGTTGTTTGTCCTGCTTGGGGCCGAGTTCGTGGCGATGCTTCTGGTCATTGTATATGTGGGCGCCGTCGCTGTGCTTTTCCTGTTTGTGGTCATGATGCTGGACGTCGACTTTGCCGAGTTGAAGGCAGAGATGGCGCAGTATCTGCCGCTGGGTTTGCTGATCGGTCTGATAATCTTGATGCAACTGGGCATGGCCTTTGGTGTGTGGGAAGCGTCAGACGTCGCAGCTGCGCAGTTGTCCTCACCGACGCCAATTGATGTGCACAACACTGCGGCGCTTGGTCTGGTTCTGTATGACCGCTACTTCCTGCTGTTCCAGCTGGCGGGTCTGATCCTGCTGGTTGCAATGATCGGTGCGATCGTTCTGACACTCCGTCATCGCAAAGACGTCAAGCGTCAGGTTGTTTTGCAGCAGATGTACCGCGATCCGGCTAAAGCGATGGAGTTGAAGAACGTCCGTCCGGGGCAGGGCCTTTGAACAGCCTTTGGGACATCATCGTCTCACCGATGGGCATCGTGCTCTACGCGGGGTTCTGGGCGTTCAAGCTCACTGCCGGGGTTTGGTTGGTGACAAAGGCGGTCACCCGATTGCCGGTCCGTCACCGGATCTGGGCGGAAGCTGCCTTGATCCGGTTGCGATTGATGAAAGGGCCCGCCGACCCATTAGGGTAAAGGGAACTGCGCCACGTAGCGCAAGAATTCGGTCTGACAAATCGGGCCAAAGGGACAACGCATCGTCCCTATCAAGCAACAAGCTCCGGGCGTGATCTGGGGCGAGCAAGACGAAAACGAACGGGCCTGACGCCCGGAGGGACACGTATGATCGGATTGGAACATTACCTGACCGTCGCCGCGGCGCTGTTTGTGATTGGCATCTTCGGGCTTTTCCTGAACCGAAAGAACGTGATCATTCTGCTGATGAGCATCGAGCTGATGCTGCTGGCCGTAAATATAAATCTTGTCGCCTTCTCTTCATATCTTGGCGATCTGGCGGGGCAGGTCTTTACGCTGTTTGTTTTGACCGTCGCCGCCGCCGAAGCGGCGATTGGCCTTGCCATTCTGGTCTGCTTCTTCCGGAACCGCGGCACTATCGCCGTGGAAGACGTTAACGTGATGAAAGGGTAACCCACGATGGAGAGCATCATCCTCTTTTCCCCGTTGGTGGGTAGCCTCATCGCGGGCTTTGGCTGGAAGTATATCGGTATCCGCGGAAGCCAGTGGATCACGACCGGTCTGCTGTTTCTGGCCTGCGCTTTTTCGTGGATCGTTTTCCTGACGCACGGGCCCGAGACACAGCACATTCAGATCATGCGCTGGATCGAGTCCGGAACGCTCAGCACCGACTGGTCGATCCGTGTGGATCGCATGACATCCATCATGTTGATCGTTGTGACCACGGTGTCGTCGCTCGTGCACCTGTATTCCTTCGGGTACATGGCGCATGACGAAAACTTCAAAAAGGGTGAAGAGAACTACAAGGCACGCTTCTTTGCGTATCTCTCGTTCTTCACCTTCGCGATGTTGATGCTGGTCACCTCCGACAACCTCGTCCAACTGTTTTTCGGCTGGGAAGGTGTGGGTGTCGCATCCTATTTGCTGATCGGGTTCTACTACCGTAAGCCTTCGGCCAACGCGGCGGCGATGAAAGCCTTCATCGTCAACCGTGTGGGTGACTTTGGCCTCGCATTGGGCATTATCGGTCTCTACTTCCTGACAGACAGCGTACGGTTCGATGATATCTTCGCGGCGGCGCCTCAACTGGCTGAAACGCAGATTTCATTCCTCTGGGGTGATTGGAACGCGGCCGAAGTCATGGCGCTGCTGCTCTTCATCGGCGCGATGGGCAAGTCGGCGCAGCTGATCCTGCACACATGGCTGCCAGATGCGATGGAAGGCCCGACACCTGTGTCGGCTCTGATCCACGCCGCGACGATGGTTACGGCCGGCGTGTTCCTGGTCTGCCGGATGTCGCCGCTCATGGAATACGCGCCGAACGCAATGGCGTTTGTCACATTCCTTGGCGCGACGACTGCTTTCTTTGCCGCGACCGTCGGTTTGGTGCAGAACGACATCAAACGTGTCATCGCCTATTCAACCTGTTCGCAGCTGGGCTACATGTTCGTAGCGGCAGGCGTCGGTGTTTACTCGGTGGCAATGTTCCACCTTCTTACACACGCGTTCTTCAAGGCAATGCTGTTCCTTGGTGCCGGCTCTGTCATTCACGGGATGCATCACGAGCAGGACATGCGGAACTACGGTGGACTGCGGAAGAAGCTGCCGGTGACGTTCTGGGCCATGATGATCGGCACGTTGGCCATTACCGGTGTCGGGATTCCGCTGACTCACATTGGCTTTGCCGGTTTCCTGTCGAAAGACGCTGTCATCGAAAGCGCTTGGGCGGGCACTGCGGGAGGATATGCCTTCTGGATGTTGGTCATTGCAGCGCTTTTCACCTCGTTCTATTCGTGGCGCCTCATTTTCATGACCTTCTTCGGCAAACCGCGCGGCAACAAGCACACGCATGAGCACGCGCATGAAAGCCCGATGGTCATGTTGATCCCGCTTGGCGTACTTTCGCTTGGCGCGATCTTCTCCGGCATGTTGTGGTACAACAGCTTCTTTGGCGACCATAACGCTGTAAATGAGTTCTTTGGCATCCCGGCCCATCACGAAGAAATGGCAGATACCGCCCATGATGCGGATGGCGCTGCTGAAGCAGGGACTGTCGCCGCAGTTGATCCCACAGAGGGTGGCGCTGAAAGCGACGAACCTGCCGGGGCCGAGAGCCATGCGGCCGTTGCAGAACACGGTGCACCGCAAGGCGCGATCTTTATGGCGTCCGACAACACCGTCATGGAAGATGCGCACCACGCGCCGGTCTGGGTAAAGGTGTCGCCCTTTATCGCGATGGCGATCGGTTTCGCAGTGGCGTATCTCTTTTATATTGCGAACACATCGCTGCCGCGAAAGTTGGCGGAAACGCAGCGCCCGCTGTATCTGTTCCTGCTCAACAAGTGGTACTTTGACGAGGCCTACGATTTCCTCTTCGTGCAGCCGGCCAAAAAGCTGGGCCGCATCTTCTGGAAGGGGGGTGACGAGGCGATCATCAAGGGCGGGATCAACGGGCTGGCCATGGGGATCATTCCATGGGTCACACGTCTCGCAGGTCGCGCTCAGTCTGGCTACATCTTCACTTACGCCTTCGCCATGGTCATCGGGATCGCGGTCCTGATCACTTGGATGTCTATCTCCGGAGGGGCACACTGATGTCGAACCTTCTCTCCATCGTCACCTTTCTGCCAGCTCTGGCGGCCCTGATCCTCGCAGTGTTTCTGCGGGGGGATGATGCGGCGGCCCAGCGTAACGCAAAGTGGTTGGCGTTGATTGCTTCCGCAGCAACCTTCGTGATCTCGCTGTTCATCCTTGCGCAGTTCGATCCGTCAAACACCGGCTTCCAGATGTTGGAAGAGGGCGAATGGCTTATGGGCCTGAGCTACCGGATGGGCGTTGACGGCATCTCGGTGCTGTTTGTGATGCTGACCACGTTCATGATGCCTTTGGTGATCTGGGCCAGCTGGGACGTCAAAACCCGTGTAACCGAGTACATGATCGCCTTCCTGATGCTTGAGACGCTTATGCTGGGCGTGTTCATGGCGCTTGATCTGGTGTTGTTCTACGTCTTCTTCGAGGCTGGCCTTATCCCGATGTTCCTGATCATCGGGATCTGGGGCGGAAAGGAGCGCATCTACGCGTCCTTCAAGTTCTTCCTATACACCTTCCTTGGCTCGGTGCTGATGCTGGTGGCGATGATTGCCATGTATGCCGACGCTGGCACCACCTGCATCGGCGGCTGTGATGTCTCGCTTTTGACCCATAACTTTGCCTCTGACGACTTCAGTGTCCTGGGTGTGCCCATCGTTGGTGGTCTGCAAACCATGCTGTTCCTGGCGTTCTTTGCGTCATTTGCTGTGAAGATGCCGATGTGGCCCGTGCACACATGGCTGCCGGAGGCGCACGTTCAGGCGCCCACCGCAGGTTCCGTTGTATTGGCGGCGATCCTGCTGAAGATGGGCGGCTACGGGTTCTTGCGCTTTTCGCTGCCGATGTTCCCGGTGGGGTCCGAAGTCATGCAGAACTTCGTCTTCACCCTGTCGGTCGTGGCGATCGTCTACACATCGCTGGTCGCGCTGGTCCAGGAAGACATGAAGAAGCTCATTGCCTATTCGTCCGTGGCGCACATGGGTTATGTGACCATGGGCATCTTCGCTGCCAATCAACAGGGTGTCGACGGCGCGATTTTCCAGATGATTTCCCACGGGTTCATCTCTGGCGCGCTGTTTCTGTGCGTCGGCGTAATCTATGACCGGATGCACACCCGTGAGATCGACGCCTACGGTGGCTTGGTGAACAGGATGCCGGCATATGCGCTGATCTTCTTGTTTTTCACCATGGCAAACGTTGGGTTGCCAGGGACGTCCGGATTTATCGGGGAATTCCTGACGCTGGCTGGTGTCTTCCAAGTGAACACCTGGGTCGCCGCCGGTGCGGCGCTTGGGGTAATCCTCTCTGCGGCCTATGCCCTGTGGCTTTATCGCCGTGTGGTCATGGGTGACCTGATCAAAGAAAGCCTGAAAACCATCAAGGACATGACCCGCCGTGAGAAACTTATCTTCACGCCACTGGTGGCCATGACTCTTCTGTTGGGCGTTTACCCGGCCCCGATCCTTGACCGGATCGGTCCGTCGGTGGAGGCGCTGGTGGCGCATTACGATACATCGCTGGAAAGCGCAGGCCGTGGCGGAAATAGCAACCGCGTGGCCGAAGCTGAAGCTGAAGCTGGACACTGAGGGGTACCATGATGTCGGCTGACCTGAACATCATCCTGCCGGAAATCATTCTGTCGCTATATGCGCTGATTGCTCTGGTGGGCGCGGTTTATACCGGAAAAGACAATCTTGCCCCGATGCTGGTCTGGGTGACCTCCGGCGTATTTGTGGTAATGGCCATCTGGATCGGAACCTCTGGAGACGGGGCGCTCCCCGCCTTCTACGGCATGTTCCAGAATGATGCTTTTGCACGGTTTGCCAAGGTGCTCATATTGATCTCTGCCGCGGCAGTCCTGGTCATGAGCGAAGGCTACATGGCGCGTCGCGACCTGCTGCGGTTTGAATACCCTATGCTCGTAACCCTCGCGGTGGTCGGCATGATGGTCATGGTGTCTGCGGGCGACTTGATGTCGCTCTACATGGGCTTGGAGCTGCAATCCTTGGCGCTTTATGTTGTGGCCTCATTGCGCCGTGACAGCGTGAAATCAACGGAAGCGGGTCTGAAGTACTTTGTACTGGGCGCGTTGTCCTCGGGTTTGCTTCTCTACGGCGCATCCTTGGTCTATGGTTTTGCGGGCACGACACTGTTCTCCGGGATTATCCTTGCGGCAACCGAAGGGCATCTGACCGTCGGACTGCTGATCGGCCTCGTGCTGATGATCTCCGGGATGGCGTTTAAGGTGTCGGCAGTTCCCTTCCATATGTGGACGCCAGATGTCTACCAGGGGTCTCCGACCCCGGTCACTGCGTTCTTTGCAACGGCTCCGAAAGTAGCGGCCATGGGCCTCTTTGCCCGTGTGATGTTCGACGCCTTTGGCGGCGCCATTGCCGATTGGAGCCAGGTGATTGCACTTCTGGCGGTCCTCTCGATGTTCCTCGGGTCTTTTGCGGCGATTGGGCAAACCGACATCAAGCGCCTGATGGCCTACTCGTCCATCGCTCACATGGGCTATGCATTGATCGGGCTTGCCGCGGGCACACAGCTTGGCGTGCAGAATATGCTGATCTACATGGCGATCTACGTTACGATGAACGTCGGGACATTTGCGTTCATCCTCTCGATGGAGCGCGATGGCCAGCCGGTCACGGAGGTTGGCGCACTTGGGATGTACTCCAAAAAGTCTCCGGGTCGGGCATTGGCCATGCTGGTGCTGCTGTTTTCGCTTGCAGGTGTGCCGCCGCTTTTGGGGTTCTTCGCCAAATACGGTGTCATGTTGGCGGCAGTGGATGCAGGTATGGTCTGGCTGGCGGTTGCGGGCGTGATCGCATCGGTCATTGGGGCTTACTATTATCTGCGCATCGTCTTCTTGATGTACTTCGGTGATGAGCGAGAAGATGCATTGGATAAACCATCCTCCAGCGTGCTTTCTGGCTTCTTGGCGGTTTCTGCGCTGGTCATTGTGGTGGCTGTGTTCAACCCTCTGGGCTTGACCGTACATTTGCAAGATAGCGCCGAGGCTGCTGCCGTGTCTTTGGTGAACTAATCTTGGCACACAGGCGTTTCGCTGAAATCAAGATGTGCGTGGCGCGTCCCTTCGGGGGCGCGTTGCCATGTTTGGGAGGTCTATGATGGCTTGGCCGAACGGGTATGGCAGAGAAATACTGGCGGAGGTCGATAGCACCAACCTCGAAGCCGCTCGCGTCTTGCCGAATTTGGCAGGCCCCAAATGGATCTGCGCCTTGCGCCAAACTGCAGCCCGCGGCCGCAGGGGCCGGGCTTGGTCGAACCCTCCGGGAAATTTCGCGGCGACGCTGGTGATGCGTCCGCTTGAGACGCCAAATGTTGTGGCTCTTCGGTCTTTCGTAGTTTCACTTGCGCTTTACGATGCTTTTGTAATGCTGACAGGTATCGAAACAGGGTTGTCCCTGAAATGGCCAAACGATGTGCTTGTGAACGGTGGCAAGGTGGCGGGAATTCTGCTCGAAGGGTTGCCGGGCGGGGGCCTCGCTATTGGTATCGGGGTCAATCTGATAGCCGCCCCGTCAGCGGAGGACGTGGAACCCGGCGCAGTAGCTCCTGTGTCGTTCCTGGCCGAAACGGGTGTCAGGGTGATGCCTGACCAGATGCTTGATGCATTGGCAGAGGCCTACGCTCTGCGCGAAGCGAGCTTTGTAACATACGGATTTTCGCCAATACGAGAGGCTTGGTTGGCCCGCGCTGCGCGTCTTGGGGAAAAGATGATTGCGCGTACCGGGACGCAAGAGATCGCGGGCGTGTTCGAGACGGTGGACGCCACCGGGCAACTTGTCTTAAACACCCCCTCAGGCCGGATGAACATCGCGGCCGCAGACGTATTCTTCTAAAGGGACTGATGTCTATGCTGCTTGCCATTGATTGCGGTAACACGAATACCGTTTTCTCTATCTGGGATGGAGCGAGCTTTATCGCGACGTGGCGCACAGCAACGGAACATCACCGGACCGCAGATCAATACTACGTGTGGCTGTCGACATTGATGGAGTTTCAAAGAATTGACGCCAAGATCACCGATGTGATCATCTCGTCGACGGTTCCACGCGTTGTCTGGAACCTGCGGGTTTTGGCGGATCGATATTTTGCGACGCGCCCAATTGTCGTGGGAAAACCCGACTGTGAGCTTCCGATAGAGACGCGGGTGGATGCAGGCACAGCGGTAGGTCCGGATCGATTGGTGAACACCGTTGCGGGCTATGATAAGTTTGGCGGCGATCTGGTGATCGTGGACTTTGGAACGGCCACCACTTTCGACGTGGTGGCAAAGGATGGCGCTTACGAGGGTGGTGTGATTGCACCGGGTGTGAACCTGAGCCTTGAGGCGCTTCACCAAGCAGCAGCGGCGCTGCCGCATGTGGATATCTCACGTCCAGCGCAGGTTGTTGGGACGAATACGGTCGCCTGTATGCAGTCGGGCGTGTTCTGGGGCTATGTGGGCCTTGTCCGCGAGATATGCGAGCGCATCAAGGATGAACGGGGGCGTGACATGAAGGTTATCGCCACAGGGGGCCTGGCGCCCTTGTTCCAAGCGGCCGTGCCGCTATTTGATGCCTTTGACGAATTTTTGACGATGCACGGGCTGACCGTGATTTACGACCATAACAAGGCGCGTGCTCATGCGGAGTAGGGTGCCTGAGACAGAGGCGAAAGCATGAGCGAAGAACGTTTGATCTACCTCCCCCTTGGTGGGGCCGGGGAGATTGGTATGAATTGTTATGTCTATGGCTATGGCAAGCCGGGCGAAGAGCGCCTGATTGTCGTGGATCTGGGCGTGGCATTTCCGGACATGGACGGGACACCGGGCGTAGACCTTATCCTGCCGGATATCACTTGGCTGAAAGCGAATAAAAATCGGATCGAGGCGCTTGTCATCACGCACGCGCACGAAGACCACGTTGGTGCAGTGGGTCACACCTTTGAGCATCTGGGTGTGCCGATTTACGCACGTGCCTTCACGGCGAACATCGCGCGTCACAAGTTGGCAGAATACGGCGTCGAAGGTCAGGCGGTGAAGACTTGTTCCCCTTGGCCTGAGACCACAAAGATCGGCCCATTTACGGTGGGCTTTTTGCCGATTTCACACTCGATCCCGGAAAGCTCCGGCCTTGTAATCGATAGCCCTGCTGGCCGCATCGTGCACACCGGAGACTTCAAACTCGACACCCAGCCCCTGGTTGGCGAAGCGTGGGATCCGGACCTTTGGGCGGATGTGTCCAAAGCCGGTGTAAAAGCATTGGTCTGCGATTCCACCAACGTATTTACTCCCACGGCTGGTCGGTCTGAGGTCATCGTTGGCCCCGCCGTTGAAAAGCTGGTGGCTGAAGCGCCACGGCTCGTTGTGGCGACAACCTTCGCATCCAACGTGGCGCGGGTTCGTACGCTGGCAGAGGCTGGCGCACGGGCGGGTCGATCAATTGTACTCTTGGGCCGCGCGATGCGCCGGATGGTCGAAGCCGCCGTGGAGACCGGCGTCTTGAAGGACTTCCCGCCGGTCGTTCCGGTGGAGGACGCCGCCTCGATCCCGCGCGAAAACCTGATGTTGATCGTTACCGGGTCACAGGGCGAACGTCGTGCTGCATCGGCCCAATTGTCGCGCGGCAAATTCAATGGCATTGAGCTGAAAGAGGGGGATCTGTTCCTCTTCTCCTCCAAAACCATTCCGGGCAACGAAAAGGGTGTGATTCACATCATGAATCAGCTCTCGGAAAAAGGTGTGGACGTGGTGGACGACAGCATGGGCGATTACCATGTTTCCGGCCATGCCAACCGCCCGGATTTGCTGACCATGCAGGACGTTGTGCAGCCTCAGATCGTTGTGCCGATGCACGGCGAGCACCGCCATTTGCGCGAACATGTGAAGATCTCGAAAGATCGCAACCGTCAGGGTATCTTGGCCGTTAACGGGATGATGATTGACCTTACGGGCAATGCACCGAAGGTGGCCGAGTACATCGAAACAGGCCGGACCTATCTGGACGGCTCCGTACAGATTGGCGCGCTGGACGGGATCGTCCGGGACCGTATTCGCATGGCTCTGAACGGTCATGTGGTTGTTACGTTGATCATGGACGAAGAGGATGAACCGCTTGGCGAGCCTTGGGTTGATCTTATGGGCATCGCAGAGACCGGGCGCAGTCATGTTCCACTGGTGGACGTCTTGGAAGCAGACCTAGGTCAGTTCCTTGGCCGTTCCGGTGCAAAGACGTTGACCGACGACGACAAACTGGAGGAAGGGCTGCGCCGGGTGGTTCGGCAGACCTGCAATACGGAAATTGGCAAAAAACCTGAAGTCACCGTTGTGGTCAGCCGTTTGAGCTAAGCTTCAATCTGCGCGCCCAGTTTCAGGTCCGATTTCTTAGACTGGGCGCGCGTGTTCTTCGAATACTCGACGGATGCGCGTCAGCGACAAATATCGTGCTGTGCGACCGGTGAGCGTGAATTTTGACCTCAGGTCTTTGTCATGGGCACGACAGCTACAGATGATCGTGTCGCTTCGCCTAATTCTAGACCATTCGTCATTTCGGTTGGCGTCGGGATATCGGCATTGCGTTGATGGATCATCGCGGTGTGCGCCATATTCCCATGTCGAAACGTCCCGTTCTTTTGCGCGTGTTGGCTTCATTTTTGAGCCTTAGCTGGTCCGATCTTGGTTAAATAAAACAATAGGGAACTTCGGCTGCGTCCTCACGTTGACCGTGGAGGGTGCAGTACGCACCTAATTGCCTATTAGGAGACTATGATGATCGAGAAAGCCGGTTCCGCCAAATGGATGGGTGACCTCAAGACGGGTAAAGGTTTGGTTTCAACCGAATCTGCCGCTTTGAAAGACCAGCCTTACGGGTTCAACACACGTTTCGAGGATGGTGCTGGCACCAATCCCGAGGAGTTGATCGGTGCTGCACATGCGAGTTGTTTTTCGATGGCGCTGTCAATGATCCTAGGCGAAAGCGATTTCGTTCCCGAAGAGATCAGCACAACGGCCAAAATTTATATGGATAAGAAAGACGGCGGTTTTGCAGTTGTGAAGTCCCAGCTGACAGTCGCAGGCAAGGTGCCTGGCGCTTCTGAAGAGGATTTCATGAAAGCTGCGGAAGCCGCTAAAGAGAATTGCCCAATCTCCAAACTTTTGGACTGCGAAATAACTATGACGGCAACCTTTGCGTAAACCGTAAATTGAAGGATGAAAAAAGGCCGCTCAATTGAGCGGCCTTTTTTAAGCGAAGCTGAGATAATTACCCTGCGCGGCGTTCATCAAAACTCAGCGCGATGAACTCGGGCATGTGATCGCCGAGGCCGACTACGTTGTTGCCACGATCAGGGCGACGGTCGTGCCTGCGGTCATCGGTGCGCTTTGTATCAGTGCGTTTATTTTTCGGCGATGCGTCGCTCAGAGCCACTGAACCGGTTTTGTCGCTGGGAGGTTCGCTTTTAACCTCTGCCTGCTTGGCGTCGACTTTTGACTTATCGGACGTCGATGTGGTGCGGCGGCTGCGAGTGCGGGAGCTTTTCTCCGGCTTATCGTCAGTTGTGGTGTCCGCAGGCTTGGCGATTTTGGCCGGGTTCTCGAGGCGTGGGATTGCCTTTTGAAGCAGTTTTTCTACACCGTCCAAATTCTTTTCATCGCGCGGCACACAGATGGTGAAGGCTTTTCCCGAACGACCTGCACGGCCGGTGCGTCCAATGCGATGGACGTAATCTTCGGCGTGGCTTGGTACGTCGAAGTTGAACACGTGTGACACTGCTGGAATATCCAACCCGCGGGCGGCCACGTCAGAGGCGACGAGGATGCGGATTTTATTTTCACGGAACCCTTCAAGGGTGCGCGTGCGGTGGGATTGGTCGAGGTCCCCGTGGATTGGTTCTGCATCGTAGCCGTATTTCTTCAGCGATTTCGCTACAATATCCACGTCGACCTTGCGATTGCAGAAAACGATGGCACGGTCGCAAGCGTCGCCTTCTGCATCCAGAAGTGCACGCAAAACGGCACGCTTTTCACTGCCTTCACGGTCTTTGCGCGATGGCGAAAAGGCGATGGCAGCTTGTTCAATCGTCTCTGAAGCGGTGGCCTGACGGGCGACTTCAATGCGCGCTGGAGCGGACAGGAAAGTGTTGGTGATCCGTTCGATTTCCGGTGCCATCGTGGCGGAGAAAAACAGCGTCTGGCGCGTGAAGGGGGTGAGCGAGAAAATGCGTTCGATGTCGGGGATGAACCCCATGTCGAGCATCCGGTCAGCCTCATCGACGACCATAATTTCAATGCCGGTCAGCAACAACTTGCCACGTTCGAAATGGTCCAGCAGGCGACCCGGTGTGGCAATCAGAACGTCGACGCCCTTGTCGATAAGCTGGTCTTGTTCCTTGAAGGAAACGCCGCCAATCAGAAGCGCCTTCGTCAGTTTCACGTATTGCGAATAAGTGTCGAAGTTCTCCGCAACCTGTGCTGCCAATTCACGGGTCGGGCACAGCACAAGTGAGCGCGGCATCCGAGCGCGTGCGCGGCCACGCGCAAGTTTGGTGATCATGGGCAGCGTAAACGACGCGGTCTTGCCGGTGCCGGTCTGCGCAATCCCCAGCACATCCTTGCCGTCCAGAGCGGGGGGAATCGCGCCAGCCTGAATCGGCGTGGGCGTTTCGTATCCGGCCTCTTCAACGGCTTTAAGGACTTTGGGGCTGAGGTTCAGATCAGAGAATTTTGTCATGTATGTCCGTGTGATTGCGGACACAGAGACTTGGCCCGCGCGTATGTATGGGGGACGGCCCGGTCGGCCCGACCTCTTGTCGATTTCATCCCCTGCGCGTCCTATAGTAAAAAAAACGCGAAAGGTCAATCAAGCGTGGCGTTTAGGACCGGTTTGGCTTGTTTTTCCCGAATTGAAGACGTTTTTCAGATCTCGATCAACTGAAGTGTTTGTCGCGCAGTGTTTCGAGGTCCATCCGGTGTCTGCGCAGCAGCCCGTGCTTGGTGAGGCGATCACACAGGCCTGGGGTTGCCAAGCAGACTTCGTCGAAGAATTTGCGCAGTTCCTGTTCGCCGCCCTGCGCCTCCAAGGCATTGAAAAGCTCGTAATGAGACAACGCCCCGGTTCGGCGGACCTGTGGCTTCAGCTCGTCGCGATAAGAGCCTCGATCAAGCCGGAAACGGTAGGCATGTCGGAAATGCTCCCAGCTGTCGGCATGAAAATGAGCGAGTTCGGTGTCGGGCAAGGTCTCTTGCCCGGGGTTTTGCGCGCCGTTCAGGATCACGTTGTGGATTTTGATTTGCAGCCCCTTCAGTCCGGTGCGGAAGAAGAGTTTCCCCGCAACATGGCTGAGAAAGCCGCCGGAGAGGTGAGCGCCGAAAGTGGGAAAGCAATCTTCAGCCGCTTTTTGGCGTTTGGCCTGATCAATGTGGAAGGCTTTGAACACCGTCTCGCCGGGAGTAGTGCCGGGGCCAGGGGCCAACGCCTCTATCGGGCGGGTGCGGGCGCAGAGCGCCACGTCAGGCAGGGCGGCCAATTGGTCGCCGATGGGACGTGTTGGCACGAGAAATTCGTCCACGTCGATGTGGGCGAGCCAATCCACCTCGACTTTGCGATTGTTGCAGTGACGGGCGTTCAGGGATTGGCGCGTTTGATGTTTGGCCGGACGGCCATTGCGCTTGGCCCAATACGCCGCATCGGTGTGTATTACGCGCAATTTAGGATGAGTTTTCAAGGCGGCCAGTGTCTCTGGCACATCGTCATCGAGGTAGAGGTAAATGCGATGAGCGCCTCGTTCGAGGTGCCAAGCAGCAAAGCGCTGGATCGCATCCAGCGGTGCTTTGACCGTGGAAACAGTGCCCCAACGGATCATGGCAGACGCCCGAAAACGCGCGCGACCTTGGCATCAAGGGCAAGGTCCTGGGTGATCAGCATACCGCGTTTGCGCAGCCGTTCGCGGAGGTCGGGTGTGTCGGCGATCACCTCGTCAAAAAACGCGCGTAGACCGCCGTCCTCCTGCTGCAAGAACCGCAGCAATTCCGCTTGCCCCAATTCTGGGCGCTCGGATCGCGGGCGATAGGAGCCTTTTTCCAGACGAAAGTCGAGATGTGCCATGAAGTGGTCCCAACTGGGCGTGTGGAGATGAGCAAGAAGCAGGCCATTCGGCTTGTAGCGGTTGCCGGCGTCCTGGCCTTTGTACTTGAGCGCGTGGATCCCTAAACGGGTGTTGGGGATGCCGGTCCGGGCAAAGATTTTGCCTGACGTATGGGACAGAAAGCCACCGTATAGGTGCATCCCGAAGGTCGGATAAATGTCTTGCAGCTCCGCCTTTTTCACATTCGCTTGCGCATGGGTCAGCTTGAAATGGCGGGGCTGCCCTGCGCAGGCCAATGCCTCTGCCGGAGGGATACGGACAAAAGCCGCGCTATTGGGCGCATCAAACAGCAGCTGAGCAATTGGTTTTTCGCACAGCAGGAATTCGTCCACATCTATATGACCCAGCCAATGGTGCTGGGCAGCGGGGCCATGCAGACACCGCGTGGCGTTGAAGGCTTGGCGCAGCTGATGGGCATCGGGTCGACACTTTGCATGGCCATCCCAATAGGCTGCATCGGTCGAGGTCAGGTGAATGCGTGGGTGGGTAAGGAAGGCTTCGGCCTCGGGGTTCGTCCTGTCCAGGTAGATATGCAGCCGTTCCGCGCCGAGGTCGATGTGATGCGCGGCAAATCGTGCGATCTGGTCGAGGGGTGCATTGGTGGTGGTCACGAGGCCCCAGCGCAGTTCGGCGACGCTGGCGGGCAATTGGCTTTGGTCGACGGGCGCGTTTTGACGGGGCTCTGGCGGCTGCTTTGCACCCGCCCGCGGTGAGGCGTTATGGGGCTTTTGCGCACGCTTTGTTTCCTTCTCTGCACGCATCTCGGCCAGACGGGAAAAAAGCGCACGTTTATCGTCGAGCAACGCGCGCAAAAGATGATGTGCCAATGGAGCTATGACAGCGTCCCTTGCGGCTTCTGTCCAGAGCCGTGCAAGCGTGTTCACATCCAGCCCACCCCCGACCAACGCGTATGGATCCATATCCAGCGGTAGGTCTGCCTTTTGCCGGTGGCGCGCAGAGAACGGCTGATCCGGCGCGTGGTCAGAGTACATCCGCTCGGTCTCATACAATTTCATCATGCTGAACAACGTAGACAGCGCCAATCCAGTGCAGCGCTGTTCCGCGGTCAGCCCATGATCTCCGAAGGTCGTGACGGCGGACACCAGCCATCGCGAGTCCAGATGTGTCAACAAGTGATCGCCGTGCTCAGCCCACAGTCGGTGGAACAAAACAGGCGCATGTTCGGGAATATCGCGCTTGCGCAGATGTGAGATCAACAGGCCGTGTAGGCTACAAAGCTCGCTTAAACCCTGCAATTCTTGTCGTATTGCGTGGCTTTTGCGGTGAAATCCGGAACGAAACGGGGCTTTCCAAGTCGGATCAAGGTTTGGATCGGCGACAATCTGCAGGGTCAACGGATGAAGATCCATATCAGGATCGGGCAGACCTTCGCCTTCCGCGCAGTCGATGGCATCGCGGCGGGTTTCGTATTGGGTCAGCAGGGCGGAGATACGACGGGGAGGGCTGCTCATAATCACGAAGGTGGGACATAGTTTGGGGCGGGGCAAGTTGCTTTTGAACGTAGAATTCGGCAGTTTCAGGGCGCGTTAAGGATAATCTTCATCCAAATGGAAAATTGGAACGCTGGCATCCGACGGATGAACCGCGTAGTTGGGCGCGACATAAGTTTTGGAGGCAGCCATGGGTGCAGCATCGTTTTCCCTGAACGCGCGCGACGGCAAGGCGCGGTGCGGCGTGATTTCCACCCCTCGGGGCGATATCCGGACCCCGGCTTTTATGCCGGTGGGCACAGCGGCCACAGTGAAAGGAATGCTGCCAGAGAACGTGCGCGCCACCGGAGCCGATGTCTTGCTGGGCAACACCTACCATCTGATGTTGCGTCCCGGGGCGGAGCGCGTGGCGCAGCTTGGCGGTTTGCACAAGTTCATGAATTGGCAGCGGCCGATCCTCACGGATTCGGGTGGATTTCAGGTCATGTCTCTCGCGTCGCTGCGTAAGCTGACGGAGAAAGGCGTGACCTTCCGGTCCCATATTGATGGCATGAAATATGACCTGACGCCTGAACGCTCAATGGAAATTCAAAGGCTGCTTGGCTCGGACATAGTCATGGCCTTTGACGAATGTCCGGCGCTCCCGGCGGACCGCACGCGCCTCAACGAGAGCATGCAGCTCTCTATGCGTTGGGCCCAGCGCTCGCGAGAGGCGTTTGGTGATCGTCCGGGTCACATGCTGTTCGGCATCCAGCAAGGGGGGCTTGAGCAGGACCTTCGCGAAGAATCTGCAAAGGCACTGACAGAGATCGGCTTTGACGGCTACGCCGTGGGCGGGCTTGCAGTGGGTGAAGGGCAGGAGGCCATGTTCGGCTGTCTCGACTTCGCGCCGGACCAGCTGCCCGAGGACAAGCCGCGCTACCTGATGGGGGTTGGCAAGCCCGCGGATATCGTCGGTGCGGTCGCGCGCGGGATCGACATGATGGACTGCGTGCTGCCGTCCCGATCGGGCCGCACAGGGCAGGCCTGGACACGGCGCGGCCAGGTCAATTTACGCAATGCCCGCCATGCTGACGATCCGCGCCCGCTTGATGAACATTGTAGCTGCCCGTGCTGTCAAAGTTACTCGCGCGCCTATCTGCACCACGTCACGCGGTCCAAGGAAATGATCGCCGGTACTCTCCTGACATGGCACAACTTGCACTATTATCAGGAGCTTATGGAGGGGATGCGAGCGGCGATTTCCGAGGGACGCTTTGCATCATTTCAAACGGATTTCGAGGCTGAGTTCGGATCGGGCGATATCGAGCTGCTATGAGCGCACGGCCGGGGGAAGACCCCCGCGCTACGTCCGTGCCGCAGTGTCAGGCAGCATTTCCGAAAGGCTGCTTCGTAGCAGGTTCATACCGCCGGGAATCCAGCCGAGGCTCCGGAGCTTTTCACAAATCAAAGGACTGACGGGCGATGTGGCGCGGGTGGGCGGGGCGATTTTGCAGCCTGTAAGCCGGTTCACCTCGGTCAACAGGTCGTGCCGGTCGAGCAAGATATCTGACACATGCATTGCGCCCGAGGTTGCCGAGGTGAGCGCGAGCCGAGCCGCTTGAGCGAGGTCTGTACCATGGACCTCTGTACCGCGACGCGGCGCGACGGGCCTGCCGTTCAGATGGTCTGCAAAAAGCCCGGTCCATTTGTGATCCTTGCCGGGACCATAGATCCCTGTGGCGCGGAGAGATATGCCCACCATTGGGAGGCTGAACAGGCGGGTTTCAGCCGCGGCTTTGACCTGCCCGTAGAGTGACTTCGGCTCTGTCGTGAGGTCCTCGCTCAGGTTGGTGGCCGGCGGCAGCCCGTCGAAAACAGCGCGTGATGACAAAAAAATGACGCGCTCAACGCCGGCGTCGGCGACGGCATCGAATAGCCTCAGGGTGCCGTGTAAGTTGGCTTCTATGAAGCCCTCCGGATTGTCGCCCTCACCACCTCGATAGCGCCCCGGCTCATGCTGAAACGCGGCGTGAATAAGTGTTGTGACGCCGGTCATGTCAGGAGGTGGACCGGTGAGACTGTAGTCCCTGTGTAGCTTGCCCGCAGGCCTGCGGCCAAAGGTCAGATCGGCTAAAGGTAAAAGCCAGCGGCCCACCAGCCCGGTTGCACCAGTCAAAGCGATCATGTGGGGTTGGCCAGTGTCGTCAGATCAGGGGGGGTGCCCTCTGCATAGGCGCGCCAGAGTTCGATCAATGGCCGAAGCCGTTCCACCTTGGCGTGGTCTTGCCACGGTTTTTCGTATTGATAATGCACGACATTTATACTGTCCCACCGCCATAAGTCCGGCAGATTGAACCATGCATATTGCAGCATATTGAAAGTCACAGGCAGGCCATGCCAGCTGGGGAAAAAGCTTTCCAGAAAGGTCTGATCGGTACGTTTCCAGAACGCACCGGGCGCATCAAGGTGCTGGAGCATGGCGTCGAATGTCTTCTGAGATGGGCGTGCGGTGAAAACGCCGGAGTTCAGACGATGGAAATCGGCGAGGCTCTCGTAGACGTTCGGTGCGGCGCAGAATTCAGGATAATCGAACAACACGTCTATGTTGCGCAGAACCAAGGTATCGGCATCGAGAAAGACCACGCGGCCGTAGGGCAACTGCCAAAGCCGCAACTTGCAGAAGTTGTCGAGTGGCGTGTGAAAGGCCGGTTTTTCGCCTTTGGTGAACGGGTTCTTTCCGTGAATTTCCTGCTTTGCATGGGCCGCGTTGAACGCATCCGACACCGGCAAGTGGTCCACGGCTATCATCTTTGCACCCAAAGCCATCAATGGGTCCAGCGCTTCGGACGGCACGCCACCGGTGTGCAAAACAACACGCTCCGACTGCGTGCCTGTCACATTAAGAGAATTTAGCAGTGCTTTGGCCCCTAACGCAAAATCTGCGTTAGAGACCAAGGTAACATAGGCCGTCTTCATCAGGAAACTTCGCGCAGATCTTTGCCCTCAGGGTCGCGATCGACCGTCTTTGCTATATCCTTTGTCCAAGCGGATACGGCAGGCACACGAGAGCGGTCGATGCGGTGTGCATATTTCTTGGCCACGTCTACAACTTCGGAGAGCAGGCCTTCGGCGAGGGTGGTGGGGTTTAGTCCGAGCGCAAGGAACTGATCATTGTCGACGATCAGGTCGTTTTCCGGCGCTTCCTTGCGGGGGTTGGGGAGGTTCTTGACCTTTGCACCGGTCAGTTTGGCCACCAGATCCGCAAGGTCGCGCACGCGGTGCGTTTCTGTCATCTGGTTGAAAATCTTCACACGGTCGCCGGATGCGGGCGCGTCGCCGAGCGCCAGTTCAATGCAGCGCACGGAATCCTGGATGTGAATAAAGGCGCGGGTTTGTCCGCCGGTGCCATGAACGGTCAGCGGATAGCCGATTGCCGCCTGGATCAAAAAGCGATTGAGCACAGTGCCATAGTCGCCATCGTAGTCGAAGCGGTTGATAAGCTGTTCGTGCTTGCGGGTCTGATCTGTGTGGGTGCCCCAGACAATACCTTGATGCAGGTCCGTGATCCGAAGCCCATCGTTTTGCGCGTAAAACTGAAACAGGATCTGATCGAGCGACTTGGTCATGTGATAGATCGAACCGGGGCGCGTCGGGTACAGGATTTCCTGCTCCTTGGGACCATTGGGCGTGTCGATCTGCACGTCCAGATAGCCCTCTGGGATCGGCGCGCCAACGCTGGAATACCCGTAAACCCCCATGGTTCCAAGGTGTACGAGATGCGCGTCGGGCGCGGATTCTACCATCGCAGCCAACAGGTTATGCGTCGCATTCGTGTTGTTGTTTACGGTGTAAACCTTATGACGATCGGTTTTCATCGAATAGGGCGCCGCGCGTTGCTCGGCAAAGTGGATGACGGCATCCGGTTTCGTTTCCGCCAGCCACTGCTTGAGCCGCTCGTATTCCTTGGCAAGATCGAGCAGATGGAAATGGATGGTCTCACCGGAGGTCTGTTTCCAGATGCGGCACCGTTCCTGAATGGAATCCATCGGGGTCAGAGATTGCACACCCAATTCGGTGTCGATCCACCGACGGGACAGGTTGTCTAGGATGTGCACCTCGTGTCCGGCGTTGGAGAGGTGTAGGGCGGTTGGCCAGCCGACGAAACCGTCGCCGCCAAGGATCGCGATACGCATTTGGAAAGCTCCTGCTTGCATGTCTTGCGCTGTGGCTACGTTGGTCGTCAGGTTAAGTAAAATGAAATATTTCTGAATTGATACAGTTTTGATGTCTGGAAACCGCGCAATTTCGTCCTGTTTACTGGTTTGGGGCGCACTATTGATATGCTTTCGCCACAGTCTGCCGGTCAGGATGCGAAGTCATGCGTTACCACTGCACGGCATTCACGTTTGCTTAAAAGTCCAGGTCTAGAGTCGCGTCTTGTGATTGCGGAGGCATGATGACGTTTGACAAACCAGCTCAATGTGAGGCGTCTCGCCATTACCTTGAACAGGAACTCAACGACCTGTTGCAAAATGATCTGGAGGCGTGGCGCTTCATCCAGCGCGGTTCCCTAGACGGCGTCTGGTATTGGAATATTGAGAACCCCAACGACGAGTGGATGAGTCCGGAGTTCTGGCAGACCCTCGGCATCGATCCCAAGACGCGCCAGCACAGCCCGGCCGAGTGGCAGGATATTATCAACAAAGATGATCTGGCGGTAGCGCTGGATAATTTCAAAAAACACTGCGCAGATTCCTCTCATCCCTACGATCAGATCGTGCGATATCGGCACGCGGATGGGTCGACCGTCTGGGTACGGTGTCGTGGTATCGCCGTACGAGACAAAAAGGGCCGCGCTATCCGCATGTTGGGTGCGCATAACGATGTCACGTCGCTCAAACGGGCGGAGCAACGGGCTCTCGAGGCGGAAAGTCGCAAGTTGCGGCTCGCCACGGACGAAATGCAGGCACTGGCCTACAGCCTTGCTCACGACCTGAAGGCTCCCGTGCAAACCTCCCGCCGTCTCGTAGAAGAAGTTTTGCGTGACGGTGACACACTTGACGAGGAGCAGATTGATTTGCTCGGTCATGCCTTTGCGACAATGGGCCGGATGCAGACGCTGGTGGATGATGTGCTGAATTTCGCCACACTGGCAAAAGGCGACGCACAGATCTCCATGGTTAATGTTCGCGAAGTCGCGGAAGAAGTGCGCGGCGATTTTCGTGCCATGATCGACGACACTGGTGCAGAGGTTGTCATTGACCCATTGCCGGTCATTCTAGCGGCACGCACCCAGATCCGGTTGCTCTTGCAAAACCTGATTGCCAACGCGATCAAATATCGCCGACCGGGCGTGCCCCCCGTGGTCAGGGTCAGCACCGGAGAGGCCACCAGTCATTCCGTGTGTATTACCGTCACCGACAATGGCATCGGGGTTCCGAAGGCGTATCGGCAGCGGATTTTCGACATGTTCAGCCGTCTTCATCGGCACGATGATATTCCTGGTTCCGGTTTGGGGCTTGCCTTGTGCGCGCGGATCGCAGTCATGCACGGCGGGACCATCGCGGTTCAATCCGGGCAGGGAGAGGGAAGTTGTTTTGCGGTGACACTGCCCATCGAAGACCATAGGAGGGACAGCGCATGAGAAGTGACACCGGTGGCGTCGTGGCCATGTGTATCGACGATGAAGCCATTGATCTGAAACTGAATCGGCGAGTTCTGAAACGCACAGGGCTTTATGCAACGATCCTTGATTTCGTGTCGGCCGAGGCGGCGTTGGAGCATCTGAGTGCGAACCCCGAACAACGCATTGACGTGATTTTTCTGGATATTAACATGCCGCGGATGAACGGGTTTGACTTCCTCGAAGCGATCAAAACCGAGTTTCGCGACGATTTAGTCGAATGCGTGGTCATCATGCTGACCACGTCACTGCATCCAAAGGATCAGGCGCGCGCGGAGGCTATCGAACTTGTGCGGGAATACCTCAACAAGCCGTTGACTGATCTGGATGCGCGGCGCATCGCCATCCAGATCGGCGAGCAACGTTTGCCGGGTAAAGTGGGGAAGAGCGCTCGGGGGTGACGGAAATCATCGACTTTCGGGAACAGAGGGTGTGCTGAAATGCACGGGAACGCTGCAGCTCTGGGATGCATTAAGCACGACGAAGGCATTCAGCAATCTCGAAGGAATATCCTAATGAGCAGTCTTTTTGATCCGATCAAGGTCGGCGCGATCGAACTGAAGAACCGCATAGTCATGGCTCCGCTCACGCGCAACCGCGCGATGGAAAATGACGCCCCTATGGAAATGCATGTGGACTACTACCGCCAGCGCGCCGGGGCTGGTCTTATCATTTCCGAAGCAACCCAGATTTCGCCAGAGGGCAAAGGATATGCCTGGACGCCGGGTATCCACTCCGACACACAGGTGGCACAGTGGAAGAAGGTTACCAATGCGGTGCATGAGGCCGGCGGCAAGATCGTGCTACAGCTTTGGCATGTTGGACGCATTAGCCACACTTCTCTGCAGGAAGGCGGCAAAGCACCTGTCGCGCCTTCGGCTGTGGCCGCAGAAGGGGTTCAAACGTTTGACGGCGAGAAGATGGTAGACGTGTCGAAGCCACGCGCCCTTGAGTTGGACGAAATCCCTCGAATTGTCGCGGATTTTGCCAGCGCGACGAGAAATGCTCGCGCCGCAGGTTTTGACGGCGTCGAGGTGCATGCCGCAAACGGGTACCTGCTGGACCAGTTTTTGAAAGACGGTCCGAACAAACGCACAGATGCTTACGGCGGCTCATTCGAAAATCGGGCACGTTTGCTGGGCGAAGTTCTGGACGCCGTCATTGCGGAATGGGACGCTGGGCACGTGGGTGTGCGCGTTTCGCCCTATTCTGGCGCGAATGGCGCCGAGGATAGCGATCCTACGGCCCTCGGGAATTTTCTTGCCGGTTTCGTGTCGGGCAGGGGCCTTGCGTATCTCCATATGATCGAAGGTCAGACTGGCGGTCCACGCGATCTTCCGGAAGGCGCCGACTTGCGGGCGCTCAAGACCCAGTTTGATGGCGCTTGGATGGCCAACAACGGCTATGACCGCGATCTTGCAAAGTCTCGTTTGTCGGAAGGCCTGACCGACCTGGTTGCCTTTGGGCGCCCTTATATCGCCAACCCTGACCTTGCGGAGCGACTTGAGCAGAACGCTCCTCTGAATGAAGGAGACACCAGCACATACTATGGTGGGGGCCGCGAGGGGTATACCGACTATCCGATGCTGTCAGAGAGCGACGCATGATACCTTAAATCAGTCACAGTTGCGCGCGGCAGACGGATTGGCGCTTGCCGCGCGCGCATCTAACGATAGAGGATGCCAACCTGCCACGACGTTCGTGACAGCGATAAGGAGTATCGACATGGACTACGGCAAAAGTGGCAATCCAAAGAGTGCAAAGGGCGCTCCCAAGTTTGACGACGGCAATAAAAAGCTTTCGGGCAAAGACGCCCGCGGAGGCAAGGCTGACAAAGCAGAGCTTCTCGCCCGGATGAAAGCTGCACAAGACAAGCGTGTTGCGGACTGAGGCAGGCCGCGTCATTGCGGGGGTTACACCCCGCAAACCATCCTGGAAAAGGCAACATATCCTTCCCTTGCACCGCGGGCTCGGAAGGGCCATCTTGTTCGCAATAGGCTGACACGAGGGTCGCAAGACCTGCTTGAAAATCAAGCAGAGCACCCCCAGATATAGTCTTCCAGACAGGGGACGACCCAAGCTGCCGCGATGCGGGGCCGGGGCGTTCTGCCAAGAACAGGAAACGCGAGCATGAAACAGCCACTCAACTCTTCTTACCCGGTGCTGCCGCTGCGCGACATCGTCGTATTTCCGCACATGATCGTGCCGCTTTTTGTCGGCCGCGAAAAATCCGTGCGCGCATTGGAAGAGGTGATGAACGACGACAAGCAAATATTGCTTGCCAGCCAGATTGACCCTTCGGTGGATGATCCGGACAAGGAAGGCATCTATCGCAACGGTGTCCTTGCCAACGTTTTGCAGTTGCTGAAACTGCCAGACGGCACTGTAAAAGTGCTTGTCGAAGGTCAGAGCCGTGTTCAGATCAATGAATACATTGAGAATGAAAACTTCTTCGAAGCCAAGGCCGAGTACCTGACTGAAATGCCCGGTGACCCTGCGGCGATCGAAGCTTTGGTTCACACAGTCGCCGAAGAATTTGAGCGCTACACCAAGGTCAAGAAAAACATACCCGAAGAGGCAATGGCTGCTGTCAGCGAGGCGACCGAGCCTGCTCAATTGGCCGACCTCGTTGCCGGGCACCTTGGCGTGGAAGTGGGGCAGAAGCAGGAGCTTCTTGAAACGCTTTCCGTCTCGGAGCGGCTCGAGAAGGTCTACGGTCTCATGCAGGGCGAAATGTCTGTTCTGCAGGTCGAAAAGAAAATCAAGACCCGCGTGAAATCCCAGATGGAGAAGACACAGCGTGAGTACTACCTGAATGAGCAGATGAAGGCCATTCAGAAGGAGTTGGGCGACGGCGAAGAGGGCGAAGGCGAAATTGCCGAGCTTGAAGAGAAAATTGCCAAGACCAAGCTGTCCAAAGAGGCGCAGGAAAAGGCGGAAGCTGAGCTCAAGAAGCTGAAGAACATGTCCCCCATGTCGGCCGAGGCGACTGTGGTGCGGAACTACCTCGACTGGATGCTGTCCATCCCGTGGGGCACCAAGTCGCGCGTGAAAAAGGACTTGAATCGGGCGCAGAACATCCTCGACGAGGATCACTACAGCCTCGACAAGGTCAAAGAACGCATCGTCGAATATCTCGCCGTTCAGGCCCGCAGCCAAAAGCTGAAGGGTCCGATTCTCTGCCTCGTTGGTCCTCCCGGCGTCGGTAAGACGTCACTCGGCAAGTCTATCGCCAAATCCACGGGGCGCGAATTTATCCGCATCTCGCTGGGCGGTGTACGTGACGAATCTGAGATCCGTGGCCACCGACGGACCTATATCGGGTCCATGCCTGGCAAGATCATTCAGGCCTTGAAAAAAGCGAAGACCACGAACCCGCTTATCCTGCTCGATGAGATCGACAAGATGGGTCAGGATTTCCGTGGCGACCCGGCGTCGGCGATGCTTGAAGTGCTCGATCCGGAGCAGAACGGGACCTTCGTGGATCACTATCTTGAGGTTGAATACGATCTGTCGAACGTCATGTTCGTGACCACGTCAAACAGCTATAACATGCCTGGGCCGTTGCTGGATCGGATGGAAATCATCTCGCTCTCTGGCTACACAGAAGATGAAAAGCTGGAGATTTCCAAGCGTCACTTGCTGGGTAAGGTCGTGAAAAACCACGGGCTTAAAAAGAGCGAGTTCGAGGTGTCCGACGAAGCTTTGGTCGACATCGTGCGGTATTATACTCGCGAAGCTGGCGTGCGGAACATGGAGCGTGAGATCGCTAAACTTGCGCGCAAAGCGGTAACCAAGATCGTCAAGAAGGAGACCGACAAGGTCGTCGTGACAGCCGAAAATCTTCACGAGTTCCTTGGGGTTCGCAAGCATCGTTATGGTCTGGCAGAGGATGAACACCAGATTGGAGTCGTGACGGGATTGGCTTGGACATCCGTTGGTGGCGACCTTCTTCACATTGAGGCGCTAAAGCTGCCCGGGAAAGGTCGGATGAAGACCACTGGTAAGCTTGGCGACGTCATGAAGGAGTCGATTGATGCGGCTTCGTCTTATGTTCGGTCGATCTCTCCGATGATTGGAGTGAAACCACCAAAGTTCGATAAGCTGGACATCCACGTTCACGTTCCGGATGGCGCGACGCCGAAGGACGGGCCATCTGCCGGCTTAGCTATGGTGACGTCTATCGTGTCCGTTCTGACTCAGATCCCGGTTCGCAAAGATATCGCTATGACTGGCGAAGTGTCATTGCGCGGCAATGCCATGCCCATTGGTGGCCTGAAGGAAAAACTGTTGGCGGCTTTGCGTGGCGGGATAAAGACGGTCTTCATCCCTGAGGAAAACGAAAAGGACTTGGCCGATATTCCGGACAACGTGAAGGAAGGCCTTCAGATTATTCCAGTCAAACACGTGTCTGAAGTTTTGGCGCAGGCGCTGGTATCGAAGCCAGAACCCATTGAATGGGACGAGGCTGCAGAAGAAGCGGCAGCTGCAGCGGCGGCGTCTAAGCCGGATGACAATCGAAGTGCTACAGCCCACTGAAGCTGCACGATCTAATTGTTTTAATAGTACGCCCGGTACGGTCCTCGTGCCGGGCGTATTAAATCTCTTTGGACCGGGGTCTGCGAGTCTAAAGATTGATTTTCAATGCGGTCCAAAATCTTCAATTCTTGGCGGTCTATGGCGCGGTCGTAGGCATCAGCAGCGGCGGATTGTTGTCCATTCCAGAACGGACCCAGCATTTCGAGTTCAGGCTCATTGCTGACTCTGCAGGCCGGCAGTCAAAAACATGGATAATCCCCAAAAACTAGAGCATCTTCACATGTGGAGTTTTCTCGGCAAGATATCTGAGTGGCTTATGCAATCATTCTCTCGAACAAGAGGAGTTCACGCTCTGTTCTTGAACAGCAACGAGACCATGGTCCGCAACCTGGCCCATGCCCGTGTCGTGATCGCCGCCTGGGCTGCCGACTACAACACTGAACGCCCGCCTTCGGCTTTAGGTTACGAGACCCCGGCCGACTATGCGCGAACCCTGACCACCGCAATCGCCCGCCCCGCTGCGCGAGATGAAAGCTCCGCGCGTCGGGCGATTGCTCAACCTGCGCCAATCGGCGTAAACAACCCTCGGACTCCGGTCGCGGCTGGATGAAAGTTCAGGGGCAGGTCAATACTCCCATCTATGAAGCTGAAAACAGCCGTAGAAATCCTACGGCCAGACCTCATTAAAATGCGGGATTTCGGAGGCAAGCAACTGTTGGCAGGGCACCTCCTATCGGTTTAACATTGCCTCATAAAAAAAGTGACTGCGGAGAGCCGTGGCGCAACAATCGATCAGAGGCAGGTATCATGACAAGCACGAGCAAACCGACGAGTCGTTGGTCTAAAACGCGTGAATTCTCTACGTCCACACGTGGCATCGCGACCATAATCGAGCGTGTCGAACCCCCGCTCATAACCATCGGTACAGATGAAAACGTCCTACACGCGGATTCAGAAACTTGGGGCGTCTCCCGAGAGACAAAGCAGCCCCAGATTGTTCAAGTTTCAGCTCTGCCGCTCGTTCCTCAGCCCGAGGTGAAAAAGAAAGAGCTCGTCGAAGCCGCCGTAGCACGCTCCGGCGTGAAAAAACGCGACGCTAAGCTGGCCATAGAAGCGGCGCTCGCCGTCTTGGGGAAAGCTTTGGCTGAAGGCCGTGACTTGAACCTTTTACCGCTGGGAAAACTCAAGGTCACAGGCATGAAAAGGAATGGCAATGGTCACATCATCAACGCCCGAGTGCGTCAGCCAGAAGAGAGCGGAATTTCTGTCCAAGACCCTCTTGCACAGGCTGCTGAGTGAGTCTAAAAGCCGCGCTACCGGGTGATTAGCTCAGTGGTAGAGCGCTTCGTTCACATCGAAGATGTCAGGAGTTCAAATCTCTTATCACCCACCATTCCCCTATTGATGCTGAGATCTTGCAGACTGGTGAAGTCTCACTCGGTTTAATGGCGCCGCTGTCGTGTGAATTGGGGTCTCCCCAGGCCACATACTTCCTCACGTACACTTGCCGATGGCTTCTCTGATGGGTAGGCCAAGTGCGTTGAAGCGGCTCATTGCGGGAACGCAGACCTGAAGGTCGGTGGCCCTTGCCGTCAAATTGCACCGTCATCAGCGCGTTCCTAGTCGTTTCGTCTCGATGCGGTTTCCGTAGTGGGATCCGCTCCATTTTCGCCTGACCGCTCATCCAACGTATTTCAAGGCCTGGAAGACAGCCAGAGGTGGCTCGGCTTGTCCGAACGGGTTCCTGGCGTTTGCGATGTGGTTTTCCGCCTTGGTTATGCAGCAGCAAAGCATTCGAAAATATAAGTGTAAATCAGGACCGCTACATCCACGGCGCGGCCACTTTGCTTAGTTCGAAAGGGCTCAGGGTGCTGCGAAGTTGAAGCGGTCTGAACAATTTATTGGCGCGGTACTGGACCTGTACGTGCCCATTGTAGTCGTCGTCGGGCAAGGTCGAAAAATTTCGCAAAGCTGTTATTTTCGTCTTGAAAGGGGCGGCGCGTTTGTCTATTCCACACGCTACCGGGTGATTAGCTCAGTTGGTAGAGCGCTTCGTTTACACCGAAGATGTCGGGAGTTCGAGCCTCTCATCACCCACCAAACCGTCTTGGAAAATATGAAATAGGCTTCCGAATGGGTGGCCTGTTCTCAGCGGTTTGAGTGGCATGGAATATGGCACCACAAGGCTGCACCTCCCAGCTTCAACAGCAGGCAGTTCTGCGATGGATGAGGCTTCTTGAACAGACCATCGGCTAACCTCGTGTCGATGTGAACGCCTCTTTCCTGATAAGCCTTATCTCCAACCTTCGGTCACGGTTAGCGCGATTGGTGCCGATCAATGCGATCATATAGCCGACCAACGGTGGCCCATCATGATAGAGGGACCGGTCGGCAGGTGGGCATACATCGCTCTTCGGGGGGATGCAAAACCACCTAAAAGTGAGGGCATGGCCGGCCTTTTGAGCGAGACTGGATGTCTTCGCGCGAAAGACAACGCGGCTTCCACCGGGCGACCGATCAAAGAGAGTTGCGTGCCGGAAGGCCTGATGATGACCTCAGTGCCGCGAAATCGACCCTCCACTCCTGTCAAATCCATCGATTGGCGGGCTGTTGGACTGCACCCAAAACCCCGCCGCGCTGATTTTCACGGGCGTTTGCCCAGTGACCAACCAGTCGCGACTGCGAAGGCGTCCGGGGTGCCCTTGGGGGCAGTCCAGCCGTCACATCACGACCAAAGTCGCACCCGCTACACCCAAAGCCTGTGGTAGCCTTCCGCAGTGGGAGGGGAGTGCGATGCAGGAACGCCAACACGTTGAGGAAATTGAACAGGTTCTGGAGGGTACGCAGACCGGAAGAGACGGTTTCGTGGCGGCCTCGTGGCGGCGCTGTGTTGAACAATACGGCATGGACCCGACCCGCGCGGAACCGGCGCATATTGTCACGGACAGCGAACTGCGCGACCATCGCGCGCAGGCCGAGTGGCTGATCGGAGCCGCCCGGACCAGCCTGCAAAGCTTGTTTCGTCAGGTGTCGGGACAGAACTACGTGCTTCTTCTCACCGATGCCAAGGGCGTCTGCGTTGACTATTTTGGCGATGATCTTTTCGCGGATAATCTGCGCAGCGCCGGGCTGTATCTTGGCTCCAATTGGTCCGAAGACCTCGCAGGAACTTGCGGTGTCGGCGCCTGCATCGTCACCCAAGAACCGGTGACCGTGCATCAGGACGATCATTTCGGCAATGCTCATACACGCCTTAGTTGCACCGCCGCGCCGATTTTTGACAGCCTCGGCGGCTTGGCTGCGGTGCTCGATATTTCCTTGCTCCGCTCTCCCACGCCAAAGCGCAGCCAGAACCTCGCCATGAGCCTTGTCACCAGCGCCGCCCGCCGGGTGGAAATGGCTAACCTCATGGCCGAAAGCCGCCGCGACTGGGTGTTGCGCATCTCTGACAGTCCTGAATTCCTTGATGTTGATCCAGAGGCCGCCGTGCGACTGGACGGCGCTGGCCGCGTGCTTGGCTACACGCGCTCAGCGCGCCGATTGTTCGCTGATGGAGGACAGATCCTTGGCCGACGCATCGACGAGGTGCTCGGGGTGACCGTTGATGATCTGCCCGATCTCATGCGCGATCGTCCGACCGAGGACCGCATCATCGAAATGCAGGGCGGGGGCGCACTGTTTGGTCATGCCATCGCTCCGCAGGCGCCGCGCACCGCCCTGCGCAGCACACGACGGGGTGGTCCTCTGGCCGGTTTGGCGGGTGACGACCCGGCAATGGGACACCTGCTGACCCAGGCCGCCAAGCTGGCGCACACCAATGTGCCGCTTCTTCTTACCGGGGAAACAGGCACCGGGAAGACCAAGCTCGCCCGTGCCATCCACATGACCGGCACCTCTGCCGGATTTATCGCCGTGGATTGCGGTGGTTTGACGCCCGACGCTCTGCACGCAGCGTGCGTGAACAGCACCGGCCCGACCACGCTTCTGCTGCGCCGGATCGAGGATCTGTCCGTGAACACCGCCGTCGCGCTTGCGGCCTTGCTTGATGCGCGCCCGTGTCTGCGCCCGCTGTCCACGACTTGCGCTGATCTCACTGAGCTGCCCATGTCTGCCGCCCTTTTTCATCGGCTGGCCGGGGCCACGCTGCGTCTGCCGCCACTACGTGCCCGACGAGATATTGGCTGGCTTTTGGACCGCGTTCTGCAACGGCGCGCGCCCGAGGACATGCGGCTGTCGCCCTCCGCCCGCGCCGCACTTCTGGGACGGGACTGGCCGGGCAATCTACGCGAGTTGGAGCAGGTCATCGACGTGGCGGTGGCGCTGTGCGAAGCACGCGTGATCGACGCACCTGACCTGCCTGACGCGCCGCAAGCCACTCAAACCATCAAGGCCGAAGAACCCTTGGAACAGGTGATGGAGGCATGCGGTTGGAATATGTCCCGCGCCGCGCGTCGGCTGGGTGTGAACCGCTCAACGGTTCTTCGTCGGATGCGCAAGGCCGGGCTGACACCACCGGAATAACGTCGCGCAACGCGTCTTGTTGCGTCTCTGTTGCACACGCAACATGCCGCGTCGCAGCGTTCCGAAAATCCTGCCAATCCGTAAACCTTTCATTTATTGGCGCGCCTTTTTGCTTCGATACTCCCTCCCAAGCCACGCGCAGAGGAGGAAACGCGATGCTTGATTCAACCGCCACTACCCGCACCCAAGAGGTACTCGACACGCTCAACGCCGCGCTGGAGAGCGGCGATGCAGAACGCGCCAGCCAGTTGTTCGCTTCGGACAGCTATTGGCGTGACCTTGTGTCCGTCACATGGAATCTCAAAACCGTCGAAGGGCCAGAGGGTGTGGCCGACATGCTGGGACGTCAGCTTGAACACACCCGCCCCGGCAACTTTCAACTTCAGTCGGGGGAGGTGCCGGCAGAGGAGGGCGGCGTCACCACCGCCTGGATCACCTTTGAGACAAAGGCCGGTCGTGGCTGGGGGCTGATGCGGCTGAAGGACGACCGCATCTGGACGCTGCTCACTGCGTTGCAAGAGCTCAAGGGTTTTGAGGAAAGTCGTGGCAAACGCCGCCCCATGGGCGCGGAGCACGGTGCCAAGAAAAACCGCGCCAGCTGGAAAGAGGCACGTGAGGCCGAAGAGGCCAACCTTGGATACTCCGATCAGCCCTATACGCTTGTCATTGGCGGCGGTCAGGGGGGCATCGCCCTTGGCGCCCGTCTGCGCCAGCTTGGCGTCCCCACCATCGTGCTCGATAAACACGACCGTCCCGGCGACCAGTGGCGCTCCCGCTACAAGTCGCTCTGCCTGCATGACCCGATTTGGTATGACCATCTGCCTTACATCAAATTCCCCGACAACTGGCCCGTCTTCACGCCCAAGGACAAGGTTGGCGACTGGCTTGAAATGTACACCAAGGTGATGGAGATCAATTATTGGACCCGCTCCGAGGTGCAGTCGGCCAAATACGACGAGAGCACCGGCACATGGGAGGTCAAGGTCAACCGCGACGGCGAGGAGGTCACGCTGCGCCCGACGCAGCTGGTTCTGGCCACCGGCATGTCCGGCAAGGCGAACATGCCGACGTTCCCCGGCATGGACAGCTTCAAAGGCACGATCCAGCATTCCTCGCAGCATCAGGGCCCGGATGACTGGACCGGAAAAAAAGTGGTCGTGGTCGGCTCCAACAACTCCGCGCACGATATCTGTGCCGCGCTTTGGGAAGCCGATGCCGACGTGACCATGGTGCAGCGCAGCAGCACGCACATCGTCAAATCCGACAGCCTGATGGATATCGGCCTCGGCGCTCTGTATTCCGAGGACGCCGTCGCCTCCGGCATGACCACAGAGAAGGCCGACATGGTCTTTGCCTCGCTGCCCTACAAGATCATGCATGAGTTCCAGATCCCTCTGTACGATCAGATGAAGGAACGCGACGCGGACTTCTACAAAGGTCTCGAAGACGCCGGGTTTGAGCTCGACTGGGGCGACGACGGCTCCGGTCTGTTCATGAAATATCTGCGCCGTGGCTCTGGCTATTACATCGACGTGGGGGCCAGCCAACTTATCATCGACCGTGAGGTTAAGCTGGTCAAAGGTCAGGTCGATCACTTCGATGAAACGGGCGTGGTGCTGTCGGACGGCACGCATCTGGATGCCGATCTTGTGGTCATGGCCACTGGCTACGGCAGCATGAACGGCTGGGCTGCCGACCTGATTTCCCAAGAGGTTGCGGACAAGGTGGGCAAGGTTTGGGGCCTCGGCTCTGACACGACCAAAGACCCCGGACCATGGGAAGGCGAGCAGCGCAATATGTGGAAGCCGACCCAGCAGGAAAACCTCTGGTTCCACGGCGGCAACCTGCACCAGTCACGCCATTACTCCCTGTATCTTGCCCTGCAACTGAAGGCCCGGATGGAGGGCTTGGACACCCCCGTTTACGGCCAGCAAGAGGTGCATCACCTCTCCTGAGAACCTCCCGAGGTGCGTCAAACCATGTGACGCACCCCGCGCCCGGCGTCTCCTCCGCCGGGCGCACCTTAATCATACGCAAGGAGTTCAACATGTCTCTCAAGGGAAAAACCGCACTGATCACGGGCGGGGCGCGCGGCATCGGTCTTGGCATTGCGCAAAGGCTGGCTTCAGACGGGGCGGCGATTGCGCTGGTCGACCTCAACGCTGATCAACTGGCCGACGCCGCCAGCCAACTGACGGCCAATGGCGCAAAGGTCATCACGTTGACCGCCGATGTGACCAACCGCCAGCAGGTCATCGACGCCATCGACAGTGCTGCCGATCAACTTGGCAGCTTTGACATCATGATCAACAACGCAGGTATCGCGCAGGTCCAGCCCATTGCAGAAATCACCGAGGCCGAGATGGACAAGGTCCACGCGGTCAACGTCAAAGGTGTGCTTTGGGGCATTCAGGCGGCCGCGGCGCGGTTCAAAAAGGACGGCACAAAGGGCAAGATCATCTCTGCGGCCTCAATCGCCGGTCACGAGGGTTTTCCCATGCTGGGGGCCTATTGTTCGACAAAATTCGCGGTTCGGGCGCTGACGCAGGTCGCCGCAAAGGAATTCGCGGCGGACGGCATCACCGTAAACGCCTACTGCCCCGGTGTCGTGGGCACCGATATGTGGGTCGAGATAGACGAACGCTTCTCGGAACTCACAGGCGCTAAAAAAGGTGCCACCTTCGACGAATTTGTTGGCTCCATCGCCTTGGGCCGCGCCCAGACACCAGACGATGTGGCAAGCCTCGTTTCCTACCTCGCAGGCCCCGACAGCGATTACATGACGGGGCAGGCGATCCTGATCGACGGCGGCATGGTTTACCGCTGACCAGACGCACCCCCGTTTCAACACAAAGGAAATACCATGAAAGCAGCTCGCTGGCACGGCGTGAAAGACATTCGCGTCGAAGACATCTCAGAACCCGCTCCCGGCGCCGGGGAGGTAAAAATCAAAGTTGCCTGGACAGGCATCTGCGGCTCGGACCTGCATGAATATCTCGCCGGGCCGATTTTTGTCCCCGTGGACGAGGAGCACCCCTTAAGCCACGATAAGGCCCCGATCACCATGGGCCATGAATACTGCGGCACCATCAGCGAATTGGGCGAGGGGGTTACCGGCCTGTCGGTCGGCGACCGCGTGGCGATTGAACCGATCTTTTCCTGCGGCACCTGCGCCGCCTGTCTCGAAGGCAAGTACAACCTTTGCGACAGCTTGGGATTTGTCGGCCTGTCAGGCGGGCATGGTGGCTTTGCCGCCTCCTCGGTCATTCCGGCGCGTATGGTGCACAAGATGCCCGATGCGCTGTCGATGGAACAAGGCGCGCTGGTAGAGCCCGCCGCCGTTGCGCTTCACGCTGTTCGGATGTCCAAAATCAAGGCCGGCGACACGGCTGCGGTGTTCGGCGCGGGGCCCATCGGCCTGCTGGTGGTCGAATCACTCAAGGTCGCGGGCTGCGCCCAGATCCATGTGGTCGAACCGTCCGAGGTCCGCCGCCAAAAAGCGCTCGACCTTGGCGCAACCTCCGCCATCGACCCCACGTCGGAAAACGCGGTAGAGGCCATTCGCGCCGCCACCGGCGGTGTGCATGTGGCGTTTGAGGTGACAGGCGTGCCGCAGGTTCTGCCGCAATGCATCGACAGCACCCGTCACGAAGGGCAGACGCTGATCGTATCGATCTGGGAAAGCGATGCCAGCTTCCAGCCCAACACGGCCGTTTTGAAAGAGCGTCAGTTGCAAGGTACCATCGCTTACCGCAACATCTATCCGGCGGTAATGGAACTGATGACCCAAGGCTACTTTGCCGCCGAAAAGCTGGTCACCAAACGCATCTCCATAGACGACATCGTCACCGAAGGATTCGAGGCGCTGGTCGCTGAGAAATCCCACGTTAAAATCCTGGTCGAAGCGCCGGAGTGATCTGTCGAAACGATTCAGAGAAAGCGGCAATCGAGCCGCTTTCCGCTCTCAAACGTACCAAGCCTTGCATGGATATTTATCCTAGGTAGGTGATGGTTCCTCAGCGTCGGTCTTCTCAGATTTTTCGCTGCGCCGGGCCGCTCAGTCTGTCGGTCCGTCCGTTTTTGAGCGGGTATATCGATGCATACTATCTGGAATGTCTTCATGCAGCGCTTTTTTCTGAGTTGTTACTGAGAGGGCGGATCTTCTTGCTTATTCGCAGTCTGCGTTAGGCGCTTCAGCTTCGATCAAAAATCAGCGATTTTAGATACCTTCCGGTCCCAACGTTCAGGCATGTTTGGGGAAATTCATGTATCGCCTGTTGAACACTTGGGCGAAACCCTACGGAAACATGCAGCAAGCTTGGAAAAACTGAACTAAGCGGTTTGCTTTTCCCCGGAATATGCCTAGATGTGCGCAAATTCATTCCCGCGCGTGACGGAAGGTAACTCTATGCGTCGAGCCATGACCGCTCTTGTTTTTCTCATTCTGCCAGTCCTAGCCTCTGCACAGGAAACGGCTGATCCCACGCCTGAGCTTGCAAAGCCAGTCAAACTGATGACGCTGTCCATGAAGCCCGTGTCGTTGCAACGGCAGTTCTTTGGTCAGGTAATTGCCAAGCAGACCGTTGATCTGGCGTTTCAGGTGAGCGGTCAGTTGGAGACGCTCAATGCCGAGGAGGGGAGCGCCAACGCGAAAGGGTCACTGATCGCGCGGCTGGATCTGTCCGGCTACCAGCGCGCAGTGTCGCAGGCGCAAGCAAACTACGACAAGGCCAAGCGCGATGCAGAGCGGTTGGCATCCTTGCGCGGACAAGCGGTCTCAGCCGTTTCCGTGCGCGATGCCGAAACCCAGCTTCAACTGGCTGAAATCGCACTTGAAAACGCGCAGGACGATTTGGGTCACGCGACCTTGCGGGCGCCTTTCGATGCACTTGTCGCGCGGCGACTGGTGTCAAACTACCAAACGGTTTCCGCGGGAACGCCGGTGGTGCGGCTGCATGACATTTCCGAATTGCGCGTCGACATTCAGGTGCCCGAAGTGCTTTTCCGTCAGGCGGGCGCTGGCGACGGCGTCAGCTTTGACGCTGAGTTGCCGGGTGATGACACACGCTTTCCGCTCGCGCTGCGCGAGTTCGAAACGGAGACAGCCAGCATTGGCCAAACGTATTCGATCACTTTGGCTTTCACGGAAAACCCCGGCAATTTCGTTTTCCCCGGCGCCTCTGTCAGTGTCTTCGCAACGGCGGAGGGCAGGGCGCCCGATGCCATCATCCTGCCCGAGACTGCCTTGGTCTATGACCCGGCCGGAGCGCCCTCCGTCATGATTTTTGAGGATGGTACTGTCCGAGAAGCCCCGGTGGAGGTCGAGCTTCGAGAAGACGGGCGGCTTTACATGATCGACGGCCCGGCCGAAGGCACGCAGATCGTGAAGACCGGCGCGTCTCAGCTGCGCGACGGTCAGCGCGCGCGCCCCTTCACTCGTATCGGGGAGTAAGCTCATGTCTATTGCGCGCGCCTCCATCGACAAGGCGTTGATCACATGGCTTTTGATGCTGGCCTGCCTTTTGGGCGGCATCTGGGGATTTGCCACGATTGGTCGCCTCGAAGACCCTGCATTTACCATCAAGAACGCCATCATCATCACGCAGTACCCCGGTGCCAGCGCTGAACAGGTGGCAAGAGAGGTCTCTGAACCCATCGAATCCGAGATTCAGAAGATGGGTGAAATTGACTTCATCACCTCGTCAAACAAGCCTGGAATCAGCCGAATTTCAGTGAATATCGAGTCAATTTACGACGGCACCGAACTGCCTGCCATCTGGACGAAGCTGCGCAATCGCGTGAATGACGCGCGCAGACACCTGCCACCGGAGGCCATGACGCCCATCGTCAACGATAACTTCGGTGACGTGTATGGCGTTTTTTATGCGGTTACGGCGCCGGGCTTCAGCGACGCAGAAGTTCATGAGATTTCCGAATACATGCGCCGCGAAATGTTGGCAGTAGATGGCGTCGCGGACGTGGCCGTGGCGGGCCTTCCGTCGGAAGCCATCTATGTCGATACGCGGACCTCGATCATAACAAATCTCGGGATCGGCCCGTCAGCGATCGGCGCGGCATTGTCAAATACGGACTCCCGCACAACGGCAGGCAGCGTGTCGCAGAACGGGCAGGACATTCGCATCCAGGCACCGGAGGGGTCAGACACAGTTGATGAAATCGCCAACCTGACCATTGGGGTTGGCGGAGAGGTCATCGATCTGTTGGACCTCGCGACCGTGGAACGGGCGCGCGTGACAGAACCTACTGAGATCATTCGCTTCCAAGGGCAGGAAGCCTTCACGCTCGGGGTCGCTGGCAAAGGCTCTTTGAATATTGTTGACGTCGGCAATCGCGTCGATGCGCGTCTTGACGAGATCATGCGTGACGTGCCTGCGGGTGTCCAACTTCACCCGATTTACCAGCAGCACGTGGTCGTGGACGAAGCCTCCAACGACTTTTTGATGAACCTCGCCATGTCGGTTGCAATCGTGGTTATCGTTTTGGCACTGTTCATGGGCTGGCGTGCGGCCGTGGTCGTCGGGGCAACACTGCTGCTGACAGTTGTTGGCACAGTTTTCCTCATGTCGATCTTTAGCATTGAGATGGAACGGATCTCTCTTGGTGCGCTCATCATCGCCATGGGGATGTTGGTGGACAACGCCATCGTGGTGGCGGAAGGCATGCAAGGCGATATGGCGCAGGGCAAATCGGCCCGTGACGCCGCCGAAGACGTCGCCAATAAAACACAAACGCCGCTGCTTGGTGCGACGGTCATCGGCATCATGGCGTTTGCCGGGATTGGTCTGTCGCCAGATGCGACGGGGGAATTTCTGTTCTCGCTATTTGCGGTTATCGGCATTTCGCTTTTGTTGTCATGGATTCTGGCGATCACCGCGACGCCTTTGCTTGGGCATTACTTTTTCAAGGTAGGGTCCGGCGAGGGAGGGGATCATTACGGTGGCCCGCTCTTCCGTGCGTATCGCGCGACGCTCTCGGTTGCTCTGAAGCTACGCTATCTGGTGATCCTCGCACTTATCGGAATTACGGTTGTGTGCTACATCGGCTTTGGCCAGGTGAAGCAGCAGTTCTTCCCAGACAGCAACACGCCGATTTTCTATGTCCATTACAAACTGCCGCAGGGCGCCAGCATCCACCGTGCGTCCGATGACATGCGTCTGGTCGAAAACTGGTTGGCGGAACGTGACGAGGTGGACAGCGTGGCGACCTTTATCGGTGGCGGGGCGACGAGATTCATGCTGACCTACGCGCCGGAGGAAGCTCTGCCAACCTATGGGCACCTGATCATTCGAGCCAACAGCCTCGAAGAGATCCCGCCGCTGCGCGCAGATCTGGAAGCTTTTGGCCGCAGCACATTGACAGAGGGTGAATTCCGCACAGAGCGGCTGGCCTTTGGACCTGGTGGCGGGGCGCCCATCGCAGCGCGCTTCTCCGGTCCCGATCCGGTCGTCCTGCGCGAATTGGCGGAGCAGGCCAAAACGGCATTTGTTGCGACATCCGACCAGTTGCAGGATTTGCGCACCGACTGGCGCGAACGTGAACTGGCCATTGTCCCGCGCTTTGCTGACGAACGCGCCAAGGCGGCCGGCGTCACGCGTGAGGATCTTGCACAAGCGTTGGAGATCGGGACCGACGGAATTCAGGTTGGCTACTATCGTGAAGAGGACCGTCTGATACCGATCATCTTGCGCTCCTCGAGCGCCAGAGACGAAGGGGCGGCCCATCTCGCGGACCTTCCGGTCTATTCGGACGCTGCGGAAACATACATTCCCGTGGCGCAGATCGTGAATGGTTTCACTTGGGAGGCGCAGAACACGTTCCTTGTCCGGCGAGACCGGGTGCCAACGATCACGGTCCTTGCGGGCGTGCCCGCTGGCGTAAACGCCTCTGCTGTGTTCGCCGAGGTGCGCGGCGCGATCGAAGCGATCGAGTTGCCAGAGGGATATGTGCTGGAGTGGGGCGGCGAGTATGAAAACTCGACTGAGGCGCAGGCTTCGTTGGGCAAGCAGTTGCCACTGTCCCTGATTATCATGGTGCTGATCTCCGTGCTGCTGTTTGGAACGATCCGCCAGCCAGTGATCATCTGGCTTCTGGTGCCCATGAGCGTGAATGGCGTGGCCTTGGGGCTCCTCGGGACCGGATTGCCATTCTCCTTCACCGCGCTTTTGGGATTGCTCAGCTTGTCGGGCATGTTGATCAAAAACGGCATCGTTCTTGTCGAAGAGATCGACCTTGTGCGCGCGGAGGGCGTACCGTTTCGTCAAGCGGTGCTGGACGCCTCAACCTCGCGTTTGCGGCCAGTGGTTCTGGCGGCAGCGACGACGATTCTCGGGATGATCCCGCTCCTTTCGGATGCGTTCTTTGCTTCGATGGCGGTAACGATCATGGGGGGCTTGGGCTTTGCATCCGTTCTGACGCTGATCGCAGCGCCTGTGTTCTACTACAGCTTCTTTCCGGGCGCCCGGAAGGAAGACGCCGCTGCGCGCAAGGCACAAGCGGCCTGATCTTATTTGGCTTGCCTGTGGTGCGGTTCTTTCCCGCACAGGCAAGCCTCATAAGGGATGTCTCGAAGATCTCAGCGGGTCTGAGGGTTGATCATCAGTGGGGAACCACCTGCAATAAGCGCGTGATCAGCGCCGATAGTTTCCGGCTAAGCGCCACTTCAGCTTTGGCACTGCCATCCGCAAGGGTCGTTGCATCGACGACGTCCGAGTGCAGGCCGATTTGGGAAGACACTTTCGTCAATCGGCCTGCTTTTAGGGCGGCTGCTTCGGTCTTATTTTAGCGGGGCAGGCGGTAGGCAACCACTTGGTCGGACACTTCCGGTTTCAGGATCGTGTTGCCGCCGGAAACGAAGACCACGTATTGCTCGCCTTCATGTTCAAATACTGCCGGGTTCGCGACCACGGGTGCTTCGAGCAGGTCGGACCAAAGCACTTTGCCGGTCTCAGCGTCGATTGCGCGCACACGATCATCCATCGAGGCACCGATGAACAGCAGGCCGGAGGCGGTCAAAGCAGGACCACCGATGGTCGGGGAGCCCCAGCTTTCGGGCATGTAGAAGCCCCATTGCTGCACCGCGCCAAAAGGCTCTTCCCACAGTTTTTCGCCAGTGTTCATGTCATAAGCCAACAGCGCGCCAAACGGCGGTTTCCAGCAGGGGATGCCTAGCGTCGGCGTGACAAACTGCGTCAACTCAAACCCATAAGGAGATCCGGTTTGCGGGTAGAAGCCACTCTCATTGGCTGACCCGCCTGCGGCTTTATCGTATTCTTCGCGCGGGAAAAGCTCGAGAATCTGAACCACATGGCTGGTATTGACGTAGTAAATGCCGGTTTCCGGGTTCACGGCGCCGCCGCCCCATTGCATACCACCAGCTGTGCCGGGCCAGATCAGCGAGCCCTGCTCGGACGGCGGTGTGAAGAGGCCCTGATAGTCCAGCTCGGCGGCTTTGCGCGAGCAGTAGCCAAAGCTCATCAGATCGGCAAAACCCCAGACCCCCGGCCATTCCATCGACGCATTCGGAGGCTCCGGCGTGGTGACAAAGGGCTGTGTCGGCGATGCCTTCTCACCCACGGCGGTGGAGGCCGGCACTGCGCGTTCCTCCCAGTCAAAGATGGGCTCGCCGGTTTCACGGTTCAGAACGTAAAGCATCCCTTGCTTCGAGGTCTGCACAAGCGCGGGCACCTTTTCACCGTCCACTGTCAGATCCACCAGCGTCGGCGCGGCATTGGTGTCATAGTCCCAGATATCATGATGGACGAGCTGTCGGGACCAGATGATCTCACCGGTTTCGGTGTCCACCGCGGTGACGGAGGTCGCCAGCGGAATGTCCTGCGTGCGGTTGCCGCCCCAATAGTTGGGTGATGGGGAGGAAACAGGCAGGTACAAGATCCCTCGCTCTTCATCCACGGTCATGGCGGTCCATATATTTGCGGTGCCAGTCTTTGCGCGAATTTCGGAGGGGATGAACTCCACGGTCCATTGCAATTCGCCCGTGCGGGCGTCGATGGAAAACACCGTGCCTGCGGGCGCTTCTGCGTATTCCCAATCCTTGCCAGCCCAGCCAACGAAAAGCTGATCGCCGTAGGCAGTGGGCGGTTGCAGCAGGGACAGCGGCCATTTGTCGTTGGTGGTGTTCCACTGGTTCACGTCCAGTTGGCCGCCGTCGGCAAACTCTTCGCAGGGCACACCATTGTTGGCATCCACCGCGAACAGGCGTGCGTCCATCGTGCCGATGTAAACAGCCTTGTCACAGATCCGGCCGGTCTGCTCTTCGGCTTCCCAATAGGTGACGCCGCGGTTTTTCAACCCTGGCTGGGTGAGCGCTTCGAGTGTGCTGTCAGTGTCAAAGGACCACTTTTCCTCACCGGTAGAGGGATCGATGGCCAAAATGCGATAAAAGGGCGTGCCGAGGTAGAGCGTCTCATTTGCGTAGATTGGCGTGGCAGACCAAATGGTCTTCGGCAGGTCACCGTCGCCAAGCGACAGATCACCTGTGTGAAGCTCCCAGGCACGCTCCAGCGAGGTCACGTTCTCCGGCGTAATCTGCGTAAGGGGGGAGAATTTCTGTGCGGCCAAGTTGCCATGAAAGCCGGTCCAGTCAGTGGAGGTTTGAGCCGCAGCAGACAGGGGCAGAGCGGCGGTCAGCAGGAGAGTGCGGAGCAGGGGCATCGAAGACCTCACAGGATCAGAGAGATGACAAAGGCCACTGTGGCCACGATCAGAAGGGCCAGGACGATCCATGCGTGCAGGAAAAAAGCCGCCAGTGAGGTGCCGATCAAGCCCAAGGCAATCAGCACCTTGAAGGTCACGCGCGCCCAACCGGGCAGTCGGGTCATCACCAGCAAAATACCTGCGGCTGTCAAAGCGAACGTGCCAAACAGGGCGAGCGCCGCCCCACCCGTACCAGCGATGCCGACGTCTGCCACGTAGTTCCAAAGCATGACGGCAAGCGCCAATAAGGCTGACAGCGTGAAAGCCGACAGCCCGGGATATCTGGTAATTTGCATCGGAGTATCCTTTGTTTCCAAAGGAAAACAACTTCCGCAAGGGAAGGTTCCCAGGTTTCTTGCAATTGCAGCTATATGCGCGCCACCGGTGGCCGCGGCGCGCATTTTTAATCAGCTCAGCTGACCTCCGGAGACGCGGCGCACCAGGACATAGCAGGCCGGCACCACAAAGATGCCCACCAGCGTCGCAGCCGTCATGCCGCCCAGCACAGCGATGCCGATGGCATTTTGCGCCTGAGCGCCTGCACCAGCGGCGATGGCCAGCGGCAGCACGCCAAACATGAACGCCAAAGAGGTCATCAGGATTGGACGCAAACGCATCCGTGCAGCCTGAATTGCGGCCTCAAAGGCGCTGCGTCCAGCGACTTCCAGATCGCGGGCGAATTCCACGATCAGAATGGCGTTCTTGGCAGCCAGGCCGATGGTCGTCAGGATCCCCACCTTGAAGTAAACATCGTTGGACTGACCAAATATCAAGGCAAACAAAAGTGCCCCTGCAATGCCGACCGGCACAGACATCATCACGGCGATAGGGATGGTCCAGCTTTCGTACAATGCAGCCAACGACAGAAAGACCACCAGCGCCGACAGCGCATAGAGGTAGGGCGCCTGGTTTCCGGATTGCTGCTCCTGGAAGCTCAGGCCTGTCCACGCCACGCCATAACCGCCATCCAGCTCGCCGGCGAGTTCTGCAATCACCTCCATGGCTTCACCAGAGCTGGTCCCCTCGGCGGGGCTGCCAGAGATGGAGATCGCACTTACGCCATCAATACGCGCCAGAGACGGCGTATTGGAGACCCAGCGCGTTTCCAGGAAGCTGGCAAAGCTCACCATCTCCCCGCTGTTGTTGATGGCATACCAGTCCTCGATATCCTCTGGCTGCATGCGGTGGGCTGCTTCGGCCTGAACGATCACGGGGCGCAAATTGCCATTCATATCAAAGTCGTTGACGTTCGATCCGGAGAAAATCGTCGACAAAATGCTGTTCACCGATGACACCGAGACGCCAAAGCTTTCGGCTTTCTGGCTGTCGATGTCGATCCGCAGAACGGCCTCTGTATCAGTCCCTTGGGTGCGCAGGTTGCCAAACCGTCCGTCGGCATTCGCCTTGGCCTCCAACTCTTTTGCCGCTTCACGCAACGCCTCGGTGCCATTGTTCGCGTAATCCGCCAGATACATGCTGAACCCGGACGTGTTGCCAAGCCCCTGGATCGACGGAGGCTGAAGGAACAGGATTTGGCCTGCGCGGTGGCCGTAAAAGCGGCCCATGGCACGTCCCAGGATGGCTGATGCCGCTTCTGCTTGGGCGTCACGATCTCCGAAGTCTTTGAGTTTGATGAACACCATGGCGGCGTTTTGGCCGGATCCCATGAAACTGAAACCAAGCGAAGAAAACGTCGACTCGACGCTGGGCTCTTCGTTGGTCAGGTAGGTTTCGATCTCATCAACGACCTGTGCGGTTTGCGCTGTGGTCGTGCCTTCCGACAGGTTGACCATCGCGAACATCACGCCCTGGTCTTCTTGAGGGAGGAAGGAGGATGGCAACCGCTGCACCATCACCCAGGAGGCGCCGGCCATGCCGACAATGATGGCGAGGGCCAACAGCGGCGTGCGGGCAAGAACCTTGACCACAGCGACGTAGCCGTTCGTGACCTTTTGGAATCCGGCGTTGAACCAGCGCGCCGGGGCGATGGGGGTGCTATGGCCTGACGTCAACATGGATGCGGTCAGGGCAGGCGTGAGGATCAAGGCCACCAGAGCGGACAAAACCATGGCCGAAATGATGGTGACCGAGAACTGCCGGTAGATCACGCCGGTAGACCCGCCGAAAAACGCCATCGGCAGGAACACCGCAGATAGCACGAGCGCAATGCCGATGACTGCGCCTGTGATTTGCTTCATGCCTGTCTCGGTGGCCTCAACGGGGCCGAGGCCGTCTTCCTCCATCACCCTTTCGACGTTTTCCACCACGACAATCGCATCATCCACCAAAAGGCCGATGGCGAGCACCATGGCGAACATGGTGAGCGTGTTGATGGAATAGCCCAAGCCTCCCAGCGTTGCGAATGTCCCCGCCAGAACCACGGGAACGGCAATGATCGGGATCAGTGTCGCGCGCCATTTCTGCAAGAAGATCAGGATCACGATGAAGACGAGGCCGACGGCCTCCGCCAGTGTGTGGTAGACCTTCTCAATGGAAAGTTCGACAAAGGGGGAGGTGTCGTAGGCATAGGCGATCTCGACCCCCTCGGGGAGCGAGGCTTCCAGCTCGGACAGCGTTTCACGAACGGCCTCTGCCGTATCCACGGCATTTGCGCCGGTGGCCAAGTTAACCCCAAAGCCCGCCGCATTCGCGCCGTTGAACTTGGCCGCACCGCCGTAGCTTTCCTGGCCGATTTCAATGCGGGCCACATCGCCAAGCGTGACCTGACCACCATCTTCGGCAGATTTCAAAAGGATGTTTTCAAAATCCTCGACGCCGGTCAGCTGGCTTTGCGCGGTAATGGTGGCGGTGAACTGCTGGCCTTCGACAACTGGCAGGTCACCAAGAGAGCCGACAGACACCGTAGTATTCTGCGCAGCGATTGCGCTGGTGACATCGGACGCAGTCAGCTGATATTCATACAAGGACAGCGGATCGAGCCAAACCCGCAGCGCATAGCCCGACCCAAAGACATTCAGGCCGCCCACACCTTCTGTCCGGCGCACAGGACCGGAGATCTGGTTGTCCAGCAAATCACCCAGCTCCAGGGTCGAATAGCGAGCATCGCTCGATATGATTGCACCGACGAGAAGGATCGACGAGGTTGAGCGCGACACGCTGACGCCACGGTCCCGAACGGTCTGCGGCAACTGACCCTCGATCTGGCTGACCTTTGACTGCACGTTGTTTTGCGCGTCGATCGGGTCGATGCTTTCGTCGAAGGTCAGCGAGATCGAAGAAGACCCCTCGCGCGAGGTGCCCTCCATATAGAGCACCCCGTCCATCCCGGTCATGGAATCTTCGATAACCGCCGTGACCGAGTTTTCGACCGCCGTGGCCGTCGCACCGGAATAGGTCGCGCTGATACGGATCGTCGTGGGCGCGATGTCAGGATATTGCGACACGGGCAGTTGCAAGAATGAAAAAGCGCCTGCCAGCATCGTGACGATCGCCAGCACCCAGGCAAAGACCGGGCGGTGAATGAAAAACTGTGCCATAATTTATTGATCCTGCTCGGCGTCTTGCGCGTCATCGGGGGCGACGTCCTGGACAACCCCGGTGTCGTTGATCGTCACCGGGACAGGCGACACCTTTGCGCCATCGCTCAGATTTGACAGCCCGTCCACAATGACCTGATCGCCAACAACAACCCCTTCGGTCACGATCCATGCATTCTGATAGGTGCCAGATGTCGTGAGAGAGACTTCGTTGGCGACACCATCTTTGGCCAGAAACACGGTGAGGGTGCCGTCTGCTTGGCGTTGAGAAGCGCGTTGCGGGACAAGGATCGCCTGACGCGAGCCGACATTGATGCCAACGCGCAAGAATTGTCCGGGCAGGATCATGCGGGCCGGGTTTTCGAATTCAAAACGCATGTCGACGGATCCGGTGGAGGTCGAGACCACCAACCCTGGCGTGACCAACGAGCCCGTGTCCTCGTAGCTGCGTCCGTCTTCGAGTGTCAGCGCCGCATCCAGACGGTCGCCGGGTTGCAGCGTACCGTTGTCGAATTGCGAACGCACGCGAGTGATGCGCGCGCTGCTTTCGGCCACATCGACATAAATCGGGTCCATCGTGGTGACCGTGGTCAGCGCGTCGGTCTGGTTGGCGGTAACGATCGCGCCGACGGACACGTTGCTTACCGCCACGATCCCGTCGATAGGGCTGCGGATCTCCACCCGTTCCAGGTCAAGCTGTGCGCTTTGCAGATCCGCCTTGGCCGCCGAAAGCGTGGCCTGTGCCTGTGCCAGCGAGGAACGCGCAGTGTCCACATCCCCAGTTGTGACGCCCGTACCTTCGAGCCGCGCATACCGCGACACTGTGGCTTCGGCCGTTTGCACCGCGACTTCCGCCCCTCTGACCTGGGCCTCGGCAGCGGCCAGGGCAGTTTCATAGGTATTCGCCTCCAACCGGAACAACACGTCACCGACGGCAACCCTCGATCCGGGCGAATACGGAATTTCTTCGATCATTCCGGACACACGGGGGCGTATGTCGGTCTGAGCGCTGGCCACGGCGCGACCGGGCAGGGTGACAGAAAACGGAACATTCGCTTCGTCCAAGGTGACCACGCCCACCTCCTTTGGACCGCCTGCGCCGGGCATTGGTTGAGCGGTAGCGGAGCTTGCGCAAGCTAAAAGGATGGCGCAGAGGGCAGGGCGAAGGCGTGGCGACATGGATACTCTCGAGTAAAATGGTAGGTTTGCTATTAAGTAACGTAAAACACCCGGGATTCCGTCGCGCACTCGTGCACACGGGATGGTGTTCTGACGCACATTTTGCAATGCAGAGACCTATCATCCGAGTGTTTTGCAAGGGTAAAGCGCCATGGTCGCGCAGCAGTGATGGTTCTTTGCCCAAAGTGTTTGCGAAAAGAGCGCAGTATATGCCGCCACACGTCAGGCCGACGCAATCCCGAAGATCGTGGAACAGTCGCCATAGGCGTGGAGTAGAAACGGTCTGAGTTCTTACATGTTTCAACCAGAGAGCTTTCGGGATCACGCGGCTGGCCCACTTTCAGCACCCTTGCCAACGGGCGGCGACATCGGACTGGATATATTTGGTCTCGGTATCGCGTTGTTCGCCAGTGCCCTGATTAATGACGCTCTCCGTCTGAGTGTAGCCTTTGTCCAAAGCTCGGGACGATGCGAGGGAGATCGCAGTCCAGGTTATAGAAATATCTCCTTTGCACGTCAGAGGCGCATCAAACAGACAGGTGCCGCCGCCAACCAGCCGATACTGAGCGCGCCTCCCTCCGGATAGCTGCCATTGGCCTATAACGGAGGGCTGAAGGAGCGTGGCTCGCTAACGATCCTCTGACCGGCAGAGCATTTCGGTACGAAATGTCCCGAGAGGTTGGTTCGATCCGGACATGGCTTGGGTGCCGCCGCCGATCAGTATGCGAGGCCAGCAGCCACAGTATAGAGATGCCGAGATCCAAGCGTGTCTGAGCACTGCCCGGCAGGCGATTTGCATCGCAAATAAGCCGAGATGGGAGATCACCGGGAGCAGCGTCGGCGATGCGCCATGTTACCTGAACGGCTCAGCCAGCCCCCCGCGTTGATGTCGTTATCGGCTCGGCCACCGCGGACGGTGCCTACCACCGGGGCTTCGCCCGTTCAGGGCTGAATTCACCCAGGGGATCACGACCGGAACGCCCTTCACCCCGCAAATCCCGCCAAGAAAGGCGCACACGCCGTCATTCCGCCTCGCGAGAACGCGTCGCTGTGGAAGCATCGACTGCTCGTGGAATCGCGCGAAACGAGGCCCTGCGCGTCGAAATACCTCGACCGTGCCATTTGACCAAAGTGGAGCGGATGCCACCGCCGAAGCCGCGCCGAGACGAAACCTCTCGGGACTTTTCCTTCGGAAATTCCTTTCCGGGGCGCATGGCGCGCGACTTCGATCGGCAGGTCGCCGAACTCCAAGTCCGCGCCGCGCTGCTGAACGGCTGCACTGCGCTCGGAACGCCTGTCCCTTAGTTCGTGGGATAAGTGCGTCAGGAGAAAGGGGAAGTCTGCTCGTCACAGCATTTGTGCTACACAGCTCCTAAACAACCGAACAAGGCGAACGGTGTTGCACATCACCCCTCGGTGCCGTGATGCGAACTGCCCGCGGTCATAACAAAGTTGTTCCTTGATGCGCTGTGGAGTGCGAGCCGGGATGCGCTTTGTTTCTGATCCTATCCGCGGGGCGATCCAGCGAGGTGCGGGGCGCATCATGGGAGGAATTCGACCTTGAGAGTCGCGTCTGGAAGATTCCGGGGGCGCGGATGACATCCAAGCGCCAACATCGCGTTCCGCTCTGCTCGCAGGCCGTCGGAGTCATCGCACGCCGCAAAACAAGCTGGTGCGATGGCCTTTAGCCACCGAGGGGATCGACCTTTAAACAACATGGCGCTGACCAAGCTGTTGGGGGACCGAAAAATACAGAGCGACGGACAGGGGGGGCATCGTCGCAGCACATGGTTTCAATCTCGCATCAGCGATTGGGCCTCTGAAAACAACACGTCCGCGACCTTGCTGAGCGTGCATAGGGGCTTTGTTGCACAAATCGCTTCAGGGATTCACTGTGTGAATCCGGCATGATAGCTGGGCGACATGAGCAGTTGGGCCCCTACGAAGTACAAGACCAGGAACTGGCCTTCGTACAACACATCGCTGA
>NZ_JAGEMH010000016.1:0-78551 GCF_040148795.1 Sagittula sp. NFXS13
CGGCAGTGCGGTGAGCCGAACACTTGGCAGGCTCCAGCGGTCGTCACTCCCGGCCCAGAGCCGACCTTGGCTGAGTACGGCCATGCCGCGAAGCAGCTTAACCGAACCGGCCATTCGTCCCTCGCGCGGCATTCTTAATGCTTGAGTGCCGCCGAACGGGAGGAATCTGCCTTTGTTTTCAAGATGCTATTCGCATTCGAATAAGCAGGGCTAGACTAGTCGGCAAGACCAAAAGGGCGGCAGCTAAATGAGGGTCTGGGACACCGAAGGCTGTATAGAATATCTCCGCACAGTCCAGAGAAGCCAGAAGCAAAGCACCTACTGCGACAATAGTGGAAACGCCGAGAACTCCAATCTCAAATTTAGATACACCTTTGGAGAAACGGAGCAGTCGGATCAACAGCGGTAGGCTGAAAAAAATAAAGGCAAATCCAATCACGGCCGTATCGTCACTACCCGAGCTTTGGAGCTCATTGCAGAAATAAGGTCCATCAAGGGTTCGAGCTGCAGCTCCATCTGTGTATCGCCCATACGTGAAGCCGACGAAACACATCAAAGTGAGGAAAAACAGATAGGCGGTTTGTAGCAACATCTCTGTCTTCCGGTTGGTTCACTGAAGGGGTAGCTCTTTCTGATCCATTGCGCCAGTATCTATGGGCTCTTACCGGACCTTCGCCGCGCGGCAGGGCCAAGCGCCTGGTCGCCCTTAGCGGGGCATCGCTCCCGGCCTAAACCTGCCGTTCAGTCCCTCGCCAATCGCCGCGGTGCAACTTCACCAAACCGGCCATTCGTCCCTCGCGCAGCATTTTCGGTGGATGAAGGTCGGCAGGGCGGACAAACCGCTCTTTCGCTACGGCTGCGCCAATGGCCGCTATCGACTTTTCAATGATCTCTTTCACAAAGCTCATGATCGGCCAAAGACGCCAGCACGTAACAGTCTTCGGATATGCCGTGCCCATCACAGCCCTTTGAAATTCGCGTAAGTTCCTTTTCCAATAGCTTGAGCCGTTTGATCTTCTCGCGCACGTCAACCAGCTGCGAAAAGGCGATGGCTGTCGCAGCCTCACAGGATCGGTCTGGGTGTTCTTGCAACTCGATCAGCGAAGAGATCGCCCCAATCGAAAAGCCAAGATCACGCGCGTGGCGAATGAAACTCAGCCGTTCCAGTCCTGTCTTGTCATAGCGCCGTTGGTTGCCGCTTGTGCGCTCGGCCTCTGCCAACAGCCCCATTTCCTCATAGTAGCGGATGGTTGGAACCTTGACCTTGGTGCGCTTTGAAAGCTCGCCGATAGAAAACATGAAGAAACCTCTTGTACCTCTAGTCACTAGAGATTGTAGATAGAGTGGGACACAGACTCAAGAGGCCACCATGACTGACCAATACCTGTCCCCGACACCCCTGCTGGACTTCGAAGCGTCCCCCATTCAGTGCCTAGTAACTGACCGTGGCTGGCTGTCCCTTTCGCAAACCGATCGGATCGGCGCAGCGTATGACTTTGTCCGCAACGAAATTCTGTTCGGCTACAATTCTGATGATGCGTTGCCAGCTTCTAGGGTGCTGGCTGATGGCTATGGGCAGTGCAACACGAAGGGCACTCTGCTTATGGCGCTCTTGCGCGCTCTTGGTGTGCCTTGCCGCTTTCATGGCTTCACCATCGACAAGCGATTGCAGCGGGGGGTCGTGCCAGAGCTGGTCTATCCGGTTGCCCCCCGAAACATTATCCACTCATGGATCGAAATCCATCATGACGGAAAGTGGTTGAACCTTGAGGGCTTCATTCTGGATGCAGCCGTGCTTGCAGCCCTGCAAGGTGCGTTTCCAGGGCGTCAATCATTGTGCGCCTATGGTGCAGGCACAGATTGTCTGCAAAGCCCAAACGTCGAATGGCGTGGGGCCAGCACCTACATCCAAAAGACCGGTATCAACCACGACTTCGGCACCTTCGACGATCCCGATACATTCTATGCATCGCACCGCCAGTTGACCGGCATCAAGGGTCTTCTCTATCGCCTGCTCATTCGGCACTGGATGAATCACCGCGTCAGGAAGATGCGGAGCGGTCATGTGCCGAGCATTCCCGGTGGCGAGGCAAGCCTCGTGTCAACTCAATCAGACCTTGAAACGCAGGAGGTAATCTAATGGCCGGTTGCTGCGGACACGACGCCAAGTTTGACGGCGTATCAGACGACTACAAACGACGACTCTGGATCGTCATTGCCCTCAACGCGACGATGTTCGCGGTTGAAATGACTGCGGGCCACTTGGCTAAGTCACAGGCTTTGCAAGCCGATGCTCTCGACTTTGCGGGCGATGCAATGACCTATGGTATCTCTCTGGCCGTCATCGGGGCATCACTTCGCGCCCGCACCAATGCCGCGCTGTTCAAGGGGTTCAGCCTTTTGTTAATGGGACTTTGGGTCTTCGGATCGACTGTTTACCGCGTCTTCTATGTCGGGGTTCCCACGGCTGAGATCATGGGCGCTGTTGGCTTTCTGGCTTTGCTCACGAACCTTGCCAGTGTGTTCTTACTGGTGCGCTACAAGGATGGTGACGCCAACGTGCGTTCAGTCTGGCTCTGTTCGCGTAATGACGCCATCGGCAACGTCGCCGTCATATTCGCGGCCTTGGGCGTCTGGGGTACAGCAACAGGCTGGCCTGATTTGATCGTCGCAACAATCATGGCTGGGCTGTTCCTGTCGTCCGCTTTTCAGATTGTGCGGCAAGCCCTCGCAGAGCGGCGGGACATAATCGACCACAAACACGCAGAGGCATGATGCAGGGCTTTCTGATTATTCTGGGTCTAGGCGTCGCCGCCATGACGCTAGCGGCAATCCTCTGGTCGATTGCCTTTCCTGATCGGCGCATATGGCCGCCAAAACGCTACACGACATTCACGCTTTTCTTTGTCTGGCTGCCAACATTCACGCTGTTCGGGGTTCTCATCCTGCTTGGTGTCTGGGGTTGGGCTGATTTGGACGTACCGGGTTGGTTGCGGTTTGGCGTCGGCCTGCCTCTCATCCTGATCGGCAACATCGTAGTTTGGATGGAAGTCTCACATTTCGGTGTCCCGCAAACGGGTGGAGCCAAAGGCACCCTGCGCACCAAGGGTATGTACCGCTATTCGCAGAACCCGCAGTATATGGCTGATATTGGCATCGTCGGTGGTTGGATGATCCTGTCAGCAGCGCCTTGGGCAATGGCAGTCGGATTGGCTGGAATAGCAGTGCTTATTGCCGCATCGTTTTCCGAGGAACCTTGGCTCAAAGACCAATACGGCACCGCATTCGAGAACTACTCGGCACGCGTGCGGCGGTCCTCTGAGGTGGGGCCAAAATCTGCAAAGCTGACGCTCGTGCATCGTGCAGCATCGGTGATTATGGGCTCTTTCCGGACCTTCGCCGCGCACTGTGTTAAGGTCTGATGAGCGGACGGAGTGAGCTTTCGCCGCGCGATGCATGAAGGTCCGCTTCAGCACGCCATGTATCAGTCAGATATCAGAGGCCGTTTGATCGATGCATAACTATCAATGCACCGTAGTCCGCTGAGCAGCGAGACCGCGAACGACGCGCCAAAAGAAATCGTGGCGAGCATGAGCGCGGTCTTTGGCCCGCCAATCCCCGCAACCATTCCACCCAATAGCGCGCCGAGAGGCCGGACACCGTAGATCGCGGTCTGTATCACAGCGTTGACGCGGCCGAGCATCACCGGAGGCGAAACGAGCTGGCGCACTGAATTCTGCGCAATTAGCCACATCGACGGTCCGAACCCGAGTATGAAGAAGCATACATAGAGCGCAACGGGCGGCGTGCCCGCGCCAATCAACAGCAGGCAGGCGGAGGCTACAGCCGAACTCCCGGGGCCGAACAATAGCACGACTTTGGGCGCGATTTTGTCGGCAACGCGCCGAGCCAGCGACGTACCAATAAAGGCTCCGGCTCCGAACGCGGCCAGGGCAATCCCGAAGGTTCCTGGGTCGAAGCGGTAAACGTCCTGGATCACGGGAACCAGCGCGACGAGCAGCGCGGCGAAAGCGAGGTTCCAGAAGATAGCACACAGAAAGATCGGCAGGAGCAAATCGTGCCCCACAACGTAGCGCCCGCCTTCGATGATGCGTGCCAAGATAGGCCCTGTGGGCTTGGGTGCCGTCTCGAACTCCGGCATAGTTGTCGTACAGATTAGGGACAACCCCGCCCCTAGACCAGCCGTCGCGAATATCACCCAAGCTGATACGTCGCTGATTGCGAGGCCCACGGTAAGCGGCACCGCGAAAGAGCAGAGCGCACGGGGAACCTCAATGGCTGCGTTCGCACCTGCAAGCGATGTGGAATCTGAAACGCGCGGCACGATGGACAGAGCCGTTAGGCTGAATAGGACAGTGCCGAAACCCGCCAACGTGATCGACACACCGAAGCCCGTAGCTGTGCCGAAAAGGATGCTGGTCGTCGCGCCTGTGGCCCCGGTAAAGAGGAGCAGCGCGGACGCAATCAGCAAAATGCGCAGCCGAGCCTGGTCTACCAGAATGCCGAAGGGTATGGACCCGAGAAGGTGGGCAGAGGACTGGCAGGCCACGAGCACGCCGATCAGCTGTGGCGAGGCATCAAACGCGAGTGCAGCCACGAGCGGCACGGCAACGAGCGCGACCTGATCGGCAAGGTGAGTACCGTAGGCGGCTCCGGTGAGGCGGGAGAGCGTATTCATTCGGTGAGCCTCGAAGGTGCCGTCAAGCACGGGTGACACGGGCGGCGAAGCAGCCCGGCTTGGCATTATGGAGATGGATGTAGGACGTGCGCGCGTTGGCAAATGCAGTATCGATCGCCGCGCTGAGGCTTTCCCCATCGACGACGTCAGCCCCGATCATCATCCCCTCTTCGTCAAACTGACGCGACGAGATGAGCCGAGAGCGCAACACCTCCGGCACTTCATCCACGGCAAGGCGGGCTTGCGCTACTCCCTCTCGGACGAAGATCGCGTGTCCCGCCCTGTAGGGCGATGCGGCCGGCTGATGTTCGTAGTGTACGAGGATCACCGTTTCGCCCACTTCGGCATCCGCAAGGCTGACCCGACAGGGCGAGCCGGGCTTGGCCCCTACCGTCATACGACGCGCATTAAGGGCTCGAAGTTTTTCGTCGCTCATTGCGAAGAGTTGGTGGAACGGCTCGGCGGGCAGTGCGTGGATTTGAAAGGACATGTCGATGGGTCTCCGTTGTCGTTGTCGGAGACATTGCAGATCACGGCCTTACAGCTCGACCCGAAACATGCGGAAAATCTAGATGTGCTTGGGCACCTGTCCGGAAGCGGACATCCGTTCGCGCCGCAGCATTCGTTACTAATGGGATGTACCGGCTGCTTCACCCAGCAGGTTAGGCTTGGCCTATACTGCACATAGGAGAAGTAGCATGGCGACGAATGATTTTGATGAACTGATGTCGATTGGCGTCGATATCGGCAAAGACGTCTTTCACTTGATTGGCTTCAACAAAGTGGGCCAGCTGGTGTTGCGCAGGAAGATCAAGCGCATGGCGTTGGTCGCGACGTTTGAGGAACTGCCGCGGTGCATCGTTGGCTTAGAAGCCTGCATGAGCGCGCATTTTGTCAGCCGAACGTTGCGTAAGCTGGGGTTCGAGCCCCGAATTATTCCAGCGGTCTACGTTCAACCATTCAACAAAGGCCAGAAGAACGACTACAACGATGCTGAGGCCATCGCAGAGGCCGCGTTGCGCCCCAATCTCAAGACGGTTGCCGAGAAGACGCAGGAACAGCTCGATCTGCAGGCATTGCATCGCGTGCGCTCCCGTCTCGTGTCGCGCCGAACGGCGACAATGAATCAGATCCGCGCATTCTTGATTGAACAAGGGATCACCGTTCGCAAAAGCGTGGCCGCACTTCGCACGTCGCTCCAGGCGATTTTGGACAACCGCGATGATGAGATGTCGTTGCGGATGCGCAAGTTGATCCTCGGCCTTCAGCAGGACTGGATCTGGATCGACAAGCGGATCGAGATGACCACGTCTGAGATCGAATCCGTTAGCAAAAGCGAGGCCAGCTGTCAGCGTCTGATGACTATTCCGGGCATTGGCCCCATCATCTCAACGGCGGTGGGGTCCGCTGTCGGGAACGGCGAGGCTTATGACCGTGGGCGCGACTTTGCGGCCTGGCTGGGGCTTGTGCCACGCCAACATAGCACGGGTGGACGGACGATTTTGGGGCGAATCACGAAGCGGGGCAGTCGGTATCTGCGCATGCTGTTTGTGCAGGCCGCACAGGTCATCTTGATGCGACCCAAGAACTGGTCAAAGTTCAGTTTTGGCCCTTGGCTGGAAGCGGCGGCGACGCGCATGCAGCACAATAAGCTGGGTGTTGCACTGGCCAACAAGCTGGCGCGCATTGCGTGGAGCGTTTTGAACTCAGGCAAAGACTTCGATTGGAAAGAAAAGGAATTGGCGACTGCGATCTGATCACAGCCGCAAACGATGTTCGTAAACCTCAACTGCATGGAACGGAATAAGGCGCACCCAAAGTCTGAGAGCCCAGATGGTCATAATAGATCAGGTTAGTAATGAGACAGCGGCGCGTGCGTACTCCCAACAGGGCCACGGCAAAATACTCAAGCCGATCCAAAGGCCGGATACATATCAGCGACCTCCTGAAGACATGCAATTGAACACTTGCGAACAGCAGCCGGTACATACATCTGGGCTCGTTCCCGACCTTCGCCGCGCAATGCACCGAGGTCGGCAGTGCGGGACCTTTCCGCCGTTCGCTGCGCCTGCGACATCTTCAAGAGTGGATGTCGGCGATGCGCAGATAGCGGATAGCGATATCAGCACGCCACTTCCCACATAGTCGTGAGCTTCCAGCAACTGGAGGGCTTCTTCAGACTTGACGACTGACCGCTGAGAAGTGTTTATCCTCGATGGACGAAAGGAAACTGTGTGCTCGGTAGGGTCTTCATCATTCTTGTTGCATTGCAGCTCGTTGTGACGAGTGCATTTGCGCATGTGATGCCGATGGCCGAACATTGTGCAGAGCCTGCTGCGGCTCAGCATGTGCATAGTGACGAAATATCCGTTCTTCAGGATCAGATGGTCGACACTGCCTTCGAGACTGAGCAGCAGCCCAAGCCAATGGGACTGCTTCATTGTGCCAGCGTTGCTTGCACAGATCAGTCTGGAAATACGTCTGCTATCGACCTGCACAAAGACTTCCGGATCGCGGACCTGAATCCAGCCGAACCGAGCATGGCTCTGCAGTCCGTTCTTCTCTCCTTCCTTCGGCCTCCTCTGGCCTGAGCGCGCCTGTACGGCGTTGATTGCGGCGTGCCCGAGCGGCGACGTCCGGCAATCCGATCATTTGCGGTCTTCTTCAGTTTCGAACCTCTGGCCCAGCTGATCCTTCTCCCTCCCTTCACTGCTCGGCAGTGATCTCCTCTTTGCGAGGCCATGTTTTTGGTCCGCGCTCACGGAAAACACATGAAACACACGAACTTCCTGCGGCCTCTCGCCGTAGTGCTGGGGCTTGCCCTCGGACTGCCCGCGCAGGCTGGCACCTATGACATCACCGTCGACAAGGTCCGGATCGACACCGGAACCTTCAAGAAGAACGGGATCGGCTACAATGGTAGCCAGACTCCTACCATCCTGCACTTCCAGGAAGGCGAAGACGTCGTCATCCGCGTGAAGAACAATCTGCGCGAAAGCACGTCCATCCACTGGCATGGCCTGATCCTGCCGTTCCAGCAGGACGGCGTGCCGGGCATCAGCTTTAACGGCATCAAGCCGGGCGAAACCTTCACCTACCGCTTTCCGATCGAACAGGCAGGCACCTACTGGTTCCACAGTCATTCGGGTTTCCAGGAGCCCGACGGCGCCTACGGCGCCATCGTGATCGCCCCAAAAGGCGGCGAGGCCGTGCCGACGGACCGCGACTACGTGGTGCAGTTCACGGACAAGCATCCGCACAGCGGATCGCGGATCTTCCGCAACCTAAAAGCATCGGCAGACTACTACAACCGGGCGCAACGTACGGCGCAGGACCTGATCGAGGACGCGGGCGCGGAGGGTCTGAAAGCCGCCCTTCAGGATCGGAAGATGTGGGGCGCCATGCGCATGATGCCCACGGATATCGAGGATGTTCAGGGCTTCACGGCGCTGATCAACGGGGCCAGCACCCAGCAGAACTGGACCGGCATCTTCAAGCCCGGCGAGAAGGTGCGCCTGCGCCTGATCAACTCCTCGGCGACGACCTATTTCGACGTGCGCGTGCCCGGTCTGAAAATGACGGTGGTGCAGGCCGACGGCAATGACGTGAAGCCGGTCGTGGTGGATGAGCTGCGCATCGCCGTGGCGGAAACCTATGACGTGATCGTCCAGCCGCGCGAGGCCAAGGCCTATTCGATCATTGGCGAAAGTGCGGGCCGCACCGCGATGGTGCGGGGCACGCTGGCACCGTCCGCAGGCATGGTCGGCCCCTACTACAAGATGCGGCCACAGCCTCTGCTTACGATGGCCGACATGGGGGGCATGATGTCCGGGATGGATCATTCTGGAATGGGCATGGGCGGAATGGACATGTCTGGGATGGACCACTCTGGCATGGACATGAGCGGGTTCGACATGTCCGGGATGGATCACTCCGGCCATGATATGAGCAGCATGGATATGTCTGGCATGGACATGTCCGCTGGCATGCCCGTCGTTCCTGCTGAAGGCGCACCGGGCGCTGCCTTCTATGCACCGGGTAGCGGGTTGATCCCGACGGCGGCAAATGGCGGCAAGTTCCTTGGCTACGAAGACCTCACGGCGCGCAAGCCGCTCTACCGTGATCGCCCCGCCACCCGCGAGATCGAGATCCGCCTCACCGGCAACATGGAACGCTACATCTGGTCCATCGACGGCGTGAAATACGAGGACGCCGACCCGATCCGCCTGAAGTACGGCGAACGCGTCCGGTTCAAGTTCGTCAACGAAACCATGATGGCGCACCCGATGCACCTGCACGGGATGTGGTCGATCCTCGACACCGGCAAAGGGGCCTATGACCCCGTGAAGCATACGGTCAGCGTGGCCCCTGGAACAACGCTTTACACCGAGACCGAAGTCGATGCCCCCGGCCAGTGGGCGTTCCATTGCCACCTCTCCTACCACATGGCGGGCGGCATGTTCCGCAAGGTTATCGTCGAAGGTGGGCCGTCCTGATGCGCGCGTATTCCAAGGAAAACAATCACATGAAAAAACGACTTCTTGGAACGGCCCTCGGGCTTCCACTTGCGTTGGCTTTTGCACCTGCTGCGATGGCTGACCCAGGAATGTCGCCAACCGTCTGGAGCGTCCGGACCGACAAGCTCGAATACCGGATGGGCGATGAAGAGAACTCCTTTGCCTGGGAATTCGACGCATGGGTCGGAAACGACGAACTGCGGCTCGTCTGGAAGAGCGAAGGCGCGAAGATCGAAGGCGGCGATTTCGAAGAGATGGACAACCAAATCCGCCTCCAGAAACCGATCACCGACTTCTTCGATGGCTTCATCGGGATCGCCGCCTCCACGCCGGACGGCGCGCCCGAGCGCTACTACGGCGCTTTCGGCGTGACAGGCCTCGCACCGCAATGGTTCGAGGTCGAAGCGGCGCTCTACGTTTCCGAATACCCCTACCTCGGGGCGGAGGTGGAGTATGAGGCTCTGCTGACCAATCGGCTGATCCTGACCCCCTCCATAGAGGCGACATTGCCGCTGGCGGATGATCCCGAGCGCGAAATCGCGGCAGGCGGCGGATCTGTCGAGGTGGGACTGCGACTGAGCTACGACCTGATCGGCCGCAGCGTGTCGCCCTATGTCGGCGTGAACTACGAACGCGCCTTCGGCGGAACAGCCGACATTCTGCGCGATCATGGCCATGAGGTCGACGAGCTGACCGGCGTCGTCGGCATTAACTTCATGTTCTGATTTTTCTGCGCCCTCTCAGCTACTTCGAAGCCGCGGAGAGGGCGCAGCCTTTTTCAACCTGAACCAACCAAGGGAGCATCCCAATGAAACTTCGTACTATCCTGACGTCCGCCGCACTGTCGGTCGGTCTGGCCCTGAGCGCAGGCGCTGCATTGGCCCACGGCAAGGGCATGATGACGATGCCGAGCAATGGCCAGACGGTCGGCGCGGACACCAAGGTCATCCACCTGATGTTCCAAGACCCCATGCAGATCACCACCGTCACGATGAAAGCGCCGGACGGTAAGACCTACAAGATCAACGGTCCGGCCGCGAACCAGGCCGTGAAGACCTGGGAAGGCAAGCTGCCCAAGCTCGCACCGGGCAATTATAAGGTCGATTGGCGTGGCATGTCGCCGGACGGTCACCCGATGAACGGTAGCTTTGCGTTCAAAGTCGGGAAGTAAATCATGGGCGGAGTTCTTGCCGCACTGGAACCGGTGCAGATCGCCTCGATCCTCGTCAAGGCGGGGATGTATGTCAGTGTCCTGCTTGCGGCGGGCTCCGTGATAAATCTCTGGCTCCTGACCGAGCTGGATGCCGCTGCAAGCCGTCGCCTCAGGCGGCTTGCAGCATGGTCGGCCATAGTTGGCATCGTGTTCAGCGCACTCAACATCCCGCTGCGGGCGGCCTTCTTCTACGGGGGCTTCGGTGGCGCGCTTGATCCGATGATGCTCCAGATTGCCCTATCCAGTCCACTTGGGCTGTCGGTAGAGGCCGACATTCTTGGTCTTCTCGCCATCGCGACCATCGCGCTCAATCGCAGTTGGACACGCCCTGTGGCGGTCCTTGGTGTTGTTCTTGTCGCCATCAGTTTCGCGCTGCGGGGTCACGCGACCGGAGATCCGAGGTTGGCGCTTTCGACACTTTTCGTCATCCACATCCTCGCCGCGAGCTTCTGGATCGGGGGCTTCTATCCGCTCTATGACATGGCAGAGCGTGGCAACGAGGCAGCCGTGCGCACTGTCGAACGGTTCGGTCAGGCGGCGCTTGTCATGGTCGGGCTACTTGTCGTGGCGGGCGTCGTCATCCTGGTGATCCTGGCGGGCGATCCCATCGCGGTCCTGACCCAACCCTGGGGGCAGTTCCTGATGCTGAAACTGGCAGTCGTGGCCCTGCTTCTCGGCCTCGCCGGGCTGAACAAGCTTCGGCTGACCCCTGCCCTGGCCGAGACCGGAAACGCCGGCCCGCTGAGGGCGTCGATCCGATGGGAGGTCGCGGCCTTCCTCGTGATCCTGCTGGTCACTGCCACCTTCACGTCCACGGTCGCGCCGGAGCACGTCGGCTAAGCCAGAAAGACACCGGGGGCGTCAAGACGCCGCCCCCGTTTCTCACCTCAGACCCCGAGGGCACGCAGGCCCATCCAGAGGCCCATCACGATCATCATCAAATTTTCGGTCAGAGAAATGAAGCCGAGCGGCACATTGGAGGCGCCGCCCACGCAGGCACATTTCAACTCGCGCTTGTCGATGTAGACTGCCTTGAACACGCTGATCGCCCCAATGGTCCCGATGAACAGCGCAACGGGTACGGAGATCCAGGTCAGGACGCCCGCAGTCATCAGGATGCCAGCCAGCGCCTCGCCGTAGGGGTAGATCTTGCCGTAGGGCACCCAACGTTTCGCCAGCAGGTCGTAGTTCAGGAACATTGTCGAGAACTGCTCAACGTCTTGAAGCTTCTGGATCGCAAGCACGGTCATGGACAACGAGATGAACCACTGGAAGCTCTGCCAAGTCAGGATCGTCCCGTATTGGTGCCACGCCAGCCCAAGCGCCAGCAGGGCACAGACTGAAAAGATCGCGATGACAGGTCGATATGTCGTGTCGCTCTGTTCTTCCTTGGGCGGGTCGATCCCGAGGAAAATGCGCAGGTCGTCATGACCCCCGATCCGTTTCCCGTCAATGAAGGTCTGCGGCGTCGTCTTGACGTCATGCTCGCGCTTGAAGGCCTCGGTCTCGTCCTTGGTCTTCAGGTGGTGATCTTCGACGGTGTAGCCTTTGCGCTCAAGCAGATCTTTGGATTTCAGACCAAAGGGGCATGTGTGCTCAGGCATGACCATGCGATAGAGAACGGCGGTTTTCGTGGTATCTTTTGGCATGATCATATTCCTCAATTCGTGCAGGTGTACTGACCGCGGAAACCGGCCTCGTAGTCAGGGCCCGCGCTGATGACGAAATCCTGAAGATTGGCATCGTCCGTATCGCGCACCTGAATCGTGATCGGGTCAGCGGCGAAGCTGTCTTCCCCGCCATCGAATTGCACAAGATCACCGCTGATCTTGACCAAGGCAGTGCCGTTTCCGGACACGAACACGGGCGGGCTCGTTTCAGTGTAGGTGAAGCTGCACGCGGCCCCATCCGGGAAGACCTGGGCGATATCTGCCTGCGTCAGGAACTCCGGATCGACCTTGGAAACAACCTCGCTGGACAGGGCGTCCTGAGCGGGTTTCAACTCGGCTGCCGGTTCATCCCCGGCGGGCGTCGCCTCTCCATTCGCCGAAGTGTCGGCGATCAGATAGCGCATTTCGGCGATTTCCTTGTCCTGGGCGTAAATGATGTCATCCGCCAAGGTGCGCACCCTTGGATCGGTGATTTCTGCGCGGGTGGACGTCATGATGGCGATCGAATGGTGTGGGATCATCGCCCGCATGTAGGCGCGGTCTTGCACCGTCACCTGGCTGCGAACCAGCCAGAGTGCTGCTGCGAAGACGATGATGGAGCCTGCAAAGATCGCGATGTTGAGCGCGCGGTTCTTGTACATGCCGAGCATGAAAGACAGCATGACGAAGGCCATGATCGCCCCCATGACGATTGCCATATAGGCGCGTGTTTCCGACCAGAAGATATGGCTGACCAGATACGTGTTCAGGTACATCAACCCGAACATCAGGACCGTAGATACGGCAATCATCAGGAAAAAGCGGGAATAGGCCATCGTCACCTCCGAGTGTGTTTAGGGGAATAACAACCTTCCAGTGGGTGAATGTTCCCTAAAAGTTGGCTTTTCTCGGCCTATTCCTGCCGGGTTCTATCACGTTGATAGGCGCGTTCGCGCTCGGGCCATATGGATTTAATGTAGTCGAGGATCGCGCGAATTTGCGCATCGCTCAGGCTGTCGCCGAAGCCCGGCATGTTGCCCTGATAGCCCCCGCCCACCACTGCGGCGGTCCCGTCCCGCGTGATGCGGAACAGGATGTCGTCGCTATGATGCCAGGTGTGGCCCGTTGCATCATGGGGTGGCGCAGGCAGGCGGCCGTCGGGGCCGGGGCTGCGCCAGTCCGGTTGTCCCTGAAGGTCCACGCCGTGACAGGAGGCGCAATTCTGCTGATAAAGCGCTGCGCCTTCCATGCCTTCCTCTGCTCCGGCTGAGTAGGCCACGCCCGAAAGAGCAACTGCGATCAGGGAAAGCAACTTCATGAGACCATGATCCAGTTTGTCATGCCCGAGGCCGCGTGCCCCAGCATGTGACAATGCAGCAACCACTTTCCCGGATTGTCCGCAACGAAGGCAATTTCCGTCGTCTCGTTCGGCATGACCAGCACCGTGTCGCGCAGCGGACCAAGTGCTCCGTCTTCCTTGCGCACCCGGAAATGCATCCCGTGCAGATGCATCGCGTGCGGGAAGATCGTGTCGTTTGTCATGCGGATGCGGGCTGTCTCCCCACGTGACAGGGTGGCAAAGGGCGTCTTTCCCATCCCGACCTGTCCGGCCAAGGCCCAGAACTGGCCATTCTGGACCAGCTCCTGCCAGCCCATCTTTTGTCCGTCGAAGGTCGCACCCTCCAGGCCGCGCATCGCACCGCCTTGCAACGGCATGTCGAGGACAGGCGCCTCATCGACGCCGACGATCTCCATACGCGGATTTCGCGGCAAGGGCTGAGGCGTGCCGCGAGTGACTGACGCGGCACGTCCTTTGACAGAGACTTCCGCCAGCGCGCGCCAAGTATCATCCGCCGCAGCAAAAAGAAGCCCTGCGGTTTCCCCTTCCTCGGCCGAGACATCGACGATCAGGTCCATGCGCTGCGCGGGGGCAAGCACAAGCGTGTCCGTCACCGGCTCTGGTGCCGCAAGCGGCATTCCGTCAAGAGCCACCGTCCAGCCGGTCAGGCCCTCCAGTTTCAAACCAAAGATCTGGGCATTGGCCGCGTTGATCAGCCGCAGCCTCAGCCGCTCGTTCTGCCGGGCCGACACGCTGTAGTCGTAGCGCCCGTTCACACCCACGAGGTTGCCGATCTGGCCTCCGTGGCTGCGCGTCATCGGCGCTGCGAAATCATCGACAAACAGGCCCGTATCGGGGTCCAGCAACCAGTCGTCGATCATCAGAACCTCGTCCCGATCCACATCCGGCGGCGTTGCCTCTTCGATAATCAGGGCTCCGGAAAGACCCCGCGCAACCTGTTCCATCGAATTGGTGTGGGCGTGATACCAGTAGGTTCCGGCATCAGGAAGATCGAAGGCATAGTCGAAACTCTCGTCGGGCGGCACCGCGTCCTGGGTCAGCCCCGCGACACCATCCATGGCGTTGTCGATACGGATGCCATGCCAATGGATCGAGGTCGGAACCTTTAGCGCATTCACCAGCCGCCGTTCCAACCGGCTGCCTTGCGCGGCGCGGATCACGGGGCCGGGGATTGTGCCATCATAGCTCCAGACCGGCGTGGCCGGATAGCTGGCAGGGGCAAGCTGGACCGTGGTGTCCATGGCTGTCAGGAGGGGTATTTCCTGAGCAAAGGCAGGTCGTGCGAATGGAGCAGAAGCAAGACCTGCGCAGAATAGCCGTCGTGTCATCTTCATGTCAGTTGATCCCATTGGCGCGCTGTACTTCGCGGATATAGGCGATGATCGAACTCACGTCCGCACGCGTCACCTCGGGCTGCGGCGGCATGTCTCCGAATTTCCAATGATGTGCGCGCACGCCATTCGCAGCCGCCATCTGGAAGGCCATGTCGCCATGGTGGGACGGCTCGTAGATCTTGTGGATCAGCGGCGGAGCAAACCCGATTTTCCCGGCGGCATTCTCGCCGTGGCAATCGGCGCAGACGACATCGAAGGCCCGCTTGCCCATGCTCGCCTCGGGCGACAGCGTATCGGGCAGCGTAACGGCAACCATGGGCGCGCCCTCCGCTGGTGCTGCTTCCTCTACAGAGGCAGTTTGAGGGGTAAAGCGGGTGAAAGCATAGACACCAAGCGCCACGGTAAGAACCGCGGCCCCGGCGAGGGTGATTTTGTTCATGGGAGTATCCTGACATGCACGGTTTTGCGGGCCGCGCGCTCTGATGATGGGTCGACCGAAATCGACCCAGATTCAACTGGAGCTGGCTCAGGCGCGCGGAGGCGGGAGGTCCAGAGACAGACTGATCGTCGTGCCACTAAGAGGCTCAGGCCACGCATGACGGAGGCGTGGCAGATCAGTGTCACGGAGAGGCAGGCTGGTATCGAGAAGAGCATAGGATGCGCAGGTCGCCATGACTGCGCAAGGCGCGTCAGCTTGGTGCTGGTTCGCCGGGGCCTGCCGATCTGCATGGATCGTCGTTTCTGGACAGGCCGCGCAGTCATGCATCGCAGACCCTGCCGCAGACATTTGCGGGAAGGCAGCCAGCATCATGAGGCTGGTCAGGAAGATGACGGCGATTAGGCGCATAAAGACCCTCGATTGCAGCATCAAAAATGGGTTCGGACGACGGCATGGTCAATCCCAAAACGGCGCCAATTCTGGTGCTCTCAGCCTCAATCGCTTGCGCAGCCGATAGCCACAGTCCCACCTTAGTGTCGGAATTCGGTGCCATGCAACGCGGGCAAGCATGTCGCGGAGCGGACGTATGCAGCCGCAGCGAAGCTTCGGCATGGTCACGGGTAGTTTGGGCTCTAAGCGGACATGCGGCGGTGCGGCAGCAAGGTCGCAGCGATTCCGCACCAGGTTCCAGCCGTCAGATGACGGCTGTAAGCCCGAAGCGGACACAACGGTCTTGGCTCGTACCTGCGATAGCTGACATTCGCTGCGCGTGTCTCGAACTGGTAGTCTGCGGGACAGAGCGCCAATTCGCTGCAGTTGCGCCAATGGCGGCTTTGTGTTTCCTAGCGGACTATGCTTTTTTGCACCGAAGAGAGGGGCATCGTCAAGTTATCGGCGTTCGTGGCGACGAAAGCCCGGCACCGGGTCTCAAACAGCCTTCAGCTCACGCGTGATATCGTCCCAGATCCAATGGGCGTCGGCTCGAGTCTGACGGTAGGCTGCGGCTGAAAGTGTATGGCGGCGCGGACGGAAGATGGTTTGGACCTGATCATGAACGGAAAGAAATCGCTGGGCTTGTCTCGGTGACTTAAACCTCCCCATAATCTTTTCTCGCCGTCGGGTGGGGCGATGTGACCCTTCGGATCGATTGTTAAGGCCTTTGTGGCTGCGGTGCTCTATTCCCGGAGCAAGCTCCTTCAGAGCGGCGCCATAGCTTCGGAGTTTATCGGTGACGATCACCCGTGGCGCGCCAAATGCCTTGAATAGCTTGCGGAAAAATCGACTTGCAGCCCGTTTATTGCGCCGGGATTGGACGAGGATGTCCAGCACGTCGCCTTTGCTGTCGACGGCGCGCCATAGCCAATATTTCTTGCCGTTTATCGGAAGGACGACTTCGTCCAAGTGCCATTTGTCCGCCACTCTGGGGCGATCTCGGCGGATCTGCTTGGCATAATGCGACCCGAATTTCGCAAGCCAAGCTCGGATGGTCTCATAGCTAACCACAATGCCACGCGCGGCCAACAAGTCCTCGACATCGCGCAAACTCATGGGAAATCGGTGATAGGCCCAGACGGCGTATCCGATGATTTCAGGAGGAAAACGATGGCCTGAAAAGGCACCAGATTGCTTAGGTTTGGTCATGCGCCCACGTACACGGCTTTTGAGATGTCTCGCAACTTGACGATGCCATTCGGCCTCGTAAAGCTCTGCTTGGCGCATCCCAAAATTTTCGATCGTCCATCTGGCGATTTCAGTGAGGCTGGCTTCCGCACGACTTGTCAGCCGGAGGGATCGGCTCATGTACGCGCGCGTGCAGTCGCAAAGGCCCGTTTGATCGCATCTTTGCCGGTGACCGACGCAAAATCACCCGCCTTGGCCTGCGCCAGACCTTCAAGTAGGCCTTTCCGTATTTCTGCCAGCTCTGCTTCTTCCTGCTCGAGCAGCCTCAGACCCGCGCGCATCGCTTCGCTCACATTCTGGTAGCGCCCGGACGCCACCAATGCCTGGACCAGATGGTCTTGGGTTTCGGTCAGGACAACGTTGCGTGTCACCATGGGTCAGATCTCCTTGATTGGCAGTATATGCCAATGGACGATTTTGGTCAATGTTACCTGTTGTTGGTCCACGAAGAGCCACTGATCGGTTGTGCCTGCGTATCTACCGAAGTTCAGCCCCCTGCCCTGCGGCATTTACTTTTGCGGCGGGCTGAGCAACCGTTCCAGTTCGCGCATCGCCGCCTCGACCAGCTCGCGGTCGACCTGCTTGCCGCTCATGCGAATGTACCAGCCCCGGCTATCCTCTTCCGCGAGGATCGAGATTCCAGTGGGTGTCTTTCGCGCGGCGGGGGCCTTCGCGGGACGGCCGCCCCTCTTTGGGTCATGTTTAGGCTCCACACCATCCAGAACGCGTCGAATCGCAAGGGTCTCGTCCTCCGCCGTTTCTGCCCGCACCTCAGCCAGTTCGCTGCGCAGCCGCGCCTCGGCCCCGTCCCGCAGCGCTGCCGCCATACGCAGCCCGTCCTTTTCCCGCAGCATGTCGGGGAATTCCAGCATATCGCCCAGCTCTTCAAAGATCAGCGCAAAGGAACGGATCTTCGACCGCTTCGCCTTCGAGGCCTGCGGGAACAGCGCGTTCACCGCCTCCTCGGTATTCACGAAAGCCCCCTGCTGCGCCGCCAGAACCGCAATCCGCCCGCGTTCGAAATGGCTCAGAGAGGCGCGGATTTCGTTCTCTTCAATCATCGCGGCAAAGGTGCCGCCCATGGTCTCCGGGTCTCGCACCACGGTCCGAATGGTGGTGTATTTCTCGCCCTGGAAATACTCGGCCAGTTCCTGCATCGCCATCATCCGGCGGTAGCCCGACAACAGCCCGTAAGCAAAATCGGGATCATCCGGCGTGGCAAACACCTCCACCGGCAGCCGAAGGCCGTTGCGCATGATCGAATGCTTCAGCTCGTCCAGGGCCTCCCGGTCGATCACGACCCGATCCCGCTGAATGGCATCGCGGCGGATCTGGTCCAGCGGCACCTCCCGCATGACCAGCCCCTCGGCCTCCGCCGCCCGCAGTCGCGTCACATCAGCCCGGTCCTTGGCAGCCGCCTCACGCTCCGCTTGCGACCGCACGTCGTGGGCGCTGGCCGTTTCCGCCGCCACCTGAGCGATCGGTGCGTTCATCATTCCTTTGGAGGTTTCGCGGCGAAACTCCTCCTCCAGCCTACTCAGATCCTCGGCCGACGGGGCCTCCAGCTTACGACGTTTGGCCATCACTCAGTCTCCTCTTGCGCGCCTGCCTCCGCGCTTTTTGCCAACTGCGCATCCCGCCACCAGGTGCCCAGAATGACCTCCTTCACCTCTGCCCATGTCCGGTCAAAGGTCTCCCGCCCGCGCACATAGGTATCGCGGTTGAACTCCCGGTAATCGGTCTCGTAGATGCCACTCACCTGTTCACCCGCCTGCCCCACCATGGCCGTCATCTCCTGGCGATAAGTCGTCATGAAATCTCCGAAATAAGCCTGGATCACGTTTGCCAGATCCGCCTGCTGGTTGGCATCGAACCGCGTCACCAGCGCCCGCACCGCGTCCCATTCAAACTTCATCTCGGGCAAGCCCCCTGCCCTGCGCGCGCGGTTCTCCCCCTCCTCGATGGAGGCAAAGGTCGAATAGATCATGTCGAAAAACCGCCCCGTGCTGTCGAATTCCAGAAACGACGCGCCCAAGGGCACCAGCAGGATATCCGCCGCCGACAGCGCGTTGATTGTCAGGTAGCCAAGCGCTGGCGGCGTATCGAGCAGAATGATGTCGTACTCATCCAGCATCCCGCCTTCTTCCAGCGCGTTCAGCAGCGCATCCCACAGCGCCCAACCCCGGAGTTGCATGCGCCAGACCGGCACCTGGAATTCGGACCAATAAAGGTTCAGCTGCGCCCCGATCAGATCGATATTCGGCCAATGGGTTTTCTGAACGAGGTTTCGTGGCGAAACCTCTAACGCAGCGGTCAGTGTCTCATCGAATGGGAAAGGTGTTTGGCCGGCGGCCTCCCGGACACGATTCTCTTCCTGCAATTTCAAAGCATAATCACGCGCCAGCATTGGAAAGACGGTCTGCCATTCATCCTCGACCTTGCCGCCCATGATCGAGGTCATGGACCCTTGGCTGTCGAGGTCGATCACCAACACTTTGTAGCCGTCGAGCGCCGCACTCATCGCCAGATGGGCGCAGGTGGATGTCTTGCCCACCCCGCCCTTGAAATTTGCCACGGCGACAACCTTCGCCGGCAACCCCTCCGGACGCCATGCGCGGTATTCCTTGTCCTTCGCCCCCTCCTCGGCAAAGAAATCCCGCAGCGTCAGGATCTCTTCGAGCGTGAACCATTTCGAGCCGCCCTCGCCTTCGCCTTGGGGCAGCTCCGGGTTCTGGCGCAGCACACGCCGCAGATGCGCGGGGTTCACCGGGATCAGGTAACGGCAGACCTCCCAGGTCGAAAACTTGCGCAGTCGTTTGGCCCCGTCCGGCGCATAGCCGCGCTTCGCCAGATCGTCGCGCCCCCGCATGGCAAAAGCCGCCGCCTTGGCAAAGCGCGCCGTATCGATCGGCTCCGCCAGTTTCTTCGCTGCCGTCTCCGGGTCGATGTTGAAATAAGGGGGAAGGTCAGGTTTCGCTGTCGGTTTCTGGCCGGGTTTCTGTGCCATCAGTGTGCTGCCTCGCCTCGTCATGTTCGCTGTTTGCCGCGATATCGTGGAAACTATGGCACATGCTGAGGTCAGAGTGAATCAGCTTCGTCACTGTTCTCCTATATTCTTCGATATACTTACAGAAAACGACAACGATGTTTGAGAGTCTTTTGGATATTTAAGAATCTTTACGGCGTGATTTCTGTAAATTAATCAGTATGGTAGCCAACAATAGGTGCCCACTTACGGGAACTCGGGCACCCGCTTGCGGGCGTTGGGGCACCCGTTTGCAGGATCAAAAGAACCGATTCGCGGTCTTCCTGTGGATAACCGCCTTCTCGCCCCCTGTTTTGGCCTGATTAGAGCCTGTGGAGCACGAATCGATTCGCAACCGGAGGGGCTCCAACCTGCGTAATCCTGTAAACGGGTCCCTTAAAGACGGGGGGGCTTTTCAAAGGGACCCGTTTACGGTGTCCGTCCAAGGTGCCCGATCTTCTCTTGCCTATGGATACCTTTTAACCGACACTCAACGCAACCGGAGCCGGGCTGTGCTCGTGATTCCGGACAGAGGCACATAGGTCGTGGCATCGCGCGGCCCCGTCTGGCAAGAGGCACGAGACCCATGGACGATATCCCCCGCGATCAGCTCAGCGGCTCCTTGCGCCGCGGTGCGGTCAAAAAGCACGTTGCGGCGATCCACGTTTCCGGCAAGTTGACGCTCTTGCAGCGCAAGCTTTCGAACGTGCTGCTGCTCAACGCCTATGACACGATCACTTCGCAAAGCCGCCACCAGATTGATGCGCGCACGCTGTGCCTGATGATCGGCTACAACTCCAACGATATGGACACGCTGAAAGCCTCCCTGCGCGGACTGGCAGAAACGGTTGCCGAATGGGACATGCTGGACGAAAAGGGCCAGCAGGAGTGGGGCGTGTCCTCGCTGCTGTCCTACGCCAAATTGTCTGGCGGGGTCTGCGAATACGCCTATTCCCCGGCGCTGGCGGAAAAGCTGCACGATCCAAAGGTCTTTGCGCTCATCAACCTCAATATCCAGAGGCGCTTCACGTCTGGCCATGCGCTCGCTCTGTACGAAAACTGTTATCGTTTCGTGCGCACGGGATCGACAGGCTGGTGGTCGCTGGAGCTGTTCCGCCGACTGATGGGCGTCGCGGACAGCCCGTATTACGAGGTCTACAAGCACCTCAACGCCAAGATCATCAAGCCTGCGGTGACAGAGGTGAACAAGACTTCCAACATCGTGGTCACGCCTGAAACCCGTAAAATGGGCCGTACCGTGACCGACATCCGGTTCAAGATTGCGGAGAACCCGCAGCTTGGGATCCTGGACATCGACGACGGCGAAGGGCTGCGCAAATCCGACGTCTATGCACGTCTGCGGGCCTTGGGCGTCTCAGACCGTCTGGCGCGCCAATGGATGTCCGAGCACGGCGAAAGCACGGTACGTACCAAGCTCGATTACGTGGCGGGGCAGGGTGGTGTGAAAAACCCGGTGGGCTATCTCACAGCGGCGTTGAAAGAAGATTACCGGCCCGAACGGGTGGAGGGTTTCGCCGCGAAACCTGCGAAACCGTCCAGCCCGCGCGCCCTGCGCCTCGCACGCGTTCAGGAGCTGGCCTCGGCCCGCAAACCCACACAGCGCGACGCGGATAAGCGGCTGTTTTCGGCACGGCTCAACGGTGACCTCCGAGAGGATTTCGAGCGCCACGGTTGGATGTCGGCGCTGAACGCCGAGGCAATCCGGGCTTTTTGGGAGGAGCTTTCTCCGGGCGCCTTCGACGACTTGGCCGATGATTGACGACAAGAGTCACACACGAAACAGAACGCGATCCATCTCAATGCTATAGGTTCATATGGCACTGCCAAGTTGATGCCACGCCTGACGGGTTATAGTTGGGACGAGGCCGTGATTTCCTCGGGTGGAGGGGCAGGGCGCGGATCGGTGCGCTCTCGACAGGCGAAGCGATCGGGCGAGGTGTGGTTCCGACGCTTGCCGCCGTGCGGAGAGTTGCGGCGACGGCAAGCGCGCAGGTGGTACGGATGGCCGAGAGGGCGAATAGGCAAGCCGGCCAAGAAGCGCAGCGACCGACCTAAAACAATAAGTTGGTAGCAATTGCCAGCGTGTCATTCAAACGGTTGCCCGAAAGCCCTTGATGGCGTGTGTAATCGAGTTCGAGCCGTACGGATGGCGATACCTGATACCCGCCGCCGACGGTGAATGTGGCGTAGGTATCCTCGTCCACAAGCGCGTCGAGATCGTTTGCGAACTCGTATTCCAACCCGATGGACGCATTCGGACTGAACGTACCAGGACGTGGATCAAAACTTGCCAGGCGCAGTCTCGCCCAGACCAGACCATATTCTTCGCGGTCGCCCGCAATGCCCGATACCGTGGCCCCTAGGGAATTCCGCACCGTTTCTATCGAATTGCGCTGATACGCGAAACCGACCGCAGGGTGTAGCAGCCAGTTGTCTGCCAAGCTTGGATAATCGGCCTTTCCGTAGGTTCCGACCAATTCCCCCTGGGCATAGAAACGGTCATCGCCCTGATCTTGTTCCAACAATACGCCGGGTGCAATCGGAACGTCCAGAGATAGATCGCCCCAAGAGTATTCCATCCGTCCAACAAAACCCCAGCGGTCCGACAACTTTGCCATCAGATCGCCACGAATCCCTGCACCGTGACGTTTGGCGGTGCTGTTGCCAAGCGTCTCCGAAAAGTCGGATTCCTCGTAGAACACACCGAAACCGAACATCAGGTCGGGGTTCGGCGCGCGCAAATACTGGATGTCCAACCGCCGTGAATCCCCTGGCACATTCTGGAGATTGTTGTTCGGATCGATATGCGCAAAGCTGGCCGAGAACCGAAGAAAAGCAGCACCGCTTGACGAAGGCAGCTCTTTGAGCACCAGAAACGGCAGCGCGTATGTCAGCGATCCGTCCTTAAACCCGGTTTGCGGGCCCCCAGGTGCCGCTGCCGCGGAAAGGGCAGAGCGCGATTCGCCGAACCGAGTCTGGATCGTACCGTAAATGTCGTTGCTGAACGCAGGGTACAGCAACCCGGCATTGTTCAGATTGCCCAGTGTCAGCATTCCTGGCGACAAGTCTGGCGGTGGGCCGTCCTGGGCCTGCGCGGATGTAGCAAAGCATCCCGTCATCAGGGCAGCCTTTATCGTTCTGCCAAAGCAGTTCATCATTATTCGTCCTCCGTTGGGTATTGAAACAGACGGTACCGGTCACCGGCCCGTTCTTGGTTTTATCCGGTCATGAAAGGCTCAGATTGACAAAGCTGTCCATCAGCCGGGATTCGAATATGCACATGAAGGTCATGGGACTAAGCTAAGGGCTTTGCTCCGGCCCAGCTTTCAACACCGGTACGTTTCGGTTCCTAAATGTCTGGCGGTCCTGCTCATGCATCAAAGCGACAGCGGTACGATGTCGGCGTCGGTCGCACCGAAATTCGGCTCCACTCCCCACAATGAACCGGCATAGCCGATCTTGATCTTTTTACGGGCAGCCGTGGCCAGCGCCGGAGCGCACGGCGTAGTCCCGGCAATGGCCACCGAACGTGTCAGAAATGTCCTTCGCGTGGCGTCACCGTATCCTGCAACCATGGTTCGTCTCCCGTTGTATTCAGCGGCCTTATGTGACCATTGGAAACAATGTGACCGCTGTTATTTTTTCTGTCAACAAATTTGTAAGTCACTCATAAAGTGGGCGGCAGCACGGTATGGCGGGACGGAAGAAGCAACGAAATCAGCGATGCCCACCGCACAGCGACTTGCGAAAAAGACTTGGAAAAGAGGGTCGTACCATAACGCTGTTGAATTCAGCGCAGACGTGAAGATACGTACTGCCACATCGAGTGGGCAATGATCTAATGCGGAAGCCAGTGGCGCTTAGCTGATTGGGGCTGTGTGCCACGGCTCGTGTTACTTGGTCTTTACCCGAATGGCGGGTTTGTCCGGATGCAATCTACACGCCATTGGCGGGCAGTTTCGGTGAAGTACTCATGTGTATTTCAACACGTATTTCGCGAACGCAAAACGGATCGCCCACGCTGACGATAAAGCCATGCGCGAGTCAGTCGATCATGAACAGCTCCAGCTCAACAAAAGCGTCGGCCATGCGTGACGTGAAAATGCAAAGGAAAGTGCCGGTGTTCAGCCAGTCATATTCGGGGCTGCCGGTTTCGAACGTTGGAATGCTACGTCCCGCGAAGGTGTCCGTCTGCCACGACACAGGCTCGCACTGGCCTCGGTTGACGACGGTCGCGTAAGCGCCGTCGCCCAAGTTAAGGACGTAGCGCGCCTCCACTTCTGCAATGCCGCCCTCGGACAGCCAGGCCCAGTCGTAGCCTCCGGGCAGGATGGTCGCGTTCAGGTCCGGACCGCGAAGGGTGCCGCCCGTGATCGGCACGCAGGCGCGTATCCGGCCATGAAGGGTGCCGACGATCAAGGGTTCTGCGATGGTGACGTGCAGCTTTCCCACAGATCGGTACATCGATGCAGCGGTCATGCTTCACCTTTGATCGAACGAAAAGCGGGGGCCAAGGGGGCGGTGCCCCAAAGGCGGTCGCAGAGTTCCGCGAAGGCAAGAGTTGTACGGTCGGCGTAAAGGTCGCCGATGATCTGGATCCCTGCGGGCAGTCCGTTGGGTGTCCGAGGCAGGGGGCGCACGGTCGCGGGAAGATGCGAAACGGTGGCGACGCCGGGCCATAACAGGTTCTCGATATACGGTAGCGCTGTATCGCCCACTTGCAATGTGCGGCGCATTTGAGGTGTTACGCCGTAGCCGTCGCCGGTCTGATGCGCAAATGCTTGTCCCATCGCGACAGGAGCAAGTAGCACATCGTAATCGGCAAAAAAGCTATGCCATTTGCAGATCTGGCGGGCTTGGCCTTCCAAAAGCGGGCCCATATCGGCAAAAGAGGTGCGCAGCGCGCGCCCGATTGTGGCAGCGTGGGGGTGGTCGGTCAGGTCGCGGGTCGCGTCACGAAATGCCGCGACGTCTTCGTCAGACATGCCGGAACCGATCACTGCGAAAAGCAGCCTGAAATAGAGGTCACTGTCTGGATCGACGGGTGCCGGCGGGCCGTCCAGCCGATCGACATTTGCCCCGGCGTGTTCCAGATCCTCAACGAATTCCGACAACGCGGCGCGGTACGCGGGGTCGAGCGGAAAGCCGTCCAGCCATACTGCGACACGCGTTGCGTCGATCCGGTCCGGGGCGGCGTGCGGAAGGTGCAGACGCCAGCCGCGCACAGTAGGGTCATCGGCTCCCGAAAGCACATCCATCGCCAGCGATAAATCAGCGGCACTGCGCGCCAATGGGCCACAGACCGACAGGGGCGGGGGCGTCAACGCACCGGGCCCGGGCGGCACGTGCCCGCGCGCCGACACGATGCCGTAACTGGGTTTGTGCCCGTAGACACCGCAATAATGTGCCGGCACGCGGATTGACCCGCCAATGTCGCTGCCGATTTCCAACGGGGTCAGGCCCGCCGCCAAGGCAGCGGCCGACCCACCCGAGGATCCCCCGGCAGAGCGATCGGTGTCCCAAGGATTGCGCGTCAGGCCGAAGATCGGATTGTCGGTCTGATGGTCCGAGGCCGCAAGTGGCACGTTCGTCTTGCCAAAGATCACGGCACCTGCCGCCTTTAGCCTTGCTATGGCGTCGGCGTCTCGGTCAGGGCGGTTATGCTCCAGATCGGGGATGCCTGCGGTCGTCGTAAAACCCGTTGCGTCAAAGCAGTCCTTGACGGTCATCGGCAGGCCTGTCAGCGGCCCGGTAATCTGGCCGTTATCCGCCGCGCGGGCGGTATCGCGCGCCGTCTGGGTGTCCAACTGTACGACTGCGTTGACCGTACCACCGACGTCGGCGATCCGTTTCAGTTGGGCGTCCAGCAACTCCTCGCTGCCGATGTCGCGCGCGCGCAACGCAGCGAGAGTCTGTGTCGCGGTCCAGCCGTGGATCGGTCCTTGGGGTGTTTTGGTCATGGTTTGGCCTTTCGTTTGAAAGCGGCGGTCAGGTCGAGCATCGCGGGCCACAGGCCTCGGGGGGCCACAAGCAGCACGACAACTGCCAGACTGCCGATTACGATCCAGTAGGTGCCTCCCGAAAGGCCCGCGTTTGTCATAGCCTCACGGATTGCGATGAACAGAATTGTTCCAAGAATAGGGCCGGTGAGCGTGCCTATTCCGCCGATCACGGTGACGAACATCATCGCAATCAGCCAGTTCATCTGAAATGCATCAGCAGGTGCGATATAGAGCGCATTGATATAATATGCGGCCCCGGCGGCTGCGCAGCCCATGGCGCTGAGGGCGAAGACGAACAGGTGCATCCGGCGCACGTTTACCCCTGAAGCCTCCGCTGCATCGGGGTTGTCGCGCATCCCCAGCAGGGCCAGGCCACGGTCGGAGGTGAGAAACATCCGCAGGCTCACAACAATCGCCACCAGTCCGAATGCCAGCAAAAAGAACACGATGCGTTCGGGATTGCTGGTCATGCTTTGCCCGCCGGGCCGCAGGATCACCCCAGCCGAGCCGCCGGTCCAGGACCATTTCAGCACGAGCGCCGCGACGATCTCTGCAGCAACCCACATTCCCACGGCGAAATAGGCGTGTTTGAGGTGGAAAACGACCATTCCAAGCGGGATCGCTGCGGCCCCGGCGACAAGGGGGACAACAGAGAGCCAGACCCAGATCGATACGTCGGAATTATTCGAGGCGAGGAACAGAGCGTATCCCCCCAGCCCGACGAACACTTGATGGCCAAGCGAAATCTGCCCGGCGTAGCCTGCCAGCAGGTTCCACATCTGCGCGAGGATCATGATCACGATCACTTCGCTCAGCAAATAAAGCATCCCTGCATCGAAGGTCAGAGCCGCAACAGCCGCCGCAGCAGCGCCTATGCTCATGAGCAAGAAAGACACCAAACGCGGGCTCATGAAAGCCGTCCTGACATTGCGCGCATCACTAGGATCGCAAAGAAAACCAGGTGTACGTAAAGCAGGCCCGCATTGCTGTCCCACCATGCGCTGGCGACTTGCGTGACGCCGAGCAGAACCCCAGCCGCGAAAGCCCCACGCGTCGAGCCAAGCCCACCCAGAACGACCACTTCGAACGCAATCAGCAGATAGGATACGCCCGAGTAGGGCGACACGCTGGCGCGCATGGCCAACAGGATCCCGGCAAGCGCTGCCAAACCGGCAGCAAGGGCTGCGACCTTGATATGTACGCGTGCGACGCGGATCCCCATCAATGCGGCAATGTCGGGGCGGTCCGACAGGGCGCGGACCTCCCTCCCGAACTGGGTGTGGCGGATCACCGAAGCCAAACCGCCAAAGACGATGACAGCGATGCCCAACGTCACCACAGGCAGCGCGCCGATCGTGACGGGACCGAGTTGCAGGCTGACCTGCGCCAAACCTCCGACGTTCAGCCCGCGCAGGTCCGCACCTGCGCTTTCGACCAGCAGGTTGCGTAGGATCACGGCGATGCCGAATGTTACCAGCATCGGTACCATTGGATCGCGAAATGCCATCGCGCGTTCGACGAAAGCGACCTGAAGCAACCCGCCTAGGGCCGCACAGGCCGTGCAGGCCAGCACGACAACCGCGACCAGCGGCAAGGACGGTGCAAGGGCAGTAGCGCCTACGGCGATGAAGGCACCGATCGTTATCAATTCTCCGTGGGACAGGTTTACGACGCGCAGCACCCCGAAGGTAAGCGCCAGGCCCGCGCCGATGACGCCGTAAAGGCCGCCCAGCGTAATGCCTTGCAGGATCAGTTCAAACATTGCGGTCATGCGGTCTCTCCGAAAAATGCGGCGCTGATGGAGGCGGCGTCGACCGCGGCGGCGGGGCGGTCCAGCGTCACACGGCCCTGGAACATACAGGCGACACGGTTCGAGATCGCCTGTGCGCGGGCCACATCCTGATCCACGACAACAAGCGCGATCCCTTCGGCCTGAACGAGCTTCAGGGCATTATAGACTTCCCCGGTGACCAGTGGTGACAATCCAAGGGAGATTTCATCGCACAAAAGAATGCGCGGGTTCGCGGCCAAGGCGCGCCCGATGGCCACCATTTGCTGCTGGCCGCCAGACAACGATCCGGGAGATTGCTGGCGTTTGTCGCGCAGGATCGGGAACAGATCGTAAAGCGCGGAGAGGGACCATCTGCCCTGTCGTGCGCCGGCTCCGATCATCAGGTTCTCCTCGACTGTCAGGCTGTCGAACAGCAGGCGACCCTCCGGGACCAGCGCCAGACCGGCGGCCGCCGCTGCGCGCGGATTGCCATGGGGCAGGGTGCGGCCGTCTATCCGCACCGCGCCACGTGACGGTATCATCAGCCCGCATAGCAAACGCATCAACGTGGTCTTGCCCGCGCCGTTCGCGCCGGCAAGCGCCAGAGTTTCGCCAGCGCTCAGGGTCAGATCGACGCCGTGAAGGGCGGCCATCTGGCCGTAGGATGCGTTGATGTCGGTCAGGTCAAGCAGCGGCATGGTCGTTGACACCCATGTAGATGGATTGCAGGCGTTCGTCCTTCCACACGGTCGCAAAGTCGCCATCGAGGATCTTTTCGCCCTTGTCGAGCACGACCAGACGGTCGCAGGTTTCACGCAACGCGAATGGAATGTGTTCCACCCACAGCACCGCGCGGTCGCGGCGCAACGATTTTACGAGTGTCACCATCGTCTCTATCTCTGGTTGGGTCAGGCCTGCCGCGATTTCATCCAGCAGCAACAGACGCGGACGCGCGGCCAGAGCTTTGGCCAGTTCCAACCGCTTGCGGCTTAGAAGGCCGAGTTGACCTGCCAGTGCGTCCGCTTGATCGTCAAGGCCGCAGAGGTTCAGGACTTCGTCTACCCAGACCGACGCGTGCTTGCGGCGCAGTCCGGCACCGAAGACGGCGGGAAGGCGCAAATTTTCGCGCACCGTCAGCCGCGCGAAGGTCTGCGGGATTTGCGCTGCCCGAGCGATGCCGCAGCGAACGCGGTCGGGTAGCGGCATCCGTGTGATGTCTCGACTCTCCAGATTCATCGCGCCCTCGGAGACGGGGAGGGAGCCTACGATCATCGCCAGCAGCGTGCTTTTGCCTGCGCCGTTGGGGCCGATGACGCCGACGCTTTCCCCAAGGTTCAGAGTCAGATCGACCCCAGACACGGCGGAGAAGGAACCGAACCGTTTGCTGACCCTGCGGGCCTGAAAGAGCGGCGCGTCCATCACAGGGACAAAGGCACAATGTCGGCGTCAGTGGGGATTTGCGGCATTGTCGCGTTGTTAACGACCTTCAGATCATAGGCGTACGGCCCGTCGCTCCGCCGCCACTGGCCGCCGACGAGACCGGTGATCGCGACACTTTTGACAGGGCTGGTCGCAAAGTCCACCGGGCCCACGATCGTATCGACCGACAGGCTGCCGATCGCCTGCGCCAGACTGTCTGGATCCAGCGGATCATCTGCGCGCGCCAGTGCCGCAAGACCCACTTCCCAAAGCGCATGACCATAGCCCAGCGGTTGCGTCCATTGCGCGCCTGTGTCGTCTTCCCATGCGGACGCCAGCGCACGCGCGTTTTGTGTGGTGATCGAGCTTTCGAACGGGAAGTCCGGCGTCCACCAGACCTCTGTCAGCAGGCCGTCGCCCCTGTCCCCCAGTGCCTCGACCGCGCTGGAGAACAGGAATGCCGCGGCCATGCCGCAGGCCTTGGGAGAGAGGCCGGCCTGGGCGACCTGGTTCCAGAAGGGGACAAAGTGGCTGTCGTACATGAAGCCTGACAGCACTTCGGCCTCTGCGGCGCGAAATTGCGCGACCTGGTTGGAGAAGTCGTTGGTGGTGATCTGGAAAGGGCCGGCTGGTACTTCTGCATAACCACGCGATTGCAACATGACAGGCAACCCCATTTCGGGATGCATCAGCCCCTGACCAGCGGGATTGTCCAGAAACAGCGTGCCTGCCGTCTTGTTGGTCTGCACCATGTCGAACATGTTGACAAAGTTCGTCAGCACCGCGTCAGACCCGGCAAAAAAGTGGAACGTGTAGGGAAAGCCCGTGTCGGGGCGTCCGCCGCGCGGGAAGAAGATGCCTTGCCACGGGACCATCGTCGAAATGGTCGGTACGCGGCGGGTGTCAGCCAGTTCCCCCACGGCCATCGCCGCGTCACCGTCCTGCACGAGGATCAGGTTGCAGCGTTCGCGCAGCACCAGATCGCTGGCCACACTGGCCGATACGGAGGCCTGGGACTGGTTGTCGCGGATCACCAGGTCGACGTCGTAGGTCGTACCGTTCAGGGTCAGCCCGTTCTCAAGATGCTTTTGCATCCGTTCGATTGTCCAGCTTTCGGTGGCCCCGAAATTTGCGCGCACGCCGGACAAGGATCCAGCATAGCCGATCTTGATCGTTTTGCTGGCTGCGCTTGCAAGGCGGGGCGCGCACAAAGCTGCGCTCGTGGCGGCGGTGCCAGCCAGAAACCGGCGGCGCGTGGGGGTGCTGAACGTATTCGTCATGATGTTTCTCCCTGATCCGGTTTATGTGACCGGTGGAAACAATGTGACCAATGTTATTTTTCTGTCAAGAATCTTTTCCAAACCCTCGTCAAACGTCTCGGGGAGCGATATGTCGAAAGATATGCAAAAGGGATTAGATCACGTGCCAGCCTCGCAGGGGTCATCGAAAAAGACCGAAAATAGAAAGACTTACCACTATGCGCAGCTAAAGGAGGCGCTGATCGAAACCGCGTTGCGCCTGACCTCAGAGCGTGATGGCCCGGTCTTTTCCTTGCGCGAACTTGCGACGGCGCTCGGCGTTAGCCATACTGCGGTGTATCGTCACTTCGCCGACAAGGACGCCCTTTTGGAGGAAATGACGCAGATGGGATTCGCGGAAATGGCCGCAGCACAGGTCACCGCCCAATCAAAGGCCGGTCCCGCGCCGTTGATGCAGTTGCGGGCACTTTGTGCGGCCTACATTCGGTTTGCCGTCGATTATCCCGGATATTTCACGCTGATGTTCAATTCGCGTTTGGGATCGCCCGTTGCTTCTTCGGCGCGGGATTCACACAACAGTGGCGCGCTTAAGGTGCTGATTGATGCGATCCGCGCCTGTCAGGTGTCGAAAGACATTGTCGATGGTGACCCCGAGCGTCTGGCCGCCTATCTCGTCCTCGCGCCGCACGGCATGTGCAGTTACATTGCATCGGGCCACATTCCGGGTTTTATTGCGCGCCAGCAAGAAGGGCTGAACGATGCCGCTGACTGGATGGCGCAAGTCGGGATCGAGCCGTTTTTGATTCAGCGGAGAAGCCCGGATGCCTTTGCGCGGCTGTTTTTTTCTAAGGACTGAGGTTTCAGTCGTTCAGATCGTCTAACAGGGCGTTAAGCTGATCCAGCATGGGGCTTTGGAAGACAACTTGAAGAAACTTGATGGATACCTTGCCCGCTTTCGCGAACATGCTATTCGAAATCGTACTGCGGGTCAGGACACAGACGGCGGCGGGGTACGGTTCCAGAAGATATCGCCGTTCTACAGGTCGATAATTTGCGATGTGGCGCGCGGCACAGAAGACGATATCGACGTCGCGCTTTTCGCGCGCAACATGCGTGGCGCGGCGCGATCAGCGTCCGAACGGCTCAGACGCTGATTTTCGATAGTCTTGTTTAATCTTGTACCCTTCGCTGTGGGTTGCGATCTGGTTAAATTCCAAGAAGGTCTGCCGCGCCATTGCAAAACCGGCATTGGGGGGCGGCCGCCTAGGTGGCGGCCAGACCAGCGTCGATGGCGGACAGTATCGTATCGATATGGGAATCCTCGACAATCAGCGAGGGTGATAAGATTACGTTATTTCCCGACACGCGCAGCATGACACCTTTGGCATAAGCCGTTTCGTAGATCACCTTGATCGCCTTTTTATCAAGCGGTGTCTTGGCGGCGCGGTCGGAAACCAGTTCCAGCGCGCACATCAGCCCGTACCCGCCGCGCACATCGCCGACGATTTCGTGGCGATCCATCAAGCCGAGCAGGCCGTCGTGCAGCTGTGTGCCGCGTGCGGAGGCATTTCCGATCACGTTCAGGCGTTCCGTTTCGGCCAGACAGGCGATGGACGCCGCAGCTCCGATCGGATGACCGGAATATGTATACCCCGATCCGATCGACGCCTTGCCGCTCTTGTCGGACTCGAACGTCTCGGCGATCTGGTCCGACAGCATCACCGCACCGATCGGAAAGAACCCGTTGCTCAGTGCCTTGGCGATACACATCATGTCGGGTTTCACACCCCACAGGCGCGATCCGGACCAGGCCCCGGTCCGTCCAAAGGCCGTCACCACCTCGTCGGCGATCAGCAAAATGCCATGCTTGTCGCAGATTTGGCGTACGCCTGGCATGAAGCTTGGGTGCGGCGGGATGACACCGCCCGCGCCCAATATCGGTTCCATGATAAAGGCGGCAATTGTATCGACCCCTTGGAACGCGATCTCGTCCTCGATGGCGGCTAGACATAGCTGTGCCAGCCGGGCAGGGTCGGTTTCATCGAAGGGGTTTCTGTAAGTGTACGGTGCCGGCGTGTGAAAACAACCTGGCATCAGTGGTTCATAGGCGGATCGGAAATTGGCGTTCCCGTTTACGGATGCTCCCAATGTATGGGTACCATGATATCCTTTCTTGAGGCTGAGAAACTTGGCGCGCCCCGCCTCTCCGCGCAGCTTGTGATACTGTCTTGCAAGCCGCAATGCGACTTCCACGCTGTCTGAGCCACCGGAAGTATAGAAGGCACGGGTAAGACCGTCGGGGGCGAAGAACTTCTGTAGCAGATAAGACAGCTCAATCGCCACGTCGGTCGTCGTGCCGCGAAAGATCGTGTAGTAGGGCAGGCTGTCAAGCTGATCTTTCATCGCTTGTTTTACAGGGTCACAGGAATATCCCAAGTTTACATTCCACAGCCCGCCCGCACTGTCGAGCATGCGGTGTCCGTCGACGTCGGTGATATGAACGCCCTCTGCCGAGGTGATGATTGCCGGCGCGTTGGCCTGCATGTCTCCGGGATGTGCCATGGGATGCCACAGGTGACGTGCGTTTTGTGCGTGCAGAAAATTTGAATCTTTCATCTCAGGCTTTCTTGGTCTCTTGGGTGGGGATCTCGTTGGCCCAAATGGCCGCAAGGTCGGGCGGCACAGTGCCGCCAAGTGATATCGTGACCCGCGTGGCTGCCGCGCACAGCCGGTCACGAAACGACCCGAGCTGCTTTTCGGTGCCGCGAACCCCGGGCACAGCGACGGACAGCGCCCCGATGACAGAGCCCGACGGGCCGAACAACGGGGCAGCCTGGCTTGCCACCTCTGTGTCAAAGCCACCCGCAGCGCGCGCAAAGCCCGCGGCGCGGATCAGGCTTAGTCTGTCGCGCAGGGCCTGCGGGTCAGTGATCGTAAGTGCGGTGTGCGCTTTCAATGGGCCGGACAGAATTCGCTTGCTGAATGCCTCGTCAGAATAGGCAAGTACGGCCAGACCCGACGCAGTTGCATGAAGCGGCTGCAATTCGGCCTCGTCAAAGGAAACCTGCGTGCCGTGTTTTGCGGGATCAGCGTGAAAGACAGGGGAAAGGATGTTGCCCTGCAGCATGGAGGCATGCACCAATTCACCCAGATCATCGGCCAGTTGTGTCACCAGCGGTCGTAGTACCGCGCGGGTCGGGAACGTCGTTTCGCGCACGCTTGTCAGGCGCAGGATTGCGGGGCCCAGACTGTAAGCGCGGGTCACCGGGTTCTGCTCAAGAAAACCGTTTTGCTCCAGCTCGACAAGATGGCGGTGAAGCGTGGCCTTGTCGCGCGCTGTCAGACGCACGAATTCACCTAATCCGATGGACGGGCGGCTACGTGAGAAAAAGCTCAGTAATTGCAACGCTTTTGTGATCGTTCCCATCGCGGTCTCTGCTGTTGGTGTCAGTTTATCGGCCGTGGCCATACCAAACTATTGACAGACTCCCTTGGGCAGTACAACATAATTTGCAACCAAAGGTTCGAATAATGAACCAGCCAGCAGTGGAGAGACCATGACCTACCTGACCCTACCGTTCGCGGCCTTGATGGCCGTTCTTCCAGTTGCGGCATTTGCCGAATACCCCGAACAGCCCGTCGAATTCGTCGTTCCGTTTCCTCCGGGTGACCTCGAGGACGTATTGACACGAATGATCGCGGACGAATTTCAATCCGAGTACGGTGTCGCTGCAGCAGTGGTGAACAAGCCCGGCGGCGGCGGCGGTCCGTTCCCCGGCGCGGCGCAAGTCGCATCTGCACCGGCAGACGGCTACACGATCGGGTCCTTCGTTATCGACATCCCGTTGGTCGGCCCAGACATCGGCATCCCAGCACTTTCCCCCAATCCGTTCGAACCCATTGGGGTCTTTCTGACCTACCCTTTCGTGATCGCCACTGCGGGCGATGCGCCCTATTCAACGATGGAGGAACTGGCCGCGTATGCCGCCGAGAACGATGTCTTCCTTGGTCATTTCGGCACTTTCGCCGTGCCGACACAGGTGACTTTTGCGCTGGCGGCAGAGATGGGATTTGAATTCGGCGCAGAGGCCGCGTTCGACGCGCTTGACTGTAATTCCCTGGCATCCGGGGACGTGGACGTGATGAACACGACCCTTCAACAGATCCGGCCCTGTCTTGACGACCTGAAAATCCTTGCCTCGGTCGGCAGTGAACGCACCGCGCTGACGCCCAACACCCCCACGGTGGCCGAGATCGCGCCGGATCTGGACATTGCCTTGTGGAACGGATTGTTCGTCCACACCGATACACCTCAGGACGTCCGCGACAAGATTGCCGTGGTGGCAGAAAGGGTGATGGCCTCCGGCGAGGCCAGGCAGCTGTCCGAGGAAACAGGTGCCTTGATTTATTGGCAGGATGCCGAAACCGCGACCAAACAGATCCAACGGGATAGTGAAACGCTGGTCCGTGTGCTGGAAGCCCTTCCCGCAGAATGATCGTATAACCCCCGGCCTGTTTGGTCGGGGGAATTTCGTGGGGAAACGCAAAGACCATGACCCAGACGCTTCAGGATCTTTTCAAGCGCTATCGGCGACCGGGCGATCTGCTCTTCGCGGTGGTATTCTTTTTATTCAGTCTTTTTCTGCTGGTGAACCTACCGTGGCAGACGACCTGGGTCACGCGGACCGGACTGGTGGCGCAACCTGCCTTTTGGCCTGCGACATCTATCGGTGTCATGGTTCTGTTCAGCGGCCTGCACCTATTGGGTGCGCTGGTATCAGTCCGGATTCCCGGCCGGCTAGCTGAGGTACTTTATTGGGTGAAGTCAACAGAATATGCGCTGTGGTTCATTGGGTATGTCCTGATCTTTCCGTTCGTAGGCTACCTGCCGACAACACTGATCCTGTGCGTCATCCTGACCCTACGGCTGGGCTACCGTGGCTGGCGGTGGGTCGGCGCGTCGGCGCTTTTCGGGGGGGCTGTTGTCTTCGTGTTCAAAGGATTGCTTGGCGTGCATATTCCTGGCGCGGCGCTTTACCGTCTGATCGAAAACGATAGCTTGCGCAGCTTCGCGCTGACCTACCTCTAAAGGACCAGACCGCGTGGATACCTATATTTCAGGGCTGCAAATGCTGGCCCATTTCGACATCATGATCGCGCTTCTGGTGGGGTCTGTCGGCGGGGTCATCATCGGCGCGATCCCCGGCGTCGGTCCGCCTGTTGCCATTGCGATCTTGTTGCCCGCAACCTTTGCCATGCCGCCGTTGGTCGGGCTGACGCTGCTGTTGGGGATCTACGGGTCTTCGATGTTTGGCGGCGCGTTGCCTGCGATCCTGATCAACACTCCGGGCACCGCGGTCAACGCGCTGACCACTTACGACGGCTATCCGATGGCGCGCGACGGCAATCCCCTGCGCGCATTGGGGCTGGCGTATGGTGCGTCGTTCGTGTCGGCGATCCTGTCGATTGTTGCGCTCATCCTCCTCTCACCGCTGCTGGCGCGCATTGCACCAATGTTCGGCAGCCGAGAAATCTTCCTCGCGGCATTGCTGGGCATCGTGCTTGTGGTGCTTGCCCATCGTGGACAAACCTTTTCCGCAGCGATGCTGGCGGGCCTTGGCGTTTTTCTGGGGACCGTAGGTTTGGAGCCGGTGAAGTACACCCAGCGGTTCACCTTCGGGACCGACATTCTGTCTTCCGGCTTCGATTTAATCGTTGTGGTGATGGGTCTTTTCGCGCTCAGCCAGGCGTTTACTCTGATGGCCGACCCTGAAACGGCGCCCGACACCAAACCGCTGAACGGCAGCATGTTCCGCGCCATGCTTGAAGTCTTTCGTTTCAAGCGCCTGGCGGCGGCTGGATCCGGCTTTGGCGTGTTGATGGGGATGATACCGGGTGTCGGGGAATTCACCGCACAGTTTCTATCTTACACCTATGCGCAAAAGACGTCGAAGGCGCCTGAAATGTTCGGCAATGGCAGCCCCGAAGGCCTGGTCGCATCCGAATCGGCCAACAACGCGGTACCCGCAGCCGCGATGATCCCACTACTGGCGCTTGGCATCCCCGGAGAAGCGCTTACAGCGATGATGCTGTCGGTATTCTATGTCCACAATGTCGTGCCGGGGCCGGGGCTGTTCCAGAACCAGCTTGATCTGGTGTATGCGCTTTATACCGCACTGATCATACTTAACGTCATCGTGGTGATCTTCATGATCTTCGCCTCGAACTGGCTGTTGCAGATCATCCGCGTGCCGACGCGGTTTCTGGGCCTTGCGATCCTGATCCTGTCTTTCGTGGGCGTCTACACCCTGCGCAATTCAGTTGGTGACTGCGTCATCGCGGCAGGGTTCGGGCTTTTGGGTGTGGTGCTTAAACGACAGAACCTGCCGGTGGTTCCGATCATCCTTGGTATGGTGCTGGGCGGAATCATGGAGACAAAACTGCGCTCGGCCATGGGGCGCGTACGCACGCCGCTTGATTTCGTGGACCGGCCGATCGCCGCGATCATCGCCATAGCCATCTTCTTGCTGGTCGTGACCCACATCTGGGGCGTCTTACGTGAACGCCGCAAGGGTCTGAGCGAAGACCAGCACGATCATGACATGCACGATACGCAACAAAGGTAATAACATGCTTGACCAGACAACTCTTGACCGTTTGCGGTCGGCCTCGGTAGCGGAAGGCCACCACTTGGTGGACGGTGCATGGATTGCGGCCTCCGACGGGGGCCGGATGGAGGTCATCTCTCCGCTTGACGGTACAATACTGACCACGATTGCAGCTGGCACGACACAAGACGCCAATTCCGCCTGCGCCGCCGCACGCCGCGCCTTTGACGACGGGCGCTGGTCGGGGTTGGCACCATCTGCCCGCAAGGCGGTCCTGCTCAAGTGGGCCGCCCTGATCGAGGCGCACGCCGAGGAGCTGTCCGTGTTGGGCGTGCGCGACAACGGCACAGAAATCGCCATGGCGCTCAAGGCCGAACCCGGATCGGCGGCTGCAACGATCCGTTACTATGCCGAGGCCATCGACAAACACTATGGCCAGATTGCCCCAACGGCCCACGGTACGCTGGGCCTGATCCATCCGGAACCGGTTGGCGTCGTCGCTGCCATCGTGCCATGGAACTTTCCCCTGATGATCGGTGCGTGGAAGCTGGGTCCGGCGCTCGCGGCGGGGTGCACTGTCGTTCTGAAACCGGCAGAGACCGCGTCCCTCTCGCTCATCCGTCTTGCCCAGTTGGGGCAGGAGGCGGGACTGCCTGATGGCGTATTGAACCTGGTAACCGGCGCGGGTGCGGTGGTGGGCGAGGCGCTTTCGCTGTCGCAGGACGTGGATGTGGTGACTTTCACCGGATCGGGATCTGTCGGACGTCGCTTGATGCACAACGCAGCGGCATCGAACCTGAAGCGGGTCTATCTTGAACTAGGGGGCAAGTCCCCGAATATCGTTTTTGCCGACGCGCCGGATTTGAACGAAGCGGCAACGGTGTCCGCCGCAGGCATTTTCCGCAACTCAGGCCAGGTCTGTGTTGCCGGCAGTCGTCTATTGGTGGAGCGGTCGATCCATGATTCATTTGTCGATAAACTTGAACGGCATGCACGCACGACAGTGGTCGGCGACCCGCTCGACCCCGCGACGCAAGCCGGTGCAATCAACAGCCTCAGACAGCTGGAACAAAACCTCTCTTTTGTCGAAGAGGCGCGCCTCGCGGGCCGGACCGTGCTTGGCGGAAGTCGTATCCTGACCGAGACGGGCGGCTACTTTATGGAGCCAACGATCGTGACCGGTGTCAATCCCGCCGACCGTCTGGCGCAAGAAGAAGTATTTGGTCCTGTTCTGGCCGTTATCGCCTTTGACACGGAAGAAGAAGCAATTGCCATCGCCAATGGAACAAAGTTTGGTTTGGCATCTGGCGTCTGGACCGCTGATCTATCGCGCGCGCACCGTATGGTGTCGCGCATCCGCGCGGGTGTGGTACATGTAAACACCTACGGTGGCGCCGATCTGACCGTGCCACTGGGCGGTGTTGGCCAATCCGGCAACGGTCACGACAAGTCGCTGCATGCGCTGGACAAGTTCCTGAACCTCAAAACCGCGTGGATAAAGCTATGACCGCCGTGGCCCCCACGATCCTGCTTGTCGGGACCTTCGACACCAAGAACGACGAATTGGACTACGTGGCAAAGGTGATCCGTGAGCAGGGCGGGCACGTGCTCAGCATGGATGTCAGCGTACTGGGTGATCCTGGCGGTCCGACCGACATCTCCAAACACGAAGTGGCAGAGGCGGCGGGAAGCGATATCGAAACCGTAATCGCAGGCGGCGGCGAGAACTGTGCGATGCAGATCATGGCGCGCGGGGCTGCGGCGCTGACCGTCAAGCTGCACCATGCCGGCCGCATCAACGGCGTGCTGGTGCTGGGTGGAACCATGGGAACGGACCTTGCGCTTGACGTGTGCAACGCGCTGCCGCTGGGGGTACCGAAATACATTGTCTCGACGGTGTCGTTCTCCTCGATGATTCCGGCAGAGCGATTGCCAGCGGACATCCAAATGATCCTGTGGGCTGGCGGGCTTTACGGGTTGAATTCCGTCTGCCGCGCATCCCTGAGTCAGGCATCAGGGGCCGTACTGGGGGCGGCGCGCGCCGTCGAACGCCCCGAACGGTCGCGGCCTTTGATCGGCATGACGTCCTTTGGCAAATCGGCGCTGCGGTATATGGTGCCGCTCAAGCCCGCGCTGGAGGAACGCGGCTTTGACGTTGCCGTCTTTCATGCAACAGGCATGGGGGGGCGTGCCTTCGAAAGCCTTGCGTCGCAAGGTGCGTTTGCCTGCGTTTTCGACTTCGCCACGCAAGAAGTCACCAACCACCTCTTTGGTTCCAGCGTGACGGCAGGGGACAGCCGCCTCACTGCCGCGGGCCGTGCGGGCACGCCGCAGATCGTCGCCCCCGGCTGCTACGATCTAGTCGATCTGGTAGGCTGGCAGCCCGTGCCTGAACCGCTTGCGGACCTGCCGTCGCACGCCCACAATCGTCTGCTGACTTCGGTCGTACTTGATACGGACCGCCGCCGTGCCACCGCCCGGTGCCACTGCGAGAAACTGGCGCAGGCGACCGGCCCGACAGCACTTATTCTACCTCTTGGCGGATGCGGCGAATGGGACCGGCCCGGCGGTGATTTGCATGATGCAGCAGGTCTTGCGGCCTTCATGAACCAGATGCGTGCCTGCGCGCCCGACTGCGCGAAGGTCCATCCGATCGACGCCCATATCAACGATCCTGCCTTTGCCGACGCCGCACTTGCGATTTTCGATGGCTGGCTGGCGGACGGGACAGTCGAAAGGCCCACGCCATGACAAAGGCTCTTGTTCTTGACTTTGGTGGCGTAATCTCTCGCACGCTGTTCGAAACCCATGATTTGACTGAAGAGGCGCTTGGGCTTGCTTGTGGCACGCTGACTTGGCGCGGTCCGTTCGATCCCGACGGCGATCCGCTGTGGCGACGGATGCAGGACCAGGAAATCACCGAACGGGACTACTGGCACCAGCGAATGACCCAGGTCGGCGCGCTGGTGGGCGAAAGCTGGACCGAGTTTCCACAGTTCGTCGGCCGCGTGCGTGGTGCGGACCCCGCCGCGGTCATACGGCCCGAAGCGCTGGCAGCCATTGCGCGCGCAAAAAGCGCAGGCTGCAAATTGGCGATCCTGTCCAACGAGCTGGACCTTTTCTATGGTGCGGGATTTCGCGACAAACTGCCGTTTCTAGTCGACTTCGATGTGATAATCGACGCGACCTACACCGGGGTTCTGAAGCCGGATCCGCGCGCCTATGCCTTTGTCACCGATGCGCTGGACCTGCCTGCGGCAGACTGTGTTTTTGTCGATGACCAGATGAAGAACATCAAAGGCGGTGCGGCCGCAGGCATGGATTGCGTGGCATTCGACGTAACCGAACCCAGCAGCAGCTATGTCGAAGCCTTGGCAAAGCTGGGGGTATAGCGACAGTTTTTCAGTTGCCTGAAGGTGCTTCGGTGAGCGGATACCTTGCGCGCCCTGTCCAAGGCAGGGCGCGCTTTTGCCACTGTCAGGTTGCGTTGGGCGTGAAGGACACGTTCAATTCGCGCGGCGCGCGGAATTCCCAACCGCTGAAAGGCACAGGGTCGGTGGAGGCGAGCCGGATATCGGGCAGTGCCGTCAGCAGAACCCTCAGCGCAATCTCGATCTGGGCGGCGGCAAACCATCGGCCAACGCAAAAGTGGTGACCGAAGCCGAAGGTCGCGGTCCCTACCGCCTTTCGATGGATGTCGAAACTGTCAGCATTCTCGAAACGGGTTTCGTCACGGTTGGCCGAGGCCAGCACAACGGTGACCGGCGCCCCTTTTGGTATCGTCACGCCGCCCAGTTCGGTGTCTTTGACAGGGATGCGGAACTGAGTGCCGATCGGTGCAACCCAGCGGATGCCTTCGGTCACCGCGCGGGGGATCAGTGCGTCAGGATCGGTCAGCACTTCCGTCATTTGGTCGGGGTTCTGAAGCAGGCCAACCAACGTGGTTCCCGCCCCGTGGCCGGGTTCCTGCATACCACCCAGCAAAGTGACCTTTAGCGTGGGCAGAACGAATTCATCTGATCTGCTCTCGCCCTCAGGCATGCCGAAGTGCAGCATCTGCGACAGCGGACTGGTGTTGGGTTCGTCGCGCAGACGCGCAAGGACCGGGGCGACGTGCGCCTCTATCTCGGATGCGACCGCATAATTCGCAGCAGTCTTGACGGGATCGTTCTCGAAGTTGGTGGCTCCGGCAGACAGGCCGTGAAACCAGCGACGCAACGTGTCGGCATCGATGTCTTCCAGGCCCAGCGACCGCGCAAGGGCAAGGGTCGAAACTGGCTCGAAGTACTCTGACATCAGTTCTGCGCTGCCTTTGCTTTGGATACGCGACAGATAGTCCTTGGCGATGGGCGCGACGAGCGCTTCGATGTAGTCGGCGACTTTCTTGGGTCTGAAGTGCGGCTCAAGCCCGCCGCGCAATGCCTTGTGGTCGTGTCCCTCAGCGCTCAGGATATTGGGCTGCCCGAACGCCTTGTCAGGCGGTGACGCCCCGGCTTCGGTTGTGAAGATGTCCGGAGACTTTGTAACGGTCTGGACGTCGTCCCAGCGGGTAACGAACCAGACGTTGACTGCTGGCACGTAGGTAACCGGAAACTCTTCTCGCAGGCGCGCGTAGATAGGGAACGGGTCACGGTCAAGTGCTTCGACAGTGATGGTCTCAGGAAAGGTCATGATGATACATCCTTTTGGTCGGGTCGGGCGGTGGCACGTTCGCCAAAGGTGTGGCCAGAAGGACCATCATGCTGCCGAAAGCCAATTCAGCACCAGATTGCGGGCCTGTTCGATATAGCGTTTGTTGCGGTCTTGGGCGGCGTCCTCTTCCATACGGGCGATGTTCCAACCCACATAGGTGACGGAGCGCAAAGCCAGAAACAGGTCCAGATGGGTCAGATCGATCCTGCGGGTACCGACATACCCGTCAAGCAGGGCGATGCGCAAAGCCGGAAAGTCGGGGGCAGGCATATGCTTGATCAGGGCCGTGGCGATGTCGAACAGCCTGTAGCCGTATCCGCCGTCATCAAAGTCGATCAGGCACAGGCGGCCATCTGAAACCATTACGTTGGCGGCGACCGGATCGGCATGGATGAGGCCGTAGTCAAGGTGGGTGCCGTGATTTCGTATGGCGTCGGTCGCCACCTGACGAAATTTCACGAACAGCTTCCGGTCGTCTTCGGAAAGGTCGGGATTGTCCCAGAACCTGCCCCAAAGCGGGGCATCACCCAAAAGGCCGTCACGGTGCCAATGGCAGCGCTGGAATTCAGGCGGGGGCACCCATCTGTCCGACGCGTCGTGCAGCCGCGCCAGTTCCGCCCCTAGCGCCCCTAAATAACGCGAACGCGTGTCGGTGGTTTCCTTGGCCAGTGCAACGTCTAGTGTTTCACCATTGAGCCAGGACAGGACATCGACCTGCGTGCCGTCAATGACTCGCAAAAACGTGCCGTCGGTCGAAAGAAAAGGTGCCGGAACGCCAAGTCCCAAAGCATCGACCCCCGCCATCCATGCCAGTTCGGATGCAAGTTCGGCGTCGGTGCGGTAGTCTTGGCGGTGCAACCGCAAGGCCAGGCTGAGGGTGCCCTGCGTGATCTTGTAGACCGCGTTCTCTCGCGCGGCGACCAGCCGGACATCAGCACCGGCAAGGCCCCAAAGGTCAAGAGCGCGGTCCACGGTGTCGCTCATAGGGTGACCTCCGTCAGGACGTCGTCTAGCGTGTCAATCAGAAGATCCGCATGTTTGATCGAGAATGTCATCGGCGGTCGAATCTTCAGTGAGTTTTTGTATCGCCCAAGCTTTGAATGGATGATCCCTCTTTGCCGCATGGCGTTGATGACACGATCTGTAAATTCAGTCGCGGGGGCCTTCCTTTCACGGTCCAGAACCATCTCGGCCCCGAAGATCAATCCGGATCCACGCACGTTTCCGATGACCTCGTGTCGGGTGGCCAATTCAGTCATCCGTCTACGGGCGTAGTCGCCTACGCGTCGCGCGTTGGCGACCAGATCACGGTCCTTGAGTTCGTCCAGAACAGCCATCGCAGCGGCACAAGAGACCGGATTTCCGCCAAAAGTATTGAAATACCGATAGCCTTTACGGAAAGTTCCCAAGATGTCGCGGCTTGCTACGACTCCACCGACGGGATGCCCGTTGGCCATAGGCTTGCCTAGCGTCAGGATGTCCGGCACGACGCCCATCTTTTCGTGCGCCCACATGTGCGTGCCGGTGCGGCCAAAGCCTGATTGCACCTCGTCGCAGATCAGCAGACCGCCGGCGTCAGCGACGACCTTGGCCACGGGTTTCAGCCAGCCATCTGGCAAATCCGGAAAGCCTTCGTTGACGAAGTAGGGACATATAACGAGGGCTGCGAAACCGGTGCCGTCTGCGTCCAGTTCCGCGATGCGGTCGGCCACTTGTGCGGCAAAGACAGTCCCGTCGGGGTCAGGCGCGCGGTAGCTGTCAGGCGCAGTGACGAAGCGGAAATACTGGTCCAGCCCGAAGCCCACCGTTGGCACGTTAGATTTACTCAACTGACTTACGAGGGCTGTGTTGCCATGGTACGTGGAATCGGTAGAAATAATGCCGCGTTTGCCGGTGACAGCCTCGGCCATGCGCAAGGCAATGTCGTTCGCTTCTGACCCCGTACAGGTCAGGATCGCGGTATCCAGCGATGCGTCCAAGGTCGCCGTGAGCGCCTCTATATAGTCTAGAATACCGTCGTGCAGATAGCGCGTATGGGTATTCAGCGTACTGGCCTGGCGGCAGATCGCGTCAACGACACGAGGATTGCAGTGACCAACGTGAGGAACATTGTTGTAGCAATCCAGATACCTGCGCCCGTCCGAATCCCACAGCCAGACGTCTTCACCTTTCACGAAATGAACGGGGTCATTGTAAAATGTCGAAACGTTCGGCCCCAACAGGCGGGAACGGTCTGCGACCAACGCTTCACGGGTTCGGGACGTCATGCAGAGATCCTCTCGCTTGTTCGCGTAACGATCCGTCGGCCCGATTAAACCTGGCCGCTGGACCATTTTAAATATCGCAGTTCGTAATCGAGCATGCTGGCAGATGCGCTAGTATGACCACTAAGCGATGGGCATACCGTGGCAGCATTTGATTAACATGGCAAACAAATATTTGAACCGCCGGTTTAATATTTGATCCGTTACCAGTTGAGCCGGAAGCTGTTCGCGATTTGCATCCTGCAAGCACAATAAATTATGGCTTCACCGAGAATGCTTCGCAGTTACCAACTTCTGGCATTTGAACTCGGGGGATAAGAAACAAATTTATGGTAATACTACATAATCCACATTATGGGATTGACCTGCGTAGACTGGGCGCATTCTAAACTGCGTCGCGACAGAAACTCTATCTTGCCGGAAATCAAGGAGAACGAGATTGGCTGCCGCCCCTAGCCTCGCAGGTCATGGGAGTCGCGCGTCAGGTCGCGCGCGCAGCCGATGATCGTAGTTCTGCAGAAATGCGCTCGACAATAGTGGCGTCGGGCGGCGTCTCTGTATCGACTTGAATGACGGGACCGAGATCGCCGAACGCCCTGGCCTTGGAGGCCAAGTCCTTGAGTTCGTCAGCATAACTGGCGGGCGGATGTCCGGGGTGCCGGTCGCGCTGAAGATATCTTCGTCTCGCCACTTCAGGCGATACCGAGCACCAGACCTCAATCACTTTTGAAACTCTTGCAGCTGTGAGGTGCGCTTCGAGTACGGAGCGAGGTTGAAACCCGTGCCAGGCATCGACGACCGGCACAAGCTCATCTGGAAACTCGGCAATGGTGTTGAAGATCGCTGCATAGCTTGCGCGCCCGAGCATGCGATTGTGCTCACGATCTCCTATGCCCAACTCGGGATAAAGAGCCTCCTTGATTGTATCGAGGCCGAGCGGCACCGCGCCTAGATCACGCGCAAGAAGACCGGAGACGATGTACCGACTGACGGTTGATTTTCCGCTGGCGGGGACGCCGTTCACAATAATCACCGAACGTGTCAACCATTCTCCTCCTGCAATGCGTGCAATCCTGCGCCGATCACGCCGGCATCATCGCCAAGTTTGGCGGGTCTTATAGGCGTGCTGAACCATGATCCGTTTTCCGGCAACAAGTGCAAAGCGCGGCACATTTCAGCGCCGAGTCCTCCCCCGATCACGATACGGTCAGGATCGACCACGGCAACAAGCGTCTGCAAGGCGCGCTGCATCGGTCCCGCCCATGTCTGCAAAACCGCGCGCGCTGTGCTATCTTCCTGTTCCGCCATACAAAAGAGCGTTTCGGCTCGTGTATCTTCTGGAAATCCGGCTTCTTTAATCAACCGCGCGAGGGCCGTGCCAGAACTGAAGGTCTCTACGCAGCCTGTACGACCGCAATTGCAAACTGGCCCGGTTTCCGAGACGATGATATGCCCAAACTGACCTGCGAAGTCACCGCCGTGCCAAGGCATGCCTGCGAGAGCTATCGCGCCGCCAATGCCTGTGCCGACCGTGACCATCAGGGCGAGATCGCCGTCATCTGCATCTGCGACATGCACTTCGGCAAGCAACGCCATCATCGCATCATTGTCGAGGCGTGCCGAGAGTCCTGTCTGCCGCTCAATCCCGGTGGCGAGATCTATACCGGCAATATCAAGGTATCCTGCAGAGATAATCTCGTTGCTACGTGCTCTTACGCGTCCGGGCAGACCGACGCCAACGCGCTGGTCCCCGGGTCTCTGGACAGTCGATATCATCCGCAGAATCTGTGAGACGAAGCCTTCTTGGTTTGAGACCACCGGCTCGATGATGCGGTCAAGAATGCGTCCCGATGCGTCTATGCGGCCCGCGCGAATGCGCGTGCCGCCGACATCTACTCCGATGGCCGCTTCAGTTTGCTGTCGCACTGGCATCGAGCACTTCCTGAATCTCGCGCAAGCGGGAGCTGGCGATTTCTTCGAGCTTTGTGCGCCGTTCTTCGGCATCAAGAGAGATGCAGTCCTTCCAGAGCGCACGCCCTGCAATCACGCCGGATGCACCACACTCCATCGCGGTCCGCACTTGTCCAATGAATGTCTCATGATCGACGCCAGCAGACAGCACTGCCCAAGGTACACCTGCGCAAAGCTCTGTAATCTTGCGGCAAGCATCGGCGTTGCCGGGATATGGCAGCTTCAGCACCTTTGCACCAAGCTCAAGCGAGATTCTGGCACTTTCTACGATGAGGTCGGGAAAGGCCTTTGCGTAGGCTTCGTCGCTTTCACCGTCCAATTGATAGGTCAGGATCTCCACGACCAGCAAAAGATCCTCGCTGGCGAAATCAGCAATGCACTGCTTGATGATCTCGATGTTGGCTCCGTTGGCTTCCACGGTATCCGGGCGCAGGTAGACCATCAGCTTGGCACCGGTGCCCCCCAGCTCACGCGTGCGCCGAGCGTCGATCCCTGGAACGAGTTTTGACAAGCGATAGCCCTTGTCATCCAGATCCCAGCCGGAATCGTCCAGACCGATCAAAAGCCCGGTGTCGCGCGCAAGAACCCCGTCGTCGACGACCGCCGGGACCGCACAGGTCGCGTCAAGAAGGATGCAGGACGCCTTGTTGGCAAGGTGCGTGACGATACCCGCCTTTACGACGCCCAAAGTCTTTGTGTCGATGGCTTTCTGCTCCGCCTCGGTTGCAGCAAGAACCTTGCGCATGCCCCCGCGCTGATCTGCGGCAACCACCATCATTAACCCGTTCTCCCCGCAAATCTGCTGGTATCCTCGCCGCTCTGCGGTCGTCATCTGCGCATTCATCTTGAAATCCCTGATCTTGTGCCGTCACGGGCAGTCCCCCGCCGGTCTTTCGATCCCGCGCCCATTCGGTATGGGCGTTCAACCATAGGCCGGACGGTATGAGGACCGCATCCGCGATTCAACAATTAAATTCAGAAATTACTTTCACTATTGTCCGTCCGGAGAGACGTTGAGGCTCGCGAGCAGGTCGGATGCGGTTGCACTGTCAGTCACCAGAGCGTTCACCATGCCACTTCGAACTGCGCCGAGAATGGCATCCGCTTTGTCGTGTCCGGCCGCCACGCCAATGCTGAGCGGGATACGCCTCATGTCGAGACGCGGGATCGCCATGAGGTCTTCTTCACCGTCCCAAAGCACTTCGATGCCCTCGATATCGTAATATCGACGCGCCACGTCACCTACGACCCGAGCCCGATTCGTCTCACCGAAGTGGAGGGTTTCGATGTAGGCGGCCTGCGCGATGGAGCCTATGCCGAAGATCGCCGCATCCACTTTGCTCCAGGATTCAAACACCCGACGGCTCTTTGGGTCGCGCTCCAGAACGCCGCGGAGCTCCTTGGACGCCAGGTAAGGCGCATGGAGGAACATCGCCTGTCCGCCGGTCGATTCGGCCGCCAATCGCACCAGTTCGTTGATCTGGAAATGCGGCTCGGTCTCCTCCATGCCACCAATGCAGGGCACGATGGAGCTGCCCGGCAGCTTCGGAAGCCCTTCCATCAGCACGGATTTGATGGTGCGCCCCCATCCGATCGCGATGACCGGACTGCCCGGCAAGTCTCCCTCCCGCAGAAGTTCGGAGACCCGATAGGCCATGTCGTGGGGCCGGATCGATTCGCAGACGCTTGCCGCCCGCAATCCGAGCGCGGCGGCCAATTTGGCTCCTAGTGCGTCGGTTTCGAAGATGTCAGCCACTTTGATCTGCACCACGCCCTCTTCGCGGGCGCGGGCCAGAACGCGGGATGCGCTTGCCGTCGAGATATCCAGCTTTTTCGCGACGTCCCTCTGCGATAGGCCGTCCACATAATGCAGCCGAGCAGCCATGTGCATCAGGCTTCGGTCCAGAATACGTCTCTTGCTCATTTTACCCTCCTTCCGTGTCGTGAAATTAATTTCATGTATTTTCTTCTTGAATTGGGCCGACAGGAAATGCAACCGTTGTGTGACACCTGACTGAACTGACCTGTCAACGTGTCAGAACGGCAAAAGCCGTAAAATGGGAGGAAATTATTATGAAACGCTTTTTAGCGGCCACCGCCGTTGCTGCCACGCTTGGTTTTTCCGGCGCTGCCAATGCACAGGAAGATCTGTCGATCACGCTGCTGCCGGGTCTGACCACCGATGCCTTCTACATCACGATGAATGTAGGCGCACAGGCCGCTGCCGAAGATCTGGGAATCGAAGTCAACTTCCAAGGCCCCGAGGAATGGGATCCGGTTCTGCAGACCCCTGTTCTTGACGCAGTCATCGGCCGCGCGCCAGACGCGTTGCTGATCGCTCCGACGGATGCGGTGCAGATGATTGAACCACTTCGCCGCGCGCATGAGGCCGGCATTCCGGTCATCACGGTGGACACATTCATCGATGACGGTCTCTACCAGACAGGTTCGGGAGATGGCGATTTCCCGATTTCGTATATCGCGTCGGACAACCTTCTTGGTGGTCGAATGGCCGCACGGGCTATGGCGGACAAGATCGGTGGTAGCGGAAAAGTCTACATCGCGAGCAACCGCCCCGGTATTTCCACGACCGACCAACGTGAAGAAGGCTTCAAGGCAGAGATGGCCGAGAACTTCCCTGACGTTGAGGTCCTTGAAACCCAGTTTAACGAAAACGATGCCTCTCTGGCGGCGTCCCAGTTTCAGGCCGTCTTTGCGCGGAATTCGGACGTGGCCGGCGTATTCGGTGCCAACCTGTTCTCTGCGCTTGGAGCAGCAAACGGTGTGGCTGGCGCAGGCGCTCAGGACGACATCGTCGTGGTGGCCTTCGATGCTCCCCCGAGCATCACCGAGAACATCTCGGATGGCGCCATCGACATCGCGATTGCTCAGCACCCCGCGGAAATTGGCTACTACGGCGTCATGACAGCCTATGCCCATCTGACCGGTCAGTCCGTACCGACAAAAATCGGCACCGGTTTCACGACGATCACGGCCGACAATGTCTCTGACGAAGACATCGCGAAATTCATCTACTCTGAGTGAACCGGATGTCTGATATAAACAACAACGGGTTTTCATTCGTGAAAACCCTACTCAACGCCTGGTCGTGGCTGTTTCTCGCCCTGATCCTGGCATTTTTCGAAATTTACGCTCAGGTCGAAACGGGATCGACCTTCATCTTCCGGGCTTACAATATCCAGTCCGTGGCCGTCGCGGCCTCGCAGATCCTCCTGCTTTCTCTCGGCCTGACGTTGGTGGTGGTCGCAGGACACATCGATCTTTCAATCGCGTTCACCACAGGGCTCGCCGCCGTCGCAATGGCGTTGACGGTCCGCTTGCTCGGGGACGCAAATGGCTGGGTCGTCTTCGCCGTGGCGATTAGCGTCGGCATGCTGGCGGCCGTGGTCGTTGGCTTGGTCAACGGGTGGTTGGTCGCCTATCTCGATGTTCCGAGTTTCATCGGGACGTTGGGGACCTACGGGATCGCCCGCGGTGTCGCGCTGATCGTTGCAGGCGGGGCAACCGTTTCGATCCGCTCCGAAGAGGTCCGCGCCTTCGGCAACGGAGATATCCTGGGGATTCCCGTTCCTGTTGTCATGGCCCTGGTCCTGGCGGGCGCCTGCCATTACCTGCTGACCTATACGAAATTTGGCATCTACACATACGCGCTCGGAGCAAACCGCGCATCCGTTGAACGCGCCGGGGTCGATGTGAAGCGTCACCTGATCAAGCTGTTCGTGCTGTCCGCGCTGACAGCCGGGATCGGGGGGCTGGTGTATACCGGTCGGTTCTCCGCTGGTGCGGCGAATGCTGGTGAGCCTATCCTGCTCTACGCGGTTGCTGCAGTCTTTATCGGCGGGGCCTCTCTGACCGGCGGTCAGGGAACCATTATCGGCACCGTCATCGGCGCGATCATTATTGCCGTCATCCAGTTCGGCTTGGTCTTCTCTGGGCTGCCCCCCTACTGGCAGTTCGTGGCAGTTGGTCTCGTCATCGTCGTCGCCGTGTTGGTTGATCAATCACGCGACAAGTTTCTCGGAGGGGCAAAATGAAACCCATTCTGCAGGTGCAGGGGCTGGCGAAACGCTTTGGCCCGATCACGGCTGTGAAAGATGTGAACTTCGACGTTTATCCAGGTGAATGCGTCGTGCTCGCCGGGGACAACGGCGCCGGAAAGTCCACGGTGATCAAGATGATCTCGGGGGTCCATCTGCCGAGCGAAGGCAAGATCATCTTCGACGGTCAGGATATCACGAACAGCCCGCCGGAAACCGTGCGAAATGTCGGCATTGAAACAATCTATCAGGATCTGTCTCTTGCTGACAATCTTGACCCAGGCCTGAACCTCTACCTTGGGCGAGAGAAGATGAAGCGTGTTTTCGGCTTGCCCGTGCTGGACCGCAAGGCCATGCAGGCGGACGCGGTCGAGGTCCTGAAGGGGCTTGGCATCAAGGTGCCTGATCCGGGCGCGAGGGTGCGAGAGATGTCAGGTGGCCAGCGCCAGTCGATCGCGATTGCCCGCGCGATCCACTGGGAGGCCAAGCTGGTCATCATGGACGAGCCGACAGCTGCTCTGGGCGTTCCGGAGCAGCGAGAGGTCATGGCCCTCATCGACCGCCTCAAGCAGCGCGGCGTCGGGATCATTCTTATCTCACACAACCTTCCCGACATTTTCGCGGCGGCTGACAGGATCTTTGTGCTCGCGCGCGGGGTCATTGGCGGTGAGCGTCGTCCGAGTGAGACGACGGACGAGGAAATCGTGCGGCTGATGATGGGCGCGACGATTGACACCTGAGCCGAGTAGGACGCCTCGCTCTGTGGCGCGGCGCAGCTCACGACCCAACATAGGGTATAGACATGGACGGTCTCGGTAAAAGGTGGACCTAGCGCGGTTTGTTGGCGCTCCTTGGATAGCATTTATTGCACCAAAGGCGACTGACTATGGGACTGAAACGAACGGACGAGATCCGGTGGGATTCGGTGCATATAGTGCTGACCAATGGGCTGGCGCGCAAACAGGTTGCTGATGATCTGGGCGTGGGCATGGCTCACGGCACAGAGCAAGGGCCTGTAGGTTAACGAGTTCCGGCCCGCCGGCCGTCTTTCTGTCGGCCAACCTGTGCAGGATATTCTGCACATAGGCTTTTGTGACGATCCCCTTGGCCCGCGCCATTTCCACGGCGACCAGCACAGCCTTTTCGTCGTGATGCAGGACCAGGGCGAGGATTTCGACCATTTCCTGATCAGCGCCGGGGCGGCTCAACATGAGGTCTTGCAGCTATAGAGGCAGCCAGATTGACGGCTTAACCTGAGCGACTTCAAATGGGTCGATACACTGCATCACTTGATGATATGAGTTCACCAAGACGGAAGACGTAGGGCGCTTACACTGCTCCTGCCCGCAAGTTAGGGCCCCGTCCTATACGCCGCAAGAGATAAACGTGCTTTATGCGTCAAAGCGCATAATGTGAAAATAAGCGCTACACCGAATATTGAACTTTATACCTTTTGGCGTATATTGAGGCCATGAATGAATTGGCGCGTACACCACGACAGATCGGCACCATCATCCAGCGCACGCGTAAGAAGCGCGACTGGACACAGATGAAGCTCGCTGAACAGGCGGGCCTGCGTCAGGCGACGATCTCAATGATCGAGAGTGGAGAAAGGCCCGCAAAACTGGAATCCATCCTCGCTGTGCTCGCGGCTCTTGATCTGGAATTCAGGATTGGAGAGCGCTCCAAGGGCCATGAAAGTGACATTGAGGATCTTTTCTGATGGGACGGCGTCCGGCCTATGTGCCGTTGCGCGTCTATCTGAACAACCGCCGCGTCGGCACATTACGCCGCGAGGCCAGCGGTGCCATCGGCTTTTCATACGAAGCGGACTGGCTGGACTGGGAACATGCCCTGCCGGTCTCTTTGTCACTTCCGCTCAGAGAAACCCCCTATCGCGGCGAACCTGTCTCTGCCGTCTTCGAGAACCTGCTACCTGACTCTGACAAGCTGCGGCGCCTGGTCGCCGAAAAAGTCGGCGCACGCGGGACCGACGCCTTTAGCATGCTGTCCAAGATCGGCCACGACTGTGTGGGGGCGCTGCAATTTATCGCAGGAGATAACGAAGCCCCTGACACGATCGGCAAGATCGAAGGTGAAACGGTAAATGACGCTGCCATCGAAAAGATCCTGAACGGATTGAGCCAGGCGCCGCTTGGCCTCGCCAGCGATGATGCCTTTCGAATTTCAGTCTCGGGCGCGCAGGAGAAGACCGCGTTACTTTGGCATGAGGGCCAGTGGGTCAAGCCCCACGGCGCGACGCCGACGACGCACCTGATCAAGACACAGATCGGCAAGCTGCCCGGTGGCATCGATCTCTCTGACAGCGTCGAGAACGAATATTATTGCCTCAAACTCACCGAAGCATTCGGCTTGCCGGTGAACACCGCCAGCATCGGAACCTTCGGTGAGACCACGGCCCTGGTCATCGAGCGCTTTGATCGCCACTGGACCAAGGACGGGCGATTGCTGCGTCTGCCGCAGGAAGATTGCTGTCAGGCACTCTCAATGCCGCCCTCATTGAAATACCAAAACGAGGGCGGCCCCGGCATGATCAACGTTCTCGGCTTGCTTGAGGGCAGCGACACCCCGATCAAGGATCAGAACATCTTTCTCAAAGCCCAGCTTGTCTTCTGGCTGATGGGCGCGACAGATGCCCATGCCAAGAACTTCAGCGTGTTCCTTGGCCCAGGCGGTAGTTATCGCATGACCCCGCTTTATGACACACTGACAGCACAAGGGGCACTGGATGCCGGCCAGATTGAACGCAAAGAGATGAAAATGGCCATGTCGGTCGGCAACAGCCGCCACTACCGCTTCGACCAGATCCACGGACGGCATTTTGTGCAAACGGCAATGCGCGCCGGGCTTTCAAAAAAGCGTGCAACAGACATCATTGAGGAGACTGCGGCCAGAGTGCCCGAAGCCCTCGAAGCTGCCGCCGCCGCTGTTCCGAAGTCCTTTCCGTCGGCCATTGTCGATACCGTTAACAACTCGATTATGGACCGCCTTGGGGGCCTGAAGCTGGCGAGCACCGTTTAGCGCCAAGTACCTCGCACCCTCAGCCCCAAGAAGGCGCGGCGCGAGTACCTCCCCTGGTATATTCGCCCTGACAGCCAATCATGTTTTGCTGAATTCTGAAACAACCCCAATATGCACAATTAGCGTGAACAGTAGTGCCCGCGGAAACTCCGACTCACCCCCGGAATTTGGGTCGAGGTAACCTTACAAAACCAATTCACTGCAAGGTGATCCCGGACCCGGAGCGCCGGGCGAAACTCATCAAGCCTCGATCACCTCAGACAACCTGAACCGACGTCCCTATCCGTTCCGACAGCGCCTGTTGGACGTGGTCTTGCTTCTGGCCGGGCAAGGACTGGCCTTGGCGAAACTTCTTTGGTTTTTCGCCTCGCCAGACCGGTCGTCCTCAGCCTTGATCTGTTATCCGCTGCACCCTTGCGTCGTACACAAGGCGACGGGGCACGGGCTGAGCGCGCTTGCCCCCTGCCCGCGTCGATTGCCATACACCTGCCCATCGGGCGGGCCTCTTCACCTTTTCAGATCAGGTTGCGCGGCACAGACTCCTCCCACTCGCGGGTCTTCACCGGCGCGCCGTTGTGGCTCACGGCCATGCGTCCCTTGAGGTAAAAGCTATCACGATCCGAGGTCATCTCGGTTTCGAGGCGAATGACCGTCTGCCAGCCATCACGGCCTATCTCGTAAACCTGGTCCAGCCGATAGGCCGCCGAGGTGGGATCATCGGGCTGGATTCTCAACTCGCGTCTCAGGCTGTGCGACAGCACCGTACCCACTTCGTCAAAGCGCAGCACGCCCTCGCCGAACAGGCCACCCTGACCATCGGTGACGTAGGTCACCTCGCCGGTGAGGAAGTCGGTGGTCACCGTGCGATCCAGCTGTGCGGGCCGGATCATGGTGACTGGCACGTCGATGCCATGCGCCGGAGGTTCGAATCCGGGATGCGTGTCGCCGCCCTTGCGCACCGGTAGGTGCAGGCACGAGCCCGCGGTGTCGATCGTGAGGGTTGCGGCTTCGGGCGATGGCCAGATGATCGGCCAGTAGGCAGTGCCCACCGACACCCGCATCCTGTGACCGGCCGCAAAGCGATGCCCGCAGGCCGAAAGCTTCACCTTCACAGTCTCGAACCGGCCCGGCTCGAGCGGCTTCGGATCGGCATGGCCGTCGCGATGGGTCAGGTTCAGCACCTGGTAGGTGACGCGGGTGATCTGACCGTCCGGTGCCACGTCGCCGATGCGCACAACGACCTGCGCCACGGGCTTGTCAGATGCGAGGTGCAGGTCCAGCTCCGGCACGCCGAGAATCTCCAGATCCTCTTCCAGGACCGGAGTGTCAAAGGTCAGCGCGCCACCGTCGTCGATCCGCTGATCGGCGGGCATCTCGCCCGGACAGCCGACGGCCATCCATTCGCCCGCGGCGATGCCATGGCTTTGCGGCGAGCGGATCGGCAACAGAGCGGGCGTTTGCGCCGCATCCCCCAGCGTGCCGTCACCGCCGAGATGCATCTGCCGCATCGGCTCGTCCAGCGGCCATGCGCTTCCGACCCAGCGACCGGGCTGGTGCGGGCGGGTGGGATTTGGCGCAATGGGATCGTTGATGTAGGCGCGCAGCTTCGGCTCGTCCATCACGCCGGTCTCGCGGCCCTTGAGCCACTGGTCCCACCAGCGCGTCGCCTCCTGCAGAAAGCCGATGGCGGGGCCCGGTGCGCCGTCATGGGGGTAGACATGCCCCCAGGGCCCGATGATGCCGCGCGTGGGCACCTGCAAGTTCTCGAGCAGGCGCGGGACCGAGTTGGTGTAGCTGTCCGACCAGGCCCCGACCACCAGCACCGGGCATTCGATGGCCGCGTAATCCTCCTGCACCGAGCCATGCTTCCAGTAGTCGTCATATGTCTGATGTCTGGCCCAAAGCGCGGGAAAGAACGGCAGGTCGTCGAGCCGCTTTTCCCAGGCGCCGCGCCAGTCCTCGCCGGTGATCTCCGGGTCCTGAGGGCGGGCCTGGTAGGCCATCATGATCGACCCCCACCAGAGGTTGTCGTTCAGCAGGCAGCCATTCATGAAGTGAATGTCGTCCTTGAACCGGTCGTCTGTGGAATAGCAGGTGATGATCGCCTTCAGCGCCGGAGGACGTCGCGCGGCCACCTGCAGGGAATTGAAGCCCGACCAGCTTTTGCCCATCATGCCGACATTGCCGTCGCACCAGTCCTGCGCGGCGATCCAGGCGATGACCTCGACCGCGTCGTCCTGTTCCAGCTCCAGGTATTCGTCGGCCATGTGGCCTTCGCTGTCACCGGAGCCGCGAATGTCGACGCGCACGGCGGCATAGCCATTTTGCACGAAAAAGCCGTGCATCGGGGCATCGCGACCGCGCGTGCCGTCGCGCTTTCGGTAGGGAATGTATTCCAGGATTGCGGGCACGGGCGCGCCGGTCAGCCCATCGGGCAGGAAGATGCGGGCGCTCAGCCGGGTGCCGTCGGACATGGGAATCCAGACGTGTTCGATGATTTCGGTGGCCATGTCGGGCTCCGTTTCTTGGTAGGTATTGATTGTGTCGTAAGGCTCAGGGCGCGGTCAGCACCTGGTCCAGCCAGCCGGGATCGAGCTGCGGCACAGAGGCCAGCAGCTTGCGGGTGTAGGCCTGCCCCGGTGCCTCGAAGAGCCTGTCCGTCTCGGCTTCTTCGACGATGCGGCCCTTCTGCATGACCACCGTTCGGTCGGCGAGGCGCTTTACCACCGACAAATCGTGGGTGATGAAAAGATAGGTGATCCCCAACTCGTCCTGCAGGCGGCGTAGAAGACGCAGAATGTCCTCGGCCACCAGCGGGTCAAGCGCCGATGTCACCTCGTCGCAGATGATGAGGTCCGGCTTGGCCGCCAGAGCCCGCGCAATGCAGACCCTCTGCTTCTGCCCGCCCGAAAGAGCGTCTGGCAAACGGTCGGCCATCTCGGCAGGCAGGCCGATCTGCTCCAGCAGGCGCAGCACCTCGGCGCGGTTGGCACGTCCCGTCAGCCCCTGGAAGCGGGTCAGAGGGCGGCCGATGGTCTCGCCGACGGTCTGTCGAGGGTTCAGCGCCACGTCGGGCAACTGGTAGATCAGCTGGATCCGGCGCAGCAGATCCTTGCCCCGCTTGCGGTAGCTCGGCGGCAGTGCAGCACCGTCGAACATCACCGCGCCTTGTGACGGCGGCAACAGCCCCGCCACGACCCGTGCCAGCGTTGATTTGCCCGAGCCGCTTTCACCGACGATTGCGACGGTCTCGCCCTGTTTCACCGACAGGTCGATCCCGGAGATAACCGGTACCTTGCCATAGGTGGCGTCCACCCGGTCCAGGCGCAGCAGCTCCCGCCCGGTCTTGTGCGGCGCGCCCGCCGGCGCCGACAGGCTGGCCTGCCGTTCCGAGACAAGGCGTCGGGTGTATTCCTCGCGCGGGGCGGTGAGGATCTGCTGCGTCGGGCCGGTTTCGATCTCCTGACCGTGGCGCAGCACCACGAGGCGGTCGGCGACCTGAGCGATCACGGCCAGATCATGCGTGATGTACAACGCCGATCTGCCGTATTTGCGGATCGTGTCCCGCAAGAGGCGCAGCACCTCGATCTGTGTCGTCACATCCAGCGCCGTGGTCGGCTCGTCCAGCATGAGGATGTCCGGCTTGCAGGCCATGGCCATGGCCACCATCGCCCGTTGCAGCTGGCCGCCCGAGACCTGGTGCGGGAAACGTCGTCCGAAGCTCTCCGGTTCGGGCAGACCGAGCGCGGTGAACAGCTCGACCATCCAGGCGCGGGCCTCCGTCTCGGTCATCATGCCATGGTAGAGCGGCGCCTCGATGATCTGTTTTTCCAGCCGGTGCGCCGGGTTGAAGGCGGCGGCGGCACTTTGGGCCACGTATGCGATGCGCGCGCCCCGCACTGCTTCGCGGTCCTGTCGGCTGCAGTCGGCCAGGTCCCTGCCCGCAAGCAAAACCTCGCCCCCGGTGATCCGGCAGCCGCCCCGGCCATAGCCCATGGCCGCGAGGCCAATCGTGGATTTGCCCGCCCCGCTTTCCCCGATCAGGCCGAGGATCTCGCCTTGTTCGAGGTCGAGAGACACGCCATGCAGCAGCTCCGTGCCGCTGTCGGTGGATACCCGCAGGTTACGGATGCGAAGGATATTGTCGCTCATCTGTTGTCTCCCTGCACGGTGGTGCGGCCGGACAGCATCCAGTCCACGGTGAGGTTTACGCCGATGGTCACCAGCGCGATTGCGGCGGCGGGGAACAGCGGGGCGTAGAGCCCGTAGAGGATGCCCTGCTGATTGTCGCGCACCATGCCGCCCCAGTCGGCAAAGGGCGGTTGCACGCCGAGCCCGAGAAAGGACAGACCCGCCACAAAGAGGAAGGTGAAGCAGAAACGCATGCCGAACTCGGCCACCAGCGGCGGCAGCACGTTGGGCAGGATCTCTCGGCGGATCATCCAGGCAAGGCCTTCGCCGCGCAGCCGGGCGACCTCGGCGTAGTCCATCACGTTGATCCCTTGCGCCACCAGGCGCGCCAGGCGAAAGACACGGGTGCTGTCGAGGCAGGCGATGGTGACGATCAGCACCGGCAGCGACGAGCCAAGCGCTTGCAACACCACCAGCGCCGAGATGAGCACGGGGATCGACATCACCGTGTCCACCAGGCGCGACAGGACAAGGTCCAGCCAGCCGCCGCGGAGGGCGGCAAGGATGCCCAGCGGCACGCCGATGGCGAAGGACAGACAGACTGCGGCCAACGAGATGCCGATGGACGTCTGGGCGCCGTAGAGCACGCGCGACAGCATGTCCCGTCCGTTCTGATCGAATCCCAGCGGGTGGCCGGGCTGCGGCGCATCGAAGGGCACGCCGACGATCTCCTCCTGCCCGTAAGGTGCCAGCATCGGCCCGAACGCAAAGAGGAACAGGTTGATGGCGATCAGCGCCATGCCGATCCAGCCGGTCAGCGGAACGGCGGACAGACGAGAGGTCACAGCCGTCATCTCAGGCCTCCTTTCCGCGCGGATGGCGCAGGCGCGGGTTCAGGGCGATGGCGGCGATGTCGGCAACCATGTTGAGAAACACGTAGACCGCGCCGAAAATCATCGCAGCCGCCTGCACCAGCGGCAGGTCACGACGCGACACGGCGTCGACCATGAACCGGCCCAGCCCGTTGTAGTTGAACACCGCCTCGACCAGCACCACGCCGGTGATGAGATAGGCAATGTTGAAAGACACCACGTTGACGATGGGCGCCGCCGCGTTCGGCGTGGCATGGCGCAGCACCACGCGACCATTGCGCAGCCCTTTAAGGTAGGCGGTTTCCACGTAAGGCTGGTCCATCACGCCCAAAACGGTGGTCCGGGTCATGCGCAGGATCTGCGCCGTGGTCACCATGACCAGCACCAGCATCGGCAGCGTCGTGGCACGGAACCAGGCGGCCATCCCCATGCCCTCGTAGGTGTCGGCAAGGCTCGGCAGCCAGCCGGTCTTGACCGACAGCCACAACACCAGAAGCAGACCGAGGAAATATTCCGGCAGCGACACGAAGGCCAGCGCGGCCACGTTGCTCACCCGGTCGAAGATGCCGCCGCGCAGCGCCGCCGCCATGATCCCAAGGCCGACGGCCAGCGGCACGGCGATCACACCGGCATAGGCGGCCAGCGACATGGTGTTCCAGAACCTCGGCCACAGCAGACCGGCTACCGGCTGGCCACTGGCCATCGACCGGCCCATGTCCCCTTGCAGGAACCCGGTCAGCCACTCGACGTAGCGTTGCAGCGCCGGCACATCGAGGCCAAGCTCTGCGCGCAGGCGGGCAAGGCTCTCGGGGGTGGCGCTCTGGCCAAGGATGGCACCGGCCACGTCCCCCGGCAGGATCTCGGTGCCGGCAAAAACCAGCACCGACACCAGCCAGAGCGTGAACACGCCCAGCACCGTTCGTTTCGCGATAAGGGTCAGCATCAGGCGTCGAACCACACTTTCTCTGCCATGCGCGCGCCCATGAGGTTGAACATGGCATGGGGCTTTACGCCACGCAGCTCGGTCGAGACCGCGTCAAGGTAGTCGCCGAACATCGGGATCATTGCGCCGCCGTCCTCGTGGATCAGCGCCTGACATTCCCAGTAGATTTCGCGCCGCTTTTCTTCGTCCAGAAGCGCGCGGGCCTCTTTCAGCAGGCTGTCGAAGCGGTCGTTCTTCCAGCGGGTGTCATTATAGGACGAGGTGGATTCATAGGCGATGGACAGCATCTGGTCCGCCGTCGGACGTCCGCCCCAGTAGGACATGCAGAAAGGCACCTGCATCCAGACGTCGGACCAGTAGCCATCCGCCGGCTGCCGGTCGATGGTCACGTCGATGCCCGCGCCGGTGGCCGCGGAGCGGAACACCGCTGCCGCATCCACCGCCCCTGAGAAGGCCGCATCAGAGGCCGACAGCGTCACCGCCAGCGGGTCCATCCCGGCCTTCTTGGCGTAGAACTGGGCCTGTTCGGGGTCATATGCGCGCTGCGGCAGTTCGGAATTGTAGAACCGGTCGGTCTGCGGGATCGGGTGGTCGTTGCCCAGCTGGCCGTAGCCTGCCAGCGCGGTATCGAGCAATTGCTGCCGGTCGACGCTGTGCTTGATCGCAAGGCGCGTGTTGACGTCGGTGAAGGGCGCCTTGGTGCAGTCCATCAGGAAGGTAAAGTGCTGACCTCCGGCCGAGCGCACGATCTCAACCCGGGGGGCGCGGGCAAGCAGGTTCACGGTCTTGAAGTCGACGGCGTTGATCGCCTGTACCTGGCCGGACATCAGCGCGTTGGTCCGCGCTGTCACGTCGTTGATGACCAGCACCTCTACAGCGTCCACGTTGGCGCAGCCGGGCTTCCAATAGTCTTCGTTGCGGACGAAACGGCCTCGCACGCCCGGCTCGATCCGCTCGGGAACAAAGGGGCCGGTGCCCACCGGGTTGGACCAGTCGTCGAAGCCTTCGGGCACCACCAGCAGGTGATAATCGGACAGCACGTAGGGCAGGTCCGCGTTGCCGCTTTCAAGCGTGATGCGGATCTGGTGCTCGCCCAGTTTCTCGATCTCGGTGATCGGCTCCACGATGGATCGCGCCGCCGAGGAACTGTCGCCGCGGTGCAGGTTGAGCGAGTAGATCACGTCATCGGCGGTCATCGACTTGCCGTTGTGAAAGGTGACGCCCTTCCGCACATCGAACGTCCAGACAGCTGCGCCGGGTTCGGCCTCCCAGTTTTCCAGCAGCTCGGGCTGGGCGATATTGTCGCTGTCGATCTCGATCAGACCGTTCATGACCATGTAGGCCTGGTTCACCGGCACCCAGTCGGCCAGTTTGCGCACATCGAAATCATCGGTGGTCGAACCGCCGCTGATACCAAGCTTCAGCACCCCGCCCCGGCGCGGTGTTTCCTGAGCGCGCAGCGGCAGTCCGGACAGCCCCAGAAGACCCGCGCCTGCCATTCCGGCCAGCAGGCCACGGCGGTTGATCCCAAATTGGTCATGCGGCTTTGTCATGTCGTCTCCACTCTCTGTCTTGTCTTGCTTTCGGGTCTCTTGATAAATGGCCCGCAGTTTCACCCGGAACCTCACGAGATTACTTCAAATTTACAAATGAATTTTTGTCATGCCCCTAGGAGGAGCGCGCAACACGCCAGCTTTTCATAGGCTTCGTTTGAGGTGTGATGGTCGTCCAATGGGACCGGGGCCGTGCTTTGCACATGAAACAGGCAGATACCGGCCAGCTCAGCCAGCGGGCCATCGCGGGTTGCTGGCCTCCAGCCAGTCGGCCACCTGACGGGCCATGCGGCGTTGATGACGCGTGGTGGGTCGCATCAGGTAGTACTGGCCGTGGCCGTGAAAGCTGCGGGAGTCGGCGGGCACGAGGGTGCCGTTTTCAAGGTCGTCGGCGATGAACAGGCTCCAGCCCATTGCGACGCCGATCCCCTGCCGAGCCGAGGCGATAGACAGGTGGTAATCGCCCAGTTTCCAGCGCATCGCGCCCTCGGGCAGGCGCAGCCCGGCGGAGGCCAGCCAGTTGCCCCAGTCGGTCCATTCCTTGTGGGTTTCTTCCACCGTCAGAAGCAGCGGCGCCGATTGCTCGGCCAGCGGCACGCCTCCCGGGGCCATGACGGGAAACATCTCTTCCGGAGCGAGCGAAATCGCCTGGTGATCGGTCGGCCTCACGAAGCGATAGTAGATGGCCAGGTCGTATTCATCGTGGCGCAGCTGCTCGAAGAAGTCGTTGACCACCAGCTTGAGCTCAAGATCGGGAAAGGCCGCGCGCAGGGCGTTGAAGCGCGGCATCATCCACAGGTCGGCCACCGCGCGGGAACAGGCGATGGTCACCCGGTCCATTCCCTGGCGGGTGAACTGGTCGACCTCCAGCGATTGCAGGGCGTCAAGGGCGCGTCCAACCTCCTTGGCGTATTCCTCCCCGATCGGGGTCAGGATCACGCCGGAGGGCTGCCGTTCGAAAAGCGCTGCGCCGACGTAATCCTCGAGCTGGCCAATCTGACGGCTGACCCCGCTCTGGGTCAGAGCCAGCAGCTGCGCGGCGCGGGTGAAGCTGCCGCAGCGGGCAACCGTCTGAAAGGCAACGAGGCTGCGCAGCGGGGGGAGGCGTCCGGTATCCATGTCGCGCTTATACAGCCGGCGGCGCAACGGTCTAACCGTTGTTTGTCCATAGTCTCCCGTTTCGGCCCTGCTCGCCGACATTCCCGCAAGACCATGCTGTGCAGATATGGAAGATGGCTCTTCAATTCATAAGGTCAGCGTGTCGCGCAGTTGCGGAGGATGGCGCCATGATCACGTTCTTGAGTTTCGGCCCAAGCGGACGCGACCTCAGCGAACACCCAATCGAGGGAGCCCGTAGAGATGGGCGGAGAGCGGAAGTTCGCTGCGGGCGCGAGATGAACCCAAGCAGCTAGGCGAAGCAGATGGGGTGGATGGCTCCCGCTCCCGGCGTCGAAATGCGCCATACTGCAGGTGTCATAATCTGCGATAGAGAGGAGCCATCCCATGCAAGTTACCACTGTCGGCCTCGACCTGGCCAAGAACATCTTTCAAGTCCATGGAGTAACCAAGACCGGAGACGTGGCATTCAACCGTCCCCTGAGGCGGGCGCAGGTTCTGGCGTTCTTCCAACGCCTGCCACCTTGCCTTGTCGGCATCGAAGCCTGCGCATCGAGCCACCATTGGGCGCGGGAGCTCTCGAATCTCGGGCATACCGTCCGGCTGATGCCTCCGATGTACGTCAAACCCTACGTGAAGCGCGGCAAGTCCGACGCCGTCGATGCAGAAGCGATCTGCGAAGCAGTGACACGGCCCACGATGCGCTTCGTCGAGATCAAGTCCGAGGAACTTGATGCCGGCGCTATCGACCAGAAAGTTCAGCGGGCTATCGGCGCGAAGATACCTGATCTGGACGGCCAAGGTCTTCTGTCTGCGGCACAGGGTGCTGAAGTCGGGCACGGACCAGTCCATCCCCGCCAGATGCAGTACACTCGCCATAATTCCCGCAGTCTGTCGCAAAGGGAGCTTGAAGCTGCCCGGGGCTCCGTCCGTTCGGGGCTGAATTGGTCCGCTGGACCGATTCAGCGACGTCCCTCACCCTTGACCGAAAGACAGAACTGGATGGCGGCATCCGAGAAGACCGGTGGACGACCCGGCCTGCCTTCATGCGGTGCCAGCCAAGCCATCTCTCGGTCGACCCAGATCAACATCGAGCCTCGCTTGCGCAACGCGCGGTTATAGCTGGACCAGTTCATCGTGCGGTAGCGGGCGGGGGATGCTTGTTCATGCGACTTATCTAACCAAGTGGAATCGCTGTGAAACGTCCGAAGGCAGAGTTCTGCGACAACGCCCGGCGTAGGTCAAAACCTCATTTCTTGTGACTGGACGAATTCTCGCGGAACTCTCGGATGATCTCCTCGATCCGCATAGTATATTTCCCGAGCAGGCCGTCCAGGAAAGCGTATGATCCGCGCATCACGTAGGTGACGGCAACCATACGGGGTGCATAAATGCGGCTGCGGCGTTTGCTGATCCCTTTCAGGATAAGCCTTGCGACGGCCTCGGCTGTTGGAAGCGGCTTGACGCCTAGCAGACGAGAGGGAAGCCGGTCCACGGCCTTGGCTGTCGCTGGGTTCGAGAAGATGCGGTCCGCCATTTGCGTCTGAACAAAACCGAAATAGCCTGCCCCCGCGGTTGCCCCGGTTCCTGTCAGCTCCATTCGAACAACGCGCATCATCATATCGACGGCGGCTTTCGACGTGGAATAAGCCGTTGCGAGCGGAAAGGGGATCAGTCCGGCGATCGACGAAATTGCCAGAACATGGCCGCCTCGCTCGATGACGGAGTTCAAGGCCGGTTGGATCGTATTGTAAACCCCGTGAATATTGACATCCAAAACGGTCCTGAAGAATTCCGGGTCCATGTCGGCAATGGGCGCAACCCGCTCGATTCCGGCATTGGCGATCACGATATCGATGCCGCCGTGCGTCTCGCAGATCTGCGAGACGATCTCGGTCATCCGGTCCGCATCGCGAACATCCGCCGTATAGACGGATCCCCGGCCGGCGATCACGTCCCGCAACGCCGCTTCGTGCATCGCGTCGACGTCCACCGCAGCGACGATAGCGCCCTGCCCCAAGGCTTCTTTCGTGATGGCCAACCCGATGCCCTGGCCGGCTCCGGTGACCAGCATGATGGAGTCTTCAAGGTTGATTTTGGAATTACGCCGCATGGTGGACCCCTTGGAAATGTTGACGCAGATCTGTTTTTAACAGCACGCCGGTCCCGTCGACGAACCCCGCGATCATGTAGACAAGAGCCCGAACCGGCCGTGATGGCAGCCGGGCACAATGGGCCATGAGAAAGGCAAGAAACGACAAAGACGTCAAAGGCGGATCTCCAATGTATTCGCGCGCTCCGGCTATCTCGACCCAAGGCGGATGGCGAGATTGGATCGGAGAGATTGGAATTGAGCAGAACGCTTTCAATTCGGTGCGGCGGGGTCAGGTGAGTTCTGAAACAGGACGTCGCGTGCGATCCAAGCTTCCAGAGCCGTGGCGGCCTCGCGCCATCGGTCATCCACCGGAACCATGTGCGAAGCCATGGGCAACAGAATAGGCCTGACGCCGTGAAACCGAGCCGTCGCCTCGACGTTTTCCTTGCTTATGATCTGATCGAGTTCCGCCCCGATCACCGTCACCGGAGCACCGTTGATGCTGGTCTTTCGAACCGGCAGGAACAGCATGTCAAGGAATGCCCGAAAACTCTCCGATTGCAGGTGTCTCAGAAAGTGATCCTTGTCTGTGCGACTTGGATCGCGCGAAAAAAGCAGGCTCCGCGCCGTTTCCCGCTTTGCCACGATGCCGTAGAGATCGAGCGTGCCTATCGTGCGAAGAAAGGCGACCGGGCGCTCCCTGATGACCTTGAAAAGCGTTTCCCAGACACCGCCGGGTGCGACCGATGCCATAAGACCCAGCCCCCGGACCGGGTAAAGGCTGGCATATTTCTGAGCGATGTAACCGCCCATGGAATGGCCAATCAGGATAGGGCGATCGAGATTGCCCGCGGCAACGCGGACGTCTTCGACATAGTCCAAGATCGAAGTCCAGCGCACCTTGCCCTCCGATCCGCCATGCCCTTGAAGCGACAGCGCACGGCAGCGAAACCCCCTTTCCGCAAACCATGGCAGAAAGAAGCTTTCCCAATACCAGCTGGACGACCACGCGCCATGGACAAACAAGAGGTCCGCCCGGCGCGCTTCTGTCCGGCTTTCGACCGTTCTGACTTCAAGCCGTCCGCTGGCTCCGTCAAGATACTCCGGGACCGACATCGAAACTACTCCGCCGCGATGCTGGTCGGACCTTCGGAGCGTCGCATCGGCGGCACCGGCCTTACCTGCGCGATATCGTCTTTCAGGCGCTTGCGAAATGCCAGGTCGTTCACGGTGATTGTATGGCGCGGTGAGTCCACTTGATGGACGTCCGGGTTTTTCACCTCATGATCGATCAGGCTGCCAAGGTCACACCTGGGAGACCAGGACCCCGCCAGGTGCAGCGCGGCAAGTTTCGCCTGCAATTCGGATCCGGGCCAGATGCACCCCAGCGGCTGAAACAGACCGATGAAATAAAGGTTCTTCAGCTTTTCCGGAATCATCTTCTGATACAGTCGCACCGGCGCACGCGACAGATCGATCAGCGAGGTGTCGAGGAAGGGATGAGTGATGTGATAACCGGTGCAGGCGACCACCGCATCGAACTCTCTCGACGTCCCGTCTTTGAAATGGACCATCTTGCCGTCAAACCGTTCGATGTCACCCTTGGGCTTCACCTTACCATGGCGGATAGCGAGATAGAGATCCGAGTTCAGTGTGGGATGGGTCGAGAGCACCTTGTGGTCGGGCTCTGGAAGCCCGATTTCCCGGTTTGTCCCCTGCAACAGTCTTAGAACGAAGGCCATTCCGGAAATCTGCGCCCAGCGTGGGAGCTTGCGGAACCGGTAGAAGAACTTGTCGACGGGCTCGCCGAAAATGAACTTCGGAATCAGATAGTAGCCACGACGCCAGCTGATGAAGGTTTCCTTGGAAATGCGCGCCGTCTCGACCGAAACGTCGCAGGCGGAGTTGCCGCCGCCGATGACGAGGACACGCTTGTCCTTGAAAGGCGCGGCGCGTTTATAGTCGTGGGAATGCAGGTACTCGCCGGTGAATTCGCCGGGATAGTTCGGCCATCGCGGCGTGTGGTGGTGGCCGCTGGCGACACACAGAGCGTCGAATTCCGCGCTTTCGACAGGGCCGCCGTCCGTTTGCCAGCTCAACCGCCACCGATCGCCATCGATGGGCTCGGCCTTGGTTACAGTCGTGCGAAACCGAATATGCGGCCTGAGGTCGAATTCGCTCGCATAGGCGTTGAAATATCTGAGCAGTTGCGCATGCGACGGATAGTCGGGCGCATCGTCCGGCAGGGGGTAGTCCTCATATTCGGACATTTTCTTGGAGCTGATGATGTGGGTCGTCTCGAACACGCTGGAATGGCCGGTTCCGTCATTGAACCGCCAGTTTCCGCCGACGTCCTCGCATCGATCAAACGCCGTCACGTCGAAGCCCAGATCGAGGAAATTCTTGATCGTCGGCAATCCGGCAGGGCCGGCACCAATCACTGCAACTGTCTTTTCATTCATAAACTCATCCTCCCTCAGGCAATACTATTCAACTTAGTGACACATGTGTCAAGAAGTGTATGAAAGCGATGTCAGAAAGTGGTTTGCGAGGTTTACGAGGCGAGTGCGGAAGCGGTAGAGGCAGGCAATGAAGCGCAAACACACTCCTCATGCCGAAACCCGAAAAGCCAATCGCGAGCAAATCTTGCGATCTGCGACCCGGGTGTTTTCGTCCGTCGGCTATGACGCGGCAACGATCAAGGATGTGGTCCGGGAAAGCGGGCTCTCGCAGGGCACGTTCTACAACTACTTCAAGACCAAGGACGACGTGTTTCAGGGCGTACTCGAGGTGATTGTCGAACCCATGGTCCCGATTCTGCGAGCAACCCGTAAAGAGGCGCACACCGCTCCGGATTTCCTGGCGAACGCCTATGAAGCCTGTCGCCGTCTTCCCGAGTCCAATGCGGACGCCGCGGCCCTGATCGCGCGAAACCAATCGACATTTCGTGAAATGTTCTATCTCGCCAAAGGGCAAACCCAGATCAAATCGGATCTCGTTGCGGATCTGCGCACCGGCCATGCTGATGGCCTGTTCAAAAGCGTGGATTTCGAACTGATGGCCGACGCGATGATCGCACTGGGTATCGATCTGGTGATCCAGGCCGCCGAAAACCCCGAAAAGGCACGCGAACGCGTCACCTTCCTAATCGACCTATTCAGCCCTGCGATCGCAGCCGACAAATAAAGGGCCGGGCCCCAAAATCGAGCTCGCGCCATGAGGAACCGGGCGCGCGTCGCGGCCAAACCCAACGCTCGCCTGACTTCGTTCGCGCCTGGGTCGCCTTAGGATGGCGTCTGCGCATGGTGAATACCGCTGACGATGTCATGCGAGACTGGTTCCCAGCGATCTTCGATTCATCCATCTCGGACCGCCATGTCGCCCACGACCCGACAGTCTCAATCGCCGCACCGGGGAGAGCCTTAGACAATCGTTCTAGGTCTCGGGACTAGGTCGCGGTGACCTGTGTAACTAACCGGAGGACATGTTGTCGTGACAGGCCGTATCAAACCGAAGAAGTTCGGAATTCGAGAGGATGTTTTTGGAGGGGGCGGGATCGAAACACCATTTTGGAAAGGGTGCCATCCACCAAGATCTCGCGCCTTTGCGCGCTGATCCAAATGAGGGTCAGCGCAAAGCTAGACCTTATAGGCTAGGGGGAGAGTTGGCGCGCGCGCTATATAAGCGCCATCCGTTCCGCACGTTCCGGATCAGGAAACGGTCGGTAGAGCGCGATATCGATGTCGCTCACCATTTGATGAACTGTACCCTAAAGACATTCGGACTGATCATTCTTTGCCGCAGTAAAGCGAAATGCTTGATCCAGTTGCGTCAGATCCTCAACTTCTATTTCAAGCAGAAAATCACGAGCGCGCGGCGCTCCAAACCCCAGTTTTCTCCGACACAACCGCCATGACAAGATGACATTATTGTATAGCAGATGCTCCATCCAAGCTTCTGCAGCGACTGCGAAGGCTACTGCTTTAGCGTCATTTTTGAGGTCAATGGAGCAATGATAAAGGTTCATGGACAGTTCGCCTAAGTTGCTGATCCATAAGCATCGCTTTAAGATACTAAAAAGAGATTTACGGCTCCTAGGCCACGCCGGAAACATCAGACATGTGCTTGACCGGACGGCGGACACGCACCGGGTCTTTGGCGATCTGCCGTCGCCGACGGGGCAACAGATGCAAGTCGTAGCTATTGAACCCGCCTGCTGGCCGACCGACCGGTCCGGTCATTGGCAAGGGGCTTACAGCGCATCGTTGAGGATGGGGTTCCATTCAACGTGGACATCTACAAACTTGAAGGCGGGGATGGTTGGTCGCTGGAAGTTGTGACCGAAAACGGGACATCCATTGTCTGGGACGACGTCTTCGAAGACGACCAAGTTGCATTCGAAGAGGCAATCAGCACCATTCGCAGTGAAGGCGCATTCGCTTTTGCCAACGGTGGTTCAAACGTCGTCCCGTTTAAGCAATAGACGAACGGCCCAGACCTGCCGTTCGAAGCGACCCTCGATGCGGCAACGCACCGTCACCGAAGCAGCCATTCGTACATCGCGCAGCATTTTTCGTGGGTGAAGGTCGGCAGTGCGGACAAAGCCGCCCTCGGTTTTTGCCGGCTTGCAATGTAAAACGATCGTTTTACATTGGTGTCTATGGATGCAAGAGGAGGCTCCCATGGATATGACTACCAAACTCACCGCAGCCGCAGAGCGGCTCTTCGACCGTAATGGCTACATGGCCACCGGTATGGACCGGTTGACGGAGGCTGCGGGAATGTCGAGCCGCACGCTTTATAAGAACGCCGGTAGCAAGGCCGCGCTCATGGCGCGCGTCCTGACCGAGAGAGACCGGCGCTTCATGGCCCGGCTGGAGGTGCGGACCGTCGACGCCCTGTTTGCTGCACTTGAGGACTGGGTGCGGGTCGAAGGTTGCCGGGGCTGTCTGTTCCTTCGGTCTCGTGCGGAAACGGGAGGCGATACGCCGGAGATTGCCGAGGCGGTTGTGCTGCACAAAGAGGCCTTCCACCGGCGGGTCGGTGAGGTTGTCGCAACGGATCTGGGACGCAAGGACCCGGCGCTCGCAGAGCAGGTGCTGGTCCTCTTCGAGGGCGCGACCCACGCGGCTGTCTATCGTGGAGCAGAAACCGTCTCCGCAGCAAAGGCGGCGGCGGCCATCTTGCTGGAGAGGGCGCGCTCATGAGCCCGGCCCTTCGCATCGGTGCGACAGGCTTCGCCCTCATCGCAGTCTGCTACGGTTTTGCCCGCTTCGCCTTCGGCCTGTTCCTGCCGCAGATCGACGGCGAGCTAGGTCTCGGGACGTCCCTCGGCGGCGTGATTTCGGGTGGCTCTTTCGCTGGCTACTGCATCGCCATTGTCGCCTCGGCCATCCTGACCGAACGGCTCGGCGCGCGCGCAATCGCGGTCGGGGCGGCCCTCGTTGCGACAATCGGCATGGCGGGCATCGCGCTCGCGCCTTCGCCACTGATCCTGGCCATTGCCGTGGTGGTCGCCGGATCGAGCACGGGTCTTGCCTCGCCGCCTATGGCCGCCGCGGTTGCAGCGGCGGTCAGTAAGGGCCGCCAGGATCTGACGAACACGGTCATCAATGCCGGCGTGAGCGCGGGCGTAGCGCTGACGGGGCCTATCGCCCTCGCTATCATGGGACAATGGCGGCTGGCCTTCGGAGCTTTTGCCGCCGTGGCACTGGTGTTGGCCATCGCCGCCACCATCGCGCTCCCCGCAGCCTCGGGCAGCGGCCGCTCAGGTGGTCTGCCCCCGATGACGGAACCGGTCCTACGACTGATCTCGGCATCCTTCCTGATGGGGGCAGCGAGCACGGCGCTCTGGTCCTTCGGCGGCCAGCTCGTGGCGAGCCAGCTGGACTGGGGAACGACCGGAACCGGCCTTCTATGGACCTGCATCGGTGTCGGCGGGCTTGTTGGTGCCTTGGCAGGAACACTTGTCGGAAAGTTTGGTCTCGACCGCATTCACTGGGCTTTTTTAGGCTTGATGGCGGCCAGCATCCTGTCGGTCGGCCTCGGACTTGGTCCCGTCCCCACACTGGTTGGCGGTGCCATTTTCGGTGCGGCCTACGTGATGCTGACGGGAGTCTACCTTATCTGGGGCACCCACGCCTTGCCGGACCGGCCTGCAACAGGGCTCATGATCGGGTTTCTAACCATCGCCGTGGGTCAGACCGTCGGCGCACCGCTTTTCGGATTTCTGATGGCGGGTCCGGGCGTCGAGTTTGCCGTAATATGTTTCGCCGCCGCCGCACTGATCGCTGGGGCTTTCCGAGCAAGGAGCGAAGTCAATAGCGCACTTGCGTAGCCTCCGGGGGGTAAGCGAAGGTCTCGGAAGGGCTCGCTCCCGACCTTCGCTGACCTTCGCTACGACTGCGCCAAGGTCGGCTTCTGCGATGCTGTAGCAGTCTCCGCTGGTATCTAGGCAGATATAGTCGCTTGGAATTTCGATTCGAGTTCAATATCTTAATGGAATGGAACGAATTCTAATATCAGCCTGCCTTGTAGGTCGCCCGGTCAGATACGATGGCACGAAAAAGAGCCATGAATCAGCCGAAGTAATTTCGCGCTGGCAGGATGAAGGGCGATTAGTGTTGCTTTGTCCAGAGGTTGCAGTTGGCTTTCCGACACCGCGTCCACCCGCAGAGATTATTGGTGAGAACGACGACAGTGATGGTGAGATGGTCCTAAGCGGCAACAGAAAACCGGGCATGGGAACGACTACTGCCGCATTGCGAAAGGCGGGTTTTCGAGTTTGGCCGGAAACGTCTATTGTTGAACTCGATTCTCTCCTGAAAGAATGACTCTGAGTACTGATGTAAGCCGATATTGGTGCGCTTTGCGGCATCGGTAACTCTGGGCTCGTTCCGGACCTTGGCTGCGCGGCGGAGCCAAGCGCCTGGTCGCCCCGCGCGCAGCGTCGTTTCCGGCCCAGACCTGCCGTTCGCCGCGTAGTCGAGCGCTGCGGTGCAGCTTCACCAGACCGGCCATTCGTCCATCTTGCAGCATTTTCGGCTGGTGAAGTCGGGAGAGCGGGACGAAACTGCCATTCGTATTTACGGGCAGGCCGGAGCCGCACGCGAAGGTATGGGCATAGCCAGCCGCTTCTCTAACTTTGAGTTGCACCGCTTCCGACATGACGGTCGAGGATCACCTTCGCCATATGCAAGTCTTGCAGCGAGATGCCCGAGCTGTCGAATATCGTGATTTCGCTTTCATTCTGGCGGCCCGGCGCATTGCCGGACAGAACCGCTCCGATGGCAGTTGGGGGCACCTCGGGGCTCGCGTGCTGCAACTCGCCGATGCGTACTGACTGTTCCGGCAAGTCGCAGAAGAGGCTGGAATATGGGAATATCTGAGCCGGTAGTTCTTGTTTGCCCCGCGAGTCCGAACCCATGGAGGAGATGTGCGTTCCCGGCTGGACCCAAGCCGCCTCGAAGAGAGGCGCGGTGGACGTCGTTGCCGTGATAATGATGTCTGCGGCACGGACAGCCATTTCCGCCGCCGCGGCCTCGGCCGGTAACCCCGCGTTGCGCAACCGTTCGACGAAAGCGTCGGTGCGGGAGGGATCTCTGCCGACCACCAGCAGACGGGACAGCTTTCGGACGCGCGCGACAGCCCGCGCCTCGTAGGCGGCTTGATGGCCGGTTCCGAACAGGGTCAGGATTTCGGCGCCCGGGCGCGCGAGAGTGTCGGTCGCCACCGCATCTGCCGCTGCTGTGCGATAGCAGTTGGCGGCAGAACCCTCGACCAATGCACCGATGCGTCCGGTGTTCTGGTCGATCAGCAGGATGGTCGAGGCATGGCGCGGCAGACCGCGTGCATCGTTCGTTGGGAAGTATGCACCGACCTTCAGCCCGGCCAGTTCTGCACCCGACGCAGATTTGATGGTGAAACGGTTCTGGGGGTCACTGCCATGGGCAATCACCACCGGAAAACTCGCAGCACCAGGCGCGACGGCGGCGATGAGGGCGTCGCGCACCGCTGCGAAGGCAAGTTCTGGCGTGACGATGGCAGATGACTGCGCTTCGGTGATGAGGATCATGTCCGTCTCCTTACCAGCCCCCGAAGCGGGGCCAAGTCTGCATGGGACCACCGTACTGCGGCAGCACGTGGTAGCGGTCATGCTGCGCGGCGGTGGCACAGGCGTGGTTGGGCAGGATGCGCAGGCGGGTGCCGACGGGCAGATCCGGCACAGTACCATCTACTCCGGAACGGAGCGAAACGATCCCATGTTCCTGGTTGGCGCTGCTCACAATGAGGTCGGGCAGGACGCGGCCGTTTACATCGCAGACGAGGCCATAGCCCTGATCCACATCCTGCGCCGCCGTCCCGCGGTCGCGGGACAGGGCCATCCAGCCCGCGTCGATCATCGTCCAGCCCTTTGCCGGCTGATGTCCGATCACAGTCGTCAACACGCTGAGGGCGATGTCGTCCACGGCGCAGACGTCTATCCCCGCCATCACGAGGTCGAAGAACATGTAGACCCCGGCCCGCAGTTCCGTCACGCCAGTCAGATCGCGTGCGGCGTGGGCGGTGGGTGTTGATCCGACACTTACGGTCGGGCATGGCAGACCTGCATCACGCAGCGCCTCAGCTGCCGAGACGCCCGCCTTGCGCTCCAGTTCTGCGAACTCGGCATGGGCGCCGGTGCCGCACAATGTGTAGCTTTCGCCCGCATGGGTCATCACACCGCTCAGACAGCCACTGTCGTGCAGGATGCGTCCGACATGGACCAGAACGGGATCGTCCGGTCGAAGCCCCCCGCGATGGCCGTCGCTGTCGATCTCTATCAGAGCGGGAACCTTCGCATGCGCTACGGCCTGCGCCTGTGTCTCGCTATCGAGGATCACCACAAGATCGCAGCCCCGAGCACGCAGCGCCTGCACGCGTTCCAACTTCTGCGGGGCGACTCCAACGGCGTAGAGAATATCGGCGTGCCCTGCATCGTAGAACACTTCTGCCTCAGCCAGGGTCGAAACCGTGATCGGACCGGGCACACCGCTCGTCAGTCGGCGCGCGGCCTCGACGGATTTCGCTGTTTTCAGGTGAGGGCGTAGCGAAACACCCAGTGTCTCTGCGCGCTCAGACAGTCGCGCGATGTTTTGCATCATCCGCGACTCGTCCAACAGCAGCGCTGGTGTGGGCAGATCATCAAGGCTTGAAAGGTCGGGCGTCATCATCGGGCAATCCTCCATCAGTGCCGCAGGATTAGCACCCAAAGCGTTCATAACATATTCACTTATGCTAACACCCGTATTAAGCTCAGCCTTAATGCTCGACGTGTCCGATCTCCGCTTTCTCACCGCACTCTCCGTCGCACCCAGCCTCGCGGCAGCTGCGCGCGGTCTGAACGTAACCCCACCTGCGGTTTCGCAACGACTTGCGGTGCTGGAAGACCGGCTGAGACTGCGGCTCATCGAACGCGGACGCGGGCAACTCAGGCTGACGGCAGAAGGAGGTTATCTCGTCGACCGGGCAAAGATCATTCTGGGTGATGTCGAAAGCCTGTCGGAGGAGATGTCTGCTCGGGCGGGCCGGATCGAAGGGCCGCTCCATGTCATTGCTCCCTTTGGCTTCGGGCGTCTGCGCGTAGCCCCGGTTCTCGCACGCTTCGGAAACGACAACCCGGATCTGCGGCCGACGCTCAGCCTCAGCGAAGATCCCGTGGGCGCGATGAACGACGGGCTTTGGGACGTCCTGATCCACGTCGGGCGATTGCCGCACCTGAGGATCACGCAGCGCAAGCTTGCGCCGAACCGCCGCCTCCTTGTCGCGTCGTCAGATTATGCCAGACGTTTCGGCCTTCCGCAGCGCCCCGAAGACGTGTCGGCCCACAGAGTCGGCGTGGTTCGCGAGAACCGGGCCGACACCACCCTTTGGCCGCTGACGGGTCCGGATGGCGTCGAGACCAGCCTGCGTGTGGAGCCGGTCTTTGGCTGCAACGACGGCGAAGTTCTACGTCTCTGGGCGCTGGACGGCTACGGTATCGTTGAGCGCTCCGAATGGAGCGTTTCGGGCGATCTGAGCGCCGACAGATTGGTGCGCGTGCTGCCGGACTGGTCGCTCCCGGACGCCGACATCGTGGCTTTGCTGAACCCACGCACCGTGCGCTCTCTGCGTATAGACAAGTTCGTTGACCACCTCACGGCGGAGATCGGCGCGCCGCCAATAATTTGACCAACACAGCCGCAGAGCGTCTTCAGGCCACAGCAGAACGCGTTCAGTACAACTCGATGAACCTCTTCGAAGGGCTCTCCGCCGATTTGTGGCGGTGCAGAACCGAGCACCGTGATGAACCTGACTGAAAATCAACTTCCAACCTTTCAGCTCGGTCGCCTCGCAATCGCAGCTAATTCACACTTTTCGCCTCTCTTGTAGGTGTTCCCCAACAACGCGACCGGCCCAGACCTGCCGTTCGAAGCGACCGTCGATGCGGCAACGCAACGTCACCGAAGCGGCCATTCGTGCATCGCGCGGCATTCTTCGTGGGTGAAGGTCCGCAGTGCGGGACAGAGCTGCCGTTCGCGCTTACACGTCGAATGGCAGCTTCCGCAGCAATTCTTCAAGGAATTGGGGTGCCCGGGCTACTCCCACCAAAACCGAGGGCTACACTTCCAGGCTTCCGCCGAATGATTTCGGGACAAGATCATCCTTTCCTTCGCCGGATCGGATCAGCCCCAGGATCTTCACTGCGACGCGGTCCGGGGCGTGGATCGCTTGGCCTACGGCCTCAAGCTCCGCTTCGGCCGCGCTTTCCCCTGTCTGGACGGAGCCATAGAACTCGGTGTCGGTAACAAAGGGATACATCGTGGAAACGGTTATGCCCGTTTCGGCAAGTTCGATCCGCGCCACATCCGAAAGCATGTTCAACGCGGCCTTCGAACTGGTATAGCCACCGGCCCCCGGAAGGGCACCGAAAGTCGCACCGGAGCTGACATTGACGATCGTCCCCCGCCCTTGCCGTCGCATCTGCGGCAGCACGGCCTGCATCATCGCCAATGGCGCAATCGTGTTGAGTTCCAGAAGCTCCCGATATCCGGCGATGTCGATCTCGTCGATGTTGGCATAGAAGCCACGACCAGCGTTGTTTACCAAGACGTCGATCCGGCCGAACGTATCAAGGACCGTTTGCACGCAGCGTGCGATCTGGGCGGGGTCGGTGACGTCGCATGCAACCGGCATGGCATCTGGACCAAGCCGTGTCGCTATCTCGCTCAGACGGTCCGCGCGCCGGGCGATCAGGGCAACCCGTGCGCCCAGTTCGATGGCAGTGGAGGCTGTCGCCAGACCAATGCCGGACGACGCGCCGGTGATGAGGATGGTGTTTTTCTCGATATCCATGGGAGGGGTCTCCTTGCTTAGTTAAGTTAAGGCACGGCCGCCCCTGCCGGGACTCGAGGACATGCCGGAATGCCTCCCTGATATGGAGCGCGAAGAAGATCGAGACGCGCACGATACAATCGTTAACTTGCATAGTTTTATCATTTTTCTATAAGGCAGGCTGATGACGAGCGTGCTATCCATGACTTCACCCTTCCCGAAACTGGTGAGCCACCTGGCCAACCGGTTGCCGAAGGGCGAAACACGTACGGCCCTCGGATCCGTGTCTTTTCTCAAGGTGATCACGCCCGGCGAGCTCGTCCCAGAGGTCCAGGAACCCGTCGTCAGCCTCATCCTTCAGGGCGAGAAGCGCCTTTCAATCGGACGTAATGCCCTGCATTATCGTGTCGGCGACACATATGCCGCCGCAATCGATCTGCCCACGCGGATCGAGATTCTGGGATGTTCGCGAACGCGCCCCTACATCGCGATGACACTCCGCCCTGATCCTGCGCTGCTCGCCGATCTGGCACAGCGCTCAGAGCCCATGGTGCCTACATCCGGCACGCGGGCCTTCGCCGTCCATCCGGCGGATACGGACCTGCTCGATGCCTATCGAAGGCTTCTGCAAACTCTCGAGAGGGCTGGAGATCTGGACGTGATGGGTCCGCTGATCGAGAAAGAGATCCTGTTTCGGCTCCTTCAGAGCCCTCAAGGTCCAATCCTGCGAAAGTTGGTCGCAAATGGGGGGCGGCACGCGGGCATCGCAAAAGCAATCGCACGGATAAGGGCAGAATACACAGGGCCTCTGCGGGCCGCGAACCTGGCCAGCGCGTCGGGGATGAGCGTGCCTACCTTCTACCGGCGTTTCAAGGCAGAGACGGGCATGTCGCCGCTTCAATACCGGACCCGCCTGCGGCTCTACGAGGCGCGGCGCAGGCTGCACGCCACACCCTCCCATGTCGCCCGCCTGGCGTTCGAGCTCGGCTACGACAGCCCCTCGCAATTTTCTCGCGAATATGCCCGGGAGTTCGGCGTTCCGCCCGCCCGCGATGCTGGCCTGATGCGCGCAAGGGTGCTCAGCGGGTAGCGCAAGTTCCCGTCGCACAATCGGATCGCCACCAGACGTCCTGCAAGCCTTCGGAAATTTCCGAAGGACGTTAAGTTTCTATGTCCGCCGTCAGCCTCGCGGCGCCGGAACGACCGCACCGCGGGCGAAGCGTTCGTTCGCCGGCATCCAGCATTTAGCCCGGAGCACCTGATCCTCTGCGAGCTTGGCTTTCGGTTAAAAACGTAATCAGTGCGCGTAACGCTGGAGGTGTCTGACGTCGGCTCGGATGATAGAGGAAGAACCCCGCGTATCGCTTGCACCATGGCTCGAGAACCTCGACAAGTTCACCGCGCGCGACATGCGGCGCCACCATCGGCTCACTGAGGCAGGCCAGGCCCGTGCCGGAGAGCGCCGCCTCTTTCAACAGGCCGGTATCGTTGACCGAAAATGGCCCCTCGACGTTGATTTCGAAGGGGCCGTCCGGGCCGTCGAACGGCCAGCGATATGGCTGACGGCTGTCTGCCCAGCGGTAGTTGATGCAGAGGTGTCGTTTCAGGTCCTGCGGAGACTGCGGAACGTCGTGTACGGCGAAATAACCGGGCGTGCCAACAACGGCGTTGCGGAAAGGCGGGGTCAATCGGACGGCGATCATGTCTTTTTCCAGCAGCTCTCGGGGACGAATGCCCGCGTCGAATCCGCTTCCGATGACATCGCTCAGCGCATCGTCCATCACGATATCGAGGTGGATGCCAGGGTGGAGCGCCGAGAATTCCGCGAGCCGCGGCATCAACAGCACCTCTGCAGCGAGCCGCGGCAGATTGAGCCGTACTGTCCCCGTAGCATCGCCCCGCCGTGCAAGGGTGTCATCGACAGCCTCCTCAAGGCTGGCGACGGCGGGCAGGAGGCGGGCGTATAGCGACTGCCCCGCCTCGGTCGGAGAAACGCTTCGCGTCGTGCGGTTCAGCAGGCGATGACCGAGGCGCCCTTCGAGGCGCTTGATCGTCCGGCTGAGAGCAGAGGGTGTCACGCCCAACCGTCCGGCGGCTTCGCGAAAGCTGCGGGTCTCGGCGATCATAATGAACGCCCGCAATTCAGCAAATTCTCCACCGCCGATCATTCATTCCCTCAATTCAATGATGTGATGATTATTATGCCCATTAATATCCATTCCGAAAAGGGCCATCTGAGACCTATCAAACCAATGGAGACTGCGATGCATACCGAACCCACCCAAATGGCCGCTTGGCAGAACGAGAACGCGTCGGCGCTGCAAATTACCGCCGCCCCGATCACCACGCCGCAAGGCAACGAGATCCTGATCAAGAACGCCGCCATCGCGATCAATCCACTGGACTGGCTGCTGCAGAGCGGCATGAGCCTCCCCTGGCTGACCTTACCGATGATCACCGGCAGCGATGTCGCGGGCACCGTGGCGGCAGTCGGGCCCGATGTCACCCGTTTTGCGATTGGTGACCGCGTGGTTGGGCAGGCCGTAAGCACCACGGTCAACAAGTCCGCCGAAGGCGCATTCCAGGAATACACGATCGTGGCCGATCACATGGCCGCGCCGATTCCCGCGACATTATCCTTTGCCGAGGCCGCCGTGCTTCCACTGGGGCTCGGCACGGCTGCCGGAGGGCTTTATGGCGAGACGCAGCTTGCCCTGCTGCCGCCGTCTCTCTCGCCAAAGGCGCAGGACAACGTGGTTCTCGTCTGGGGAGGTTCCTCCAGCGTGGGCTGCAATGCCATCCAGCTGGCCGTCGCCTCCGGCTACACAGTCTTTGCTACCGCTTCGGCGTCCAATGCCGGGATGTTGCAGAAACTCGGCGCGGCGCAGGTCTTCGATTACACCGTCGAGACGTGCTCCGAGCGCCTGATCTCCGCACTGGAGGGACGCCGCCTTGCGGGGACGCTGCATGCCACCGGCAACCTGCATGACTGCGCCGAGGTCGTCAGCCGCGCGGAAGGCAGGAAGATGATCGCCGCGACACTCCCGGCACCCGAGGATTTCCGCAAAGACGTTGTCGTTGGCCACATCCAAGGCACAGCGCTTAAGGACGATAATGTCGGACCAATGATATATCGAGATTTCCTGCCCGCCGCGCTGGTCCAAGGCCGCTACCAAGCCGCACCGAAACCGCGGGTCGCAGGCCACGGGCTTCACGCGCTTCAGGACGCATTGGCCCTCCAGAAGACCGGTGTCTCTGGCGAGAAAATCGTCGTTTCGCTAGTTTGAATAGCTTTCAATTCCGGAATTGAAAGCCCAGTTTAGGCTCGAAGCGGACCTGCGGCAGTGCGGTGAGCCGAACACTTGGCAGGCTCCAGCGGTCGTCACTCCCGGCCCAGAGCCGACCTTGGCTGAGTACGGCCATGCCGCGAAGCAGCTTAACCGAACCGGCCATTCGTCCCTCGCGC
>NZ_JAGEMH010000017.1:0-67355 GCF_040148795.1 Sagittula sp. NFXS13
AGTAACAGCAAGGTTCGTCAATAAGACAAACCAACCTGTTCGGTCACAAGCATACACAACAATCAGTGTACGAGACCTGGACAACACAAAGGCCAAATACTGGCCCCAAGTTGATTGATGGCGCTGCAATACAATACATGCAGCGTCCTTCTGAGCTTTCTTGGTTTGGTGGTCATAGCGTGAGCAATACACCCAGCCCCCATTCCGAACCTGGCCGTTAAGTGCCACCGCGCCAATGGTACTGCGTCTCAAGACGTGGGAGAGTAGGTCACCGCCAAACCTAGTAAACTCAGATATCTCTCTATACCTTGTCCGACCATTGGCGCGGGATGGAGCAGCCCGGTAGCTCGTCAGGCTCATAACCTGAAGGTCGTAGGTTCAAATCCTACTCCCGCAACCAACAAATACAGAAAAAGCGCCACAAGCCAAATAGCTTGTGGCGCTTTTTCTGTGTTCAAAATCTCAAAAATTCAATACTTCGAATGCCCGTAAGTTTTACAAAGGGCCTCTATCGAGTCTATTCCACGCCGCTCTTATGGTCCCTATATTTGCTTACTCCAATACGGGAGCAGGATGACTTGCTCCCCTTTGAGTCCGCTATTTTAGGTTAGCTCTGTTCAGGTTGCGGTCCTTCATTGAACGGTTGACATATCCTGCTGGTGTCATACCAGCGAGGCGGGATTGTGGTCGGTGATGGTTGAAGTCTGTACGCATTCCGCCACCAATGCGCGGGTATGGCGCGGGCTGTCGAAAAGATTTTCATTCAAGCATTCGTCCATTGCCCGGCAGGCGATTGCTAAGCAATCCGCCGAGAGGGGTGCATCCGCCCGTTGAAGCTTGCCACCAAACCGTTCTGCACTGGCTTGCCGGGCGCGACATAGCGCCAGTCGGCCTTGCGGTCTTCCTGCCAGTTCAAGATTGCATTGGAAGTCAGTTCGGTGCCGTTGTACGAGACCACCATGCAAGGATACCCACGCATCTCGGCGATACGATCCAACTAACGAGCAACACGTTCACCTGACAATGATGTATCGACCACTGCAGCCAGACATCTCCCCGGCTGAAGTCGGCGATGACGTTCAGAAAGCGGAACCGGCACCCGCAGGACAGGCTGTCAGACACGAAGTCCAAGCTCCAAAGCTGGTTCGGCACCTGCGGGATCGCCAAGGGCGTTCTGGTGCCCAGTGCGCGCTTGCGTCCGCCGCGTTTATGAACGGTTACCGTTTTTCGCAGTAGTTCCGATACAGCTTCTTCCAGTTCACATGCCAGCCTTCGCGCTTCAGCAGTATATGCAGCCGACGATAGCCAAAGCGTCGCCGTTCAGACGACAGCTCTTTCAATCGACCACGCAACTCCGTATCCGCTGACCTCTTCGACACACGTCGATAGACCCGTGGATCAATTCCAGCCAACGCACAGGCGCGTTTCTTATTGTATCGCTTCTCTGTCATGGGCCCAAGTCACGGTGTTTCTGCGTGGGCCGGGCCTCAAATTTATTCCCAGCATTTCCCTAAGCGTCGATACATCCATCATCTGTTCAGCTAACAGCTTCTTCAGCTTGGTATTCTCGGCTTCAAACGCCTTCAGTTTCATCGCATCAGAAACTTCCATGCCGGCATATTTGGATCGCCATTTGTAAAAGGTCGCATCGCTGACATCATGCTTGCGAAGCTTTGTTGCACAAATCAGGTGAGGGATTCACTGTGTGAAACCAGCATGATAGCTGGGTGGGATGAGCAGTTGGTCCCCTACGAAATACAAGATCATGACTTGGCCTTCGTACAGCGAGCCATTGATGCGCCATTGGTTCGAGCACAATGGCGAGCGCGTTGAAGCAGCGTGGGTCACTATCGGTCTGGTTCGATCCGGGCATGATCTGAGTGCCGCGTCCCGGTGGTAAGCGCGGGCGACAGAAGCAATCTAGCGATGCTGCGATCCAGACCTGCCTTACGCTGAAAATCCTGTTTGGCCTGCCGTTGCGGCAAACCGCGGGCTTCGTGGAAAGCCTGTTGAGGCTGATCGGATTGGACTGGTCGGTCCCGGACTACAGCACGCTATGTCGGCGTCAGAAGACTCTGAAAGTCAGCCTTCCGTACCGTGGCGGAACCGACCCGCTGAACCGCTTGATTGATCGCACCGGCATCAAATCCAAGGGTGAAGGCGAATGAAACGCACGCAAGCATGTCGGTCCCTCTCGGCAGCATGCTGCGCATGCGCCTGCCGGGCAATGGATGCCCCGATGCTGCCGGAATTGCTTGCGCAGATCCCACCCGATCAGACCATCGGGCCCGCGCCCCCTGTGCCGGGGCGCGGATTTAGGGCAGGAGCTCAGAGCTCGTTGATTGCTTCGAGCATGCCTTCAGGCCAGGAGTCCGAAAGCGCAGAGTTCAGGTACTGTTCCTGCGCATACGACTGGAAGGCCGCCAGATCGGGTTCGTAAACCTTCAGACCTTCACCCTTGAAGAAGTCGATCAGTTCGGCTTCTTGGGCGAGGTACTGCTCATCGGACCAGGCTGTGGCCTTGTCAGCAGCGGCTTGCATCGCGGTTTGCTGTTCCGGTGTAAGGTCATTCCAGAGCTGTGAGGACACCAGCAGCATCCCGAAGCCCACGTTGTGATTGGTCATCACGATCTGGTCGGTGACCTCGTAGAACTTCATTGCTTTGTCGTTGGGCAGGGGATTGTCCTGGCCGTCGACCACGCCGGATTGCAGGGCCGTGTAAAGTTCCGTGTAGGGGATCGGCACCGGGTTTGCGCCAAGAGCCTTGCCGAGGAACTGCCAGCTTTCTCCGCCGGGCATCCGCAGCTTTATGCCGGACATATCCTCGGGCGTCATGATCTCGGCGTCGCCTTTGAGGTTCACTTGGCGGGTGCCGTAATAGAAGCTTCCAAGGATCTCGACTTTCAGCTTTTCGCGGGCGATTTCCCTGAGTTGCTCACCCACGTCGCTGTCGAAGATCGCCTTCAGATGTGCCTGGTCGCGCACGACGTAGGCTGCGCCCAGAATGTCGAACTCAGGCGCCTGCTGCGCCAGATCTGAGGGCGGCAGACCCGCCATGTTGATGTTGCCGCGCTGCATGCCCACAAGCTCTGTGCCCTGCTTCATCAATGTGGCGCTGAAATAGGGCTGGAAGTTGAACTCGTCGCCCAGTTCTGCGGCGAAGATGTCGACCATCGCCTTGGACCGTGGAACATCCGGCGGGTTCACATCAGAGAAGATCAGGTCGATCTCTTGCGCGCTGGCCATGGAGCCAAGGGCTGCGACCGCCAGGGCGGCGGTCAGGGTCTTGATACGTGTATGAAACATTAAGTCCTCCGGGGTGTCAGATTGAAAATAGGGTTTCGGGCACGCCTTGGCCGGCGCCTTCGATGGCGAACACGCTTCCGGCAAGGGGTTCTGCCGCAAGGCGCTCGGGGCTCAGGAACTTGAAGGCCGAGGTCACGAAAAGGGTCTTCATGTCCGGCCCGCCGAAGCACAGGCAGGTCGGGTTCGTGACCGGCAGGGAGATCTCGCGGTCGATACGTCCGTCTGGTGCGTAGCGAACGACTTTGCCACCGGCGAAAAAGGCCTGCCATAAACAGCCGTCAGCATCGACACAGGCACCGTCAGGGCGGTCTCCGCTGGCGGAGTAGTCGGCAAATACCTCCTGACTTGTGATTGCGTTTGCGTCCGCGCTGAGCGACAGGCGGAAGGTGACATGCCGGCGGGTGTCGGTGAAGTACATGTGCCGGCCGTCCGGATCGAAAGCGATCCCGTTGGAGACCACCACGTCGTCTAGCATCCGCGTCATCACCCCGTCCGGGGTCACCAGGTAGAGCGCACCCAGGCCGTCCTTTAGGCCATTGTCCATTGTCCCGATCCAGAGCCGCCCTTGCGGATCGACACGGCCGTCATTCAGGCGCGTGGCGGGCATGGCTTCATCCGGTGTCGTGGAGAAAGGCGTTGTGCGTCCGCTTTCAGGATCAAGGCGCACCAGTTCGAGGTCGCGGGAGATCAGGACATCGCCGGACCGGGTGAGCGCCTGACTGCCAAGGTAGGTCCCCGGTTGCTTGAGCGCGCTGGTTGCCCCGGTCTGCGGATCGAGCGTCCAGTACGTGGGCTGCTCGATGTCGATCCAGGTCAGGCAATTGCGCTTTGTATCCCAGAGCGGGGTTTCCCCCAGTTGGGCCGCGACCTTCTGCACGCATTCGATGATTGGTTTGCGCATCAGATTACCCTTTGTAGCCAAGAAGACGCGGGAGCCAGAGAACAAAGTCCGGCACGAAGGTGATGATCATCAGGGCAGTGAACAGCGCCAGCAGGAAGGGCAGCAGGTCGCGTATGATCTTGCCCAATGGGGCCTTCGTTATGGAGGACACGATAAACAGCAACAGGCCGTAGGGCGGCGTGATGAGACCCAGCATGGCGTTGACCACGCAGATCACCCCGAAGTGCACCAGGTCGATGCCAAGCGATTGCGCCGTTGGAATGAAGATCGGCACGATGATCAGCAGGATGGCACCGGATTCAAGGATGCAGCCAAGCACCAGGAAAAGGGCGTTGATCGCCAACAGGAAGCCAACCTGTGACAGTTCGTACTGGCCCAGAAAGGCCGCAAGGCTGTCCGGGACGTTCTCCCGCGTGACCACGTACTGAAAGGTCAGGGCGCCGGCAATCAGGATACCGACGGTCGCGGTGGAGCGCGCCGAAGCCAGCAGGGTCTGGTAGAACTGCCCGGCCGAGACGGAGCGGTAGAAGATCACGGAGATTGACAACGCGTAGAAGGCGGCGACGGCAGCAGCTTCTGTTGGCGTCATGACACCGCCGTAGATCCCACCCAGCAGGATCACCGGCAGCAGCAATGCCGGGATGGCGCGGAAGGTGACGCCGGGCATCTCCCGCAGTGGAATGGCCTCGTCGGTTTCAAAGCCGCGCCGGTGTGCGATGACCAGGTTCATGATCATCAAGACCGCGCCCATGAGCAGACCGGGCGCCATGCCAGCCGCAAAGAGAAACCCGACCGATTGGTCGGAAACCAGGGCATAAAGGACCATCGGGATCGACGGTGGGATGATCGGCCCGATCGTGGCCGATGCGGCGGTGATCGCCGCAGCGTACGAGGCCGTATACTTGCCGTCCTTGGTCATCATGTTGATGATGATCTTCCCCATGCCTACGGCGTCTGCGACGGCAGATCCCGACATGCCGGAGAAGATGAGCGAGGAGACCACGTTCACGTGCCCCAGACCGCCCTTGAACCGGCCCACGAGTGCCTGGCTGAAGCGCAGGAGGCGGTCCGCGAGCGAGCCGATATTCATGATGTCGGCGGCCAGGATGAACAGTGGGATCGCCAGCAACGTGTAGCTGTTGAAAAGCCCCTGCAACAATGTCTCCGAGGCGATGGACGGGTCGAAGCCCTTCATGATCAGGTAGATGGACGATCCGCAGATCATGGCGAGGCCCATCGAGAGCCCGCCGAAGGCGAGGAAGGCGATCAGCAAGATCGCGACGGTAAATGGATCAGTCATAGTCGTGAGTGCCTGCGGATTTGGAGGTGTCGAAGGCCGGTCCGGCACCGGTGATCCCGCGCCAGACGGTGATACCGCAGCGCAGGATGACGGATAGGGCGAAGGCGATGTAAATCGCGAAGACGTAGTCGAAACGGATCTTCATGTAGGCGGTCTTTTCGATCGCCATGAAAGTGATGTAGTCCCACACATACGGCAGCGTCCAGATGAAGATACCGGCACAAATCGTTCCAGTGAGCACGTCCAATGCGCGGCGAGCGTTACGCGGCAGGGCCGCATAAATGATGTCCAGCCGGATCACGTCTGCCTCCCGCACCACAAAGGCGTAGCCGAACAGGATGCCCCAGAGCCAGGCGATAGACACGAACTCCACCGTCCAGCCCAGCGGCAGATTCAGCAGGTAGCGGAAGACAATCTGGATCAGGAAGCTCACGAAGAGCGCCCCCAGGATCAGTGCCAGAAAGTTCTCGGCGCGTTTGCCGAGCCAGTCAAAAATGGTGCGCAGGCGGTTCATTCAGCCCTCGTCTCCTGTTGGGCCGGGTCCGGTGGAGTGGCTCCAGACCCGGCGCGGCCTTTTTACAGGCCGTTGATCTTGTCCAGAACCCCTTCGGGCCAGTCTGCCGAGAACCTAGAATTCTCAAAGACGTCCAGCACATGGGTGCGGAAGGCTTCCTTGTCCGGCTCATATACATCGAGTCCCTCTCCCTCGAAGAAGGCGATCAGCTCGCTCTCTTGCTGGATCGTGTCCTCGTCCATCGCGTCCTGGAACTCGCGAGCACACTCTTCGACCTTGCCTTGCTGGTCCGCCGTCATGCTGTCCCACTTGCTTCGGGACATTGAGAAAACGTTGTTCGAGATCAGGTGGCCGGTCAGAATGATCTGGTCCGTCACCTCATAGAATTTCATCTGCTTGTCGGCGGGCAGCGGATTGTCCTGCCCATCCACGGCACCGGTCTGAAGCGCGGTATACACTTCGGTGAAGGCCATCGGCGTGGGGCTCGCGCCAAGCGCTTCGCCCACGAACTGCCAGCCTTCGCCGCCGGGCATCCGCAGTTTCACACCCTCAAGATCCGCAGGTGTCATCACCTTCTTGTCGCCGCGTATGTTGACGTGCCGAGTGCCGATATAGGGGAAGGCAAGGATCTTGAGTTGCGTGGCCTCTTCCATATCTGCGATCAGCTCGTCCATGACGCCGGAGTCATAGGTCTTGCGCATGTGGTCGTAGTCGCGCCACAGGTAGGCCGTTCCCAGAATGGACGCCTCCGGCACCTGATTGTAGAAGTCAAAGATGGCCAGCGCCGCCATGTCCAGATTGCCGCGCTGCATCGCCGTCAGTTCTGTGCCCTGCTTAAAGAGGGTGGCGCCGAAATAGGGCTTGAAGGCAAAGCCATCGCCCAGGCATCCGGAAAAGTGCTCTTTCAGGATTGAACTGCGGCGATCCGTTTCCTGAACAGTGTCGGAGTAGATCAGTTCGACCGTGTCCTGTGCCATCGCGGATCCTGCTCCGAGGCTGGCAACCAGTGCCAGCGCCGAAGCCTGCGCGGCGACCCTTTTTAATTTCTTCATGTCTTGTTTCTCCTCCCTGAGAAAACATGAGGCGTCCTCCCGCCTCAGTCGAAAGCGTCGAATGCCTCCCGCATCCGACCTATCTCGGGCTTGCGACCCGAAAACAGCTCGAAGGCTCTGATGGCCTGATAAAGCGCCATGCCAGAACCCGGCAAAACTGCGCAGCCGAGCGCGCGCGCAGTCGCGAGCAACTCGGTCTCCAATGGAAAGTAGACGATATCCGCGACCCATAAATCATGGCGCAGAGCCTTTGCGGGAAGCGGAAGGCCCGGCATCTTGCGCATCCCCACGGGTGACGCATTGACCACGCCATTTGCACGTGCCGTGCCGTCGAAGACATCCGTGACAACGCTGGCCCGGCCGGAGCCGTAGTGATCGTTCAGACGGTCGACAAGATCATTCGCCACGCCAGCGTTCACGTCCCGCACCGCCAAGTGCCCGGCGCCACCATCCAGCAGCGCGTGTGCGACAGCGCCACCGGCCCCTCCGGCGCCAAGCAGCAGAACGCGGTCCATGCGCGCATCAGGCAGGCCCCGCCGCATGCTTTCTGCAAAGCCCCAGTGATCTGTGTTGTGGCCGAGGCGTTTTCCATCCCGGAAAAGGATGGTGTTGACCGCGCCGACCTTTCGCGCGGCCTCCGATATCTGATCAAGATACGGGATCACGGCGCGCTTGTACGGATAGGTCACGTTGATGCCGTTGAAGCCCTCGGCTTCGAGCCGGGACAGGATCTCTCCCACGTCCTCGGGTAGGGTGCGCGAGCGCGGATCGATAAGGCTATAGCTGTAGGGGAGCCCCATTGCCTGAGCAGCGGCCAGGTGCATGCTTGGCGTTCGCGATGCGGAAATGCCGTCGCCCAAAAGCCCGATCTGACAGCCTGCGGTCGCGGAATGATCAATGGTTTCAGTCATTTGTGCCGCTATATCCAACATCTTTCCCAATGACCTTCTGGCCACTTGACGCGATATTGTTCTAAATGGTTAATTGAGTCAACGTTTTGTTCGTGCTGGTTAAATGTGGAGGCGTTGGTGCCCAATCACGGGCTTGGACGCGCTGCGGCAGGGATCAATTTGGATTGGTATGCGTGACCGGTGGTGGTGGAGGGATGTCAAGCATGGCCAGGGAGGAAGTGGACAATCCGCAACGCGGCGGCTGGACGCAAAACCCCGAAGCGGTGCGCGAGAGCATAGTGCAGACGGCCCAGGAGATCTTTGCCCGGCACGATCTTTCCAGCGCATGCATGGAAGAGATCGCGGCGCATACACGCACCTCGAAGTGCATGCTCTTTTACTATTTCAAGGACAAAAAAGGCCTCTATCACGGTTTTGAAGGATGCCTATTTCCGTATGCGGAAGGGAGAAGCCGCGTTGGATCTCGGCGCGCTCCATCCGGTATCGGCGCTCCGGCAGCTGGCGGAATTTACCTTCGAGCATCATCGTCGTTCACTGGGCTTTGTACGACTGGTGATGATCGAGAGCATTCACGACGGCGCACACATGGCCTCTGGGGCCGCCATGTCGTGGCAGAACAGTTCCGTCATCCTGCTTTTGGAGGATATCTGCCGCCGCGGCGTCGAAGCAGGCGGTTTCCGTCGCGGCCTGACGACGCTGGAGCTGCAATGGCACATCTCGGCCGTTTCAATTTTCGATGTCTCCAATCGCGCGACATTCTCGCGTGTTTTCGGGGGCGACCTTTTTACGGAACACGGTCAGCAAATGCTGCGCCGTCATGTGGGGGACATGATTCTTGGCCTTGTCATGAGGCCGGGCCTGTCCGCCGGAATTGCTCTGCCAAGAGCGAAGGAGGAGACAAGAATGATAAATCCGCAGATTTCTCAATTTCTAGAGGTTTGGGACGCGAAATGGGCAACGCTTGCGCCCGGGGCGACCCCGGCAGATAGGCGGCAGCATTTCGAAGGCGTTGCTCAGGACATGCGTTTGCCGACACCTTCGGACGTGGAAACTGATGAAGAACACTGGGTTGAAAGTGAGGGAGGCCCGGTGCGTGTGCGGATTTTCCGCCATTCCGACGGCGGTGTGCAACCGGCCCTGATCTACATGCACGGCGGCGCCTGGATGCAGGGGAGCCCGGAAACCCACTGGGACATCACCGCGCGGATTGCGGCGTGGAACAAGCAGACTGTGATATCGGTCGATTACGCCCTCGCCCCGGAGCAACCTTTCCCGAAGGCCTTCCAGCAGGTGCTCGCGGTAGCGAAATGGGTCCATGCAGAGGCCGCGACGCTGGGTGTCGATGCGAACCGCGTGTCCATTGGCGGGGACAGCGCCGGGGGAAACCTTGCGGCTGCTGTAGCCCTGACATGCCGGGACGAGGGTATCCCGCTCTGCGCACAGTTGTTGATCTATCCGGCGTGTGATTTTGACCGGTCGCGACCCTCCTATGAGCAAAACGCCGAGGGCCCGCTTCTGATGGTCTCTGGTATGGCGGCCACGAACGCGCTTTATTGCGATGACGTGGAGCAGCTGAATTCCGACCCTAGGATTGCCCCGTTGGCCGCGGACAGCCATGCGGGCCTACCACCTGCCTACATCGCCGTGGCTCAGAACGATCCGCTGCGCGACAGCGGCCTGGCGTACGCCGAGGCGCTGAAATCCGCCGGTGTGCCTGTCGAAACTGACAGCGGGGAGGGGCTGATCCACGGGTATCTTCGCGCGATGGAATATTGCGAAGACAGCGTGGAAAAGCTGAAAATCATGTCAGCCTGGCTGCGCAAGACCCAAGGCTGACGATCGGACCTTAACAGTGTAACTCGGGCCGTTCAGAGGGCACAGACCATTGAGGATCTGTGCCCTCGCCGCAAGGTGATTATGGCTGTTTGATTTCCAGGTCTGATGACAAGTTCGCTCGCGGGTATGGAGGGCACCATTCGAGAACAAGATCCTCATCGAAGCGCGCCGCCCACGCATACCGTCACGGCTGCAACTGATATCTGCGTGTAACGACACGCCACAACGTGAAATGAAAATCACGGGTAACGCATCGGGGTACGTGCAAAGAGCGTCGATGCAAACATCACCAAGATTGCGGGCATGGGCGGTCTCGACAACGCCAAAAGCCCCGCTCGGGAAACGGCTATAGCTTTGTTGTTTCAGCCGCACTCGGATCAACCATGACCTTGCACTGGCTCGTGCGAGATCTCAGCGCTTCGAACGCGTCAGGCATCGCGATCAGGTTGATGTCGTCGGAAATCAAGTGATGCGGCGTGTATTTGCCACCGTCCAAAGCCCGGATCGCCATTTCAAATTCCGGCATCGTGAAGAAAACCGACATCACGATCTCGACCTCCTTCGAGATCGCGCGGAAACTGTTCATGTGATCGGGTGCTGTGCAAAGCCCCAGAACCAGAACCTTGCCCCGAGGCGCGACGAGATCCACACAGTGGTCTATCAACCCCGGTTTTCCGACACACTCAAAGACAATTTCAGGCGCGTCACCGCCACAGCTTTCGGTCACACGGCGGGCCATGTCTTCGCCCGACAGAACAAAGTCAGTTGCCCCCAGATCCATGGCACGATCACGTTGATGGTCGTGCAGATCCGCGACAACAACATGTGCGGCCCCCATGCGTCGGGCCCAATATGCGACAGCCAAGCCGATGGCGCCCGCGCCGACGATGAGCACGCGGGCGCCGGGCGTCATCCCGGCCCTGAGGATGCCATGCAGCGCCACGCTGAGCGGTTCTGCAAGGGCTCCGTCGATGGCGGAAATACCCCATGGCAGCTTCCGGCATTGCAACTCGTCCAAGGCGGCGAACTCGGCATACCCACCGCCGATCAAGGTGAAGTCCGAACACCACGCGGGCTCGCCGCGCTTGCATGAAGGGCAAGAGCCGCAGCCGCGAAGTGGCGCCGCCGAGACCTGATCACCGGGTTTCAGGTGGGTGACGCCAGAGCCGACATCGATGACCTCGCCGGAAAATTCATGGCCGATGACTTCGCCGCCTTTCAGACCGAAGGTCGGGTCTTCGGTCATGTGCAGATCCGATCCGCAGATGCCGCAGCGGCAGATCTTGAGCAAAACCTGACCCCGGCCAGCCTCGGGCTTATCGACGCTGCCGATGCGGAGTGGTTTTCCAAATGCGTCGAAAATTGCGGCCTTCATGAGATGTCCTCCACGATCAGTTTTCGGCGGACCGGGAACCATGGATGGTCCCCGAGCTTTTGCTGCAGTCCCCAGACGCCGCCTCTGGCATAGAGGGCGATGATCAGTGTGAGCAGGCCAAGCACGATGAGATACGCAGAACCGAATTCGCCGAACAGCCGGTCTGCAAAGAAGTAGATCAGAGCGCCGATGATGGCCCCTTCGATGGAGCCGATCCCGCCGACCATGACGATGAAGATCGCCATCGAGGCCCAGAACGGATCGAAGCCTGCCGACGGCGTAATGCGCAATTGCGCCATGTAGTAAATTGCGCCGGCGAACCCAGTGCCCACCGCGGCTGCAACGAAGATATAGAACCGCAGCTTGCCGACATTGACACCTTGGCTGGCGGCGGCGACCGGGTTGTCGCGCATCGCGGTCAGGGCCAGTCCATGACGGGACCGGAGCAGCCAGTAGCTGCCGCCGATGGTCACGAGCAACAGGATGGCACAGAGGATGACAAAAGCGACTTCGCGTTCGTGTTGGCTATATTGCGTCATGACTCGCAAGGTCATGCCGGCCCCCGCATTCACATAGTCGATGTTCGAGGTGGCCAGACGCACGGCCTCTGCCACGACCCATGTGCCGATGGCGAAATAGGGACCATCGAGCCGCCGCAGCAGGAAATAGGTGGGCACCGCCAGAACCGCTGGTGCAATCATCGACAGTATTACCGCCACGAACGGATTGACGCCAAAGTTCTGCGCCAGAACGAAAAGCATGTAGCCGGCCACACCGATAAAGGCCTGCTGCCCGACAGAAACAAGACCGGCGTAGCCTGCCAGCAGGTTCCACATCTGCGCGATGGCGATGTAGCAACACAGCTCGATCGCCCAGCGAATGTTGCCCGACGTCGCCCACCAGGGCATCGCCACCAGAGCCACGAGCGCCACGATGCCGATGCTCATGGCAATCCGGCTGGACAGGGTCGCGCGTTGGACGCGCGTATGATGAATTGTGGTCATTTTTCGCCCTTACTTCTTGCGCGCCATGATGCCTTCGGGGCGCGTTGCGAGCACCAGAAGGAACACCAGATGGCCGAAGAGAATTCCAAGACCCGGATCAATCCGCAGACCCACGGCCTGCGCGACACCCAGCACCATTGATCCGATGAACGCGCCCCAGACAGAGCCCATGCCACCGATGATGACGGCTTCGAAGGCGTAGATCAGTTGCGCTGACCCGTCCGAGGGTGAGACAGTCGCCCGAAGCGCCGCAAAGATGGCAGCAAGGCCCAGGATGCCCACGGCAATCGCAGTCGCCGTCGCGTAGATGCGTTTGGGATCGACGCCGGTCATGGCAGCGGCCTCGGTATCTGCTGCAGCTGCCCGCAGGCCGCGCCCGAACCGGGTATAGCGCAGAACGGCATCCAGTCCGCCGGTGAGGCAGAAGGCGCAGAGCAGGACGATCACCGGAAGCAGGCCAAGGTAGATCGGCCCGATCTGAAAGCTTGCACTTGCGATATCGGAATTTGGCAGGCTGCGTGTATCCGCAGACCAGATTTCCAACATCAGGTTTTGCAATGCGATCGACAGGCCGAACGTCGCGATCAACGAGGGCAGGGGGTCCGCCCCGACCACTCGGTTCAGGATGAACTTTTGCAAAAGCCAGCCAAGGGCAACGGCGATGGGCACGATCACCAGAACCAGTCCGATATTGCCAAGTGGAAGAACCCCCGCCAAGGACACCGCGATCAAGGATAACAGGATCATCACGTCGCCATGGGCAATGTTCACGATCCGCATAACACCGAACATAAGGGCCATGCCAAGGGCGTATTGCGCATACATGCCGCCCAAAAGCACCCCTTGGACAATTGCATCAAGCCATTGCATTGGACGCTCCGAAGTAGGCCGCGGCGATGTCGTCGCGGGAGATTTCATTGGAATTGCCGGTCAGGGTGATCCGCCCTTCCAACATGCAGTACAGCCGGTTGGAGGCCTCACGGGCCAGTGTCACATCCTGCTCTACGAGGACGATGGACGTGCCCCCCGAAAGGATTTCCGGCAACACGGCATAGATTTCTCGGATCACCTTGGGCGCGAGGCCAAGACTGATTTCGTCGCACAAAAGCACCTTGGGCTGGCAGAGCAGCGCGCGCGATATGGCAACCATCTGCTGTTGCCCGCCCGACAGGTCTTCGATGGGCTGATTGCGTTTCTCTCCAAGGATCGGAAACAGCTCGAACAAGCGGTTCCGTGTCCATTGCCCTTCGCTTTCGGGAAGCCGTGCATGGTCGATGGCGACACGCATGTTTTCTTCGACAGTCATGCCGACGAACAGTCTGCGCCCCTCCGGTACCATGGCCAGTCCGCGTCCGACCATCTTGTGCGCCGGTGTGCCGCCAACGGCCGCACCTTCATACCGGACCATCTCCTGGTCCACGGGCAACAGCCCGAAGATTGACTTGAGAAAGGTGGATTTACCCGCCCCGTTGGCACCGATCAGCGAAATGACTTCGCCGGGCATAAGGTGCAGGTCGATGCCGAAAAGCGCCTGAAAGTCGCCGTATCCCCCGGTCATGCCGTGGGTCGACAGGATGGGTGTGTCAGTCATGCTTCGATCCCCATGTAAACGCGCTGAACCTCGGAGTTCTGCATCACCGTGTCGGGGCTGCCCTCGGCGATCTTCTTGCCGAAGTTCAACACCAGAACGCTGTCCGCGACTGCCATCAGGGCGTGCAGAACGTGTTCAATCCAGAGAATCGTCACGCCGCGGTCACGCACACGCCGGACGAGCGACACGAGTTCTGCGCCCTCTGCCTCGGTCAGGCCGCCCGCGATTTCATCGAGCAGCAGCAGTTTGGGCTTGCCCGCCAGCGCCCGCGCCAGTTCCAGACGTTTCCGATCAAGCAACGTCAGGCCGCCGGCGCGATTGTTGGCACGCGCAAGCAGCCCGCAGTCGCGCAAAACCTCGGCGGCATGTTCGCTGGCGTCCGCCTCGCTCATCTTGGCGCTCATCATTGCGGGCACCATGAGGTTTTCGAACGCCGTCATGTCGCCAAACGGCTGAGGCACCTGATAGGTGCGTCCTATGCCGCGCTGGCAGCGTTTGTAGGGCGGTTCAGCGGAGAGCAGGGAGCCGTCCAAAGACAACTCCCCCCCGTTTGCAGCAAGGTCACCACTGATCAGGTTGAACAGCGTCGTCTTGCCCGCACCATTGGGCCCAAGAATGCCAAGGACCTTCCCGCGTGGAACATCGAAAGTTACGTCGTCCACCACGGTGACAGCGCCGAAACGCTTGGTCAGGCCGCGCGCCGACAAGAGCATCTGATCAGTCATGGGTTGCCCTTACGACCAATCAAGCGGTTTCATCGCCGTGTCCGGTTCAAGCACGTCCGGATACAGCGTGTTGTCCACGATCTTCAGATCGAAGGGCCAGTCTTCGCCTTCGACCCACTGACCGCCAAAGATAGGCGTCTTGCATATGTTCGGATGAGGGCCATCGGCAAAATTGATGTTTCCGACGAGCGTGTCCAGATTTGTGGCCGCCAGAGCTTCGCGGTTTGCATCGCGATCCTGCGGGTCGGAGGAGCGCTTGAGCGTGTCGAGGATGACTTCCCACAGCGCATGAGAGTAGCCCAGCGGCTGTGTCCACTGTTTGCCGGTATCCTCTCCCCAGCCTTCAGCGATTTCCTGGCTTGTCTGACCGGTCAAGGATGACGTGAAGGGGAACGCCGGTGTCCACCAGACCTCGGAGGACATGCCTTCGCCCAAGTCGCCCATGGCTTCGATGCCGGAGGGGAACAGCAGGGCCGCGGCCACGGTCACAACCTTGGGTGTGTAGTTTTGCTGCTTGCACTGCGTGATGAATGTCTTGAGGTCGGCCACGTAGGTGATGCCGCCGACGATCTCGCAGTTGTTGTTTTTGAACTCTGATATCTGGGCCGAGAAATCGTTGGTTCTTGGTTCGAACATGGATGGGGCAAAGGCCTCGAAACCCGCTTCGCGCACGGCAGAGGGCAGGCCGTATTCTTCGTTGCCCCAGGTTTCACCGTCAGCATTGCGAGGGAAAAGCATGCCGACCTTGCCATTGGTGTCGATGGATCGCCACATACCCGTGAACGTACCCAGCACGTCTTCGAGCCCCCAGAAGAAGTGGTAGGTCCACATGAACGGGTTTTCCGCGCCTCCCCGTGGCATCACGAAGGCCTGCCAGGGCGAGTTCGATGAAATGCACGGCACGCCGTAAAGCTCGCATTGATCCGCTGTCGGGTTGTTGATGTCCGTGGTCGAGGCCGGCAGCATCAGCGACACTTCATCGTTGAGAATGAGGTCACCTGCCAATTCGGCAGCCCGGTTGGGGTTGGACTGCGCGTCCCGCATCAGGATTTCGATGTTGTAGGTCTCGCCGTTGACCTCGATCCCGTCGGCGACCAATTCCATGATTTTTGCGGCCGTGTATTCGTCGGTTTCACCAAAAAGCGACAGCGGCCCGGTCATTGGGCTGATCATGCCAATCTTGATGGTCTTGGCGTTTTGAGCACGGGCCGCATGCGGCAGGGCAATTGTGGCAGCGGTCACTGCGGCCAACCCCTTGAGCAGCGAACGCCGGTCAACGTAGGATTTTGGATTGATTTCGAGTGTCATTGGCTTCCTCCCTGATGACGTCACGCCGGGCTCCTCCTGCCCGGTTGGTGACACGTGTCGGCAGGCAGCGTCCGCTGCCTGACCGAGGTTCATTCGATCTCTTGAGCCGGGCGCAGGATCAGACCGCCGTCGATCACCATTTGCGACCCCGTGACGTAAGACGATGCGTTGGACGCGAGATAAAGCGCCAAGGGCTTGATCTCGTCCGCCTCAGCTACGCGTCCAAGGCAGGACCACCGGACAAACGCCTGCCGGTCCTCGACATTGGCCATACGGCCCCCGGCGATATTGGTGATGAAGGGGCCCGGACAAATCGCGTTCACACGGATCTGATATCGCCCAAGCTCCATCGCCAATTGCTTTACCAGATGGCTGACCCCGGCCTTCGCGGGCATATAAGGGGTCCCGACGATGCCATCGACATAGAATGCCGCGATGGACGAAGTTGCGATGATCGCACCGCCACGGTCCTGCTGCTTCATATGCTGGGCGGCCAGCTTCATCGTGTTGTAGATCGAGGTCAGGTTGACTCCGATCACCTTGTCCCAATGCGCGTCGTCCAAGGCATCGATCTGGCCTTCAGGGTTGCGTGCGCCCTCCGGTGTCAGAAATCCCGGACCGGCGTCCACACCGGCATTGGCAAAGACCACATCAATGCCCGACTGAGCTTTGGCGGTTGCGTCAAATGCCGCACGGAGCGCGGTACGGTCTGTCACATCCACCACGGTGCCGGTCACCTTGCCTTTGGGCGCGGTTTCGCGGATGCCCGACAGCGTGCGGTCGAGTTGTTGCTGATTAAGGTCGAACAGGGCGACATTTGCCCCACGCTCGGCCATGATCTCTGCATAGGCCCGGCCCAGCCCATAGGCCGCACCGGTCACGATGACGGACTTTTCCGCCACATCAAACATCGTCTCAAGCGACATGTATTCCTCCCTGACTGAACCGATTGCGGATCAGATGAACATGTCTTTGTTGACGGGGATGTTGTTGGCTTCGCAGTGCGTGACATAATGGTCGATGAACCAGAAGACGTCCGCCGTGAACTCGAAATTCGCTTGATCGTCAAAGAACTCGATTGCGCCGTTGATCCAGAAAAGGGCCTTCATGCCGTTTGGATCGTCTGAATAGAGCGTGTGGGCCGTGCCTGGCAATTCGTAGACAAAATCACCCGGTCGCGCGACCCAGTCGTATTCGTAATAGCCCCAGGACCCTTCCAGGGTGACCGCAGACACGACACCCCTGTGGCGGTGCGTGCCGATGCGTCCGCCGCCTTTGACCCATAGGATGTTTGCCACCGAATTTTGGCGCACGTCAAAGGCCAAGTGCTTTATGGCTGCGTGTTCTCCGAAGGGCACCCAAGGGTTGTTCTCATCATCACCGGGGATGAAGGCGCCCTCTTTGCCAAAGCGATGGATCATCGCTTCGTGGGGTTCGTCTGGCAATTTGGTAATCAGCTTCTGGTCGTTCATGTGATCCTCCCTAAGCCCCCATTTTCAGGAGCGACGCCTAGGAGACAGGCGGGGGTCACAAATCGTCAAAACCTTTTTTGATGCTGCATTGCGGAAAGCTTTCGCCGCGGCATGTATGCTCTGAAAAGCTTGAGGAAAATGGTTAACAAGATCACCAAGGCATAGGTGGGTCGCGCCTCCTTTCTGCGGTGCGGCTTAAGTATATGATGAAACTGCTTCATCATATGATTAAATGCCTACATGAAAACACATCCTGACGAACTTGGCCTTCTCGACCGGGGTGGGCGCCCAACCCTGTCCGACATGCTCGATCGAATGACCTTCAGCCCGGCGCGCGGAAGCATCGAGCTGAATGGAGCGCGAATGGTCCTGTCCCGCGCGACCTACGCGGCCGACCTTCAGGACGAACTTATTCGCCGCTACGGCGAGCACGAGGCGATGGTTCTTCTGCTGCGCCTGGGCTACCGAAACGGACGTGAGGACGCGGAGTTCATCCGGCAAGCCTGGCCAAATCTTGAGATCGGCGATGCGTTCACGGCGGGAACGCGCCTGCACATGGTCACTGGCACAGTCCGCGTCGAGACACTGCATAACGATTTCGACTTCAAGAACGACCGGTTTTCCGGCGATTTTCTCTGGCACGGATCGGTTGAGGCGATGGAATATTCGCGGCGTCACGGTCGCGCGATCAAGCCTGTTTGCTGGGCGCAGACAGGGTATGCGGCCGGATATGCCAGCGTTTTTTTTCGCAAGCTGATCCTTTACAAGGAAGTAAGCTGCGCGGCGATGGGCGACAAATTCTGCCGCGTTGTGGGCAAAACAGTCGATGAATGGGGCAAAGACGACCCGTTCGTTCGCACATTCCTTGAGGAAGTGCTGGTCACAAGGCCCGAAACCTCGCCCCGCATTCGCAAAAATGGCCTGACACAGGGCAGCCAGACCGCCGGCGTTCTGGATGACATGATCGTTGCGCCCGTGCGAAGGGATCTGGAGCGGCTGGCAATGGCAGGTTTAAGCACTGTCATCACCGGACCTCAGGGCACAGGATGCTTCAAGGCCGCCGCCTGGTTGCAGGCAAGGCGATTTGCGTCCGGTGAATTGCACCGCGTGCATGGCGGATCAGACACGCTTCCAGAGCTTCTTCGGGGCATTCGCCAAATGCTGGCCAAAAAGGGCGCGCGAGAACAGACTCTGGTGGTTGAAGCACTGGAAGACCTCCCCGCCGACGCACAGTTGGAATTGGTCAACCTGATGCAGGCAGACGGAGCCGCGCCCGACAATTTCATGTTGATCGGGCTATCACATCGTTCTTTGTCTCAGCTTCAATGCGACAAGAATCTGCGCGCTGAGCTGCTTTACGCGCTGTCCGTTATGCCCGTCACAATGCCTTGCTTGGCCGCACGGCAGGACGACATCGCGGTGTTCGGCGATATCTACTTGTCTCATCTCAGAACCCAACAAGATGATTTCGTTCTACAGCTCACGCCGGAGGCACGTGATTTCATTCGACAACAGTCTTGGCCCAGAAATTTGCCGGAACTCCGTTCGACAATTCTCCGCGCCGCGTTGAAAACGGAGACGCCTGCCGCAATAACTGCGGAGGATATCGCCAAAGCTCTGACAAACGAAGCCTCCACCCGGCCTCAGTCGTCGGCGGTCGAGACGAGCAAGAGGTCGACTGCCGACTGCATTGACGCTGTTTGGGAGGCTACAAAATCTACCTTGGATCACGGAGTCCCGATAGACGATCTAATTGCCAAGATCGAGGTTCTTGCTTTGAACGAGGCCGGTGGGAATATATCGGCTGCTGCGCGTCGACTTGGCTTAACCCGGGCGAAATTGGGCTATCGCTTGGCCTTATTGAACAAGTAAGCATTTTTGGATGGGGTAGCGTGAGGGGCGCGAAATCCCCGCGCCATTGTTGCGCAATTCTCGTGAAGCCCAGACACGTTCTGTCCCATGAAAAAATTACCCTACGTGCGCAGTCTACAGGCATGCCGAGCGCGGTGTTGGCCGCTCCACTTTTGCCAAGTGAAGCGGGGAGGTGTTTCGATGCACACATTGCATCGTTTCGCGCAACAAAGCTGCTTCCGTTGGTATTTCAACCCGGAATGCTGGCGCTCTTACACAGCGACCGGTGCTTTGATCGCTGCATGTGGATCGTAACCTTCGACCACAAAGTCAGAAATTGAATACCCGTCAATACTTTGAGGCTTGCTGGCCAATCGCATGGATGGGAGTGGTCGGGGCGTACGTGCTATCTGCTCTCGTGCCTGTTCAAGATGGTTGAGATAAAGATGCGCATCTCCCCCGACCCAAACGAGTTCGCCTGGACGCAGGTCCGATTGTTGAGCAAGCATCAACTGAAGCGCTGTTGCGCCGACAAAATTGAAAGGCGCTCCGAGCAGCAAATCGACTGACCTTTGAAAAAGCAGGCAATTCAATCGCCCGTCGGACGTGACGTGGTATTGATAAACCATATGGCATGGCGGCAGGGCCATTGACCCCAATTCCGCGACATTCCAGCCATGAAAGAGCATTCTCCGGCTGGTGGGGTTTTCGCGCAGTGTTTGAACCAAGGTTGCGATTTGATCATGCTCTTTGCCGTCCGGACCCTGCCAGCGGCGCCACTGCTTGCCATAGACCGGCCCAAGTTCACCCCAGCGGGCCGCAAAGGCATCATCTTCAACAATTCGCTGTTCAAATGCGTCTTGCGAAATGGTGTCGCCTGTCTGCCTTCGGTAGGTGGCGAGGGGCCAATCGGACCAAATGCGCACGTTGTCCTTGAGCAACGGCTGAATGTTGGTGCCGCCAGTGAGAAACCAGAGCATCTCTTTCACGGCGGTTTTCCAATACACACGCTTGGTCGTGAGGATCGGAACGGTCCCATTTGAAAGATCGAAGCGCAACATCGCGCCAAAGACGGAGCGCGTGCCGACGCCGGTGCGATCAACGCGCTCGTCCCCATTCTCAAGAACGTGGGACAGTAAGTCGAGATATTGAAGTTCCGGGTGGCGCATGCCGACGTCTCTTAAATCATGTGAGGGAAGTTGTTGAGTTCCGTTGTACATAAGTTGACGGGGCGCATCCATAGGCTCGCGATGCGGAGCGGCACTGCCCGTTCTTGGGGCTGTTTCCCAAGCCTCCACTGCATAGCTTTGCGTCGCGTGGTGTGAACGTTCAGTCCGCAAAAGTGTCGGGCATTCGAGAGAAATCACTTCTCCCCCTTCGAGGGGACGTCCGGCGGGTATGTTTTCCCGTCCTAATGCAGAATATGCGTGCTGAAATAGGCAGAGTTGCGCCGGATCTTTCGCCGCAGTGCGTCAGTCACTGCGCCGCTCTCGGTGGTGAACTCGGGCGCCGTGAGTTGGTCAAACCTGTGGCGAAAGTGGGGCGATTTTGCCGCACATCTTAGAGGTGTGCGGCTGGGCCGATTGACTTTTTTGAGGCCGCCAAACAGGATCAGGACAAAATATAAAAAGTTTTACCTGAGGCAGTTATCATGAATCGTGCAATCTTGGCACTCGCAATTGCGAGTGTCCTTTCCTCGTGCAGCTCAGGTGGGGGCAGTTCTCTTCAGAGCGATGGTTCCAACGGTATTGGCACAGGCCAGCAGCCTTTGACCGAAGAGCCGGATGTGACCGGAGAGCCAGACAGCGAAGTCGTTCCCGAGGTGCCCGAAGACCCAAATGTCTACCTGACCCAGGCAGATGCGGAAGGCTTGCAGCTCAACAGCATCACCTACGACGCGGACACTGGCGATCTGGTTCTCAACAACCTGGATTTCGACGACACAAATCCTTACTCGGCAGATGGGGCCGTCTCGGCAAGTTTCGCAGGCGAGGGCTCCGGGTTTCGGGCATATCGAAACAACATCGGTCCTGATGAATATTACGCTGTTTTTCGGCTTACTGACGAAGGCTACGGTCAGGTCGCAGCGAGCGGCTCCCGATCCGAGGTTTTTGACCGCGCATTTGATACCGGTGGGGCAGGGGCCGAGCGTTTGGTCGGCTCCGGCCAATTGCCCGATACGAATGCGACCTATGTTTTCAACGGCGAGTACGCTGGCGTTCGGACAATCCGCCCTGATAGCAGGACCGGGCCGACGGAGGACATTCAGTACGTGACGGGAACAACTCAGTTGACCGTCGACATTCAGGATTTTGACACAACAGGTAGCGTCCGTGGGCTTGTGTTCGACCGTACCGTTTTCGACGCGATGGGGGTGCCGGTTGGTGATCGTTCCATGGGCGAGGCGAACGTTGGCGATACGACCTTTATCCGTCTCGACCGGACGGACATTGATTTTGACAACTGGACTATCGTCTCCGGCGATGCGCAATTGGTGCACGTGTCTGCTACGTCCAACCGCCCTACGCCTCGTGAGGATAATGGTACGACAGATGGGCGCTGGGAGGGGCTTTTTGTCGGGCCGAATGGTGAAGAGGTCGTTGGAATCGTGGTTGTGGAGGATACGACGCCGATCAGCATCGGCATTGATCCCGATACCGGTTTGTACAACGATGTCGAGATCGTGCGTGAAGTCGGCGGCTTTGTTGGCTCGCGCTGAGCCGACAAGGCGTTTGACCAGCCTTCTGTGCGCGGCTTGGTTGGCGTTGATCTGCGTTGGCGCGCTTCCAGCGCTCGCCAATGCTGATCCGAGCTCGCAGGAGACCCGCATGAGCCTTGATGAGGCGCGCGCTGTGGCGACGCGCGCCTTGATGGCGCGGCGTCCGGACGTCGCATTGGTGCTTATCAATGGCGTCCTGCTTGGCGAGCCTGAAGATCCTGTAGCATTGACCTTGCGCGCACGTGCCTTGCGTGACCTTGGCCGCCTTGATGAGGCCACCGAAGCAGGAGCGCTCGCCTGGCAAGCCGCGGAGACACCGACGGAGCGCTTCTACGCTGCGATGGTGCGTGCTCAGACGGGGGCCACAGCGGGGCGCAAGGGGATGGCGCAACTCTGGCTGAGACGTGCCTCGGCAATCGCGCCGGACGAAGAAGCCCGTGCCGTTGCGATCCGTGATTTTCGCGTGGTGCGTCGGCAGACACCTTGGCGGCTGTCGCTGGATCTGAGCGTTGCGCCATCGGATAACCTTAACGATGCGCCACGCACGAATGAATTCACCTTTGGCGGTCTGACCTTCATCAACCCGACGGCTGTGCCGTTGAGCGGAATACGCTACGGCGTCGACGCGGACTATCTCTATCGCTTTGCGCTGGACGGAAATGCACGTCTGAACCTGCGTGCGGGCGGCGGTTTGAGCCGTGTCAGATTTTCTGAGGAGGCCCGTGACGAGGTGCCAGGCCTGGACAACGAAGATTTCCGGCAGGAACATATGAATGTCGGCATCGGCTTGGAACGTCGCGGTGAAGAGGGCCGGTGGCTTGGCTCTGTTGACCTGCTCTTTCGACGCGATTGGGTTGGCGGTGATGTGCTGTCCGACACGCGTCAGGTGTCGTTGTCTTATGGCCGCAGCTTTGGATCACATCTCATCCTTACGGGTCACGGGGCAATCACCGACAACCACAGGCACGATGCAGGCGTACGCGATGCGACGACGCGATCAGGAGGTGTCTTGACCCAATGGAAAGGGACGCAGGGCACGGTCAGCCTTGACCTGAGCCGCGCTGACATCTCTTCTGACTCACGGTCTCTTGCGCGGCAGGTAGACCGGGTTCAGTTGGGCTACAGCCACGCGACTCCGATCAAGGGGACGCAGCCGCGCGTCGCATTGTCCTGGCAGTCAGAGGATTTTGACTTCGGACCATCGACGTTTTGGCTGGATCCGCGTGAAGATGACGTTTGGCGCTTGTCTGTCGATGTTCTGCTCCCGAAGCTAGAAAGATATGGCTTTGCGCCGGAAATCGGGGTTTCCTTCGAGGACCGAAGGTCCAATTATAGTCTGTACGAGAGCCGCAGCACCGATCTGCGGTTCGGACTGAAATCTGTATTCTGATCGGGGGCGGGTGTCTCCGGTCGAGGGGGGCTCCCAATGAGCATTAAATACCTGCACACCATGGTCCGCGTGAAGGATCTGGACGCATCCATCGCATTCTACAAACTGCTGGGGCTGGTCGAACGTCAGCGCAAGGAAAGTGAGCAGGGTCGGTTCACTCTGGTATTCCTGTGCCCGCCGGATATGGCGGACGGCCATGCGGACGTAGAGCTGACCTACAATTGGGACGGTGACGACGGGCTGCCGTCGGATTCGCGCCACTTTGGTCACCTCGCCTATACGGTGCCGGACATCTACGAGATGTGTCAGGCACTGATGGATGCGGGCGTGACCATCAACCGTCCGCCGCGCGACGGGCACATGGCCTTTGTGCGCTCTCCCGACAACGTGTCCATCGAATTGCTTCAGGAGGGTGAGCCGCTCGCCCCGCAAGAGCCCTGGACCAGCATGGAGAACACCGGCCATTGGTGAGGTTTCTGGCGCTTTTAACGGCGCTATTGTTGCCAAGTGCGGCGTCAGCCTGTCGGCTGGCGCTACTCTTGGCGCTGGACGTGTCGTCGTCGGTTGATGACGCGGAATATGCCCTGCAACGTGATGGTTTGGCAGCAGCGCTGCAAAGCCCCGATGTGGTGAATGCCATCGCCCAGGATGGTCCCATCGCACTGGCGATCTACGAGTGGAGCGGACGGCGACAGTCGGTTGTGGTTCAAGACTGGGTCCTGCTTGGTGGGGCAGCGGATATCGCACCAGTGGCGGCGCGCTTGCAGGCGCAGACCCGCACATATCGGCGCTATCCTACCGCTTTGGGCTATGCGCTTGGCTTCGGAGCGGGGCTTATGCAGCGGGCGCCGAGTTGTGAGCGGCAGGTGATCGACGTGTCTGGTGATGGGGTGACCAACGATGGTTTTGGCCCTGTGCACGCCTATCGGCATTTCCCATTTAATGATGTGACGGTAAACGGTCTTGTGGTGCTGGGGGCTGACCCTGCGGTGCTTGAACATTTCGAGTTCGAAGTGATGCGCGGGCCGGGGGCCTTCGTGGAGATTGCCAGCGATTATACCGATTACGAAGCAGCGATGGAGCGAAAGCTCTACCGTGAAATCCGTGACCGGATCGTCGGCGGACTGTCTCGGTGAGAGCGATCTTGCCCTTGCTTCTGTGTCTGTGGGGCGCCACGGCGCAGGGGGCGTGCCGTCAGGCGCTGGCCTTGGGGCTGGACGTATCGGGATCGGTGGACGCTGCGGAGTATAGATTGCAAATGGACGGCCTGGCCGCCGCTTTGTTGCACCCGGAGGTCCAGACCGCGCTCTTCGCCATGCCTGAGGCGCCAGTATCCTTGGCAGTTTACGAGTGGAGTGGGCCGGAAGCACAACGCGTCATTGCGCCGTGGCGTGTCATAAGCGACCCGGTGGCCTTGGATGCGGTCGCAACGACGTTGCGCCATGTGCAGCGAGGCGATGGCGCATCGTCTACCGCTCTTGGCGCGGCAAAGTCTTTTGGGGCCGCGATGCTGTCAAAGCAGGCAGCCTGTTGGAAGCGGGTTTTGGATGTATCGGGGGATGGTACGTCGAACACTGGGCCTCGGCCAAAGGTTGTGCGTCCCGATGGTATCACGATCAATGGTCTTGTGATCGGTGGGGGCGACGGGGGCGGACTGGATGCGCTTGCCGCCTATTACCACGCCTACGTGGTGCAGGGGCCGGATGCCTTTGTGGAAACCGCAGCGGAATTCGCCAGTTTCGAAGCAGCTATGGTGCGCAAATTAAAGCGCGAACTGCAGGTCATGGTGGTCTCGACCCGGTAGATGAAAGATGTTTGGGAAAATGGGTGCCTGAGCGAAGCAGATCGCAGTCTGGCGTCGTAGAGTGAACAAATTGCACTCAGGTTTCGGTGATAATGCCCTAGGGCGGGCGTCAGAAGGAGAGTCTGGCCATTCTGGCCTATGCGCATCAAGGCGCGGGACTCAGTAGATGTATCGGATCTGATCGGTCCAATAGCGTTCCACGCGGCGCAGCGCCGTTGTGATCTCGTCGATCCCCTCGACGGTCAAGACGTTCCTGCCTTGCAGTCCATCCGCGTGGCGGCTGAACAGCTCTGCCACGATGTTGCTGATTTCCCGACCGCGTTGCGTCAGACGCACGCGCACAGAGCGGCGGTCGATTTCGCAGCGCTGATGATGCATGTACCCCATTTCGACCAGCTTCTTGAGGTTGTAGCTGACGTTGGAGCCTTGGTAGTAGCCGCGGGTTTTCAGTTCCCCTGCGGTGACCTCGTTTTCGCCGATGTTGAACAGCAGCAGTGCTTGCACCGCGTTCACGTCGATGATCCCAAGCCTTTCGAACTCGTCCTTGATAACGTCGAGCAGCAGTCGGTGAAGCCGTTCCACCAAGCTCAACGCATCCAGATAGCTCGCCATGAAGCCCTGTTCCGGGCTCTTGTCCATGGACGAATGAATGCTCATATCGTTTCTCCGCCTATTGTGATGAACGGCAGCTTTCACGGATAAAACCAAATATCGCGTTAAACCGTGCCGAAAGCCGAGAAAATTGGAACCACTTTTGCGCGGAAGGCGTTCTTACAGATGTGCGTTGAGATGCGTACTTCTGATGCGGTTTGCTCCCACGAACTGGCAAACACATCGACGTAGTTTAACAGGCTTGACGGTGTTCCGCCTGCTTCAGGTTGAAATTTTTACCCCTAGCTGTTAGACACAGCGTCCTGGCGTCACACAAATTAAAAAAATGAGGCAGCGCTGTGCTGGAAAATTTTAAAAGTTTCTGGGGGGATTTCGTCCAACCCATTTATCAAAGACCGAAGCGATTGCAGCTTGCCGCGCTATGCTACCGTTTTCATGGCGATGAATTGCAAGTTCTTTTGATCACAAGTCGTGACACCGGGCGATGGGTCGTGCCCAAAGGCTGGCCTATGAAGGGCAAGGATTCCACTGGGACGGCTCTGCAAGAAGCCTGGGAAGAGGCCGGGGTGTTCGAGACGCGCGCAGTCGGCAAGCGGGCGCTTGGCAGCTTCGTTTATGAGAAGCTCCTGAAACGTGGCTGGAGCCAACCGATCGAAGTCTGGTTGTACTCTGCTGAAGTCGTGAAAATGTGTGCTGATTTTCCCGAGGCGCATGAGCGCAAGCTGCGCTGGTTTACCCCAGCAGAGGCTGCCGCACGGGTGCTGGAACCGGGGCTGAAGCAGCTCATTCTTGATTTCGATCCCAAGGTCACCCCTCAGAACACTTGAGATGAAGCGCCTCAGTCGTTACTCCGCCCGGAACCGGAGCGGAGAACATTATGACCGAGAAACGAGATTTTCAGGCCAATCACGCCGATACACTGGATCGCGACCTCGGGCGGCTATCGACGCTTGAGCAAGCCACGGCCTACGTGTCGCGTCCGATGGCGGGAAAGGGCGTTGCACTGGTCTTTATGGTGCTGGCGGCTTTGCTGGCGTCTATCGCCTTTGGCGGCTCCGACAATACCATGATCATCGTGATCGCCTCGGCCTTTGGTGCCTACATGGCGTTGAACATCGGCGCGAACGATGTGGCCAACAACATGGGGCCTGCGGTCGGGGCAAATGCGCTGACAATGGGTGGGGCGATCGCCATTGCCGCGATCTTTGAAAGCGCGGGCGCGATGCTGGCAGGCGGTGACGTGGTGGGCACCATCGCCAAGGGCATCGTCGCTCCGGAAGCCATGTCAGATGTAAACGTCTTCATTTGGGCGATGATGGCAGCGCTGCTGTCCTCGGCGCTTTGGGTTAACCTCGCCACATGGATCGGCGCGCCGGTCTCTACCACGCACTCTGTCGTGGGGGGCGTTATGGGGGCAGGCATTGCTGCGGCCGGTTTTGGCGCGGTGGCATGGCCCACAATGGGCAAGATTGCGGCCAGCTGGGTAATTTCACCTCTGCTCGGCGGCATAATCGCTGCAGCCTTCCTGTGGTTCATCAAGTCTCGCATCGTATATCAGGATGACAAAATCGCAGCCGCGCGCCGCTGGGTGCCCGTATTGGTGGGCATCATGGCCGGATCCTTTTCCGCCTATCTCGCAATGAAGGGGCTCAAGAAGGTTGTCGATATCGACTTGACCACTTCGCTGGCCATCGGCGGAGCGCTGGGCGTGGTATTTTGGGCGGTGATGATTCCGGTGGTAAAGCGCCAGTCGAAAGGGCTGGAGAACCGGAACAAATCCCTGAAGGTGCTGTTTGGGGTGCCGTTGATCGTCTCTGCTGCGCTGCTGTCTTTTGCGCATGGGGCGAATGACGTGGCCAATGCGGTCGGCCCGCTGGCCGCGATTGTTGAAGCCTCACGCACGGGGACGTTCGGCGATGGCTTTGGTATTCCGCTGTGGGTGATGTTGATCGGGGCTTTCGGCATTTCCTTTGGCCTGTTCCTGTTCGGTCCGAAGCTGATCCGTATCGTCGGGTCGCAGATCACAAAATTGAATCCGATGCGCGCCTATTGCGTTGCGCTGTCGGCTGCGATCACGGTTATCGTGGCAAGCTGGCTGGGCTTGCCGGTCTCCTCGACGCACATTGCGGTCGGCGCGGTCTTTGGTGTCGGATTTTTTCGTGAATGGGATTTCGAGCGGCGACTGAAACGCGCGCGGATGTCCATGCCAGAACGTCCCTCGCTCCCACGCGAAGAACGCCGCCGTCGAAAGTTGGTGCGCCGGTCGCACTTTTTGACCATCGCCGCCGCATGGGTGATCACGGTTCCTGCGGCAGCGGTGCTGTCGGCCATTGTGTTCCTTGGCATTCAGGCGATGGTTGGTTGAGGCGACGGACCGTTCCGTAAAAATATGAAAGGGCGGGGGAATTCCCGCCCTATGCATAAGACGTAAGGCGTTTCAGCCGTTGGCAGCGACCGCTTTGATATCGGAAATCAGCGGAGCGTGTACGGCGGGCGCGGGTTTTTGGCCCGAAATCCATTGGTACAGATCTTGATCGTTCTCATCGAGAAGCGCCTCGTAGGCGTCGAGCCCCGCGGTGTCCATCGCTGTCAGGCGCGCTTCGGCGTAGCGGATCAGGATGATATCCATCTCCTTGGTGCCGCGTCGCATTGAGCGCATGTTCAGACGTTTGATGCGGATATCGCGGGTCTCTTCGTCGGTCACAGCTGACCTTCCTCCCTAAGCTTGGCGCGCAGCTGTTTTTCGATCTGCGCAATTTTTTCGACCTTTTGTACGATCTGCGCACGCACGGTCCGCAACTCAAGAAAAAGCGCGTTTACGTCTTCGGACAGTGCGCCTGCGTCGGGATTGATGACGCCATCGCCTTCGCCGTTTATGAGCCACATCATCGAAACATTGAGTATACCGGCCAGCATCTGCAGCCTGTTTGCGCGCGGTTCCGCGTGATCATCTTCCCACGCCTGGATGGTCTTTGTTTTCAGGCCGAGCCGTTTTGCCAGACTTTCCTGCGTCATGCTTTGGGCCTCGCGCGCCGCCGCAAGGCGGTCGCCAAGCGTTGCCACATCGGGGCCGTACCAGTCAGTGTCATTTGCCATTCGTTATTCTCCCTTGCGTCGCCGCTTGAACGGGGGTGGGGTGAAGCCTAAGACAGGCAGCGCCTGAACACAAACTGTTGGAGTCTTTCTCATGACCTTCCTCTCCGAAACGCTTGCTGCCGTAAAGCCGAGCCCCACCGTGGCAGTGACGCAACTGGCCCGCGAGCTGAAGGCGAAGGGCCGAGACATCATCAGCCTTGGCGCCGGTGAACCGGATTTTGACACGCCGGACAACATCAAGGCTGCTGCGATTGCGGCAATCAATGCCGGGAAAACGAAATACACGGCGCCTGACGGAATTCCTGAATTGAAGGAAGCGATTTGCGCCAAGTTTCACCGTGAGAATGGGCTGACCTATACGCCAGCGCAGATCAGCGTCTCTACGGGTGGCAAGCAGGTGCTGTATAACGCGCTGATGGCGACACTGAATCCCGGCGACGAAGTCATCATTCCCGCGCCGTTCTGGGTCAGCTATCCGGACATCGTGCGCCTGGGGCAGGGGACTCCGGTGATCGTCGAGGGGGAGCGGCAGCTTGGTTTCAAGATCACGCCGGAGGCGCTCGAGGCGGCGATCACGCCGCAGACGAAGTGGCTTATTTTCAACTCGCCCTCCAATCCGACGGGGGCAGGCTACACGCGGGACGAACTGAAGGCGCTGACCGATGTATTGATGCGGCATCCGCATGTCTGGATCATGTCTGACGACATGTACGAACACCTCGCCTATGACGGCTTTCAATTCGTAACTCCCGCCCAAGTGGAGCCGGAGCTGTATGATCGCACGCTGACGGTAAATGGCGTGTCCAAAGCCTATGCCATGACCGGCTGGCGCATCGGCTACGCAGGCGGGCCAGAGCACCTGATCGCCGCCATGCGCAAGATTCAGGGTCAATCCACCACCAATCCATCGTCCATCTCGCAATGGGCAGCGGTAGAGGCGCTGACCGGCCCGCAAGACTTCCTTGGCACCCGTTGCGAGGCGTTCCGCAAGCGGCGTGATCTTGTGGTTGAGGGGCTGAACGGCTGTCCCGGCATCACCTGCGCCGTGCCGGAAGGCGCGTTTTACGTCTACCCATCAGTGGCCGACTGCATGGGCAAGGTGTCCAAAGGCGGGACGTCTATCACCACCGATGAAGAGTTCTGCACAGCGTTGCTGGAGGAAGAGGGGGTCGCGGTGGTCTTTGGGACGGCCTTTGGTCTGTCTCCGTATTTCCGCGTCAGCTATGCCGAATCCGAGGCGGTGCTGAAAGAGGCATGCCTCCGCATCAAGCGTTTCTGTGAGGGGCTTAAAGATGGCTGATCTGCCAAACTACTATTTCCGGGTGCGCGAAAACGGCGCCCTGGTTTTTCGCGTCGATACGGAAAACCGGCATCGGCGTATAGAGATGGACCAGATCGCGGTGGTCAATCTGAACCGCGAGGAGGTAAAGCCTCAGGGCGACACGCAGCTTTCCAACGATGATCTGGAGGAGATTAATCGATGGATGACAGAGCGTAAAACCCTGCTCGCCATGCGTGATATTGACGATATCCATCGCGCGGTGGACTACCTGAACACGACGACACAATGGGCGCAGTCAAAGGCCACGGATGACCAGCTCGAAGAGGTGACCGATGCGCTGCTATTGGCAATGCACGACCTTCGCACGGTGCTGGTGCGGAAAAAAGCTGATCGGGTGATGAAGAGCTGAGGCCCAAATGGGTGATTTAGCACTGTTTGCGAGTGGTTCGCCTGAAAATTGTGCGTTTCAGGTGAGCTGTTCGCAGTTTGGCAAAGAAACGTCGCTGACGCGAAGGTTTTGCTGTTTTCTCCGCCTCACTTTCAGGGAAAGGTCGATTCATGCGAAGATCTTCATCCTATGAAGGCGGTAAAGACCATCCCGGCCATGGGGCCGCTCCTCCGCTCTGTCCTCCTCAGTTTCCGCTGTCGCCTGAAGCTGTGCGTGATCTTTTGGATGACGAGCTGTCTTAGGTGATCGGTCCCGGCAACCATCGGATCGGATTTCGGATGAAGCCATTTGGATTTAAGGCGCAGGTTTTTGTATCCATGAGGGGCGACCCCTGTTTGTCGTTGGTTCAAAGCGGCTATCGACGAGGGGTTTGACCCACGAGGGAAACTGCAAGTGAGGATGGCTCAGACGATGTGCGCGCATCTGGTCGAGGTCGCCGTTTCGGTGTCATTCAACGGATAATCGTTGCCGACGCCAGCGCGGCTTTGCTGATCTTTTGCCTTTGTGACGTTGTGCAGCGTCATGGCGCTGCCGTCACGAACTTGGTCCGCAAGGTTCCGTTCAAAGCTGGGAAACGCGTCGCACCATCACTCCATAGAGCATTCATCCAGCCGCAGGTCAGGCCAGAAACAGTTGGTAAATTGATCCCAATTCGGAAACAATTTCCGCGACTTCTTTGGAAAAGACAGGAAGAAATTGACTTGCCCACAGGGGCTGTTAGCTTTCCCGAAGGGATTTCTGCGAGTCACCGTTTTTAGTCACCATGGGGGACATTATGAGACTTCTTTCCGCGGCCGTGGCCGCCTTTGCGCTTTCTGGCACCGCTGCTTTCGCCTGGGGCGATATGTACATGGGCGATGCGACCAATAACCCGAATTCCAATATGCTTCAGCACGCGTACCACGCACCAAACTACTGCCCGGCGGGGCTTCAGCCAGTGCTGGTTGGCGGCGTCGTCTGCTGTGGCAATGCAAACGCCGGCCCTTACGTGAACCGTGCGGGTGCGCGTAAGGTTTATCACAAGCCCGCCGCGGCGCCGCGCGCATACGCGCCCGCAGGCACCAAGGGCGTGGTTTACCGCTAAGATAAAAGCTCCCTCTGCCGGAGAGTTTTACGCCAAAAAAGGGATGAACCCTTGGCAATTCCTGTCAGGCCGCGTATAGGCGCGGCCTGATTTCTTTTTGTTGTCTGGAGGCAGGATCATGCAGGGCACCGCGAATCTCAACATTATGATGAAGGCGGCGCGCAAGGCAGCACGGTCTCTGGTCAAGGACTTCCGCGAGGTTGAAAACCTCCAGGTGTCCATGAAAGGCGCGGGCGATTTCGTGACCCGCGCCGACCTGGCGTCCGAAGCCATCCTCAAAGAAGAGCTGATGGGCGCACGCCCGACCTACGGCTGGCTTGGCGAAGAAAGCGGCGAGATCGCTGGTGAAGACCCGACCCGTCGCTGGATCGTCGATCCGTTGGACGGAACCACCAATTTCCTCCACGGCCTGCCGCATTGGGCGATTTCCATCGCGTTGGAACACAAGGGCCAGATCGTGTCTGCCGTCGTGTACGATGCCGCCAAGGACGAAATGTTCTATGCCGAAAAGGGGTCGGGCGCTTGGCTCAATGACTCCAAACGCCTGCGCGTCTCCGGGCGCCGCCGTATGGTAGAGGCACTTTTTGCCACTGGCGTGCCATTCGGCGCAAAGCGGACTTTGCCCGCGACGCTCAAGGACCTTGCGCGACTGATGCCGGAATGTGCCGGCGTGCGGCGCTCGGGCGCCGCTTCTTTGGATCTGGCCTATGTGGCGGCCGGTCGCTTCGATGGATATTGGGAGCGAGAGCTTAGCCTGCACGATTTTGCAGCGGGCTACTTGATTGCCAAGGAAGCGGGTGCGATCGTCGAAGGCGTGCGCGAAGGGCAGGATCCTTTCGAGACAAAAACCCTCCTCTGCGCGAACAATGATATCTTCAGCAGCTTTGCGCGGGTTCTGCGGTCGGAGTGAACGGCCAAGCGTTCTGCCCATGGTCCACATAGGGAATTCCGGAGCAGAAATACCTATCTAACGCAGCTGACGGCACAAACATCCCGCACCGGTCGCCCGGCGCGGGATTTTCTTTGCTCACGGTAATCTTGTTTGTTGCATGTCACGCGCTGCCTGCTTGGCTGGAAATAGCCGGACGCAACGGCGTTTCAGGCAGGATCGGGACCGAGACTGAGTCGACAGGACCATTTGGTCGAGCCTGAAATTCGCAGGTGAAGAAGCGAAAAGATGGTCATCGCCAGCAGCCAGGGCCATCAACGTGAAACAGCCCCGGCACTGTTGCGCCGGAGCTGTTCCTTTCATGGTCGATCAATGTGATCAGCCGATTACGGAACCGTCTTCGCGCCATACGGCGACCACGGAGGAGCGGGGCTTGCCGTCACCGTCCGGCCATGCGCCGCCCGGATGCTGTACGCCGACAAACGCTGTCTTTCCGTCCAGCGACCAGCACAGGCCGGTGACTTCCGCGCCGTTCGGCACAGTCATGAAGCGGGCGATTTCGCCGGTTTCCGGGTTGCCCACCAGCATCTGGTTGTTGCCTTGCCCTTCGAATTCGCCTTCGTTGCTGTCGTCGCCGTCAGTCTGGATCCACAGCATGCCGTCAGAGGAGAAGGCCATGCCATCGGGCGAGTTGAACATGTTGCCCTTGGTGACGTTGTCCGAGCCTGCATAGACGTTGTCGTAGACGGTCGGGTTGCCGGCCATCACGTACAGGTCCCAAGTGAAGTCGTCCGCCGCGTGGTTGCCATCCGCCGGGGTCCAGCGGGCGATTTGACCGAAGTTGTTGGTCTCGCGTGGGTTGACCGCGTTGACAGATGTGTCGTCGCCGCCGGCGTTCGGCTTCACGCCACGGTTCTTGTTGTTGGTGAGCGCGACGTAGGCCTCTGGCTTGGTCGGGTTTGCCGCGACCCACTCCGGGCGGTCCATGGTCGTGCCGCCAGCCGCCGAGGCTGCCATGCGGGTGAAGGCGAGGATTTCGGCAGCGTTCATGCCCGTGGTGTCCGGCGTCAGCGCCAGCCACTCGCCGGTCTGGTCGTCGTGGAACTTCGCCACATAGAGCGTGCCATCATTGAGCAGCTCGCCGCCGTCCTGACCTTCTTCCCACGTGCCGTTGGACACGTAGCGGTACAGGTACTCGCCGCGTTCGTCGTCGCCCAGGTAGACCACGATGCGCCCGTCAGAGGCCTGCACCATCTCGGCATTCTCGTGCTTGAAACGGCCCAGTGCAGTGCGCTTGATCGGAGTCGAGGATGCGTCAGCCGGGTTGATTTCGGTGACGAAGCCGTGGCGGTGCGGTTCGTTCGGCTCTTTCGACAGGTCATAACGATCGTCGAACTTCTCGTAAGCGTAGCGGCCTTCACCACCGATGCCGTAGCGGCTGTAGCCTTCGCCCTCGGGCATGTCACCGGTCGCGCCGAAGTAGCCGTTAAAGTTTTCTTCGCAGGTCAGGTATGTACCCCAAAGCGTCTTGCCCGAACCACAGTTGTTCATGGTCCCTTTGACGGTCATGCCTTCGGGATCTGCGTTGGTTTTCACCAGATCATGACCGGCCAACGGGCCTGCGAGGGTCATCTCTGTCTCATGCGTGATGCGGCGGTTGTAGGGGCTGTCCTTGACCACTTCGTAGCCGTTGTCGCCCTTTGTGATTTCCATGACCGTGACGCCCTGGAAATTCTTGAGCATCTGCACATCGTCAGCGGTTTGCGGCATGCCTTCGGAGGCCTCTGGCAGGTTGATCTTGGGGTTCACGTATTCAGAGTTGACGGCGATGACTTCTTTGCCGTCCACGTCGAACAGCTCCATGCCGTCGGTATTCTCGCCAAATACCTTGTCGGACATGTCGACAGAGACGAGGCCGTCCTTAAAGGCGTCATTTGCTTCGGACCACAGCGCGTCGCCCCAGCGCACAAGAACCTTGTGCTGATAGCCGTCGGGCAGGTGGATCTGGTGGTCGGTGGAAATGTCGATGGCGTCGAAGGCAAAGCCGCCGTGGGCCTCGGCACGGGCCGCGGTGGTGGAGCCAAGCAGCCCAGCGGTGCCGAACACGGCCGCGCCAGAACCAAAGGCCAGTGCGCCGCCGAGGAAGCCACGGCGGGACACAGCGCGTTCGACCACGGCGTCGAAATCATTGGTGTCGGGGCGCGGATCGCGGTGTTCGTCGAATTCGTCCCAGGACAGATCGATAAGGGTCTTGTCGGTCATTGTGCATTCCTCGCTGGCAATGTCGCTTGCGGAACTGTCGCCCCGTCTGCGAGCCGCGCTAAAGGACGGGTGCAAAACAACCGTAACACTTTGTTGAAGCTTTTGTGACGCAGGCTTTGCTTTCCGGAAAGTTCCCACTTGGATCCGTCAAAACCTTCACCGACCGATCGGTTGTTTTTCTCCTGCCGTCCGCTCTGATGTGTTTTAAATCCTGAGCGGTTTTGCTGCACAAAACCTTTGAACGAGAGCCTCCGCAGTTCTCCGATCTGCTTTGCGCATAATGGCACAGACATTATCAAAACAAAAAAAAAGGGGCATTTCTGCCCCTTTCATATCATCGCCGCTGGAAGGTGGTGAGCTGTCAGCTTTCGCTCAGCGCCACTTTCATGCCGGTGACCTGATAGATGACTTCGCCATCTGCTTCGACGATGCCGTCTGCGACGCCCATGGTCAGGCGACGGGTTTGCACAGCCTTGGTGAAATCTATTTTGTAGGTCAGCATCTTGCGGTCAGGGCGAACCATGCCGGTCAGCTTCACCTCGCCCACGCCCAGTGCGTAGCCACGGCCTTTCCAGCCCCGCCAGCCGAGGTTGAACCCAGTCAGTTGCCATAGGCCGTCCAGCCCGAGGCACCCGGGCATGATCGGGTTGCCGGGAAAGTGGCAGTCAAAGAACCACAGGTCTGGCGTAATGTCGAATTCGGCCAGAATGTGCCCCTTGCCGTGCGCGCCGCCGTCAGCAGAGACATCGGTGATGCGGTCCATCATAAGCATGGGCGGTGCGGGAAGCTGTGCGTTGCCTTCGCCGAACAGCTCGCCACGGGCGCATTTCAGCAGGTCGTCCTTGTCGAAGCTGGTGGGATAGTCGGACATCGCGGAAGTCCCCCTCATCATAAGCCGTGTCAGAAAGTCCGGCCCCGTCTACCACCGGGGTCGCGTGCCATGCAAGCGCAACCCAACCGCGTTCGATGCCCTTTGTCCGTGAAAGGAATTGAAATCACCCCCACATGCGCCCTATATATTAGGGTGATGGCGAAAGTTGGTGCAGATTTGACAATGACCCCCGCAATAGAGCGTGGAAAATCTTGGCTGGCGCGCAGTGACCTGCGCCCGACACGGCAACGCGTTGCTTTGGCGGCTTTGCTGGTCGGCGATGGTAACAACCGCCATGTAACTGCCGAGAGCTTGTTTGCCGCAGCCAAGGGTGATGGAGAGCAGGTGAGCCTCGCCACCGTTTATAACACGCTGAAGGCGTTCTGCGACGCAGGGTTGATGCAGGAAGTCACCGTGGATGGCTCGCGCAGCTATTTCGACACCAACACCCACGATCACCCGCATTTTTTCTGGGAAGATGAGGGCCATCTGACCGACGCGCCTTCTGACCAGCTGGTCATTACCAATCTGCCCGAGGCGCCGCCTGGATCTGAAATTGCATCGGTCGAGGTCGTGATCCGTCTGCGCAAGAAAAGCTGACATTGCGGGCTAACGCGCCGTGTGGCGCTCTTTCGTCGTCTTCACCTATGGATAATGTGGTGCCCGCGGCCGGATTCGAACCGGCACGGCACTAAGGCCTAGAGATTTTAAGTCTCCTGTGTCTACCATTCCACCACGCGGGCTCCACATCGCGCGCGAAGCGCGAAAGGTGGCGTGACAATAGCTATAGCACCTGCGGTGTAAACCACATTCGCCCAAGATTTCAGAGAATGAAGTCAGCCTCTGTGACGCCATCAGGCACATTCAGCAAAATCAGCGATGCATCAGTCGCGCCATCGCCGTTTTCGTCGAGATACAGCAGGGTCGCGCCGAATGGATTGACGAAGTAGAACACTTCCATGCCGCCGCTGCCGGTAAACCCGCCCGTTCCGGCAAAGCGAAAGCTCGCCTCTTCGTCGATGCCGGAGAGGTCAATGATGTCCCGGCCTCTCTCAAAGTCCTTGATCCTGTCGGGCGTTCCGTCATCGACCTCTGCAAAGCTGTCGAACACGAAAGTATCCGAGCCGGATTTGCCAATCAGAATGTCGTAGCCCAAGCCTCCTTGGATCACGTCATTTCCGCCGTCTCCGGCGATCGTGTCATTTCCAGCCCCGCCAATCAGCGTGTCGTCTCCGTCGCCGCCCAAGACACGATCAGCGCCATTGCCGGCATCGAGGTAGTCATCATCACCAAGCCCCGCGATGTAATCACCTCCGTCACCGCCGAGCAGCGTGTCGTCTCCAAACCCGCCAGTCATCGTGTCGTCGTTGATCCCGCCATCGACGTAGTCGTTTCCGTTGCCGCCCGATAATGCATCGTTGCCGACATCCCCGCGCAGCGTATCATTGCCCTCGCCTCCAACCAGAACATCCGCATTCGCCCCGCCATCAATTTCGTCGTCCCCGGCATTGCCGTACAAGACGTCGTCGGCATCCCCACCAAAAATCACGTCGTTTCCGGCGCCACCGCTGATCGTGTCTGCGCCGCCAAGGCCGGACAAGGAGTTGTCTGCGTAATTGCCCCGAATATCGTCACCTGCTTCGGAGCCGATAACTTCATAGCTGCCATAACCTTGCAAGACGATGACCTCGACGCCGCTGACGTTCAGAACATCGCCTCGCGCGATCAGCGTGTCCTGTCCCTCGCCCCCGATGACAGTGGCGTTGTTCTCTGCCAGCGCGATCCGATCATCACCCGGCCCAGCGTCGATAATGCCTTCAAAGGTGCCATCGAAACCGTAGATGCTGTCGTTGCCAAAACCAAGGGTCAGGTCGCCGACCCAGTGCCCGCTATTATAGATCGCGTCTCCGCCGGAAGCGGCGTCCATGTCTCCGCGAATAGTGCCTTGGTTGCGCACAAGGTCGCTGTCTTCGCTGCCTTGAATCCAGACCTCTCCCGCGTCGGCGAGAAAAGCTTTGCTCGACTCGAAGCCCTGGATCACGCCGGTGTTGAACAGCTTCAATCCCAAGGTGGACGCGCCATCGATATTGGTCACTTCCATAAAGCCGGAATTGTCCAGCCAGCTGCGCCCGGTGCCTGACATGGCAAGCTCTCCGCCGCGCATGGTGCCTGTGTTCTCCACGGTGACATGAGACGCGTAATCACCATCGCGGAGTAAATCGTGGCCATAAAGCGCCTGCATCAGCCCGTGGTTCTGTACGGTATACGACAGCGTTGCGGCCGCTCCGTTCACGTCGATCACACGCCCGGCGCTGGTGATTTCCCCGTTGTTCACGATGCGATGGTTGCCCGCCGTCGGGAGCAAGACGGCGGGGCGCATGTTCAGGGAGTCGTCATTGTTCCGCAGCAATCCGTGGTTTTCCAAAACGGAATTTGCCGCACCCATGTACAGTGTTGCAAAGCCATGGCCTATGATCTGCCCATAATTCACCAGAAGGCTTCGGGCCGAACCGCCGCTCATGATGACGGTGTAATTCTCGTCGTTGGCGATGATGGTGCCATCTGTCACATAGACCGTGTCGCCATTCGCTACCGGGTAATATGAGCCGGTATAAATCTGGTTCGCGTTTAGAAAGACATAGGCCATGCAGCGCCCCAAAAGCGGGTCTTCGCCCGCCACACCTGTTCCGCGCCGAAGCTGACGCAGGGCCACCATCGTGCCGACAGGGTAAAGACTGGGTTATCATCGCAGCGAAAACTCATGGATCCCCAGCGGGGCTCGCCGCCGTGAGGCTTCCGAAAAGAACACCGGGTGATCTGCGCCGGGCTGTTCGGCACGGAGGAGGCGGCAATTCCAACCGGATCACGAGACGTCTGTCACGGCCTCTTCCTTGATGGCTTCCATCGCCACGAAGGTGGAGGTCGAGGCCACCCCGGGAAGCGTCGATACGCTGTCTGCCAGCACGCGACGGTAAGAGGGCATATCGGCGGTGCGCACCTTCAGCAGATAGTCGAAATTCCCCGCAATAAGATGTGCTTGCTCAATCTCGGGCACTTTGGCAACGGCGGCATTGAATTTGGCCAACGTTGCTTCGCGCGTGTCGACCATGCGCACTTCGACAAATGTCACATGCGCCAACCCCAACCGGATCGGATCAAGCAGCGCGCGATATCCTTTGATGGTGCCGCCGTTCTCGAGCTTTTTCAAGCGTGCCTGAACCGGGCTTTTCGAGAGCCCGACACGACGGGCGAGTTCAGTGATCGAGATTCGCGCCTCACCTGCAAGCTCGCGCAGAATGGCCTGATCAAAGCGGTCCAGATCGTTCAATTCATCCTGCATGGCAGAGGCCCCCTTCAAAAGTCGATTTGACCACTTTAGCGCCCCCAATCAGGCGAACCACCTTTATGATTGCAGATACTCTTGACGAAATCCAGCCCGGAGACCGCCATGACCATGCCATCCGACCTGCGCAGTCGTATCGACGCGTTGACCTATGCACCCGAGGCAGAGGCCTTGACCGATTTGAGGGCCACGGCAGACCTGTCGCCAGAAGCGCGCAAAGCCATCTCTGACAAGGCCGCGCGCCTTGTGCGAGACATCCGTGGCAGCACCCGCCCCGGCTTGATGGAGGTATTCCTCGCAGAATACGGCCTGTCGACCGAAGAAGGCATTGCGCTTATGTGCCTGGCCGAGGCGCTGCTGCGGGTGCCCGACGCCCACACCATTGACGCGCTGATCGAGGACAAGATCGCGCCGTCCGACTGGTCGCGCCACATCGGACATTCCGCCTCGCCCTTGGTGAACGCATCGACATGGGCGCTGGTGCTGACCGGCAAGGTGCTGGACGACGACGCCCGCCCCGGCCCCGCAGGCCATCTGCGCAACGCCATGAAGCGGCTGGGCGAGCCGGTGATCCGCAAGGCCGTCGCGCGCGCCATGAAGGAGATGGGCAGCCAATTCGTCCTTGGGGAAACCATCGAGGCCGCGATGAAGCGTGGTTCCAAGATGGAAGAGAAGGGCTACACCTATTCCTACGACATGCTGGGCGAAGCCGCGCGGACGGAAAGCGACGCCGCGCGCTATCATCTTGCCTACAGCCGCGCGATCACCGCGATTTCCAAGGCCGCGACGCATAAGGATACGCGGCGCAACCCCGGCATCTCGGTCAAACTGTCGGCTCTTTATGCACGCTATGACGAGTTGCAACATGACGAGGCCGTGGCCGCTCTGGTCCCGCGTCTGACCGCGCTGTGTGGTCTGGCAAAAAGCGCCAGGATCGGGCTGAACGTCGATGCGGAGGAAGCTGACCGCCTGTCGATATCGCTCGACATCATTGAAAAAACGCTTGCCGATCCGGCGCTGAAAGGCTGGGACGGCTTTGGGGTTGTTGTACAGGCTTATGGCCAGCGCGCCGGGGCGGTCATCGATTGGCTCAACGCCACGGCAGAGCGGCTGAACCGCCGCATCATGGTGCGCTTGGTCAAAGGTGCCTATTGGGATTCAGAGATCAAGAAGGCGCAGGTCATGGGGCTAGGCGCTTTCCCCGTGTTCACCGCGAAATCGCACACCGATGTCAGCTACATCGCCAACGCGCGCAAACTGCTGTCCATGACCGACCGCATCTACCCGCAATTCGCCACACATAATGCCCATACCGCAGCGGCCATTCTGCACATGGCGCGGGAGGTGCCCAAAGATGCGTTCGAGTTCCAGCGCCTGCACGGCATGGGCGAAACTTTGCATGGGCTGCTCAAGGATCAGAATGGCACCGCCTGTCGTATCTACGCGCCTGTGGGTGCACACCGCGACCTGCTCGCCTATCTTGTGCGTCGCTTGCTCGAAAACGGCGCGAACTCGTCCTTCGTGAACCAGATTGTTGACGAGGATGTGGCCCCCGAAGTGGTTGCCGCCGATCCCTTTGATGCACCGGATGCGCGCCATCTGCCCACCGGGCGCGACCTGTTCGACGGGCGCGAAAACTCCAAGGGCTGGGATCTGCGCCACCGCCCGACGATGGCGGCGATTGACGCAGCGCGTTCGCCCTTTGCAAAGCACCAGTGGCAGGGTGGACCGCTGACCACCGCCACGGGCGAGGCCACTGCGCCGGAAACCCGCGTCGCCCCGTCCGATCCGTCGGATACGGTCGGCGCTGTCGCCTGGGCCACGCCGGAACTGTCCCGCGCCGCTGCAGCGGTTGCGCAGCCATGGTCTGCGCCCGCGCCCGAGCGCGCGCGCGTGCTTAACGCCGCAGCTGACCTGTATGAGCAGCACTATGGCGAGCTGTTTGCCCTGCTGCACCGTGAGGCGGGCAAGACCCTGCTCGACGCCGTGGCTGAACTGCGGGAAGCCGTGGACTTTCTACGCTATTACGCCGGTCAGGCGAATGAGGACCCCGCGCGCGGCATCTTTGCCTGCATCTCGCCCTGGAACTTCCCGTTGGCGATCTTTACCGGGCAAATTGCAGCCGCCCTGGCTGCTGGCAACGCCGTGCTCGCCAAGCCCGCCGAGCAGACGCCGCTGATCGGATACCGCGCTGCGCAACTTCTGATCGAGGCGGGCGTGCCTGCCGAGGCGTTGCACCTGCTTCCCGGGGCAGGCGACGTGGGGGCTGCCCTGACTTCCTGCCCGGATGTGGCGGGCGTGGCCTTCACCGGCTCGACCGAGACCGCTCAAATCATCCATAAATCCATGGCGGAAAACCTTGCTCCCGGCGCACCGCTCATCGCGGAGACCGGCGGGTTGAATGCCATGATCGTGGACAGCACCGCGCTGCCGGAACAAGCTGTGCAGGCGATCATTGAAAGCGCGTTCCAGTCCTCCGGGCAACGGTGCTCCGCCCTGCGTTGCCTGTATGTCCAGGAAGACATCATGACGGGTTTCCTTGAGATGCTGACCGGCGCGATGGATGCGCTGGTGCTGGGCGACCCGTGGCAACCTGCTACAGACGCAGGCCCGGTGATCGACGCAGAGGCCGCCGGGATCATCACCGATCACATCGAGGCCGCCCGCCACGACAAGCGCCTGTTGCACAGCTTGCCCGTCCCATCAGACGGTCATTTTGTGCCGCCTGCTCTGATCCGTGTTGACGGCATTGCAGACATGCAACGCGAGATCTTTGGCCCTGTCCTTCATATTGCGTCCTTCAAGGGCCGCGATCTGGACAAGGTCATCGATGCGATCAACGCAACGGGTTACGGGCTGACCTTTGGCCTGCAGACCCGGATCGACGACCGTGTGCAACACGTCACGGATCGCATTCATGCGGGCAATATCTATGTGAACCGCAACCAGATCGGAGCCATTGTCGGCTCTCAGCCCTTTGGTGGCGAAGGGCTGTCGGGGACTGGCCCCAAGGCGGGCGGCCCGCATTACCTGCCGCGCTTTCGTGCGCACCCCGCGCCCGAGGTCACGCCGCCCAATGGCGACCATATGCCAGCCACGGCACAAGGGCTGGCGCAAGCGCTGGTTGCCGCTGCCAAGGACGCCCCGAAGCCCAGCCGCACCATCCTGCCAGGGCCTACGGGCGAGGCAAACCAGCTGACCACCAGCGCCCGTCCGCCCGTGCTGTGCCTTGGCCCCGGCACACGGGCCGCGCAGCAACAGGCCGAAGCCATCCGCGCGCTTGGCGGCACTGCCCATGCGGCGACCGGCCCGGTAAATGCCGACTGCCTGAGCAAGCTCGATGGTTTCTCCGGCGTAGTCTGGTGGGGCGACGAAGATCACGCCAGAACTCTGCGCCGCGCGTTGGCAGAGCGCACAGGGCCGATTCTGCCGCTCATCACCGGGATGCCCGACCCAGCCCACGCACTGGCAGAGCGGCACATCTGCATCGACACCACGGCGGCGGGCGGGAACACGGCCCTGCTGGCAGGGCATGCCTGATCTCTGCACGTGACGTCGACGGCAGGTCGGGAGGGGGGAGAATTGCTTGTCCTCCCTCCCGCTGCTCTGGACGCGTCCACCGCCAAAGCCTACCACTGTTCCCATGTTTCCAATCCGCGATCACAACCCTTCGGGGCGCACGCCCTTCGTCACGTATGCGCTGATCGCGATCAATATCGCCGTCTTCGTCGCGACGCTTGACCTTGCCAACGATGACCGGGCATTGCTTTCGTTCTATGCGGACTACGCCTTGGTGCCGTCCTTCTTGTCCGAAGGCTTTGGCTACACGGGGTTGCTGACCTCCATGTTCCTGCACGGCGGCTGGATGCACATCGGCGGCAACATGCTGTATCTTTGGATCTTCGGTGACAACCTCGAAGACAAGATGGGGCATATCCGTTTTGCGCTGTTCTATCTGGCAGCGGGGATACTGGCAGGGTTGGTGCATTACTATTCGGCCCCCTTTAGCAACGTGCCAACCGTCGGTGCCTCTGGTGCGATCGCAGGGGTGATGGGAGGTTACATCCTGCTCTTTCCAAGGGCAAAAGTAGACATCCTGTTAATAATTGTCATCATTTTCAAAATCATCCCGGTGCCCGCTTGGATTGCCTTGGCAGGATGGTTCGCGATGCAGATCTGGAACGGGCTTGGCGCAGATCCGATGGCGGGAGGCGTGGCCTATTGGGCCCATGCAGGGGGCTTCGTCGCGGGTGCCGCGCTGGCCCTGCCGACGTTTCTGCGTCTTGGCGGGCCTCGTTTCTGGAGCCAGACACACGGCATTCCACCGCACCCCGCAGCAGTCTATCGTCGCGACATCACCCGTGTTCCAAGGATCAAACGAAAATGACAGAGCTTCCCACCGAACCCGTCAAAGCCACTTGCCATTGTGGCGCGGTCGCGCTGGAGGTCATATTGATCGGTGGGCCCAACGCCCCTCGCAAATGCGACTGCTCCTATTGCCGACGCCGTCCTTCTGCCGTGGTCTCTGCCCCGTTGGACGGGGTGAAGATCATCAAGGGAGCGGACAATCTGACGACCTATTCATGGAACACACATACCGCGCAGCATCACTTCTGCAAAACCTGCGGCATCTACATGTATCACAAACGGCGATCGAACCCTGACCAGCTTGGGGTGAACCTCTATTGCATTGAGGGCATGGAGCCGATGGATTTCGAGCCTGTCCACTGGAACGACGGCGTGAATCATCCCTCGGACAGCTGACGGCGGCCGCCTCGCGTCTCGGCGGCTGCCACATGGGGCCTCCGAAATAGTGATGCAGGGTGCTTGGTTGGATCAACGTCTTCGGGAGCCCTGCGGAGAGCTGCTTAAAAAAGCGTTTCGCTGCAGCTATAGCAGAGGTGTTGACCATAAATGGGCGGCGTGCGTCTCAATTTCATTGGCTGCGAATCCTGCCACTTGTTTGCATGATGCCTGATCAGTCCACTGCAAAGCGTTTGCTGGCCCTGCGAATTCAGCCACACCTTGCGCCACCCCCCTTTGGTCGCCTACATAACCCCCAACAAACGCAAGGGAGGCCGTATGCGCCGCGTCGTCGTTACAGGGCTGGGGGTTGTCTCCAGCATCGGGAACAATGCTCAGGAAGTGCTTGCCGCGTTGAAGGCAGGCACCTCCGGGATCACTGCCAGCGAAGAAATGAAAGAACACGGCTTTCGGTCACAGATCGCAGGCCAGTTGAAGATTGACGTCTCTGAGCATGTGGACAAGCGCGCTCTGCGCTTCATGGGGCCGGGGGCGGCCTATGCCCATATCGCCATGCAACAAGCCATCGCGGATTCAGGCCTTGAAGAATCCGACATCGTGAACCCGCGCACCGGACTTGTGGCGGGCTCTGGCGGCCCGTCCACATCGGCGTTGCTCACCGCGCATCAGACGGTTTTGAAAACGGGTGCCACAAAGCGCGTCGGCCCCTTTGCCGTGCCAAAAGCCATGTGTTCCACCGTGTCGGCAAACCTGTCCACCGCGTTCAAGATCAAGGGCATCAACTATTCCATCACCTCGGCCTGTTCGACCTCGCTGCACTGCATCGGCAACGCCGCAGAGCAGATCATGATGGGCAAACAGGACGTGATGTTCGCCGGTGGCGGCGAGGAACTGGACTGGACCCTGTCCTGCCTGTTCGACGCCATGGGCGCCATGTCGTCCAAGTACAACGATACACCGGACAAAGCCTCGCGCGCGTTTGACGCGGGCCGCGATGGTTTTGTCATCTCCGGTGGCGGCGGCATCCTCGTGCTCGAAGAGCTGGAACACGCCCGCGCGCGCGGAGCGAAGATTTACGCCGAAGTGACCGGCTACGGCGCGACTTCTGACGGTGCAGATATGGTGGCCCCCTCCGGTGAGGGCGGTGAGCGCGCAATGCGCGTGGCGTTGAGCACGGTGCCAGAGGGGCGCAAGGTCAGCTACATCAATGCGCATGGCACCTCGACGCCCGTGGGCGACGTGGGCGAGATCGAGGCCGTGCGCCGCGTGTTCGGTGAAGGATCAACGCCGCCTGTGTCCTCGACCAAGTCAATGACCGGCCATAGCCAGGGCGCCACCGGTGCGCAGGAAGCGATCTACTGCCTGCTCGCACTGGAGCACGATTTCATCATTCCGTCGATCAACGTGGAAACGCTGGACCCGGCGCTGAAGCCGGAAGAGATCGCCACCACCTGCGTCGAAAACGCTGGCCTTGATTCCGTGATGACCAATTCATTTGGCTTCGGGGGCACCAACGGCTCCATGGTGCTGTCCAAGTTCAACGAATAAAACGGAATGCTTTGATGACGATTTCTTTGCAAGGCAAGCGCGGGCTTGTGATGGGCGTGGCGAACGAACGCTCGATCGCCTGGGGCATTGCCAAGGCCTGCGCCGAGGCCGGGGCCGAGCTGGCCTTTACCTATCAGGGCGAGGCTTTCGGCAAGCGACTGGAACCGCTGGCGGCCTCGGTCGGCTCCGACTTCATGGTTGATGTGGATGTGACCGACGATGCGTCTCTCGACGCGGCGTTCGACAAACTTGGCGCGCGTTGGGATCGTTTGGACTTCGTAGTGCATGCCATCGCATTTTCCGACAAATCGGAGTTGACGGGCCGCATCTTGAATACCTCGCGGGCCAACTTCAGGAATTCCATGGATATTTCCGTGTATTCCTTCATGGACGTGGCGCGTCGGGCGCATCCGCTTATGACAGAAGGCGGCACCTTGCTGACGCTGACTTACATGGGCTCCACCCGTGTGACGCCGAATTACAACGTCATGGGCGTGGCCAAGGCGGCGCTGGAGTCGACCACGCGCTATTTGGCGAATGACCTTGGAGCGGACGGGATACGTGTGAATGCGATCTCTCCGGGTCCGATGAAGACGCTGGCAGGAGCGGCCATCGGCGGCGCGCGCAAGACTTACAAGCACACGGATCAGAACGCGCCCTTGGGCTCAAATGCGACGCTGGAGGCCGTTGGCGGCACGGCTGTCTACCTGATTTCTGATGCAGCTGCCTGCACCACGGGGGAGGTGATCCGCGTGGACGGTGGATATCATGTGCTGGGGATGCCGCAGTACGAGAACCTGTAGACCGCGAACTACTTCGATAGCCAGAAAAAGCCCGAAGCATGCCATGCTTTGGGCTTTTTTCATGCAGAGGTTGCATTTCAAAGGGCGGATGCTCGAAGCACTGGTTGCAGGAAACGAACGATGACACCCGAACAGGAACTCAGGCAGGCCATTCTGGACGCTGCGCCGGCTGCAGGTGGCAAGCGGGATAAGCGTGCTGCCAAGAGGGCACAGCGGGCCAAACGCGCGAACCGCAGCGCCAACCGCCGATGGGTGTTTCGGCTGATCTTCATGGCGTTGAGCCTGTCCGGCTCCGCAATGATGGTGTTCACGGAAAGCGGACGCGAAATGCGCCGCGAGTTCCAAGCCGGTCTGCTTGATGTGATACGCACGGAAATGGAAGCCAGACGAGAGGCGCAGGTGGCCTATGCTGATCCCTCTGCGGACCCTGATACTCTGGCTACTCACGCCGTCACCGCTGCGGCTCAAGGGGCAAAACTCACTCCACCCTCGCAGGCGACGCCAATTCGCGTGCCTGATAAAATCACTTTCGTTCCGGCGCGCGGATCGGAGCGCGTGGAACGCCCCATCGTCAGTGACATGCCGCAAAGCCGGGTCACCATCCGGCGCATCGGTGATTGATCGGGTTCCTCCGGGCTTCGCAATCGCCGCGTCCCATGGTACCCATCTGGCAACCTGCCGGAGAATTTCCTATGCGTCTGCCTTTCTTCCTGCCCATTGCGCTCGCTGCGCTGACGGCCTGTCAGTCCGGCGATCAACCGATGACAGCCCGTAGCAAGGACGACGGCGTGGCGCAAAAACTGGCGCTGGGCATCTCCGCGGCAGAGGCAGAGGTCGCGCTGGGCATGGAAGCAGGGTTCGAGCGCAATCCGCAGAACTATGACGAATCTTGCAGCAGCTATGCTTACGGAGACTTCGGGGATGGGCCGCGCTATGTCCACGCACGCTTTCGGGACGGGGCGCTGGTGCAGCGCTCTGATGGGCATCGCGGCTTGTGCACCTATGGTTCGCTGATCGGTGGCTGAGCCGGAACTCCGCAGCCAAGGCCGGCGTTCATTGGGAAACGGAGGGTATTCCAATGACACATACGCTGACACTGCAATCCATCGCCGCACTAACCCCAGACACGTATCATCTGGTGTTCGACAAGCCCGAAGGGTTTGCGTTCAAGCCAGGACAAGCCACTGATTTTGCGGTCGACAAAGATGGCTGGCGAGAGGAAAAGCGTCCCTTCACATTCACCAGCCTGCCCGGCGAAGACACCCTGCAATTCGTGATCAAGACGTATCCCGAACATGATGGCGTGACCGAGCAGATAGGCAAGATGACGGCTGGCGACAAAGCTCTGATCGAAGACCCGTGGGGCGCGATCGAGGATAAAGGCGACGGCATCTTCATTGCAGGCGGAGCTGGCGTCACGCCCTTTATCGCGATCCTTCGTCAAAAGCTGCAGGACAATGGCACGTTGGATGGAAACACGCTGGTGTTTTCCAACCAAACTGAAGCCGACATTATTTTAAAAGATGAATTCGACGCCATGCCGGGTCTGAAAACCGTTTACACGGTCACTGACCGACCGGACAGCGACTATGCGCGTGGCAAGGTGGATGCATCGTTTCTGAAAGACATGGTCGATGTCAAAGGTGACATGGTCTACGTCTGCGGACCCGACGCTATGGTCGAAGCTATGCCCCGAGAAGTGGCGGAACTGGGTGTGCGTGACAAGCAGGTCGTGACCGAAGACCTCGACTGACTGAGATTATACAACCGGGTATCGCGGGCCGGCCGCCGATACCCGTTGTTTTTGGGACGCAAGGAAGTGACCTGCATTCCAGAGGCCACAGGATATTTCAACCGAGCCGCCTCAATGGCTTCGGACGGGCGCCCATCTTTTCGCTAGAACCATTGTCCGGGTTCCATCAAGCCAAGGTCCAGCAATTGCCGCGAGTGCCATTCGAACGGCACGGAATTGTGCCAGTGGAAGGTTTTGATATCAAAGGTCGAGCCGGGGTTGCGTTTAAGAGCCTTTGCCGTTCGGAACGACGCGAGAACGGCCGTGAGGTTGTTATGCCAAGGGCAGGCATAAGTGTTGTATTCCTGATCGTTGAAGGTGTGATCTTCCTGCAAAGTCAGGCCGACGCGCGCGCGGAAAATCGCAATGCGGTCTATTTTGCGACGTTTCGCGGGGACATGCTCTTCGTATCGCCAGCGCAGTCCGCCGAAAAAATCCAGTTGTCGCTCTTTGGGATGGTTGCGGTTTTCGGGGTCTGGGCGGGCCAAGGCGTAGTACCCGGAACGGTCCAAATGTGCATCGTCGAGATCGACGGCATCTGGGACACGCCTCAAGTCGCCTGCATAGAGGTCGACCACGTATGTCAGCATGGCGTCGCGCCGTTCCTCTGCATGGTATGACAGCATCTCTCCGATGGTGCGCGTCTCGCAAAAGGGGTAGAACAGGTACTCCGCATTGTAGCAGTAGAATACCCATTGGCCGCTCGCAGCGTTGTTGATGGCATTCACTGCGGCGGGCACCGCGCCATCGTCTGTGGCGTCATATGTTATGCGGTGGACTTTGCCGTTCAGGTCGTCAGGCATGTCGTACAGGTTGGACACGAAACACAGGATCACCTGAAAGCCGCAGTGGCGATGGTGGCGCAGTGTGGTGGCCAACTCCACGTCATCTTCGGCAAATACAAGCGCGATTGGACCATGGCCCAAAACACTGCGACCGCGTTTGAGGAAGTCGTCTAGGGAGTCGTACTGCATCTTGGCCTGTCATCTCCGCTTTTAGTGAAGAATCGGTGAAAAGTGTGCCCATTGCAAGCCGGGGGCGTTTCGCGGTATTTCCCGCCCTTGTTCCCCGGATCGGAGTCGCGCCATGACCGCCAAGAAGCTCTATATCAAGACCTATGGCTGCCAGATGAACGTTTATGACAGCGAACGCATGGCAGAGGCCATGGGTGGTGAGGGGTATGAGGTCACGCAATCGCCTGACGATGCGGACATGATCCTGCTGAATACCTGTCACATCAGGGAGAAGGCTGCCGAAAAGGTCTATTCCGAACTGGGGCGTTACAAGGGTTTGAAGGCGGCAAAGCCGGACTTGAAGATTGGCGTTGCGGGCTGCGTCGCGCAGGCAGAGGGCGCTGAAATCATGCGCCGCCAGCCTCTGGTTGATCTCGTGGTCGGGCCGCAGAGTTATCACAAGTTGCCGCAGCTGACGGCAAAGGCGACTGGTGGAGCGAAGGCGCTCGACACTGATTTCCCCGAGGAAGACAAGTTCGAGCACCTCAAGGGGCGGACGAAGGCCAAGCGCGGCCCGACCGCCTTTCTGACCGTGCAGGAAGGCTGTGACAAGTTTTGCGCCTTTTGCGTGGTGCCCTATACACGGGGGGCCGAAGTCAGCCGCCCTGCCGATCGTGTGATCCAGGAGGCACAGGATCTGGTTGAACGTGGCGTACGAGAGATCACTCTGCTTGGGCAAAATGTGAATGCCTATCATGGACATGACGCAGGCTTGGACGGATTGATCCGCGAGCTTTCGAAGATAAATGACCTGAAGCGTATTCGTTTCACCACGTCACATCCCAATGACATGGATGAGGCCCTGATTGCGGCGCATGGCGATTGCGAGAAGCTGATGCCATATCTGCACCTTCCGGTGCAGTCTGGATCAGACAAGATCCTCAAGCGCATGAACAGGCAGCACACGGCCGAGCAATACCTCAAACTTATTGAACGTATGCGCGCTGTGCGCCCTGATTTGCACATGTCCGGCGATTTTATCGTGGGATTTCCGGAAGAAACCGAAGAGGATTTCCAAGCAACCATGGATTTGGTGCAGGCCGTGGAATACGGTTCGGCGTTTTCGTTCAAATACTCCGAACGTCCCGGCACGCCGGCGGCTGAGCGTCCTCAGGTGCCTGAAGATGAGAAGGATGATCGCCTGCAGCGGCTTCAAGGCTTGTTGACCAAACAGCAACGCGCGCTTCAGGATGCCATGGTGGGGCGTGAGGTGCAGGTTCTATTTGAGAAGCCTGGACGGCAAGCCGGACAGATGGTCGGCAAATCCGAATATCTGCATGCTGTGCACGTCGACACGTCGGACGGGCAGGGCGGGTCCAGAATCGCAGTGGGTGATTTGGCGAAAATTCGAATCGAGTCGAGTAAAACGAATAGTCTGGAAGGGGTGCTTCTTTCGTCTTAAGTATGGCGTCGAAGCCTTTGACGAGTCAGAAAACCTCCGGTTGTCCACACAAAACACAAGATATAGTGGGAACTGTTTCCGAAATCGGTACAAACTCTGTGGATTCATCCTTCCCTTAACGATCGGAATCCTTAAACTGTTGATTACAGTTAATTAGCGCGGCCCGCTGCCAATTTGGAGCCGCGTTGGGGGAAACAACAGTTAAGGGACAGAGCCTGTGGCGACACGTATCACCAAGGCCCTCAGCGCAATTGCGCTGACAGCTCTCGCATGTCTGACGGCGGCCGCACCGGCCGTTGCAGCTGGGGCCGAGCATAACGAAGCATTTATTTCAACTCAGAACACCCGTACAGTTCGCGGTGAGCAGTATATTCCTGGCATTTGGGTCGATCCCGATGGCTGCGAACACTGGGTTATGGACGATGGCGTCGAAGGCTACATGAGCCCGCACGTCGATCGTAAGGGTATCCCGCAATGCCACCGTTCCAACACTTGCGGCGTGATGAACACTGACCAGTTCTTTGCCACTGACAGCTACAAAATCTCACCCGCCGGCAAGGCGCGGATCGCGGACTTCTTCCGCTCCTCACCTGCTGTTGGCTATGTGATTGCCGGTCACACAGACAGCCGCGCCAGCGATGAGTACAACATCAAGCTGTCCTATAACCGTGCCTTGGCTGTGGCGAAAATCGCGCGCAGTGTCGGCGCGAACATCACCGATGTGCGCGGTTATGGCGAACGTATGCCCGTGGCGTCGAACGCTTCCACCACTGGCATGGCGAAGAACCGCCGTGTCGAAATCATCTGCTTTCAGTAAAAGGTCCGAGACATGAAAATTGCAAAACTCGCCCTGATGCTGACCGCTGGCGCACTGCTCGCCGGCTGTGAGCTGGCAGACGGTGTCGGCGCCTACGGTCCGGACAAATCCATCGACCGCGGCATCGACAGTGATGATCTGTCCAGCATGCGCGCTGGTATCTGGGTTGACCCGAACGGCTGTGACCACTGGATCATCGACGACGGCGTCGAAGGTTATCTCTCTGCCCGTCTCGACAAGTACGGCAAGCCGGTCTGCTCGGGGATAGCCCCGCCGACCACTGCCGTCGGTAATTTCAAGCAGGGTTCGACAAGCATCATCGGCGACCCCCTCTGATCTTAACCGGATCGCGACATCGTGACAGCCGTCCCACCCGGGGCGGCTGTCTCTTTTTGGGCAGATGTGTTTCAGAGCGATGACAAATGCAGCGGGCCCCTTGCGTTGGACAAGGCAACGCGGCACCATATCTGGAGTAGGGAGCGACGGCCCCTCCGGTCTTCGCAACACTCGCGCAGGAGAGCGTATTGAGCACTGGCCTTTTGACCGAAGCCATCCTTGAATTTCCCGACAACCGATTGTTGATCGATCTTTGTGGCGAATTCGATCGCAACCTTACCGACATCGAAGCGCGCACCGGGGTGCAGATCCTGCGCCGTGGCAACCAGCTTGCGGTGCACGGCCCCGAAGATGCGGTGAGCGGTGCCCGTGAGGTGCTTGAAGCGCTGTATGACCGATTGGAAAACGGTCGTGCGGTGGAACGTGGCGACATCGACCGGGAGTTCCGTCTGCAAGACCATGAAGAGCCCGACGAGCAGCTTGAGATGTTCACCGGCGGCAAGGTCGAGATCAAGACCCGGAAGAAGCTGATCGAGCCACGCACGGACGCGCAGAAGGCCTATGTCAGGTCGCTGTTCGAGAATGAGATGGCGTTCGGGATCGGGCCAGCAGGCACCGGCAAAACCTATCTTGCCGTTGCCGTTGGCGTGAACATGCTGATTACCGGCGCGGTGGACAAAATCATTCTGTGTCGTCCGGCGGTCGAGGCGGGCGAACGGCTTGGCTTTCTGCCTGGCACGCAGGAGGAAAAGGTTGATCCCTATATGCAGCCGCTTCTGGATGCTCTGAACGACTTCCTGCCTGGCAAGCAACAAGCGAAAATGCGCGAAGAAAAGACGATCGAGATCGCTCCGCTGGCCTTCATGCGCGGTCGGACCTTGTCGAATGCGTTCGTGGTTCTCGACGAGGCGCAGAACGCCACGACCATGCAGATGAAGATGTTCCTGACGAGGTTGGGCGAAGGGTCGCGCATGGTCATCACCGGCGACCGCACACAGACCGACCTGCCGCGTGGCGTGCCGTCGGGACTTGCCGATGCGGAACGTCTGTTGTCCCATGTGCCGGGAATATCGTTCAATTACTTCACGGCAAAGGATGTTGTCCGTCACCCGCTGGTCGCCGCGATCATCGAAGCCTATGAGGGCGACACGCAGGCGTAATATGCTACTCTTAAACGGCAATGCGCCTCTGCCTGACGGGTGGGGGCGCAAGTCGTTTCAATAGGGATGATTCGGTTTCCCGATAGCATTGTTGCCGTGCCGGCGACGGTTGGCCGAAATGTGGTGGGCTGTCCTCATTTTTCTTAGATTTTCCGTGTCAGGCTGACGTTATTATCAGTCTTGGTAAATTTGCGGTACTATCCTTGCGTGTAGGGCTCAATTTCAGAGCCTCATCGGAGGATCTGCTCATGCCGGAATTGTCTAGAGGAGGCGCGGTCTCCATCGTCGCCCATCAGGACGACGACATCTTGTTCATGAACCCGGACATTGACGCGAGCCTCTCAGCGGGGGAGGCGAACACCACCATATTTGTGACCGCAGGAGACGCGGGGCTTGGGCCGGCGTATTGGGGCGGACGGGAAGACGGTGCAAAGGCCGCCTATTCTGTGATGACTGGCGTGGATACATGGGTGGACGAGGCGATTCAGCTCGACATCAACGGCCGCAGCATCGAGGTCGTGAGCAGCCATCCCGAAGGTCTCTCTGATGTGCGTCTCTACTTTCTGCGGTTGCCGGATGGCGGGGGGTCATTGACGCCCGACCAAGAGCAGCAGCTCGCCCGCCTTGAAGAGGGAACGCTGAACACTGTGACCGCCGTCGACGAGAGCGTCACATACACTCGCGCCGATTTGGTGGAGACGCTGACTGCGCTCCTCGACCTGCATGCTCCAACGCAGGTGCGCCTGCAAATCGCCGATGGCGACAATGCTGTGGGCGAGCATACCGACCACGTCAACGTCACCGAATTCGCGGAAGAAGCTTTGGCGGGCTATGACGCCGACAGTTTCACCGTGACACAGTATGTGCAGTACGCCTCAAAGGATATGCCGGCCAATTTGTCTGAGGCTGAGGCCGACCGGACGCTCGCTATTATGGAGGCTTATGCCGAGCACGACCCGGGAGTTTGGGAAAGCGACGGAACGCTGTCGAAGGTCTATCTCGACTGGACCGGTCGGCAATATGTGGACCGTGTGACCGAGGTCGATCCTGACACCCCGTGGACCCTGGCAGATCCGGTTGTCGAGGCGCCGGACGAACCAGCCGGGCCGGCGGAGGGCGGGGGAGGCTATGAAGTGGCCGGACCCGATGGGTTCCTGTTCAATATCGGCAGTACCGGAGCGATTACGCCAAAGGACTGGTTCGTGCCCTCGCAGAGCGACGCGTGGGATCAAAATAGCGATTATATCTACGAGGTGACGCGGGTCTTCGTGGCAGATGACGGCACACGTACGGAAGAAACGCTGCTCTTTGAGACAGTGGCGGAGGGTCAGTTGGCGCCTGTTGCAGACGATCCGGCTGATCCCGACCCGATCCCCCCTGTCCCTGTGGAACCGGAGCCGGGAGGGCCTGACCCCGTGGACCCTACGATGCCCCTTGGCAACGTGGTGTACAGCCTTGAGGGCGAGGACAGCTTCCTGTTTACCATCGACGCCAACAGCGGAGAGATTGCGCCTGAAGCGTGGTTCACACCTTCCCTTGACGATGCCTGGGACCACGATGAGGATCACGTCTACCAAGTGACCCGCGTCGCAACCGATGAGAACGGAACGACTGTAACGGAGGATCTGACCTTTGAAACAACAGCGGAAGGTCTGGTGAGTCTGACGAGCGACGCGCCTGCCGACCCGATTTCCAATCCAGACCCTGCGGAGCCGCAACCAGATCCTGAGCCGGACCCAGCGCCAGACAGCGGAATAGATTTCTTCAGTCTTGCGGGTGAAGATTCACAATTGTTCACCATCGACAGGGCCACCGGAGAGGTGGATACACAAGACTGGTTCACGCCCACACGCGACGACGCATGGGACCGCGACGAGGATCATTTCTATGAGATCACCCGCGTCACCCACTTCGAAACGGGCGAGGAGGCCGAAGAGTCGCTGACCTTCGAGACCCGCGCTGACGACAGTTTTGTCCAGGTGCCAAGCGAAGGTGGCGCGGCGCTTATGGCGTTGTTGTCATTGCCGGGCGACGGCGACTTGCCGCCGGACCAAATCGAAGCAGAGATGGAAGTCATGGACCCGATTGAGTAAAGTGGGTAGCACGGGCGCTGCTACAGTCCGGAGACCGACATGCTGACAGAAACCCTCTGCGAAGACGACCGCTGGCAGGCCGCGGGCCTTGACCGTCTGGCAGAGCGTGCCGCGTTGGCGACGCTGCGGCATCTGGGATTCGATCCCGAGGCGTTCGAGATCGCGGTTCTGGGGTCCGATGACACACGGATCGCGGTGTTGAACGCAGATTTTCGGGACAAGCCCCGCGCGACCAATGTTCTGTCTTGGCCATCAGAGGATTTGGCAGCGGACGAAGCGGGTGAAGCGCCATTCGCGCCAGAGCCGGAATTGGAAGGCGAGCCGCATCATCTGGGCGATCTGGCGCTTGCGTATGACACCTGCGCGCGGGAAGCCGCCGAACAGCACAAGCCTGAGAGTGACCACGTGACGCATTTATTGGTTCACGGGGTTTTACATCTTCTGGGGTATGACCATATCCGTGATGCAGATGCCACGCTAATGGAAGGGTTTGAGGTCGAGATACTTGGCAATCTCGGTCTGAAAGACCCATATAGGGAGATCGATGGGCCACATGGCTCGTGACTGGTATGGATTGATGGGCGACAACGACGATTCGTCTAATGCGGCGCGTAGCGCGCTAATGGATGTAAACGGCCACGACGATGGCCAACTGACAGAGCAAGGCGGCTTCTTGAGCCGAATCTTCGGGCGTTCGCCGCGCGAAGAAGAAGATGAGGACGGCGAGCTCATGTCACGAAGCGAAACAGGTGCACCTGTGCAGACTCATGGCATGGTGAACCTCCGCCGGATGCGGGTTGAGGATGTGTCCATCCCCAAGGCAGACATCGTCGCGGTTCCTGATACAATCACGAAGGACGATCTGGTGCAGGTTTTCCGCGAAAGCGGCATGACCCGGTTGCCTGTCTATGAAAACACGCTCGACACACCCGTGGGTATGGCTCACCTGAAGGACTTCGCCTTGGCCTATGGCTTCAACGGCGAGAGCGATGACTTCAATCTTCGCGAAATGCTACGGCCTTTGTTGTATGTGCCGCCGTCCATGCCGATCGGCGTTCTGCTGACGAAAATGCAGACGGAGCGTCGGCATATGGCGCTGGTGATCGACGAATACGGGGGCACTGATGGCCTGGTGACGATTGAGGATCTGATTGAGCAAGTCATCGGCGAGATCGAGGACGAGCACGACACCGACGATGATCAGACATGGGTGAAGGAACGTCCCGGCTGCTGGCTGGCGCTCGCCAAGACCCCGTTGGAGGAATTCGAGGCCGAGCTGGGCTTTGATCTGACCCAGCACGAGGATATCGACGAGGAAGAGATCGACACGCTGGGCGGTCTTATTTTCATGCTGGCGGGCCGAGTGCCTGCGCGCGGAGAGATGGTGCGCCATCCTGCCGGGGTCGAGCTGGAGGTGGTGGACGCCGATCCTCGTCGGATCAAGCGGCTACGCGTCCGCCTGCCGGGGACCACACGTGCTGCCGCGCGCGCTGGGGCGGAGGCCTCTCAAACCCCTGTTCCGCAAGAGCCGCAATCCTCCGCACAGCTGACAGAACCGCAGTCGAGCGGCAGCACCGCAGGTCGCGACTAACCCTATGCCCGAGCCGCGCCTCTTTGCGCTGCCGCGCTGGGCGCGCTTGCCCTTGGCGCTCGGCGCAGGCGTTGCCATGGGCAGCGCCGCCGCCCCTTGGGACATGTGGTACCTCGCTTTCGTCGGACTGGTCGGGGCGTTCTGGCTGTTTCAGGTCGCGCCCCGCGGCGTTCAGGCGGCAGGCACCGGCTGGATGGTCGGTCTTGGATATTTCGGCTTTTCCATGGGCTGGATTGTCGAGCCCTTTATGGTCGACGCAGCAGAGACAGGCTGGATGGCGCCCTTTGGTCTTTTCGGCTTGGCAGGTGGACTGGCGCTGTTCTGGGCGCTGGCGTTCTGGGGTGCAGCGCAGGTTCCGCGCCGAGGGGTAGCGGCATTGGTGTTGGCATGGACCGCTGCGGAATTGGCGCGCGGCTATGTTCTGACAGGCTTCCCGTGGGGGCTCGTGGGTTACATGTGGCTTCCGGTGTCGCCCGTTCAGTGGGTGTCGGTCGTCGGTCCATATGGCTTGACATTCTTCACCTTCAGCGCTGCGGCGCTGCTGGGGGTTGCCATTCCGTGCCGGGTCATCGGAGCGCCGCGCGCTTTGCCAGCGATCCTTGGGGCGACTGTGCTGCTGGTGCTTTTTGGGGGCGGTACGGCGCTGACACCACCGTTGCAGGATTTGGATGGGCGGCCCATCGTGCGGCTGCTCCAACCGAACGCACCGCAGCATCTGAAATGGCGGCGCGACATGGTGCCGGTGTATTACCAGCGCCAGATGGATTTCACAGCTGCGCGTCCGGAAGGCGCACCCGCGCCTGATCTTATCGTCTGGCCGGAAACCGCATTGCCCATGCTGCTGCATCAGGCGGGAGATGCGCTTGGCACGCTGAGCCAATTGGCGGGTGACGCGCAAGTGGTTGTGGGCCTTCAGCGTGAGGACGAGGGGCGCTGGTACAATACGCTTGCGCTAATGGGGCCGGGTGGGCAACTCAAACACGTTTACGACAAGCATCACTTGGTGCCGTTCGGAGAGTACATGCCTGCCAAGGCGCTGTTTTCCCGCCTCAATATCGCCGGTTTGGCAGCGCGGGCCGAAGGCGGATACACATCCGGCAGTGGCCCGGAACTGTTGGACCTTGGCGCCTTGGGGCGAGCCTTGCCATTGATCTGCTACGAGGCGGTCTTCCCCCAAGATGTGCGAGACGCACCTGCGCGGCCCGAGATGTTGCTGCAAATTACCAATGATGCGTGGTTCGGGGATTACTCCGGCCCCTACCAGCACCTTGCACAGGCGCGCATCCGTGCCATTGAGCAGGGGCTGCCAATGCTCCGTGCCGCCAACACCGGCGTATCAGCGGTGATCGACGGGGCAGGACGCATTCTAGAGGAACTTCCCTTAAATGAGGCGGGGTATCTCGATGCGCGGTTGCCTCCACCTATGCGTGTGACGGCATACAGCAGGCACGGTGATTTGCCTGTTCTTGTAATGCTTTTCCTCCTCACCGGTCTTCTTCTGCGTGCGTTGCGACGAGAGCGAGCGGAGAAATCCGTTGACCGAGACAGTTCCCGAGCGTAGGCCAATTGAAGGCCGGTTCCCGGTCCAACAATCTCCGTCACAACGGCTTCCTGGCGTGACGGTAAACACCAATGGAGCACCCCCATGTCCCGACAGAACTACGTTTTCACCTCCGAGTCCGTCTCGGAAGGGCATCCTGACAAGGTGTGTGACCGCATTTCCGATGCTGTGCTCGACGCCTTGCTGGCTGAGGATCCGCTGGCGCGTGTCGCCTGCGAAACCTTTGCCACCACGAACCGCGTGGTCATCGGCGGCGAGGTCGGCCTGACGGATCAGGCAAAACTGGCCGAATACATGGGCAAGATCGACGAGATCGCTCGTGCCTGCATCAAGGACATCGGCTACGAGCAGGAGAAGTTTCACCACGCGACGGTGGAAGTCACCAACCTGTTGCACGAACAGTCTGCGCATATCGCGCAGGGTGTCACGGGCGAGCAGGGTGACGAAGGCGCTGGTGATCAGGGCATCATGTTCGGCTACGCCACGAACGAAACCGACGCCATGATGCCCGCACCTATCCAGTTCAGCCATGCGATTCTGAAGCGCCTGGCGGAGGTGCGCAAGAACGGGACGGAACCGACACTTGGTCCCGATGCGAAATCTCAGCTGACCGTGCAATACAACGGGGGGAAGCCCGTGGGCGTGACCTCCATCGTTTTGTCGACGCAGCATCTGGACGAGAGCATGACAAGCGCCGATGTGCGTGCTGTTGTCGAGCCTTACATCCTCGAAGTGCTGCCAGAGGGCTGGGTGAACGCGGACACGATCTGGCATGTGAATCCCACGGGCAAATTCGTCATCGGCGGACCTGACGGGGACGCGGGTCTGACCGGTCGCAAGATCATCGTTGATACCTACGGTGGCGCAGCCCCGCACGGCGGCGGTGCATTTTCCGGCAAGGATCCGACCAAAGTGGACCGCTCAGCAGCCTATGTTTCGCGCTACCTTGCCAAGAACATCGTCGCGGCTGGCATGGCAGAGCGCGCAACGGTACAGCTGTCCTACGCAATCGGCGTGGCCAAGCCCTTGTCGATCTACGTCGACACCCACGGCACGGGCGAGGTGGACGCCGCCGCGATCGAGAGGGCGATCCCCAAAGTCATCGACCTTACGCCGCGCGGCATTCGTACGCATCTTGACATGAATAAGCCAATCTACGCACGCACGGCGGCCTACGGCCATTTTGGGCGCGCGCCGGAAGCAGACGGCGGGTTCTCTTGGGAGCGTACCGATCTGGCAGAGGCGCTCAAGAAAGCGATCTGACTCTTTTGAAAAACCAAAAGCGAAGGGCGCTCCGGGACAGGGGCGCCTTTTCTTTATGGGGTTGGCGCTAGCTTAGTGGATCACGGACAGACGCAAGGGAGATGCACCATGATCCGCCGTTTTACGACACCGACGCTCGCCGCCATTCTGCTGAGCGCAGGCACAGCGCAGGCAGAGATTTTTGCCGATTACCATCAGTACACCGTAGGCGACAAAACCTTTGAGGGGTACGTGGCCACCAACACCGCGATTGAGCCGAAGGGGACGGTGTTGATCGTCCATGACTGGGACGGCATGACGGAATACGAGGAGCGGCGCGCTGAAATGCTGGCGGAGTTGGGCTACACTGCTTTCGCCATTGATGTCTATGGAGCAGACGAAGATCCGCAAAGCACTGAGGAAAACCTGGCGCTGTCCGGCGCGCTTTACGAGGATCGGGAGACGTTCCGCGAAAGGCTGATGGGCTCCATCGCAGAGGCCGGGAATATTCCCGGTGCGACCGGTGGCATGGTCATGACCGGCTACTGTTTTGGCGGCGCGGCGGTTCTGGAAGCTGCGCGCGCTGGCGCGGACCTTGACGGTTTCGTCAGTTTCCACGGCGGGTTGGGCACCCCGGAAGGGCAGGATTACAGCCAGACCTCCGCCCCGGTGATGCTGTTCCACGGCTCTGCTGACCCTGTGTCGGGCATGGGTGAGCTGGCCGCGCTGCTTGACCAGTTGCAGGCGGCTGGGGTCGCGCATGGGGCAGAAGTTTTTGGCGGGGCGCGGCACAGCTTTACCGTATTTGGGTCAAACGACTATGATCTGGACGCCGACCAGGGGGCTTGGCAGGGTTTGCAGGGGTTTTTGCAAGCGAACCTTTGATTGGATCTTGGTTTTCCTCGGCCTGTTTCGGCCGGGGACAATCGTGGCAGCCGATTGGAGGACCAACCCGCTGAATTTTGCTGGCGCGCTTTCGGGCATGTGTGACCAGTCGATACAGCCGCTGGTGTGTCTAAACAGCCTTAGGCCTGACCGCGTGATCTTTGCGTATCAAATCACTCCAGTGATCGATCGTATCCTCGCCGCGGGCGGTAGGGGCGACAGCAATGGGTAGGTCTCCCCGAACGCACCTGATCGCACCCTGAGGGATTGCCCCGAAAAGCCTTGCGCGCTAAAGCCGCGCCCATGACCACGTCGAACAAGCACCCCGATGCCCCCTGGCGCAATTTCTATGGCCGGATCAGAGGCAAGACCATGAAAGCCTCGCAGGAGACTTACCTGCAGGAGGACCTTGATGCGCTTTCGCCGGGCGCGGTGGACTGGGACGTGAACCCGGACCGGCTTCCGCTGGACATTGAGGCGCTGACCGAGGGCAAGCCGCTTTGGCTGGAAATAGGCTTTGGCGGCGGGGAGCACCTTGTACATCAGGCCGTGACGTACCCCGGAGCCCATATCATCGGCTGCGAGCCCTATATGAATGGTGTCGCCATGCTGCTGGGCAAGATCCGGCAGTCAGAGGCAACCAACCTGAATGTGCATCCTGGCGATGTGCGCAATCTCTTCGATGTGCTGCCCACGGCCTGCCTCGACAAAGCATTTCTCCTGTATCCTGATCCGTGGCCGAAGAAGCGCCACCATCGTCGACGGTTTGTAACGCAAGAACATCTTGAGCCGCTGGCGCGGGTGCTGAAACCAGGTGCCGAGTTCCGGGTTGCCACCGATATACCTGACTACGTCCGTCAAACGCTGATCGAGGTGCCGAAGGCAGGTTTCGAGTGGCGCGCCGAGTGTCCTGAGGACTGGCGAACGCCTTGGTCCGACTGGATATCGACGCGCTACGAGCAAAAGGCGCTGCGTGAAGACCGCACTCCGCATTATCTGACCTTCCGTCGCCTCTGAGCCATACGCGGCACCCGCCGCCACTCGGGAGTGGTCCGCAAGAGCACCGCATGGTTCAAAGGCGGGGGGCTTTTGCGTATCGTCAGGCGACGGCGCAACGGCTGGTCAATCGCCCAAAGGCTCATAAACAGTAGAACGACTGGATCATGAGCGCGGGCAGATTGGAATTTACGATCGGCGACGGCATGGCTGCGCCAGCCAAGCGACAGCAGCGTATATTTAAAGACATATGTGAAGGTTCCGATGAGCCCGATGGCCATGTAAACATCGGTCGTCTGAAGGACGTCGAGCATTTGGCTCCCCTTGAACGAATGGTTGAAAATGAAATTGAAAGTCGCGCATTAAAAATGTGCTTGGTTGGATGATAATGCCCTCGCGTGCGGCGCAGCTTTTGATCTGACGTAACTCAGGGATTCCGGACGGCCTTAGGAGGCATGGACGCCAGCCCATGCGCGCGGTATCAGGCAGAAATGCTTTGACAGGAGGCCCGCATGTCCGCCCATGGTGACCCGATTCCGATGACCTCTCACCGCGCTGGTCCGCTGAACGGCGAGGCGCATGTGCCCGGCGACAAGTCGATTTCGCACCGTTCTCTGATCCTTGGCGCGATGACGATCGGCGAAACAAAGGTGACTGGCCTGCTCGAAGGTCAAGATGTTCTCGACACCGCCAAGGCGATGCAGGCCTTTGGCGCGCAGATCGAAAAAACGGGCGACACGTGGCATGTGCATGGCGTGGGTGTCGGCGGCTTCCTTGAGCCGGAGAACGTGATCGACTGCGGCAACTCCGGTACCGGTGTGCGGTTGATCATGGGGGCGATGGCGACGTCTCCGATCACGGCAACGTTTACCGGCGACGCCTCGCTGAACAAGCGTCCCATGGCACGCGTCACCGATCCGCTGGCGTTGTTCGGGGCTGTGGCGCATGGCCGCTCCGGCGGGCGTCTGCCCATGACCATCGTCGGGGCCCGTGATCCGTTGCCTGTTACATATACGACCCCGGTGCCGTCAGCGCAGGTGAAATCCGCTGTGCTTCTGGCCGGGCTGAACGCACCGGGTGAAACCGTGGTGATCGAACGCGAAGCCACCCGCGATCATTCCGAGCGTATGCTGGCGGGCTTTGGCGCGACGATCACCAGCGAGGACAGCCCCGAAGGCCGGGTCATCACGTTGCAGGGCCGCCCTGAGTTCACGCCGCAAACGATCATTGTGCCTCGTGACCCGTCCTCGGCAGCTTTCCCGGTCTGCGCGGCGCTGATTGTCGAAGGGTCAGACGTTCTGGTTCCAAACATCGGCCTGAATCCGACACGTGCCGGGCTGTTCTTTACACTGCAGGACATGGGCGCCGACCTGACCTTTGAAAATATGCGCGAGGAGGGGGGCGAACCTGTAGCTGACCTGCGGGCAAAGTTTTCTCCTGATCTCAAGGGGATCGAAGTCCCCGCAGAGCGCGCGGCCAGCATGATCGACGAATATCCGATCCTGTCGGTGGTCGCGGCCTTCGCCGAAGGCAAAACCCACATGCCCGGCGTGAAAGAGCTGCGCGTCAAGGAATCCGACCGCATTGATGCCATGGCGCGCGGCCTGCGCGGCGCAGGCCTGCAGGTGGACGAAGGCGAAGATTGGTGGACGGTGCACGGCCTTGGCCATGGGAATGTGCCGGGTGGCTATACTGCACAGACCTTTCTTGACCATCGCATCGCCATGGCATTTCTGATCCTTGGCATGAGCTCGAATAAGCCAATGTCGGTGGATGACGGCCAGCCCATCGCCACGTCCTTCCCGATTTTCGAAGGGCTGATGGGCGATCTCGGCGCACGCATCGAAAGAACATGATCCTTCGCCGCAAACCCCGCCTCTGCGCCGGATTGGGCGCTTTGGCAGTGTTTGCGGCGATGTCTGTCCTGTTGCATTACAAGATCGCGACGCTGACAGACGTGCACTTTCTCCCGCAGGTGTCGTGGGGCTACGACGAGGCTGCGCTGACCCAATTTGGCAGGGTACTGAGTGAAGCCGGACGAGGCGGCCTTTACCGAAACATTTTGCGGCTCGATCTGGTGTTCATGGGGTTGTGGGGGTTTTGGGTCGTGCGTGGGTTTCCCGCGCAGCGCACGCTTGGGTTGGCCGTTGCGGGGGCCGTCCTGGCCTTCGATCTGGCCGAGAACGTGCTCCTGCAAGAGGCGCTGGATTGGGCCATGGGCCGTAGCCTTCCGTCCGACATGGCGGCTTACCCGCAGCTTCTCGGCGCTGTGTCAATTTCTGTGATCACTCAAATCAAAATCGTGCTGTACACGTTGGTGACGGGTGCATTGCTCGTGAGGGATTTTCGCCAATGGCGACGCTGAGACTTCCCCTTTCGCACAGGCATTGCTAATCAGCACACCCGAGACGGAGGACGACATGAGCTTTGCAGTTGCTATTGACGGACCAGCAGCGAGCGGCAAGGGCACCATCGCCCGCGCTGTAGCGGCGCACTTCGGCTTTCTCCATCTGGATACGGGACTGCTGTACCGTGCTGTCGGGCGGCAGATGCTCGATGGCGTGGCACCGCTGAAAGCGGCCGAGATGTTGACACCTGACCGTCTGGATGACCCGTCTCTTCGGCATGCCGACGTGGCGCAAGCCGCATCAAAGGCTGCGGCAATCCCTGAGGTGCGCGCGGCCTTGGTGGATTTTCAACGTGCCTTCGCACGTCGCGATGGCGGTGCCGTTCTGGACGGGCGCGATATAGGCACCGTGATTTGTCCCGACGCCGAGGCAAAGCTTTTTGTGATTGCAGCGCCGGAAATTCGGGCCCACCGCCGCTGCGCTGAGCTGCGCGCCAGCGGGTTCGATGTGACCGAGGCTGAGGTGCTGGACGATTTGCGTGCCCGCGACGAACGGGACATGAATCGCGCCGATGCGCCGCTGAAGCCGGCGGAGGACGCGCTTATGCTCGACACGACCGAAATGAGCATTAGCGATGCGGTCGCAAAAGCGGTGGCTGTCATCGAAAAATTACGCGGCGCCTGACGCGTCTTTGCTTCTAAATTACCTCTAGGTCCGGGGCAGGGCACCAGCAGCGGCGTTCAGCGTCGCCGCAGTGTGTCGCCAAGCGTCAGCTTGGGAGTCAATTCCACCACTTTTTCCAATTCGGCGTTCGGATTTTCGACCCGTGCCGCAATGATTTCAGCCGCTTTGGTGCCGATCTCGGTGCGGCAAGCATCCATGGTGGCCAATTGTTTGGGCAGGCCGTCCAACAGTTCAACGCCGTTAAAACCCGCGAGCCCTATCTGGCCTGGCACATCGATCCCGGCATCAAGGCAGTGCAAAAGGCCACCTGCGGCGATCATGTCGTTTGAATAATATAGAAAATCCAGCTCAGGATCACGTTCCAGCATCGCCTTCGTTATCTCTCGACCTTTTGCCAAGGCAGATCCGCCGGAATAGAATTCGTGTTCGGCAATCTCGACGCCATGCTTTGCAAGCGCTTCGGTGAAGCCTTCGAACCGCTTTCTCGCGCGGTGGTCCAGTGGCATCTTCGTGCCCATGAAACCGATTCTCTGATAGCCTTGTTTGAGGATCGCCCGCGCCATTTCGCGTCCAGCGCGACGGTGCGAAATGCCGACAGCACTGTCGATGGGCGTACCGTCGGTGTCCATGATTTCCACCACTGGAATACCGCTGGCCTTGAGCATGGCGCGCGAGGCATCCGTATGCTCCAACCCGGCAACGATCACGCCAGACGGCCGCCACGATAGCATCTCGTAAAGGACCCGCTCTTCCTTCTCCGGCAGATAGTCCGTTACGCCGACCACTGGTTGCAACTCCGTCTCTTCCAACACGCGCGAGATGCCAGACATGACTTCGGGGAATACCATGTTGCGCAGCGAGGGGATGATCACAGCCACCAGGTTAACTCGTTGAGACGCAAGTGCTCCGGCGATCTTGTTTGGCACGTAGCCAAGCGCCTTTGCGGCCTCCAACACCTTCTCGCGTGTGGCTTGGCTGACATCTCCACGGTTGCGCAGCACACGGCTGACGGTCATCTCTGAAACGCCCGAAGCCTCGGATACGTCGCGCAGGGTAAGCGGGCGGTGATCGTCTGATGTCACGTTGGAGGCGTCCTTTTGTTTATTTGAAATCACGATACGCCGGGCCGCGCGATTAGTGCAAGTCACACGCGTGCCAGCGACAATTCACTGCGTTCATGCCAAGGTAGGCTTTGTGATAAGCGTTTCGTTGATTTGAATATTCGAATGGCGAATCCGATGACAAGCGTGGTAAACTTGGGTCAGTCGGTCGTTGTAGATGCTCCTACGCTCTGCTGAATAGTGCGGCCTGCTTCTATAAAGGATGTCAACGCCAAATCCGGCCTTGATTTTCTGAGCACTCTCCGACTACGGGTGAATACGAAGCGTTCATGCGAACAGTGCTAACTGGCCCCGTGGCTCAACTGGATAGAGCAGCCCCCTCCTAAGGGGCAGGTTGCAGGTTCGAATCCTGCCGGGGTCACCAAAAACACCTGAAAAATATGGCTTATTTGCAAGAGGTTCTGCCGTTGTTTGCAGAAAGTCCCGTGAGCTTTCGCGCCGAATTCTCCCGAAACGGCGGAAATCTCGTACAAAACCTGTACAAAATTCGCACGTCTTTGCGCCTTTGGGGGTCTTCCAATGAGCTGGCGGGTCGCGAACACATGCGCGGAACGGAGGTTCGGCAGCGCAACACGCAAGCAGATCATCATGTTCTTGGCCGATAAGGCGAGCGATGATGGTTCAGGCATCTGGTGTTCCAAAGGCACGATCCAGCGGCATACCGAGCTGGGGGAGACGACGGTTAAGCGGACCGTGCGGGAGTTTCTTAAAGAAGGCATCCTAGTCGAGACCGGCGCACGCACCTGCAAAAACGGTTTCACCGTCGTTTACCGGATTGATTTGACCAAGGTAGAGGCGTTGGAACCGACCGCAGAGCCGGAGATTGAGACGGGGTCCACAGTGGCCCCCGTCCAGACTGGACCCGGTACGGGGGCCACTGTGGCCGGGGTACCGGGGCCACCACGGCCCCCAAACCATCCTAAAACCATCCATAAACCACCTACGCGCAAGCGCGAGGCGGCGGCGGATGAAGAGGCTGAGAAAATTTTGGCAGCCTATCCGCCGGACCGGTTGCGTGACAAAGCGGCCTGCCTTGCCCAGATCGACGAGGCCATGAAGGAAGGGATCAGTCCGGAGGATTTGTTGCTAGCCGTCCAAGCCTACGCCACCGACAGCGCAGGTTTCACCCGCTCCAAGGTCTGCTTTTCCGACAACTGGTTTCAGTCGCGGCGTTGGCAGGCCTATGTCGAGAAGCAGGCGAAAGTCCGAGAAAACACAGCAACGCTGCAAGCCGATCACCATGCGCGGCTGGCCTGTTGGATCAGTGATCGCAGCCCAATGTGCAAACACATCACGGGCACCCAAGTGACGGCGTTGCTTGCCTCAAAGCTGGTGACGCAGGCCCAAATCAAAGCCGCAGGCCTCGGATCATGACCGTAACCGATCCCACTGAAGAGCAAACAGCAAGGCGACCCATGTCATACGCTGGCGCTGCTGACACGGGACCTTGCGAGGGGCGGCAGGCCTCCCCTTCGAACCCCACCGGCGCGGGAAAAGCCCGCACCAAAGAACCGCTGACCGAGACGTTTGTCTTTCGGTGCAGCGCCGCAGAAAAGGCCCTGTTGCGCGCCAAGGCCGAGGCCGCTGGCTTGCCCGCTGCGACACTTCTGCGCGAGGCGCTTGGCCTGACCGAGGCGCGCCGTCGCAAGCCCATCCCCCGCGTTGATCCCGCCCTGATACTGGCTGTCGGGCGCATCGGGGGCAACCTTAACCAGATTGCTCGGTGGCTGAACCGCGCGATGCTCGCGGGCCGCGTTGATCTTGACGCGCTGACCGTTGCCCGTCGCCTGCTGACAATCGAACGCCAGCTTGCCCAAATCATCGAGGCCGCGCGCCGATGCTGATCAAGTTCTTCCGCAACGGCAAAGGCACGGGTGCTGGTCCCGTCGGCTACCTCGTGGCGGACAAGGTGCTGGCCTACGACGACAACCGCGACTTGATCCGCGATGCCGACGGCCAGCCGGTGACTGTCACGCGCGAACCCTTGCCAGAGGTTTTGCGCGGCAACCCTGACCGCACCGAGGCCCTGATCGACGCCAGCCGCCACCAGTGGACCTACCGCGCGGGGGTGATCAGCTTTGCCGCCGAGGATGCCCCGACCGAGGAGCAGCAAGCCGAGGTCATGGTGTGAACGGCGGAGCAATACTGGGCCACGGTAGCGGCGGCACAGTGCGGTCGCGGGCGGCGTAAAAGTCGGCCACTTTTGCCCTTTCATTCGATGGGAGGGCTTGGGGATTTTCACCGTGGATTTGT
>NZ_JAGEMH010000018.1:0-66845 GCF_040148795.1 Sagittula sp. NFXS13
CGTTGCCGTCTTCGCCGACCATCCAGTCGTCGCCTTCGCCGCCGAGCATCAGGTCATTGCCGGATTCGCCATCCATGGTGTCGTTGTCCAGACCACCTTCGAGCGTGTCATTGCCTTCGCCACCCAGAAGCAGATCCGCGCCCTGCTCGCCCTTCATCCAGTCGTTGCCAAGCCCGCCTTCGACAGTGTCATTCCCGGACTCGCCATCCATCGTGTCGTTGCCGTCTTCGCCGACCATCCAGTCGTCGCCTTCGCCGCCGAGCATCAGGTCATTGCCGGATTCGCCATCCATGGTGTCGTTGTCCAGACCACCTTCGAGCGTGTCATTGCCTTCGCCACCCAGCAGCAGGTCCGCGCCCTGCTCACCCTTCAGCCAGTCGTCGTCAAGCCCGCCCCACAGTGTGTCATTGCCCGCTTCGCCGTCGATGGTGTCATTGCCCTCCGACCCGAAAACGAGGTCATCACCTTCCAGAAGCGTGATCACATCGCCAAGAATGGTGCCAAATACAGTGTCGTTGCCAGATGTCGGCATCGGCATCCTCCTTACAATTTCATGAAGTGAAAACGAGTCACGTCCTAATCCTAAAGCAGAGTATCGCTGACAAAACAAACGCACAGGACTATTTTTGGGCTATCATTAATCCAAAGGCGATTTGCACAAAATAACCTCATTTTGCACGGTCCAGAGCTGCGCCGCCCTGCCCCATGATCGGCGAGAAACCCCCGGCAGTCTGGCCGTCGTTGCGAAAAACCCGTTGGCAAGCCCCCCACTCACGCTTTACATCACAGCCCACACGCGACACTTTCGATACCCAGACGCGTCTCTCAGCATAAAGAAGATCCGAAATGGACAAGATCCTCCTCACACGCACAGGTCACACTGTGCTCGAAAAAGAATTGAAGCAGCTCAAGTCCGTTGAGCGGCCCGCCATCATCAAGGCCATCGCAGAAGCGCGGGAACTGGGCGACCTCAAGGAGAACGCCGAGTACCATTCTGCGCGGGAAAAGCAGGGCTTTATCGAAGGCCGCATCAAGGAAATCGAATCCGTCCTGGGTCTGGCCGAAGTGATCGACCCAACGAAGCTGTCCGGTCCGATCAAGTTCGGCGCCACCGTGACGGTCGTCGATGAGGACACGGATGAGGAAAAGACCTGGCAAATCGTGGGCGAACACGAAGCCTCCATCGAAAAAGGTCTGCTCAACGTCAAATCTCCCATTGCGCGCGCGATGATTGGCAAGGAAGAAGGCGACAGCGTCGAGGTGAAGACCCCCGGCGGCGAGAAGGCCTACGAAATCCTCTCAATCACCTATAAATAAGCAAGGCAGCCCATGGCCGAGACCAAGGACCCCCGTCCCACGCCCCCCGGCCTGTACAGTCGAGGCGATGCGGCTGGAGTGACTCCGGTGGAAATCACTGCGCTGGCGTTGTCCGTGCTGTGGTTGGTTGCGGCCTCGTGGTATTTCCTCGCAGGCGGTGCCGAGAGCGCCAGTGGCGGATTTGCCATCACACTGATGGTCATTGTGCTGCCGGTGGCGATGATCTGGGTCGCCGCCATGGCCATGCGGGCCTCAAAGACCATGCGAGAGGAAAGCGTCCGGTTGCAGGCGTCCATCGACGCCCTGCGGCAGGCTTATGTGGCGCAATCTCAGGCAGGGAAAGGCCAGCCGCCGCACCCTCAGGTGGTCAAACGGCTTGACGATCTGAGCGGCGGCATCCGCAATCTGGAATCGACGCTGGCGATGCTGGGCGGCATCCGCCAAGCGGACCCTCAGGCCGGCGCCGCATCACAGTCCGCGGTGGACGACCAGCCGACGCTGTCGCTGGGCACCCCGGCCGAGGCCCTGCAACCGCCGCTGGCCACCGATGATCTGATCCGCGCCCTGCACTTTCCGGAAACCGCCGAGGATTCCGAGGGGTTTGCCGCGCTGCGCCGCGCGCTGAAAGATCGCAATGCTGCCAAGGTCATTCAGGCCGCGCAGGACATTCTGACACTGATGAGCCAGGACGGCATCTATATGGATGACCTGCGCCCGGACATGGCCCGCAACGAGGTCTGGCGCGCCTTCGCCAAAGGCGAACGCGGTCGCGCCATTGCACCGCTGGGGGGCGTGCACGACCGCTCCTCGCTGGCGCTGGCCGCGGGCCGGATGCGCGAAGACCCGATTTTTCGCGACGCCGCGCACCACTTCCTGCGGCGTTATGACCAGCTGTTTGCCAGCGTGGAATCGCAGCTGACGGACGAGGACATCCAGGCCTTTGCCGGAACCCGCACCTCACGCGCTTTCATGCTGCTGGGGCGCGTTGCCGGCACCTTCGACTGACGGTCCGAGGCGAGGCTGCGGCCTCCCCCGGGATGCGCTCTTGCCCAAAGGACCAATGGTCGCCTTACAGCCCAAAACTGCCAAAGGGAATGTAACGGACGACAGTGCCGGGGGCGATGTCCTGCGCACCATCGGGAAGTTCAACCAGCCCTTCGGCCCAACTCAGCCCAGAGATCCGGCCCGACCCTTCGGATTTGAACACCTCTGCGTGCCCGTCGCGGATGCGTGCGCGGAGGTATTCGCGACGGCCCGGTTTTTTCCGTTTTGAGAAGGCGGCAGGCACATTGAACCCCTGCGGCTCTTGCCAGCCAGCTCCGGACATCAAACCCATGGCTGGGCGGGCAAAGACCAGCGTACACACAAAAGCCGCCACCGGATTTCCCGGCAGGCCAAAGATCGGCATCCCCTGCCACATCCCCAGCGCCAGCGGGCGGCCCGGCTTCAGCGCGATCCGCCATTCCGCCAGCGCGCCGGTTTCGCGCAACAGGCCGGAGACGTGGTCCTCATCCCCGGCAGAGGCTCCGCCGGAGGTCAGGACCACATCGACCTGTTGCGTGGCCGCGTCGAGCCGCGCGCGCAAGGCATCGCGGTCGTCGCCCACGTGTCCAAGGTCCACGGCAACGTGTCCTAGCCGGTCAGCGATGGAAAGCAGCATCGGGCGGTTGGCGTCATATATCTGGCCCTGTGCGGCTGTGCTGCCTGCCGGGACGACCTCGTCCCCGGTGGAGAGCACGCCAACCCGCAAGCGCTCCCGCACGGGCAGGTCCGACAGCCCCACAGCCGCCGCCAACGCCAGGTCCGCCGGGGCCAGCCTGCGGCCTGCGGACAGGGCCGTTTGTCCCTCCTGCACGTCTTCGCCCGCGCGGCGGGTGTTGGACCCAGTCTTGACCGGCCCGCGAAAGGCAACCTCGCCGCCACTGGTGGCGCAGTCCTCGTCCAGCACCACCGTATCGACGCCATCGGGCAGCGCTGCTCCGGTGAGGACACGGCAGGCCTGTCCCGGCGGCACCGTGCCAGCATAAGGCACACCTGCGGCGGCGCGGCCATCAACCAGCGGCAAGACGATGTCACCCTCCCCCACCGACGCCCCGGCAAAGCCATAGCCGTCCACTGCGGTGTTGGGTTCCGGCGGGTTGGAGCGGCGCGCGGTCACGTCGTCTGCCAGCACGCGGCCAGCGGCATGGCCCAGTGCAACAGCCTCTGTCGCGCAGACGCAGGTAAGCCGCGACTGCAGCATGGCCAGCGCCTCGTCCACCGGGGTCCAGTCCACCCCCGGCGGCAGGGCAAAACAGTCATTTTTCAACGGCGGCGGGGTGAGTGACATGGCGGCAAGCAGCTCCTTTTCGTGGCCCAGACCGAGGATCCAACCTTCCTCCTGCGCGTCCGGGGCGTCGACGCTTAACATAGCGTTCAGACGCGCGGGCGAAAGCCGATTGAGCCCCTCTGCCAACACGCGCACCTGCACCGCGTCGCGGATGCCCGCATGGCGTGCGACCGCCGGCTCGATCAGCCCGGGCCATATTTCGGTGAACACCACGGCAGCGTCGTCCCATGGCTCCAACGGCCACGCGGCCACCGGGAACTGTCGCCTGAGCCGCGCCAGAACAGGGAGCCCCATAAGCGCCTGACTGCCGACCGATCCGGCTCCGGCCAGTTGCCAGACAGAGAAGGTGCCCTTGGCCCGGGTCTCACTCAAACGCTTGTCGGAAAATGGATTTTCGTAGCCTTCTTTGGTGCGCGGCAACCCGTCTATGTCGCGCTTCAGGCCATTGCCCCAGAACGGCCCCTGTCCCGGAAAGCGTCGGTTGATCTCAGCTGCAAGGTCGAAACGGTTGTTGGCTTTTGGACTGTCCTCAATCCGGCTTTCCAACCAATACCAAAGCGCCAGCGTGTCGCCATCACACAACGCCTGAGCCACGCCCGAAGGGTAGCCAAAGGGAAAGTCAAAGCCGACCATCAGCCGTTCGCCCGCGTCCAATGCGTCGCTGATGCGGGCCGCCAGATGCGCCTCGGCCACAGCGCGATTGCGGCAGTAGACCGGCGCGCGACCGGCCTCGCCAATCCAGATGGCGTCACGTTTTGGGCGCGGCCCCCGGTCGTTTCCGCCGGACCAGTCCACCATGATGAAACGGTCGAACCCCAGGCCTGCAGCGTCGATCAGGACAGCCCCACATGCGCCATGACGAAATTGGCAATCGCCTTGGTGTCATCGAGTTCCAGCACCGGCACGGCAACGTCCACCGGGCAATCGGAGGCCACGGCGAGGATCGTGTCGTCCTGTTTGGCAATCAGATCATGTCCGGCCTCGGCGCGGAAACATTCGATTTTGGGATGGCGCTGGCGCTTGTAGCCCTCGACCAGCACCAGATCGCAAGGGCCAAGGCGGGTCAGCAGCTCGTCGAGTTCCGGCTCGGCCTCGCCCCGCAGTTCTGTCATCACCGCGACCCGTTTGCGCGAGGCCAGAACCACTTCGCGGGCACCTGCCTCACGATGGCGATAGGAATCGCGGCCCGGATGGTCCACGTCAAAGGCGTGATGCGCGTGTTTGACCGTGCTGACCACCACACCGCGTGCGCTGATCTCGGAGACGAGACGTTCCATCAATCCGGTCTTGCCGGAGTTCTTCCAACCCGTGATGCCGAAAACTTTCATAACATCGCCTCAGCCTGCGCCAGATCGTCCGGCGTGTTCACGTTGAAAAAGGCCGCATCGTCGGGAAAGACGCATTCGCGGCCATCGTGGCGTTCGGTCCAAAGGACGACCTTTTTCAAGCCCTCCTCCAGCGCGGCACGCAGATCATCCCGCAACGCCACCGGCCAGAGGCCAAAGGTCGGATGCCGGATCACGCGCCCCTTGGAAGACCGCGTTTCCGTGTCGCCCAGAGTAGCAGCCAGCACCAAAGGAAGCGCCTGCCCCTCGGCGGCCAGTTGCAAGCGCGGCACCAGATCACAGGGCAGAAACGGCGTGTCGGCGGCGACGCTGACCAGCGTCTCGGCCCCCTGCGCGGCCGCCCAGTCCATACCCGCAAGCACCCCGGCCAGCGGCCCGGGAAACCCGGCCAAGCTGTCGGCGACCACGGGCAACCCCACGTCGAAACGTCCCGCGTCTCCGTTGGCGTTCAGACACAGGTCCGCGACCTGCGGCGAAATACGTTCCATCACGCGGTCCAGCAGGCTCTGCCCGCCAAGCGTCAGCAACCCTTTGTCGCCGCCGCCCATGCGCGTCGCCTGCCCCCCTGCAAGGATCACACCCACTGGGGCTTTCATTCAGAATTCCTTTCGCCGCGTATCGGTCTTGTAGAACAGGTCATCGCAGATCGTTGTGCACGCCTCAACCCGCGCTTTTTCGCCGGTGCTTGCGGTCCTCATCGGACACCGCCGAAGGATCCGCGTCCCACTCCAGCCGGTCTGCGCCGGACAGGCAGGTAAAGCGCCGTCCACGCATTCGGCCAACACAGGTCAGCCCGACCTGCTGCGCGATCTCCACCCCCCAAGCGGTGAAACCCGAGCGCGAAACCAGCACTGGAACTCCCATCAACGCGCATTTGATCACCATCTCAGAGGTCAGCCGCCCGGTGGTGTACATGATCTTGTCCGCGCCGGAAACGCCTTCGGACACCATCCAGCCGGCGATCTTGTCCACGGCGTTGTGGCGGCCCACATCCTCCATGTACACCCGCGGACGATCACCCTGACACAGCACCGAGCCATGAATGGCCCCAGCGTCCAGATACAGCGACGGCGTGGTGTTGATGCGATGCGCCAGAGCATACAGCCACGAAGTCTTGACCGACGTCGCCGGCAGGGTCAGCCCCTCCAGCCCCTCCATCATATCGCCAAAGACCGTGCCCACGGCACAGCCGCTCGTGCGGGTCTTCTTCTTCAGCTTTTCCTCGTAAGTGGTCTGGCCGTCCGTGCGCACAACCACAACCTCCAGATCGTCATCGTAATCGACGCCTTTGATCGTCTCGCCGTCGCGCAACATACCCTGGTTTTTCAGAAACCCAAGGGCGAGGTATTCCGGGTAATCGCCAATCGTCATGGCGGTGACGATCTCCTGTCCATTGAGATAGATGGTCAGCGGGCGTTCCTCGACCACGTTGATCTGAACCACCTGCCCTGCCTGATCGATGCCATTGACGGCCCGCGTCAGCCGCGCGGCACCGGGATCCGGCGCAATGATATAATCCGTGCTGTCGTCATGCGATTGCATCCGCTGCGCTCCCCCGCTAGGCATCATCCGGCAATTCCGGAGGTCCAGACCATGCCCCAGCCCAACGTGATGTCAAGCTTCTGGCGCGGAGTTCGCGACGGCCTGCCGTTTCTTTTGGTGGTCGGACCTTTCGCCCTTCTGTTCGGCGTGATCGCTACCGAAGCGGGGCTGAACGTGCTTGAAACGCTGAGCTTCTCTGTCGTGGTGATCGCAGGCGCGGCGCAGTTCACCGCGCTGCAACTGCTGTCGGAAAACACGCCGGTGGTGGTCGTGCTGGCCTCTGCGCTGGCGGTGAACCTGCGTATGGCCATGTACTCTGCGTCCATCACCCCACATCTGGGCGCGCTGCCGCTTTGGAAACGTGTGATCACGGCGTATTTCCTTGTGGATCAGACTTACGCCGCCGCCGCGCTGGACTACGAGAAACACCCAAACCAGACGCTGGCGCAGAAGTTCGCGTATTTTATGGGGGTCGTGCTGCCGATCTGCCCGCCGTGGTATGTCTTTACCCTTGTGGGCGCGTGGCTGGGCAATGCGGTGCCAGAGGGGCTCGGGATCGACTTTGTTCTGCCGCTGGCCTTTATCGCGATGCTCGGCCCAAGCCTGCGCACCGGGGCACATCGCGTGGCGGCCACGGTCGGCGGTGTGGCGGCGCTGGTGTTCGCCTTCCTGCCCTATAACCTCGGCCTGATCGCCGGGGCGCTTCTGGGCATGATGGCCGGGGCGGAATTCGAGCGACGCATGTTGCCGCAGGAGGACAAGTCATGATCGACAAGACCGCGCTTTGGACAGTGATCGTTCTGCTGGGACTGGGCTCGTTCGGCCTGCGGTTCGTGTTCCTTGGGGTGATCGGGGACCGCGAGTTGCCCGAATGGCTGCTGCGGCATCTGCGCTACACTGCCGTCGCGGTGATCCCGGCGCTGGTTGCGCCCCTGGTGATCTGGCCCGCCGCGACCGGCGGAGAGACAGACCCGCTGCGTGTGACGGCGGCGGGTCTTGCCCTGGCTGTTGGTGCCGTGACCCGAAACCTCTATGCCGCGCTTGGCGTTGGCGCGCTGGTCATGTTCGGCGGCGGCTGGCTGCTCGGGGCCTGACAGCTTACCTGTCGGGCACGCCGTTGGCGGCCCAGCCCGCTTCGATTCGCTGAATGGCGAGGTCTTTGTCATCACCATCCTCTTCGCGCAGCTCACGGGTCTCGACGCCCGGCAACTCCGCAAAGGCCTCCATCAGCTTGTTTGGGAACAAGGCGTTGGGGATGCTCTCGAAACCGGGCAGCTTCTGCAACAACCTTGCGGTCTGGGACGTGCAGGCCGCAGGCCCGACCGGGCCGTTCTCCTGCACCAGTCGCAAGGCCCGCTCTGCCACCGCCGGCGGCACCTGAACGCGCTGGATCTTGACCCGATAGGCAGACCGCGCATGCGCGCTCTCATAGGCCTGCTCCACTTCGGGCGTGATGCCATACAGCACATCGTCAATCTCCGGCACGCTCTGGAACCGGGCGGAGCCAGCAGGATCGAAAATCACCTGCTGTGTCGGCGCATTCACCTTGATCGACGTATGCGCACCGTTGTCTGTCCGGTTGTTGATCATGGTGTACAGCGTGATTGAGGGCGGCTCAGACGAGCGATAGGCGACCCGCGCGGCCTCTTCGGGCGTGGCGTTGGGACCGGACATTTGTGTCCCGGCGCAGGCGGCCATGCTCAGCAGTGCGCCCAGCGCAAAAATAGCCCGAAGGCCCTGTATCAGTGTCATAAGGTTCCCACCTGTCATCTGTCTGCGCGTCTTGTCAGACAAAAGCACGAGGCCCGAATCACATTCAAGTGACCACGGGCCTTGCAAAATTTCCTGTACCTTCGGCGCTGCAAAACGCGGCGCCCCCGCGTCATATCAGGCGGCGAAGATCGCCATGAACACGACGATGACGAAAATCACCGTGCAGGCCTTGATGACGAAGTTGATGAAGCCGTCGAAGGTCTTCTCTTGAACTGTGACGTCCATGGTGCCGTGCTTGTGATCTGCGGCCATAATCGCGTCCCTCCGTTGGGTATGAGCGTTTCGACGAAGACAGATAACGCAAAAGTTTTGCCCTGTCACCGCGAGAAAAGCGCGCAAATGTCGCGGCCGTCATGCATCAGCAAACTGAGGCACCAAGGTCACGCCAATGCGCCGTGGCGTGGCTGCTCCGTATGAATATCGCAACCGCACAGCAACTCACACCGTCGGAATTGCCATACCAGCCGGTGCGTTGGCCGGCCGTGAGTGAACTTGGCATGATGCGGAGACGCCCAAGGTCGCTGCCGGTGATGCTAAAACCCGATCCACCAAATGCCTGGACCGAACACTTAATCCCGCCATGACTAGGACATATAATCCGGATCACTGACCGAGCGTCTGGCCAAAAAGGCAAACTCTTTCATGCCCGTACAAACAGCAGGCCGTACTTTTTGTGGCAAGCTCCGCCTGCGATGCTACAGTCGCATTCAAAGACATGCATGAAAGGGAGGTCTCTTGTGTCCATCATCCGCCCCACCCGTCGCGAAGTTCTTGCGATGGCTGCCGCTGCGCCAGCGCTGACCCTGCCGACACTGACCCGTGCCCAAACACTCGGCGCACCCTCCGGCGGCAATCCGCAGCACTTCGCCTTCACGATCGGGGAAGCACGGCTGACCGTTGTCTCGGATGGCCGTCTCGAACTGTCTGCCACCGATCTTGGCGTGAATGCCGACGCCGACCAGGTCAAAGCCTTCCTCGAAAGCTATTTCCTGTCGCCCGTCACCAACTATTCCCACGCCAACCACCTCGTGATCGAGATCGGTGACCACAAGGTGCTGGTCGATGTCGGCTCGGGCAATCGATTCCTCCCCACTGCGGGTGAGCTGATGGGCAATCTGGAAACAGCTGGCATTGATCCCGGCACCATCACGCATGTCGTCATCACGCACGCACACCCGGATCACATCTGGGGCATCCGCGACGATTTTGACGAGGCGATCCTGCCACAGGCGCAGTACTTCGTCTCCACTGCCGAGCATGACTTCTGGCTTCAGGACGGTCTCGCCGCCAGCATGCCAGCGGATATGCAGCAATTCGCCGTGGGGGCCGCAAACTCGCTGCGGGTCGATGGCGCCGACTGGACACTGCTCAACGATGAAGACGAGGTTGTCCCCGGCGTGCGCGTCATCAACACGCCCGGCCATACACCCGGCCATGTCTCTGTCGTGGTCGAAAGCGGCGGCCAGCAGCTGATCGCCCTCGGCGACAGCATGACGCACGCCTACATGAACTTTGCCCAGCCGGAGTGGTACAACAATTTCGACATGGACGGCGAGACAACGGTCAGTACGCGGAAACGTCTGCTCGACATGGCTGCAACGGACCGCATGGCGGTGCTGGGCTACCACTTCCCCTTCCCCGGTGTGGGCCACGTCCGAAAAGAGGGCAGCACCTACCAATTCGTGCCCGCGCTCTGGCAATGGGGCTAACCCCCTGAAATCAAAAGCGGCGCGTGTCACCTGTCACGCGCCGCCCTGCTGCTTTGCTTTCCAAATACCGCTCGCCGGAGGCAGCCCGAGCCGACCAAAGGCGCTTCGGTCAATAGGTGGGGTGAAATCGTCCCGCAGGCGACAGGGTAAAGATCTCCGCCCCATCTGCCGTCACGCCAATCGAATGCTCGAACTGCGCCGACAGCGATTTGTCGCGTGTCACAGCCGTCCAATCGTCGGCCAGGACCTTCGTTTCAGGGCGGCCCAGGTTCACCATCGGCTCGATGGTAAAGAACATGCCCTCTTCCAGCTCAGGTCCCATCCCCGGGCGCCCGTAGTGCAACACATTCGGCGGCGCGTGAAACACCGTGCCCAGCCCGTGGCCGCAGAAATCGCGGACCACCGACATGCGCTGGCCTTCCACATAGCTCTGGATCGCGTGTCCGATGTCGCCAAATGTGGCGCCGGGCTTTACCGCGTCGATCCCCTTCATCAGCGAATCGTGCGTCACCTGGATCAACCGCTCTGCCTTTCGCGACAGCTTGCCCGCAACATACATGCGCGAGCTGTCCCCGAACCAGCCATCGAGAATCACGGTCACATCGATGTTCAGAATGTCACCGTCCTTGAGCTTTTTCTTGTCGTCCGGGATGCCGTGACAGACCACGTGGTTCACGCTGATGCAGGAGGCGTGCTGATACCCTTTGTACCCGATCGTCGCCGATACGGTGCCCAGCTCCGTCACCCGCCGCGTGATAAAGTCGTCCAACTCGGCGGTCGACACGCCCACATCAACCTTGTCCGCCACCTCGTCGAGAATTTGCGCCGCCACCTGTCCCGCCGCGTGCATTCCGGCAAAGTCCGCATCGTCGTGAATGCGAATGCCATCTCGGGTGATGCGGCCTGCGTGTTCCTGATTCAAGGCGGGTCTCCTGGTCTGTGCGGCGTCGGTCTTTGGGGCGTCGATGCTATGGTTTTTTCGTGATTTAGGCGCTTTCGGCCAAAGATGCCAGACCGCGCGCTTTGCAACGCGACGTTTACACCTAAGAGGCCAAAATCCGGGTCAATCCGCCGCGGCAAGGCGGGAATGCTGCTTTCCCTCAGGCCGCGCCCGACGTAAGCCTGCGCCGCACACTCTGGAAAGGCCCGCGCCCATGTCTCATGTCACCCTTGTTCGCCACGGGCAGGCCAACACGGCCGCCCGCGATGAAGTGAGCTATGACAAACTCTCTGACCTTGGTTGGCAGCAGGCGCACTGGCTGGGCGACTGGTTCCGCGACACGGGCGAACGCTTTGCCCGCGTTTACACGGGTACGCTGGTTCGACATGTGGAAACCGCCGAAGGGATCGGCACGGTCTGCGACACGGCTCCGGTGCGGGACGCGCGGTTGAACGAGATGGCCTATTTCGACCTTGCTCAGGCGGTCGAGGCCCAGCACGGGCTGATGATGCCCACTGACCGGGAGGGGTTCGTCACCCATCTGCCAAAGGTGTTTGACCTATGGCAGCAGGATAAGGTGGACGACGCCCCCGAGCCCTTTGCCGATTTCGAGGCCCGCGTGCGCGCCGCCGTGACAGAGATCGCCGCCGGCGAGGGACGCGCGCTGATCGTCACGTCAGGGGGCTTGATCGGCATGACCATGCGCGTCGTGATGCGGCTGGACATTTCAGCGCTCGCCGCAGCCTGCCTCGCAATCGAGAACACCTCACTGCACCGGATTCAGCCTCTCGGGAACGACCTGCTGCTGACGCAGTTCAATGCGCTGCCGCACCTGGACAACCCGGACCGTCAATTCGCCCGCAGCCATCTGTAAGGCCACAGTTGCCCCGTCCGACCGGGAATAGGGGTTGAACCTGCCCGACGGGACAGGTTGTTTGGCCGGGAAACTTGATCAAACGCACAGATGGAGCAGTGGGTGACACATCTATGGGTCCGCGCGGAAAGCCGCGCCAACGAGGAACGGGTGGGCATCACCCCAGACGGCGTGCGTAAATTGATCGCCAAGGGGTTTCAGGTCACGGTCGAGGACAGCGCCACCCGCGCTCTGCCCACCGACGATTTCGCAAACGCCGGGGCCGCAATCGCGCCGGACGGCAGCTGGCCCGAGGCGCCACGCGATGCGCTGATCTTTGGTCTCAAGGAATTGCCCGAGGGCGACGGCCCCCTGCCCCACCGCCACATCATGTTCGGCCACGCCTACAAAAATCAGACCGGCGCGGAGGACTTCCTGGATCGTTTCACGCGCGGCGGCGGGGCGCTGTATGACCTCGAATACCTCGTCGATCCTCAGGGGCGGCGCGTGGCGGCCTTTGGCTATTGGGCGGGATACGCTGGCGCAGCCGTGTCCCTTCTGGCACTGGCAGCACAGGCCCGTGGCGACACCTGCCCGCCTGTGACAACGTGGAAGGACGCCCCTGCCATGCGCGCCGAGGTTGCCTCCGCCATCACCGGCCAGACCCTGCGCGCCATCGTCATCGGTGCCAAAGGCCGCGTCGGCTCTGGCGCGAAGACACTGTGCGAAGAGGTCGGCGTCACCGTCACCCCCTGGGACATGGCGGAAACCGCGCACGGCGGCCCGTTTCCTGAGGTGTTGGCGCATGACGTCTTTTTCAACTGCATTCTGGCCACGCCCGGCGTGCCGCAATTTGTCCCCGCAGACGCAGGTCAGCGCGACCGCGCGCTGCGGGTGATCGGCGACATCGCCTGTGACCCCACCAGCCCGTTCAACCCGGTGCCGGTCTACGACGCGGCGACCACCTGGGATCATCCCGCCACCCGCGTGCACGACACTCCGCCGCTGGATGTGATGGCTATCGACAACCTGCCTTCGCTGCTGCCGCTGGAATCCTCTCTGGATTTCGCCGAGCAGCTCCTGCCCCATCTTGCCACGCTGGATCAGATCGACTCAGGTGTCTGGGGGCGGGCATATGATATGTTCAAAAAGCACTCAAAAGGAGCCTGAGGCATGACAGTACATTGGTGCGGCACGGGCCTGTCCACAGTTCCCGGCCTGCGGCGTCTGCTGGGCCGCAACATTCCCATGACGGTCTGGAACCGGACCACCGCCAAGGCCGAGGCCGCGGTGGGCGACCTGACCGACGACATCCGGGCGTTCGACCTTCCTGCGTTGAGCACGGCGGTGGAAAAGGGTGACGTCATCGTCTCCATGCTGCCCGGAGATTGGCACGTCCCGCTGGCCGAACTGGCGCTGGCGAAGGGGGCGGATTTCGTGTCCTCTTCCTATATCGCGCCCGAAATGCGCGCGTTGGACGCCGCCGCGAAAGAGGCCGACCTGCGCTTTGTAAACGAGGTCGGACTGGACCCGGGCCTCGATCACCTGATGGCACATTGGCTGGTGGCCGACTATCGCGCCACCTCGGAATTCGACAAGGACAACGCGCTGTCCTTCACCTCATACTGCGGCGGTGTTCCCAAGGTTCCGAACGCCTTTCGCTACAAATTCAGCTGGGCCCCGGTGGGCGTGCTGAAGGCTCTGCGATCCCCCTCGCGGTCGATCCGCCACTTCACCGAGCTGGAGGTCGCCCACCCATGGGAGGCGCTGACCCGCTACGACGCCCCGCTGCCGCGCCCCGAGAGCTTTGAGGTCTATCCCAACCGGGACAGCCTGCCGTTTATGACGGATTACGGCTTTGCCCCGGATTGGAAGGTGAAGGATTTCGTGCGCGGCACCCTGCGCCTGAACGGCTGGGCCGATGCGTGGGACGACATTTTCAAGGTTGCGCCCAAAGCCTCGGACGCGGAATTGCAAGCCATCGCCGACAAGCTGCTGCAAGAGAACGCCTACGAAGAGGGCGAAGCGGATCGCGTGGTCCTGTGCGTCTCGTTGCGGGCGGAAAAGGACGGCGAAGCGGTCTATCACAAGACCTACGTGATGGACGCCTGGGGCGACGCGCGCGGCTCTGCCATGGCACGGCTGGTGTCCACCCCGGTCAGCTGGGCTGTGGAAAGCGTTCTGGCCCGAGAGATCCCGGCGGGCGTCAGTGCCGCGCCGTCCGATCTGCGGCTTGTGAACCGCTGGCTGGACAGCGTGCACGGACTGGCGCAACATCTAATGGTGGTGGATCACCTGACCTGAACATGACGGGCGGGGTGACACCCCGCCCAAACGCCTTATTCGCCCAGCTTTGGCGCGGGCGCGTCCAGCACCAAGTCCGCATCCGAGAACCGGAAGGGCGCACGCACCCCCGGCACGCCACCCGGCGCGATCTGCATTCCGCGTGCAACCACCTGCGGATCGGCAAAAACCTCGGCCATGTCATTGATCGGCCCGGCGGGGATGCCGTCGGCCTCGCAGGCAGCCAGCAACGCGTCCTTTGTGAACGTGCGCGTGCCGGCGGTCAGACGCTCCGTCATCTCGTCGCGATGCGCAATCCGGTCCGAGTTTGTCAGGAAACTGGCATCCTCAGCCATGTCGGCCACCCCCAGAACCCGCGTCAGGCGCTGGTATTGCGCGTCATTGCCGGTGGCGATGATGATGTGGCCATCGGAACATTCAAACACCTGATAGGGCGTCAGATTCGGGTGATAGTTGCCCGTCCGTTCCGGCGGCGTGCCGGTGGACAGATAGTTCAGCGCCTGGTTCGCCATGGCGGAGACCGCACAATCCATCAGCGCCATGTCGATGTGCTGGCCCTTGCCCGTCTGGTGCCGCTGATGCAACGCCGCCAGAATGCCGGACACGCTATACAACCCGGTGAACAGATCGGTGATCGCCACACCTGCGCGCTGCGGGACGCCCTCGGGATCGCCGGTGATCGACATGAAGCCGGACATGCCCTGAATGATGTAGTCATAGCCAGCGCGATGCGCATACGGCCCATCCTGACCGAACCCGGTGATGGAACAGTAGATCAGCCGTGGATTGACCTCTGCCAGCGAGGCATAATCCAATCCGTACTTCTTCAGCCCGCCGACCTTGAAATTCTCGATCAGGATATCGGCTTCGGCCACCAGCTCTCTTACCCGCGCCTGCCCCTCGGCACTGCGCAGGTCCACAACTTCGGACTGCTTGCCGCGATTGCAGGAATGGAAATAGGCGGCCGTGTGATCCTCGTCACGGTCGATGAACGGAGGCCCCCAGCGACGGGTGTCATCGCCTTCGGGGGCCTCGATCTTTGTCACCTCCGCGCCAAGATCAGCGAGGGTTTGCCCCGCGAACGGCCCGGCCAGAATCCGGGCCAGTTCAATGACCTTCACCCCTGCAAGGGGGCCGCGCGGCGCCGACGTCATTCGCCGAGTTTCTCGTCCAGGATCTCGGAGAAGTCCGCGTAGCTCATGTTCGAGTACTTCTCGCCGTCGATGATGAACGACGGCGTCGAGTTGATGTCATCCGCCGTGGCATTTTCCTGGAACCAGGTCAGCAGCGTGCGCAGTTGCGTGCTGTCTGTCAGGCAGGCTTCGAGCTGGTCGTTGTCGAGGCCGGCCATTCGTCCAATCTTGCGCAGCTCGTCGGCCACACCGGCCTCGTCACCTTCACGTGCAGGGGCGATGAAATCGTCCTGAGCCTTGTAGATCATGTCGGAGATGCCAAAGAACTTCTCGGGCCCACCGCAGCGCGCGATCAGCGACGCCCACATGCCGTACTTGTCAAAGTAGACTTCGCGGTAGGTGAATTTCACCTTGCCGGTGTCGACGTAGTTCTTTTTCAACTGCGGGATCAGCGTCGCGTTGGCACTGGCGCAATGCGGGCAGGTGTAGGAGGCGTATTCGATCACTTCGATCGGCGCATCCTCGGCCCCCATGGTCATTTCCACGACGGAGGAGGTGTCGATCTCGGTCTCACCGCCCTCTTGTGTCTGGGCAACAGCTGCGCCCGGAACAGTGATTGTGCCGTTAGCGTTGGTCGTCGCACCTTGCGTCATGTAGAACGCGCCGCCCGCGATCAGGGCAAGCGCAACCGCGCCAGAGGTCAGTAGCTTGTTCATAAATCTTGCCTTTTCCTACTTCGCAGAGCGGGGCTCGCGCCGCCCTGTCTTCGATATGACATTTGCGCCCAAACGTTCAAGCGCTGCGCGCAGACCATCGTCCCCCACCCCTTCGGACAGGCTTTTGGCCTCCGCCACAGCTTCGGGCTTGGGCGCGCGTTCGTGGACCTTGGGTTTGCCGTGGTCAAAGCTCGCCTGCCCTTCGGCAAAACCCACCGGCGCCGTCTGGGTCACAATCACGTGACGGATCGCTTCGAACCCGTAGACCGCGTTGATGCGCTGGACGATCTCCGCCTTGCGCATTTCCAGGATGGGGGCAAAGGCCCCTTTGGTCAGCACCACCAGCTTTGCGCCGTATTCGTTGTGAACCTTGCCCTCCAGCCGCACGCGGCCATATTTGACCTCGACAGGGCGGCTCATGCGGGCCAGTTCCTCTCCGACGCTCTCTTCCCAATGGGTCAGGACGCGGCTTTCGGCAAAGCCCCGCGATTCCGACGCCTTGCGGATCTGCCCCGTCAGAAGCTTTTCGGTACGGGCGAACCCGTAGGTGGTTGTCTTGCGCTTGGCCATGGTGGACCCCGTTGACTCCCGTTCACTGGCCCTATTCTAAGGGGCCGTTCCCCTCGGGCGCCAGCCCCCTTCTGTCACAGGACCCTCACCCTTGCGTGACCCCGCCGAAGCCTCCGACCTGCTCGACTGGTACGATCGCCATGCCCGCGACCTGCCGTGGCGCATTCGCCCACAGGCCCGCGCTGCCGGTGTGACCGCAGACCCCTACCGCATCTGGCTGTCAGAAATCATGCTGCAACAGACCACGGTGGCAGCCGTCCGCGAGTATTTCCGTGTCTTTACAGAGCGCTGGCCCACGGTCGAGGATCTCGCCGCTGCCGAGGATGCAGACGTCATGGCCGCCTGGGCCGGGCTGGGCTACTACGCCCGCGCCCGCAATCTGCTGAAATGCGCGCGGGTTGTGGTGGCGGACCATGGCGGGCAATTCCCGGCGGATCACGCGGAACTGCTGAAATTGCCCGGTGTCGGCCCCTATACCGCAGCGGCGGTCAGCGCGATTGCCTTTGACGACGCGCAAGTGGTGGTCGATGGCAACGTCGAACGTGTCATGGCGCGGCTGCACGACGAACACACGCCCCTTCCAGAGGCAAAGCCGATCCTGACGGCCTATGCTGCTGCTCTGACACCCGCCCAGCGCCCCGGCGACTACGCGCAGGCGGTCATGGACCTGGGCGCCACGATCTGCACGCCGAAACGTCCCGCCTGCGGGTTGTGCCCCTGGCGCACGTCCTGCGTGGCCTGGGCCGAAGGCACCGCCGCCGAACTGCCCAAGAAAACCCCGAAGAAGAAAAAGCCCATCCGTCGCGGCACCGCCTACCTCGCCCGCCGCGTCGATGGTGCCTGGCTTCTGGAAACCCGGCCCGACAAGGGGCTGCTGGGCGGGATGCTGGGCTGGCCCGGCACCGATTGGCTGGATGTGACGCTGGATGCCCCCGTCGAGGATCCGCCAATCCGTGCGGAATGGAAGACCGTCGGCGGCGAAGCGCGCCACACCTTCACCCATTTCCACCTGATTCTGACGGTGAAAACCGCTCTGGTGCCGATGGAACGCAACGCTTCTCGCGGAGAATTCATCGAATTGTCTGATTTTAGCCCCAGTGATCTGCCAACCGTCATGCGCAAGGCGTTTGACCTTGCGCAAGGCGGATGAACATCGCTTGGGACAATCTGCCGGAGCGTCTATATAGACAAAAACCGGAGTAGGCCCATGAGCATTGCAGAACGGCCCGACGCACAGACCCGCATCCCGGCGGCCCGCGTGGCGCGATTCACCGCTGCCGCGCCATTCTTCCTGTCTTTCCTGCTGATCCCGCTGGTCTGGATCGGGGCGATACAAGGCGGTCTTTGGGTGCTGCTCGTGCCGCTGGCCACATGGTATCTGTTCTCTGCCATCGACACCCTCGCCGGATTGAACACCGCCAACGCCGATCTGAACACCACCGAAGATCAGCTTTTCTGGTATCGCCTGCTCACGCAGATCTGGGTGCCGCTGCAATTCGTGACGCTGTTTGGCCTGCTGTACTACGTGACCCGCGCCGACCACCTGAACGGCTGGGAAATCTACGGCGTCATGTTCGGCACCGGCGTCATGACCGGGACCGTCGGCATCGTCTACGCCCACGAACTGCTGCACCAGCGCAACGCCAGAGAACGCTGGCTGGCCGATATTCTGCTGGCCATGGTGCTGTATTCGCATTTTCGCAGCGAACACCTGCTGGTGCATCACCGCTACGTCGGCACACCGCGCGATCCGGTGACCGCGCGTTACAACGAAGGGTTCCACCGCTTTTACCCGCGTGTCCTGCGGCAATCCCTGCACTCGTCGTTCCGGGCCGAAAAGGCGATGCTGGCCCGCAAGTCACTGCCCTGGACCCACCGCAGCAATCCCTTCTGGCGCTATTGGGCGCTACAGGCGGCGATGCTGATGCTGGCCTATGTGGTCGGTGGCTGGCTTGGTGTGTTGCTGTTTGCCGTGCAGGCCGGCGTGGCGATCTGGCAGCTCGAATTGGTCAACTATGTTGAACACTACGGGCTGACCCGCCGTCATCTGGGCGAGGGAAAATACGAACACGTCCAGCCGCGCCATTCCTGGAATGCGTCACACACGGCCACGAACTGGCTGATGATCAACCTTCAGCGGCATTCGGATCACCACTACAAGCCCGACCGCCGCTTCCCGCTCTTGCAGACCTATACCGCTGACGAAGCGCCGCAACTGCCCTACGGCTACCCGCTGATGGCAATGGCCGCGTTGGTCCCGCCGGTCTGGAAGCGCGTCATGAACCCCAAGGTCCGCGCGTGGCGCGCCCGATATTACCCCGACATCACCGATTGGACGCCATACGTGCAAGCCAGCACACCACCGCCACGCTGATATCCCGTCGGTGCGGTGCCCTGCTCCCATGGTCGCACATGGCGCGTCCCGGGGTGACAATACGCAAGCACAGCATTATAGCGCGGCAAAATGCATTTGAACCGCGAGGACACCCATGACAACGCTTGTTTTTGGCCACAAATCCCCTGACACCGATTCCACCGGCTCCCCGATCTTCTGGTCGTGGTACCTGAATTCCAAGGGCGTCGACGCCAAGCCGGTTCTGCTGGGCGAACCCAACACCGAAGCGGCTTTCATGTTGCAACACTGGGGCCTCGACAAGCCCGAGATCATCTCGGAGGTGGCCGAAGGTCAGGACGTCGTGATCGTGGACACCAACAACCCCGCCGAGCTGCCCGCCTCGATCAACGCGGCCAACATCACCGCGATCATCGACCACCACAAGCTGGTCGGCGGGCTGGAGACCAAAGGCCCCATCGACATCACCGTGCGCCCGCTGGCATGCACCGCCACGATCATGGTCGACCTGATCGGCGAAGCGGACATGGCCAAGGCCCCGAAAGAGATCAAGGGCGCGGCGCTGACCTGCATCCTGTCGGACACGCTGGAATTCCGCTCCCCCACGACGACCGACCATGACCGCGCAGTGGCCGAAAGCCTCGCCAAGGATCTGGGCGTCGATCTGGGCAACTTTGCCGCGCAGATGTTCGCCGCAAAATCCGATGTCTCGGCGTTCTCTGACGCTGAACTGATCCGCATGGATTCCAAGGAATACGAAGTGGACGGCGTGAAATTCCGTGTCTCCGTACTGGAAACCACCGCACCGGAGATCCCGCTCGACCGCAAAGACAGCCTGATGAACACCTACAACACCGTTCAGTCCGAAGACGGCGTCGACGAGGTGCTCTTGTTCGTCGTGGACATTCTGAAGGAAGAAGCCACCCTGCTGGTCCCCAACGACCGGGTAAAAGCCGTGGCGGAAAAGTCCTTTGGCGCGACGGTTGACGGCGACACCGTGGTTCTGCCGGGCATCATGTCCCGCAAGAAGCAGATCATCCCGAACCTGAAGGTCTGAGCCTGAACACCGGACCGGGGCGCTGCCCCGGACCACGGACAAAGAAACAAGGGCCGTGCCGCATTTTGCGGCGCGGCCTTTTCTATTTCGGCGGCTCAAAGGGCAGCGGCTGCCCGAGTGTTATGCCGGAGGGGGTGATCTCGCAGCCCAGGGAAAGCACCTCGACACCTGCGGCTGTCGCCTCCGTAAAGGCTGCGGCGTAAACCGGGTCGATGTCATCGGCCAGCGTGACGCGTTCGGCGTCGGTGCGTTGAACCAGATAGAGCATCACCGCCCTGTGCCCCTGGGCGACCATGGCCGCCAGCTCACCCAGATGTTTCGTGCCACGCGCTGTCTTGCTGTCAGGGAACTCCGCCAGCCCCGTCTGCCGCGAGAGCGTGACAGATTTGACTTCGACGTAGCAATCCGGTCGGCCACCGCTGAGAAGGAAGTCGATGCGGCTGCTCTCTCCGTACATGACTTCGGGTCGGACAATGTCGTAGCCGTCCAGCCCGGCGATCTGACCCGCCATCAGCGCGGGCTTGACCAGCCGGTTTGCCGCGCCCGTATCGACGCCGATAAAATGCCCTCCGGGCTGCTCCACCAGCCGCCAAGCCCATTTCAGCTTTTTCTTTGGGTCGTCGTTCGGTTCCAGCCAGATCCGCATGCCCTCGTCGGCCAGCCCCAGCATGGAGCCGGGGTTCGCCACATGGGCCGTCACCTCGCGACCGTCCTCCAGCAGGCAATCCGCCAGGAACCGCTTGTAGCGGCGTATCAATGTCGCAGGCACCAGTTGTGTTTGAAAGCGCATGATCTGAGCCCTATACCTTACGCAACGCCCGGCGCAAGCTGCCCGACCGCTGCTAAAGGAAGTCCAGAATGTCCAACCCCACCGCCGCCATGCTGGTGATCGGCGACGAGATCCTCTCAGGCCGCACCCGTGACAGCAACATGCATTTCCTTGCCAATGAATTCACCCGCCACGGCATCGACCTGCGTGAGGTTCGCATGGTGTCTGACGATCACGCCGCCATCGTCGCCGCTGTGCAGGCGTTGAGTGCAGCCTATGACCACGTGGTGACCTCTGGCGGCATAGGCCCAACGCATGACGACATCACCGCCCCTTGCGTGGCGGAGGCTTTCGGTGTGCCGATCACCGTGCGTGACGATGCCCGTGCGCTGCTACAGGCGCATTACGACCGCACCGGATCGGAATTGAACGAAGCGCGCCTGCGCATGGCCCGCATTCCCGATGGCGCCACGCTGATCGAAAACCCGGTCTCCATCGCGCCGGGATTTTCCCTGCAAAACGTCCACGTCATGGCCGGCGTTCCGAGCGTCTTTCAAGCCATGGTCGCCAGCCTGCTTCCCTCCCTGACCGGTGGCGCGCCCATCCTGTCGCAAACCCTGCGTGTCATGCGCGGCGAAGGCGACGTTGCCCAGCCGCTGGGCGCATTGGCCGAGGAGTTCAACGATCTCCAATTCGGCTCCTACCCATTCCAGAAGGATGGCATCTACGGCACCAATCTCGTGGTGCGGGGATCGGACGGCGCCCGGCTGGATGCCGCCATGACCCGCCTGAATGCGTTGTTCACGGACGCGGCCGCATGAGCCAGACCAGGCCCGATCTTCCCCGGCTGTTCGACGTGCTGGACGCCACATGGCCCGCTGCGGCCAAGGTGGACACCGGGCCCTGGACGCTGCGGGAGGGGCGTGGCGGCGGCAAACGTGTGTCAGCCGCGACGGCGCGTGACGCCTGGCGGCTCGACGATGTGACAGCGGCGGACAGCGCCATGCGGATGTTGGGGCAAGACCCGCTTTTCATGATCCGGCCCGACCTGACCCCCTCCGACACCACGCTGGATGTGACGCTGGCGGCCCAGGGCTATGCGCGAGCCGACCCGACACAGATCTGGCTTGCCCCGATTGACCATCTGACCGACCGATCCCTGCCCCGGGTTTCGGCCTTTGCCATCTGGGAGCCCCTCGCCATCATGCGCGAGCTCTGGGAGGACGGCGATATCGGTGCCGCTCGGCAGCGCGTCATGAACCGCGCCGCCCCGCCCAAGACGGGCCTGTTCGGACGTGTGTCGGACAAGGCCGCCGGCGTGGGCTTTTGCGCCATCCACGACGACATTGCCATGGTTCACGCACTTCACATCCTCGAACAGCACCGCGGAAAGGCGCTGGGGGGCTGGATGATGCGCTGCGCCGCGCTTTGGGCCGCGTCGAAAGGCGCCCGCTGGATCGCCTGCGCCGCCACCGAACAAAACACTGCGGCCTCCGCGCTGTATCGGTCGTTGCAGATGGAGGTCGCGGGGCGTTACCATTACCGCATCCTTGATAGCGAAAGCGATACACAGTGACCGACAAACCCACCGCATTGAACCTGCTGCCGGTCGACCCGCTGCCAGAGCAAACGCAGAAATACTTCGACATCTGCGAAGAAAAGCTCGGCATGGTTCCGAACGTCCTGCGCGCCTATGCGTTTAACATCGACAAGCTGAACGCCTTCACCACCCTCTACAACGATCTGATGCTGGCAGACAGCGGCCTCACCAAGCTGGAGCGCGAGATGATCGCCGTGGTTGTTTCCTCGGTGAACAAGTGCTTTTACTGCCTCACCGCCCACGGTGCTGCCGTGCGTGACCTGTCTGGCGACCCCAAGCTGGGCGAGATGCTGGTGATGAACTGGCGCGTGGCCGACCTGAAACACCGTCATCGCGCCATGCTCGCTTTTGCTGAAAAGATGACGATCGAAAGCGCCAAGATCGGTGAATATGACCGCGAGGCCTTGCGCGATGCGGGGTTCTCCGAGCGGGACATCTGGGACATCGTCAATGTGGCGGGCTTTTTCAACATGACCAACCGGGTGGCCTCGGCCACGGATATGCGGCCGAATGACGACTACCACGCGCAAGCACGGTAAACGGCTGGGGTTGCTGTTGGCGTTCTGCGCAGGTCCACTGGCCGCGCAGAACCTGTCGCTGCCGCAGACCGCCACCCGCACCTACTCCACGGTCCAGGAGCCGGGCACCTACGCCCTGCCCACCGGACCGGTCCGCAGCGGCACCCTGCCCACCACGCGGATCGAAGGCCGGATCGAGATTGAAAGCTGGCGTATCCCGCAGAGCGGCGCATCGTCGTTCCAGCTGATCGAACCACTGCGCGACGCGCTGATCGCCGACGGCTACGACATCACGCTGGATTGTGCGACGCAACGCTGTGGCGGCTTCGACTTCCGCTTTGCCACGTTGGTGCTGCCCGCGCCGGAGATGTTCGTCTCTCTCGACGACTTCCATTTTGTCGCAGTGCAAAAACCGGGCGCCGGTGCGATCTCCCTGCTGGCCAGCAAAGGACCGCGCGACGGCTACGTCCAGATCATCCGCGCGGGCAAAGCTGTGCGGGCAGAGACCATCACCGATGCCGCGCCGATCCGATCCGTTGCAACCGGCGATCTCGCGCAGGCGCTGGAGGCCAACGGCCATGTGATCCTGCCCGATGTGATTTTCGACACCGGCTCCACCACGCTTGGCGCAGGTGCCATCGCCTCGCTTGATGCGCTCGCGGACTACCTCGCGGCAAACCCCTCGCGCCGCCTGCTGATCGTTGGCCATACCGACGCCACAGGATCGCTCGACGCGAACCGCGCCATCTCTTTGCGGCGGGCCGGGTCCGCGGTGAGCTACCTGCGTGAGCGCCACGGCACACCGACCGCGCAACTGTCCTCCGAAGGGGCGGGATATCTTTCTCCTGTCGCCTCCAACCTCACCGAGGACGGGCGCGAGGCCAACCGCCGTGTCGAAGCCGTCTTGCTCTCGACCGAATGACCCCGTCCTTGACCTGAACAGACCACCGGGATCGTGGCGCCGCAAAAAAAGCCCCCGACCGACCTTTCTGTCGACGGGGGCAGTTGGTGCCTAGCATCAGGCAGAGGAAAAGCAGGTCCAGCGGGCGACAGGCGCCCACCGGTGTCACCAGACGTTCGGTCCCTTGTCGGCAAAGGAATGAACGAGGAAGTCGATAAAGGCGCGGACCTTGGGCTGCGTAAAGCGGCCCGGCGGGTAGACGGCATAGACGCCTTGGGTTTCCACTGGCAGATCGGGAATCGCATCCTCGACCAGCCCGGCCTCCATGGCCTCATGGTACAGATATGACGGCAGATACGCGATGCCGAGCCCGCCGACGCAGGCATTCAGCAACGATTGACCATCGTTCACCGTCAGCCAGCCAGCAGTACGCACTTGTCGCTTCTCGCCCGACGGGGCGGTCAGCTTCCACATGCTGCCGGAGGACTGATTGGAATAATGCAGCAGCTTGTGCTCGTTCAGATCGTCGATCCGCTGAGGCCGTCCGTATTTCTCGAAATAGGCCGGGGCCGCGATCATGCGTTTGCAGGTCTCGGTCAACTTTCGCGCTTTCAGTGTGCTGTCTTCCAGCTCACCGATGCGGATCGCCATGTCGAACCCTTCGGAAATCAGCTCAACGTAGCGGTTGTTCAGCACCATGTTGACGGTGATGTCGGGAAATTCCGCGAGGAAATCGCCCAGCACCGGCGACAGGTGGTTCACCCCGAAATCCGTCGCCACCGAGATCCGCAGCAGGCCGGACGGCGCGCTTTGCATCGAGGTCACAAGCGCATCCGCTTCGCCTGCGTCGTTCAACACACGCCGGGCGCGGTCGTAGTACGCCAGCCCGATCTCCGTCGGCGAAACCCGCCGCGTCGTCCTGTTCAGCAGGCGTGCGCCCAGCCGCGCTTCCAGGCTGGATACATGCTTGGAAACGGCCGATTTGGAAATCCCCATCTTCTTGGCGGCATCAGTGAAGCCGCCCTGGTCTACCACGGTGGCAAAAGCCTCCATTTCGGTAAGACGATCCATTTCCGTCTCCTCGTCGTTCCTGCGTTGGATACAAGGAATGCCGGTGAATCGCGGCTGAACTTGGGCAGGGGAGAGACAATATCGCGGTTATTGCCCTCACCGTGCCGCGTCCGGAAACGGGAAAATGCAAAGCAAACCCCCGCCACAGCAGGACTGGGCGGGGGCAAAGCAATGATCCGAATGATCAAAGGGCTGGTTTAGGCAGCCTTTTGATTGTGACGGCCTTCTTCCACTTCCTCAACGATCTTGGACACAAAGGCTTTCAGATCGTCAGGATTGCGCGAGGTGACGATGCCGCTGTCTGCAACAACGGGCTCATCCATCACACGGGCGCCTGCGTTTTTCAGATCGGTGCGGATCGACGGATAGCCGGTGACTTCGCGGCCCGCGACGATGTCCGCTTCGATCAGCAACCACGGTGCGTGGCATACTGCAGCGACAACCTTGCCTTGGCGCGCAAAGCTGCGGACCAGTTCCACCGACGCCGCATCTACGCGCAGCAGGTCTGGGTTGATCTGGCCGCCCGGCAGCACGATCGCATCGTACTTGGTGGCGTCGACGTCAGCGATCTTCAGGTCCGCCTCGGCCTCGCGGCCCCAGTCAGAGCCTTCCCAGCCCTTGATTGCCTTCCCGTCAAGGGTGGCAACATGCACCTCTGCACCTTTGGCACGCAACTGGTCGCGCGGGAATTCGAGTTCGGATTGCTCAAAACCGTGGGTGGCGATGATCAGAATTTTCGCGTCTGTAATCTTGGTCATGTGTCTCTCCTATCTCGTCGTTCGGAACACAAAACCCTGTGTTCCTCTTTCATACCCACAACAGGAGAGACGCGGATTTGGTTCCATGATCGGCGGCGGCTTTACGCAAGGCAAACGATCGACAAGATAATGCAGCCCCCGTCCCTACAGCGTCGCCGCCAGCCGCACGCCCTGGTCAATCGCGCGCTTGGCATCCAGCTCTGCGGCCACATCCGCGCCCCCGATCACGTGACACGACACGCCCGCAGCCTCCAGATCATTCGCCAGAGACCGCTCACTCACCTGCCCTGCACACAGCACAACTGTATCGCAGGCGATCACCTCGGGCCGTTCGCGCGCTTCTCCGAAAGAGATATGCAGTCCCTCGTCGTCGATGCGCTCGTAATTCACGCCCGCTTTCATCTGCACCCCCTTCATCTGCAGCCCGGCACGGTGAATCCAGCCGGTCGTCTTGCCCAGACGCTTGCCGGGCTTCTCCGCCTTGCGCTGCAATAGCGTCACCTCCCGCAAAGGTGCGGCAGGCTGCGGCCCCTCCGCCGACAAGCCAGACCGTTGATCCGCCGGGTCTGTCACGCCCCATTCACGCATCCACTCCGGCAGGCTCTCCGTCGGGCTGTCCCCGGTCACGAGATATTCGGACACGTCAAACCCGATGCCCCCTGCCCCGATCACAGCCACTCGACCGCCCGCCTCGACCTTGCCGCGCAGCACGTCGATGTAGCCGGTGACCTTTGGGTGCTCCTGCCCAGCGATCTCCGGATCCCGAGGCGACACCCCTGTGGCGACGATCACCGTGTCGAACGCACTCAGCGCGTCGGCGTCAACGTGCTGCCCCAATCGCAGCTCGACGCCAGCCTCGTCCAGGGCCGCGCCAAACCACTCCACCAACCCGTGAAATTCTTCCTTGCCAGGAACCTGCTTTGCCATGTTCAACTGGCCGCCGATCTGATCGTGCGCGTCGAACAACACCACCCGATGCCCACGCTCCGCAGCCGTTATGGCCGAGGCCATGCCCGCCGGACCCGCTCCCACAACCGCCACGGACTTCGCCACCTCTGCCGGAGTGATCACCAGCTCTGTCTCGAACCCCGCCTTTGGGTTCACCAGACAGGACGACACCTTGCCGGAAAACGTGTGATCCAGACAGGCCTGGTTGCAGGCGATGCAGGGCGCGATCAGGTCGGCGCGGCCTTGGGCGGCCTTGTTCACGAAATCCGGATCCGCAAGGAAAGGCCGCGCCATTGACACCATATCGGCGCAACCGTCCGCCAGTATCCCCTCCGCCACGTCCGGCGTATTGATCCGATTTGACGTGATCAGCGGCACCGACACCTTGCCCATCAGCTTTTGGGTCACCCAGGCAAAGGCCGCGCGCGGCACAGATGTGGCGATGGTGGGGACCCGCGCTTCGTGCCAGCCGATGCCGGTGTTGATGATCGTCGCCCCGGCAGCCTCCACCGCTTGCGCCAGCATCACCACCTCCTCATGGGTGGACCCGTTCGGGATCAGGTCGATCATCGACAGCCGGAAAATCACGATGAAGTCCTCGCCCACCGCAGCGCGCACACGCTTGACCACCTCCACCGGCAGGCGCATCCGGTTCTCATATGCCCCACCCCAGCGGTCCGTGCGCTTGTTGGTGTGGGACACAAGAAACTGGTTCAGGAAATATCCTTCGGAGCCCATGATCTCCACGCCGTCGTATCCCGCTTCGCGCGCACGGGCGGCAGAGGTGGCCATATCGGCGATCTGCTTCTCGATCCCGCCTTCGTCCAGCGCCTTCGGCGGAAATGGTGAAATCGGTGATTTGATCGCACTGGGCGCGACGCACTCAGGCCCGTAGGCATACCGACCGGCGTGCAGGATTTGCATGGCGATCTTGCCGCCTGCTGCGTGCACGCGGTCCGTCACGATCCGGTGGTTGGAGATATCCTGTTGGGAAAACAAGCCGGCAGCGCCGGGAAACACCCCACCTTCGACATTGGGAGCCATGCCACCTGTCACCATAAGACCGACACCGCCCCGCGCCCGCGTCGCGTAAAACTCCGCCACCCGGTTCCAATCGCCGCGTTCTTCAAGGTTGGTGTGCATCGACCCCATCAACACGCGATTTTTCAGCGTGGTGAACCCAAGGTCGAGCGGACGCAGCAAATGCGGATACGTGGTCATGGTGAAACCTCCCTGTCTCAGGGCACAGCACACACCATCACTTTGACCTTGTCACCCTTCTACGTCACGTCAGATCGGCACAGGTCATCCGCAAGCCCCATCGGGACGGTGGGCGGGGCGCCTTTGCGCCTGCGCAAATAGCGTCCGACCCCCGTCCTGAACCTTGGATCACCGACCGGACGGGTGCCCTCGTTGGCCGCCTCGACGCCCAACGCCGCATGCCCGCAGGGATCGTAGCGCCCCACGAGGCGCCCGTATCAACACCGTCATTCAGCGGCGGACCGCCTCGGCAACACCCACCCGGGCCTCGGATAATGGCAGGTATACCCGGTCGGAAGCCTTTGCAGGTAATCCTGGTGCTCCGGCTCAGCCGCCCAGAAATCACCCACCGGCTCCACCTCGGTCACCACCTTGCCGGGCCACAGGCCAGATGCGTCCACATCGGCAATGGTGTCCAACGCAACGTCCCTTTGCGCCTCATCCACATAATAGATGGCGGAACGATAGCTCATGCCCACGTCATTTCCCTGCCGGTTGGGCGTTGACGGATCGTGGATCTGAAAGAAGAACTCCAGCAGCTGCCGATAACTTGTCTTCTCCGGATCAAAGATGATTTCGATCCCTTCAGCATGGGTTCCATGGTTGCGATAAGTCGCGTTGGGCACATCACCGCCAGTGTACCCGACGACGGTCTTTTCGACGCCGGGCAGCTTGCGGATCAGATCCTGCATGCCCCAGAAACAACCGCCCGCCAGAACAGCACGTTCGCTCATCACACGTCCTCCACTTGATCGATATATGAGCCATAGCCTTCGGCTTCCATGTCTTCCTTCGCGATGAACCGCAACGCCGCCGAGTTGATGCAATACCGCAATCCGCCGCGCTCCCGTGGTCCGTCCGGAAACACATGGCCCAGATGGCTGTCTCCGTGCCGCGAGCGCACTTCGGTGCGCACCATGCCCATCGCGGTGTCGCGCAGCTCGACGATGTTGTCCGGCTCGATGGGTTTCACAAAGCTCGGCCAGCCACAGCCGGATTCGTACTTTGCGGCGCTGGCGAAAAGCGGCTCGCCGGAGACGATGTCGACATAAATCCCGGTCGCCTTGTTTCCAAGGTATTCCCCGGTGCCCGGACGCTCCGTGCCGCCTTGCTGGGTGACGCGGTACTGCTCCGGGGTTAACCGTTCGATAACCTCCGGCCGTCGTTCATAATTTGCCATTGTGTACCTCCATTCGGCTGTCTTGCGTTAAATGGGGTCTGTTGCCGTAAAGCAAAGGGGTGGCGAAACATTGCACACAGCTTCGTGGGGGAGGGTTGCGAGAAAGGTCACGGCCTGCCATGTAACAGGCGGGTGACGACAGCTTTCTCCCAAGACCGCAAGAGTCGCCTCGGGCGCGGAGATGGCAGCTCTGCGCCCGTCACACCCACCCCATGACACCGCAGTTTGCATGCACCATCACGGGGCAACCGAAAACGGTTACCTATTACCTTGGCCATAGAGTGATTTTTGTGTTGGCAGCACGTCCCCCACTCGGCCTGACGACTTCAACATGCTTTTTTATCGCATGCAAGAGTCGGATTGACTTGGCGTCCATCGAACCGACAGTCTTCTTGTGAATGTGGCCTCTGCGCCGCGCTCAATCCACAGGTTGTGTCACGGCCCACCGCGCTGCGTCGCGCACCGTCGCGTCATCATCCTCGCACAACGGCCGCGCAGCCTCCCGCAGACGCGCCTCACCTGCATTGCCGATTGCGTAAAGCACGTTGCGCACCATGCGATCCCGGCCAATCCGCTTGATCGGAGACCCGGAAAACCGCGCCCGGAATGCTGCGTCGTCCAGCCTCACCAAGTCCGTCAAAGCAGGCGCCCCCACCTTGTGTTCATACTTCACCTCAGAGGCCGCCTGAGCGAACTTGTTCCATGGACAGACCGCCAGACAGTCGTCGCACCCGTAAATCCGGTTGCCCAGTCCAGGGCGCAGGGCTTCGTCCACCGGACCGCTGTGTTCGATTGTCAGGTAGGAAATGCACCGCCGCGCGTCCAATTGATAGGGCGCGGGAAACGCCGCCGTCGGGCAGACATCCAGACACTTGCGGCACGATCCGCAGTGATCGACCTCCGCGCCGTCCACCTCCAGATCCAAGGTGGTAAAGATGCAGCCGAGAAAGAACCAGGACCCCAAACGGCGGCTGACAAGGTTGGTGTGCTTGCCCTGCCACCCCAACCCGGCCGCCTGCCCCAGCGGCTTTTCCATCACCGGGGCGGTATCAACGAACACCTTGATTTCAGGCGAGGTTCCAGCCGCATCAATCAACCAGCGCCCCAAACGTTTGAGCCGCTTCTTGACCACGTCGTGATAATCGCGCCCTTGGGCATAAACGCTGACCGCGCCACGGTCCAGTTCTGACAAGACGGCCAGAGGGTCGCTCTCCGGGCCATAATTCTCTGCCAGCATGATCACGGACCGCGCCTCCGGCCAAAGCGCCGCGGGATCGCCACGCCAGTTCATGCGCTCCGCCATCCAGTTCATCTGCCCATGCCGACCCTCGGCGACAAAGGCCTGCAAGCGCGCCATGACCTCTGGCACATCCGTCGGCCGGCAGATGCGGCACTCAGAGAACCCGACCGCGCCCGCCTCCGTTTTCAGCGCTGTGGTCAGATCGGTCACGCGGTCACCCTGCTTCTTGGCTTTTCAAATACTCCGGGGGGTGTCCCAATGGGACGGGGCAGCGCCCCCTGCCCCGAAAGGCGGGCTCAGAAATCCAAGTCGGCATAATGCGCGGGCGGCGGGAAACCCGGCACCTGATCCGCAAGGATCGACCGGAAAGCCGGGCGCGATTTGATCTTTGCGTACCAATCCTTGACCGCCTCGCTGCGGTTCCAGTCCACATCCGAGATATAGTCCAGAGACGACAGATGCGCGGCAGCTGCAAAATCCGCCAACGTCATGGAATCGCCCGCCAACCAACGGCGGTGCTCCAGCAACCAAGCGAGGTAATCGAGATGGTATTTGATCGCCTTCGCGCCGGACTTCACGTTCCCCGAGTCCGGAAAACCGGCCTTCATCACCTTCTTGTTCACCCGTTCGTACAACAGCTTGGACGTGACTTCGTTGTGAAACTTGTCGTCAAACCACCCCACCAGACGCCGCACCTCATAGCGGGCATCCGGTGACCGTGGCATCAGCGACGGGTCCGAGTATTTTTCCTCGATCCACTCACAAATGGCAGATGATTCGGCCATCGTCTTACCGTCCATGCGCAGGATCGGCACCTTGGCCGCCGGATTGCGTCGCAGGAAATCGGGGTCCTTCTCCCAGTAGCGCTCCTCCACCAATTCGCATTCGATCTTTTTCTCGGCGAGGCTCAGCCGCACCTTGCGGCAGAACGGAGAAAGGGGAACGTGATACAGCTTGGCCATGATAATCCTGCGTTTCGGGAATGCCTTCTAATAGAGTCCATCGCCACCCGGTTTCAAGCGCCCGCCGCAGGTTGCGCCCCTCTGCGGACCACATGCCGGCTGCCTCCCGCCGATTTCAGCCGGCCTGACCGCCCTCAAAGCACGCCGCCCGGCCATCCGCCGCGATGGTCGCCGCCCCATCCATGATCGCCTGAGCGCGCCGGCTCACGGCCTTCGAAGGACGGCCAGCATCCCGCGTTCTGGGGCTGGGCAACACAGCCGCCAGCAAAGCCGCCTGTCGCGCGGTCAAAGCCTCCGGCCCGACGCCGAAATAATGCCAGGAGGCCGCCTCCACCCCGAACACGCCCTCACCGAACTCCGCCACGTTCAGATAGACCTCGAGAATGCGTCGCTTGGACCAGATGCCTTCGACCAAGGGCGTCAGCCCGGCCTCCAACCCCTTGCGCAGCCAGGACCGCTCCTGCCAGAGATAGACGTTCTTCACCACCTGCTGGCTAAGGGTGGAGCCGCCGCGCTGCGCCCCTTCCGCAATGGCGGCGCGGATCGCCGTCATGTCGAATCCCCAGTGTTCGCAGAAATTGGCATCCTCCGCCGCCACGACCGAACGGCCCATCACCGGGGCCACATCCTCGAATCGGACCCAGGACCGGTCCACAGAGCCAAGGCGCTGCTTCTCGCTCCAGATCGTGTGCGTGGTGGGCGGGTTCAGCACGGTAAACGCCGCCACCGCCAGAACGACAAAGGCTGCCATCCCCAAAGCTCCTATATACACAAGGCGTTTCAGCCGCCGCCTCAAAGGCAGCTTCGTCTTGTCCTGCTTGCGCGCCTTGCTTTTGGGCGTCGATTTTGTCCGTTTGGTAGCCATGTCCCCTGTCTACACACCCGTGCCAAAGGGGCTAGCAGAAAAACGAGACGGCACCGCAGCGGTCGCCGCCTGACGTCACCCGGATATCAACGGCCTTCGCCGGTCATCCCGAATCTGTACCACGCAAAACCCGAATAATGTCCTTACGGACACGGAATTAGACATCAGCCCGCGTCATGTGCGGCGGACAAAAAAATATCGGCCCGGCCCAACATCAGGCAAACCACCACAAGGCCCCACCTCGGAAACCAAAAACGCCCCGAGGTCTCCCCCGGGGCGCATGATTTCAAAGCGAGGCCAGGTTACTCCGCCGGCACCGCCACGGCGTCTTCGATGCCCAGCGGATGCGGGATCTTGTTCAGCATCTCTTTCGGGCAGACCTGAATGAAGTTGCCCTTCTCCAGATCCCAATGCTGCAGGATCTCTGCGGCCTTTTGAGAGCGCGTTTCCTCCGCATGGCGTTGGATCAGGCCCAACAGCTGATCTTCCCACGCAGACACGGTCACCTTGCAGGTCACGAGGCTTTCCATGTTCATCAACGCGTCGGCCTTGCCTTCGGGATCGTACAGATACGCCATGCCGCCGGTCATCCCCGCGCCAAAGTTCGCACCGATCTCCCCAAGGATCACCGCCACGCCCCCGGTCATGTATTCACACCCATTGGAACCGCAGCCCTCGACCACAACCTTCGCACCGGAGTTGCGGACCGCGAAGCGTTCCCCCGCCTTGCCTGCCGCGAACAGATAGCCGTCGGTCGCACCGTAAAGGACAGTGTTGCCGATGATCGTGTTCTCCGACGCCTTGAGCGGCGACACCAGCGGCGGGCGCACAACGATCGTGCCCCCCGACAGGCCCTTGCCCACGTAGTCGTTGGCGTCGCCCGACACTTCGAGCTTCAGCCCCGGCGCGGCAAAGGCGCCCAGCGACTGCCCGGCAGAGCCGGTCAGCTTGATGTGCAGGTGATCGGGCTGCAACGCGTTGCGCATCCCGAACTTCGACTCGATGTGGCTCGACACCCGCGTGCCCACCGTCCGGTGCGTGTTCATCACGGCATAGGATAGCTGCATCTTTTCGCCATCCTGCAAGAAGCGTGCGGCGTCGCGCACGATTTCCGCATCCAGCGTATCAGGCACCGGGTTGCGCGGCTTGTCGCGGTTGTAGACGTTCTTGTCGGACCCATCGACGCGGATCAGCAGCGGGTTCAGGTCCAGATCGTCAAGATGCTCTGCACCGCGCGACACCTGCGTCAGCAGGTCCGCACGACCGATCACCTCGTCCAGCGACCGCGCACCGATCTCGGCCAGGATTTCGCGCACTTCGGTCGCATAGAAGGAGATCAGGTTGACCACCTTGTCCGCGTTGCCGGTGAACTTGTCCCGCAGGGCTTCGTCCTGAGTACACACGCCCACCGGGCAGGTGTTGGACTGGCACTGGCGCACCATGATGCAGCCCATGGCGATCAGCGCCGCGGTGCCGATGCCGAACTCTTCGGCCCCCATCATGGCCGCCATGACGATGTCACGACCGGTGCGCAAACCACCGTCCGTGCGCAGCGTCACGCGCGAGCGCAGGTTGTTCATCGACAGCACCTGATGCGCCTCCGACAGCCCCATCTCCCACGGCAGACCGCAATGCTTGATCGAGGTCGCAGGCGATGCGCCCGTGCCGCCGTTGTGGCCCGAAATCAGGATGACGTCGGCCTTCGCCTTTGCCACGCCTGCCGCGATTGTGCCCACGCCGGAGGACGCCACCAGCTTCACCGTCACCTTGCAGCGCGGGTTGATCTGCTTGAGGTCGTAGATCAGCTGCGCGAGATCCTCGATCGAGTAGATGTCGTGGTGCGGCGGTGGCGAGATCAGGGTCACGCCCTTGGTCGAATGCCGCAGACGCGCAATCAGGTCGGTGACCTTCATGCCCGGAAGCTGACCGCCCTCGCCGGGCTTGGCCCCCTGCGCGACCTTGATTTCCAGCTCTTCGCAGTGGTTCAGGTACTCGGCGGTCACACCGAAACGGCCCGACGCCACCTGCTTGATCTTCGCGGACGGGTTGTCGCCGTTGGGCTCCGGCACGAAGTGCGCCGGATCTTCGCCGCCTTCACCGGAATCCGACTTTGCGCCGATCCGGTTCATCGCGATGTTCAACGTCTTGTGCGCCTCCGGCGACAGCGCGCCCAGCGACATGCCCGGCGTCACGAACCGCTTGCGGATCGAGGTGATCGATTCGACTTCTTCAAGCGGGACGGAGGCGCCCAGCGGCTTCACCGCCAGCAGATCACGCAGATGGATCGGCGGGTTCGCCTGCATCGCGTTGGAATACTGCTTCCAAAGCTCGTAGGACGCTCGATCACAGGCGGCCTGCATCAGGTGCATGGTCTGCGCACCCCACGCATGGGTCTCGCCCGATTTGCGCGCTTTGTAGAAGCCACCAATGGGCAGCACGTCGCGCCCGTTCTTGAAGCCCAGCGCATGGACCTGCTCGGCCTTGTGCTGGATGCCGTTCACACCGATCCCCGAGATACGGGAAATCATGCCGGGGAAGTACTCGGCACACATGGCGCGGGACAGGCCCACCGCCTCGAAGTTCAGGCCGCCGCGATAGGACGACACGACCGAGATACCCATCTTGGACATGATCTTCAGCAGACCTTGGTCGATGGCTTCGCGGTATTTCGCCACGGCTTCGGTCAGCGTCATGTCGAGCAGACCGCGCTTGATACGGTCGGCAAGGCTGTCTTCGGCCAGATAGGGGTTCACGATGGTCGCACCGGCGCCGATCAGCACCGCAAAGTAATGCGGGTCAATGCATTCCGCCGACCGCACGGTGATCGAGCAGAAGGTCCGCAAGCCCTTGCGCGTCAGGTGGCTGTGCACCGCGCTGGTGGCCAGGATCATCGGCATCGCAACGCGATCCTCCGAGGTGCCTTCATCCGTCAGGATCAAATGCCCCGCGCCGGAAGACACAGCCTCTTCGGCCTCTGCCCGGATGCGGGCGAGGTTGTCACGCAGCTCGTTTTTGCCAGCCCCGAACGTGCAGTCGATGGTCGTCGAGGTCGCGTTGAAGTTCTCCTTCAGCGCGTCGAACTGCGCATTGGCCACAAAGGGCGTGTCCAGCACGAGGATCTCTGTCTGCGACGAGGATTCGTCCAGCACGTTCTTGAGGTTACCAAACCGCGTCTTCAGCGACATCACGCGGAATTCGCGCAGGCTGTCGATCGGCGGGTTGGTCACCTGGGAGAAGTTCTGGCGGAAGAAATGCGACAGCGGACGGTACTTCTTGGACAGCACGGCAGAGGGCGTATCGTCGCCCATCGAGGCCAGCTGCTCCTTGCCGTCCTCGGCCATCGGCGCAAGGATCTGTTCCAACTCCTCGATGGTGTAGCCGGCTGCAATCTGACGCCGGCGCAGCTCTGCGCCCTCGAACAGCGGCTTTTCGGTGACCTCGGCCAGAGGCCCGTCCAGCTCGTTGATCTTGCCAACCCAGTCGCCAAACGGCTGCGATGCGGCCAGCACGTCCTTGATCTCGGTGTCGTGGAACAGCTTGCCCTCGGCCATGTCGACCGCGATCATCTGGCCCGGGCCAAGCGCGCCTTTTTCGCGCACGGTCGCCTCGTCCACCGGCACCATGCCAGCCTCGGACCCGGCAATCAGCATGCCGTCGCCGGTCACGACATACCGCATCGGACGCAGGCCGTTACGGTCCAGACCGCCACAGACCCAGCGACCATCGGTCATCGCCAGCGCGGCAGGGCCGTCCCACGGCTCCATCACCGAGTTGCAGTAGGAATACATGTCGCGCCACGCCTCGGGCAGCTCGACCGCCTGCTTGGACCAGCTTTCGGGGATCAGCATGGTCTTGGCCATCGGGGCGTTGCGGCCCGCGCGCACCAGAACCTCGAACACGCCATCCAGCGCCGCCGAATCAGACGCGCCATTTGCGATGATCGGCTTGATGTCTTCCGCCAGATCGCCAAACGCCGACGACGCCATGCGGATCTCGTGCGACTTCATCCAGTTGACGTTGCCCTTCAGCGTGTTGATCTCGCCGTTGTGCGCCAACATGCGGAACGGCTGCGCCAGCCACCACTGCGGGAAGGTGTTGGTGGAATAACGCTGGTGATAGATCGCAAAGGCGCTCTCGAACCGCTCATCCTGAAGGTCGGGGTAGAACTCCGCCACCTGTTCCGCCAACATCATGCCCTTGTAGATGATCGACCGGCAGGACAGCGAGGCGATGTACAACCCGCCGTTGCCCGCAACGCCAGCCGCCGCAGCCGCCTTTTCGATGCGACGACGGATGACATAGAGCTCACGCTCGAACTGTTCCTCATCCACGCCGCGTGCGTTGGAAATCAGGATCTGCTCGATCTCGGGGCGCGTGGCGTTCGCCTTCTCGCCAAGGCAGCCGACGTTCACCGGGACGTGGCGCCAGCCGTAGATGGAATGGCCCATGCGCAGCACTTCGGTCTCGACGATGGTCCGGCAGGCTTCCTGCGCGCCGAAGTCCGTGCGCGGCAAAAACACCTGACCCACGGCCATGCGCTGGTCCATGCGCGGCGTGTGGCCGGTGCGCTCCACCTGATCGTAGAAGAAGGGGGCCGGGATCTGAACGTGGATGCCTGCGCCGTCGCCGGTCATGCCATCCGCATCCACCGCGCCGCGGTGCCAGATTGCCTTCAGTGCGGAAATGCCCGCCTCCACAACCTTGCGCGACGGTTTGCCGTCAAGGCTCACCGCAAGGCCCACACCGCACGACGAATGCTCCTCGCTCTCGTGGTACATGCCGTTTTCCGACATCCACTTGCGCTTGGCTTCCTCGTTGCGCACCCATTCAGCGTCAAACTTGGTCATGGCTCACGCCCTCCATATAGGCCACGCCGGGTGGCCGTCTCATCCGTTCGGTCCCCCGCAGGCGACCAGATTACATCCCAAGATCCGGCCGCAACCTCGCCTTGGTTCAAATTCACTCAGGACGCGGGGCGAGCCCGCCATCCCCAATCCTCTAGCGCAGGGCGCTCATCATCATGCCACAGTCGTAGACAGGCGTGACCGAAGCAAAGCCCGGCTCGCCGGGATAGATAAACTCCTGTGGCGTGCGGTCGAACGACGACGACACGCCATCGAACACACTGGTGCCCCGACCGGCAAAGAACCGTTGGTGCGCCTCAGAGACATATTCCGAACCGGAATACGTCCCGATCTCGCTGCCATCGGCGCGCTGATAGGTCACCTCGAACACCGTGCGGTGCAGCAGCTCGCCGTCCAGCAGCACGTTGCGCTCGACGATACGATCCTCGCCGAACACACGCTCCACCGACCCATCCGCGCGACGCTGCTGAAAATCAAACGCGTCCTGCCCGGTTTCGATCAGGGCTGTCACGTCTGACGGATCCTTCACCGGCATCACCGTCACCGTTTCACGGCCCGATGCGATGTCGATGCTGGACAGCCACTGCGCCTGAGCGTCGATGCGGCTGACAAAGATCGGCCCTTGCTCCACGTAGACAGCGCGCCACTGGTCAGAGCCGCTGGCCGCACAGCGATAATGATGCTCGACGCGGCATTCCTTCATCTGCACCGTCAGAAAGGTCTCGCAGCCTGCGGGCGCCTGGAACACGTCTGCCGCCTGCGCGCACAAGGGCATCAGGGCCAACAGCCCCGCGATGCTCAAGTGACGCATTGCTTCAGACATATTTTACCTCTCCCACAGTTCAGGTCAGCCTTGCAGACCTTTAACCTTTACGACTTCCCACGTGAGCGGCCTTAACAACCGACCGGTTTGCCCCGCCTTTCCGGTCGGATTGCGCACCTTAAAGGCGAAGCATCCGACCGGAAAACAAGCTCAAGTTACTCCGCAGCAACCGATGCTTTGGCGTTGAAGTCTTCCAGAATGGCTTCGACACAGTCGCGGCCATCGCGGATTGCCCAGACGACAAGGCTCGCGCCACGCACGATATCACCGATGGCATAGACGCCATCCAGCGCGGTGCGTCCGGTGGTGAACTCCGCCTTCACGGTGCCCCAGCGGGTCACGTCCAGCCCGTCCACACCCCAGAGGGTCGGCAGCTCTTCCGGCTCAAACCCAAGCGCCTTCACAACCAGATCTGCAGGCTCGTCATAGTCGGACCCTTCGATCAGCTCGGGACGTTGACGGCCCGTGGCATCCGGCGCGCCAAGGCGCATTTTCTGCACCGTCACCGCACTGACAACATCACCGCCCTTGAAGCCCGCAGGCGCAGTCAGCCACTCGAACACGACGCCTTCTTCTTCGGCGTTCTGCACCTCGCGCTGCGAGCCGGGCATGTTCGTGCGGTCACGACGGTACAGGCATTTCACCGACGAAGCGCCCTGCCGGATCGCCGTCCGCACGCAGTCCATGGCCGTGTCGCCGCCACCGATGACGACCACATTCTTGCCCTTGGCGTTCAGCGTGCCGTCCTCGAAGTCCGCAACCGTGTCGCCAAAGTTCGCGGATTTGTTCGATGCGGTCAGGTAGTCCAGCGCCTTCACGATGCCCTTGGCGCCCGCACCGGGACCGCCGAGGTCACGCGATTTGTAGACGCCCGTGGCGATGATCACCGCATCATGTTGTGCGCGGATCTCGTCAAAGGACATGGTGTCGCCGACGTTGCAGTTCTGGACAAAGCGCACGCCGCCCTGCTCCAGCTGCTCGACCCGGCGCATGACCACTTCCTTTTCCAGCTTGAAGCCGGGGATGCCGTAGGTCAGCAAACCGCCCGCGCGGTCGTAGCGGTCGTAGACCGTGACCTGCACGCCAGCGCGGCGCAGCATGTCCGCCGCCGCCAATCCGCCGGGGCCTGCGCCAATGATGCCGACGCTTTCGGACCGCTCGTGAGAAGGAGACGCCGGCTTGACCCAGCCCTTTTCCCAGGCGGTGTCTGTGATGTACTTTTCAACGGAGCCGATGGTCACGGTGCCATGGCCGGACTTCTCGATCACGCAGTTGCCTTCGCACAGACGGTCCTGCGGGCAGATGCGGCCGCAGATCTCCGGAAAGGTGTTGGTGGCCTGGCTGACTTCATAGGCTTCCTGCAAACGGCCGGTTGCCGTCAGGTTCAGCCAATCAGGGATATTGTTGTGCAGGGGGCAATGGCTCTGGCAATAGGGCACGCCACACTGCGAACAGCGAGACGCTTGCTCGTGGGCCTTCGCCTCTGCATACTCCGCATAAATCTCGTCGAAATCCTTGTTGCGGACAGTAGCCTCCCGCTTTTCGGGCATTTCCCGCGCGGTGGTAACGAATTTCAACATCGGCTGCTTTGCCATGTGTCGCTGAACCTCTTCAAGGAGTAGACTTCAGGGGTGTTCGGCCTCTTTACCCGACGCCCTCAGCAAATAAAAGTCATAAGTGCTGACCTATTTGCGCTTTTCCACCTACTGCAGGCGGATATTTCAGGTGACCTCAAGAGTATTTGGGTCCGAACCGGCCATTTATTCCCGCTTTTCTTTCGGAAACAGGGTCTTATACCCAAGTCATACTATATTCAGGATAACGCCAATGCCTTTGTTCTACCTAATGATTCTTGCGCTGGTCCAAGGCGTTACGGAATTTCTTCCGATCTCGTCCTCCGGTCACCTTATTCTGCTGCCGAATCTCACGGGCATGGCAGATCAGGGACAAGCGATTGATGTCGCAGTGCATGTCGGCACTCTGGGGGCTGTGATCCTCTACTTCTGGCATGACGTTCGCGAGGCAGCGGTTGGAACGCCCCGCATGTTGACGGGTCGCACCGACACCCCAGGATCGCGGCTCGCCTTCCTCCTGCTGGTCGCCACCATCCCCGTGATCATCGCCGGACTGATCCTCAAGATCACGGGTCTGAACGACCTGATGCGGTCAACTGCGGTGATCGGCTGGACGATGCTGGTTTTCGGCATCCTACTCTACTGGGCGGACAAGACAGGCCCGGAAATCAAGGAAGATCACGATTGGAACCTGCCTGACGCCATAAAAATGGGCCTTTGGCAGGCCGTTGCCCTGATTCCAGGCACCTCGCGTTCAGGCATAACGATCACCGCCGCGCGCATGCTGGGCTATACCCGCCAGGACGGCGCAAAGCTCGCGATGCTCATGTCGATCCCGACGATCCTGGCTTCCGGTACGCTGCTTGGCCTCGAAGTGGCATCCGAAGCCAATGCCGCGCTCATGCGCGACGCAGCCATCGGCGCAGCCTTTGCCTTTGTCGCCGCCTTCGGTGCGCTTGCGCTCATGATGCGCCTGCTGAAATCTGTCAGCTTCACACCTTACGTCATTTACCGGGTAATCCTCGGCCTTATCCTGCTTGGCATTGCCTACACCGGCTGACGCAAGAGTTTGATGTCTGCCGGCTGATACTATCCCGGGAGCAACGCTCTCGGGGTGGCGCACAAATCAGCCTCGTCAGACCCGGTGATACGGTGCGCCGCCAAGGATCGACGCCGCACGATACAACTGTTCGGACAGCATCACGCGAACCAGCATGTGCGGCCAGACCATCGCACCGAAGCTCAGCGCGAAATCGGCCTCGGCGCGCAGGCCCGGATCTATCCCGTCCGCGCCGCCGATAACGATCGCCAGGTCGGAACAGCCAGTGTCCCGCCATTTTGCCAGTTGCCCGGCAAAATCAGGCGAACTCATGACACGCCCACGTTCATCCATGATGCAGATTTTTGCGCCGGACGGCAGCGCCTTGCGCAGCAAAGCGGCCTCTGCCGCCATGCCGCCGCCTTTGCGATCCTCGACCTGGTGCACGGTCACGGGGCCAAGCCCCATACCGCGCCCGGTCTTTTCAAAACGGTCGAGATAGTCGGATATGAGTTCGCGCTCCGGACCGGCCCGCAGCCGGCCCACAACGCACAGATGTACCCTCACGTGAGTGTCAGGCCGACGCCGCCGTGGGCGCCCACATCTTTTCAAGCTGGTAGAACTCGCGCACTTCCGGGCGGAACAGGTGCACGACAACATCGCCTGCATCCAACAGAACCCAGTCGCCGGTTTCCTTGCCTTCCATCTTGGTCAGCAAGCCGTAATCGGCTTTCAGCTTGTCCGAAAGGATCTCAGACATCGCAGCAACCTGACGCGACGAGCGACCGGACGCGATCACCATGAAGTCGCAGACAGACGTCTTGCCGCGCAGGTCGACCTGCACGACGTCTTCGGCCTTGTTGTCATCAAGGATGGACAAAACCACGTCGCGCAATTGCTCGCTCGACGGGGTGGAATGGGTCGTGGCCGTCATGGGTTGACCCGGTGCTGCGGTATGACCCGCAAATTGCATGGCAGACAGGACATAGTCCTCCTTTGCATCGAACGCCGCACATCCCCGGCGCTGGGATAGACTTAAGATAACACCGGGTGTGTTAAATCTCAATGTCAGCCGTGTCGGCGGCTGCATTCCGCCACGGCACAGGGCCGAAGCGTTGCAAGTCGGTCAATGTTTATCGCCAGCCCGGGGCAGTATTCAGGCGCCGTACGGCACCCAGACGGTCTTCACCTCGGTCGCCGCATCAAGGAAAACACGCCCCTCGCCCTGCGTCGTCAGCCAATCCCGCGCCAGCCCGTCGACCCATGTCCGCTTGAGCACACCCGCCGCGCCGCGCTCGATCTCTGCCGCCAGATCGGTGGAGGAGAAAGACCAGACGCAATCCAGATCCATATGCGTTGCCAGTGGCTTGGCGAGTTCCGCATGGCTGCCCGTCAGGATATTTACCACGCCGCCCGGCACGTCCGAGGTTTCCAGCACCTGAATAAACTCCAAGGCCGCCATCGGGAACGGCTCGGATGCCACCAGAACAGCGCGGTTGCCCATGGCGATGATCGGCGCCATCACAGAGACCAATCCCAGCAAGGGCGCCTCGTCCGGGCAAAGCGCGCCGATCACGCCGCAGGGTTCATTCAATGCCATGGCCACCACGCGCCCCGGCACCGGCTTCACCGCGCCTTCGAACTTGTCGCACCAGGCCGCATAGGTGAACAGGCGATCCACCGCCGCCTCGACCTCTGCCCTGCCGCCGGTGCCTCCGGTCATCCGGTCAATTAGCACTGCGAACTCATCTGCACGCGCGGACAGGTTCTCGCCCAGGTAATACAACACTTGCGCGCGATTGTGCGCCGTCGCACCGGCCCAGCCTGCGGCCCCGCGTGCCGCCTCCACCGCGTTGCGGATATCCTTGCGGTTGGCGATGGGCGCTTGCCCGATCAGTGAGCCATCCGCGCCATAAACGGCCTTGGCGTAGCCACCGTCAGGCCGGGCCTGCTTGCCGCCGATGTACATCTTGGCGGTGCGGTCAACGGCCACAGGCTCGACCTTTTCGCCAGCGAATCCCTCCACAGTGGTGAGCGCGGGCATATCGTCAACCACGCGCGTGTAGCTGCGCGCGCCTTCCCAACCGCCTTCGCGGCCCCATCCGCTTTCGCGCACACCGCCAAAGCCCGCCGCTGCATCCATCATGTTCGACCCGTTGACCCAGACGATGCCCGACACCAGCTTCGGCGCCACATCCAGCGCGGTGTTGATGTTCTCCGACCACACGCTTGCGGCCAGCCCGTAACGCGTGTTGTTGGCCAGTTGCACCGCCTCCGCAGGCGTGCGGAAGGTGGTGGACACCAGCACCGGGCCAAAGACCTCCTCCTGCATCAGCGGATCTGCTGGCGACAGGCCGGAGATCAGCGTTGGCGGGTAAAAGCATCCCGCCGGCGCATCACCGGCGCGGAACACCTCGCCGCCAGACGCATCCACCAGCGCGGCGATGCGCGCCTTTTGCGCCGGGTCCACGATGGCCCCCACGTCGATGCATTTGTCCAAGGGGTCGCCCACGCGCAGCGTCGCCATGCGCGCCTTCAGCCGGGTATGGAAATCCTCGGCGATGCCCTCCTGCACCAACAGGCGGCTTCCGGCACAGCAGACCTGGCCGCCGTTGAACCAAATGGCATCCACGACGCCTTCAATCGCCGAATCAATATCCGCGTCCTCGAACACGATGAACGGAGACTTCCCGCCAAGCTCCAGCGACAGGGCGATCCCGCGCCCCGCCGAGGCCTCGCGGATCTTGCGACCCACCTCGGTAGAGCCGGTAAAGGCGACCTTGTCGACCTCGGCGTTCACGACCATTTCGCCCACCGCACCGTCGCCGGTGACGATGTTCACCACACCTTTCGGCAGCCCCGCCTGCTGGCAGATGTCCGCAAAGCACAAAGCCGTCAGAGACGTCCATTCGGCGGGCTTCAGCACCACGGTATTGCCCATGGCCAGTGCCGGCGCGACCTTCCACGCCAGCATCAGCAGTGGAAAGTTCCACGGGATCACCTGACCGCACACGCCCAGCGCCGCGCGTCCCGGCAGTTCCTGCTCCATCAGCTGGGCCAGACCGGCGTGATAATAGAAATGCCGTTGCGCCAGCGGCACGTCGATGTCGCGCGCCTCGCGGATCGGCTTGCCATTGTCGAGCGTTTCCAGAACCGCGAACAGGCGCGCGTGCTTTTGCAGCAGCCGCGCCAGCGCATAAAGGTAGCGCGCACGCCCCTTGCCGCCCAGCGCTTCCCACTCGGGCTGCGCCAATCGCGCCGCATCCACCGCCGCCGCAACGTCACTGCTGGTGGCTTGGGTCAGCGTCGCCAGCACCTCTCCGGTGGCCGGGTTCCTGGACTCGAACCCCTCGCCCGGTTCGGTAAACGCCCCGTCGATGAAGTGTCCGAACCGCGCCCCGCGGTCCACGATCCACGCCAGCGCATCGCCCGCCTGCTCCGGGGCCGGTCCATAGCTCATGGTCTCGAATATCTCTTTAACGCTCATCTCATATCCCCCCGAGTATCAGCCAGGCCACATAGGCCAGCCACAGAAGCGCCAGCACCCAGACGCCTTTTACGATCCAGCCCACACGCCGATGCACGGCGGCATAGTCCGCCAGCTCCGGTGTCAGAGCGTCGCCCGTGGGCGGTGCGTAGGTCGGTGCCTCGCCCAACTGCCGTTGCGCGGCGGTGGACAAGTTGCGCACCGCGCGACGGATCTTTGCCCGCTGCCACCCGCTTGCCAGCGTGACGGCAAAGACGAACACCATGGCCAGCGACCATTCCGCGCTCATATTCATCGGCCCGACGCCCCTGTATCTGTTTGGTTCAAATGTTCATCGCCCAAGGCGACGCCTTCCCCGCAGGTCAGGCCGCGCCCCGAACCGGCCTCACGCCGATGCATGCCGCCAGCTCGCCGAATAGGCCCCGGTGACGTGATGTTCCAGCTGCCGCTCGATATCACCCAGCAGCGACGACGCGCCAAAGCGGAACAGGTCAGGCCGCAGCCAGCGGTCGCCCAGCTCTTCTTTCACAAGCGACAGATACAGCACCGCGTCCTTCGCCTTGGAGATCCCGCCAGCAGGTTTGTAGCCCACGCGAACCCCGGTGCGCAGATGGTACTCGCGGATCGCCCGCATCATCACAAGGCTGACAGGCAGTGTCGCGTTCACCGATTCCTTGCCGGTGGAGGTCTTGATGAAATCCGCGCCCGCCATCATGCACACCAGCGACGCCCGCGCCACGTTCTGCAAGGTGCCCAGTTCGCCGGTGGCCAGAATCGCCTTCACATGCGCCTCGCCACAGGCCGCGCGAAAGGCCTTCATTTCATCGTACAGCCCCTGCCAGTCGCCGGTCAGCACCTTGCGGCGCGAAATCACGATGTCTATCTCCTCCGCCCCCGCCTTCACGCTTTCTTCGATCTCCGCGATCCGCAGATGCATCGGCGACAGCCCCGCCGGAAATCCGGTGGACACAGCGGCCACCGGAATGCCCGAGCCGTCCAGCGCCTTCACTGCGGGCGCGATCATGCCGTGGTACACGCACACCGCACCGACGGTCAGATCCGGCAGGCCAAGCACCTCCAGCAGGTCGGCGCGCACGGGCTGGCGCGCCTTGGCACACAAGCGCGCCACGCGACCTGCGGTGTCATCCCCCGCCAGCGTCGTCAGGTCGATGCAAGAAATCGCCCGCGCCATCCAGGCCGCCTGATGATCCTTCTTGACCGAACGCCGCCCCGGCAACGTCGCCGCGCGTCGCTCAATCGCGGACCGGTTCGCCCGTGCCGACAGGACCCAGTCCATATCCAGCGCCATGCCCGGATTGCGCGCGCCATGCACCTGCGGCAATTGCGCCGCCCCGAGGGCAGTCTGCTGATCTGTGATGGTCATCGCGGGTCTCCTTCTGGCGGCGCGGCAACCCTGCCTGCGGGTCGAGCGGACTGCAAGACTTCCGTTCCGGCAAATGGTGACGCGGCGCTTGTCATCGGCAAGCCCCCCACCAATAGCTTTTGTTGCGACTAACTCGCAAAAGCGTTGACTTCTTGCGAATGATTCGCATATTCATCACGCAAAGGAGCGATAAATGACCCTCACTCGCCGCCAAATGCTGACTGCCGCTGCTGCTGCCCTGACCCTCCCGCAGACGGCCCGCGCCGCGTCCGCGCTGACCGTGACCGCCACCACCGGGATGATCGCCGACACAGCGCGTAACATTGCCGGGGATCTCGCAGAGGTCACCGCCCTCATGGGACCGGGGGTCGATCCGCACGGCTATCGTCAGACCCGCTCCGATATCGTGGCGCTCAGCCGCTCCGACCTGATCCTGCGCAACGGTCTGAACCTCGAAGCACAGCTGAACGACCTGCTGGACAAACTTGCCGCCCGCACCCCCGTCACCGCCGTGGCAGAGGCGCTGCCGCAAGATCAGACGCTCTACAACACAATCTACGAGGGCCGCCCCGATCCGCATATCTGGATGGTGCCCGCGTTGTGGGAATACGCCATCACCGCCACGCGCGATGCGCTGACCGACCTGCGCCCCGACGCCGCCGACCTGCTGGCCGCCAACACCGAGCGCTATCTCTCCGAGGCCCGCGCCACCGAAGCCTATGCCCGCGAGGCTCTTGGCTCCGTGCCGCCGAACGCCCGTGTTCTGGTGACGGCGCATGACGCCTTTGCCTATTTCGGCCGCGCCTACGACTTCGAGGTTCTGGGCATTCAAGGCATCTCAACGGAATCCGAGGCTGGTCTGGCGCGCATCTCCGCCCTCGTGGACACGCTCGTCACCCGCCAGATCGGTGCCGTCTTCGTCGAAAGCTCCGTCTCCGATCGCAACGTCCGCGCTCTGGTCGAAGGCGCGGCAGCGCGCGGCCACACGGTGCGCATTGGCGGAGAGCTGTTTTCCGACGCCATGGGCATTCCCGGCACCTATGAAGGCACGTGGCTCGGCATGATCGACCACAACGCGACGACCATCACCCGCGCCCTTGGCGGCACCGCGCCCACTTCGGGGCGCCTTGGCAAGCTCTCGGCAGGCCTATGAAGGACACCGCGCTGCTTTCCGCCCCGCTTCAGGTGCAGGACCTGACCGTTTCCTACGGCGGCGATCCCGTGCTGACCGGGGCTGACCTGACAGTGCCCGAGGGCGAGATGACCGCCATCATCGGCCCCAACGGCGCGGGCAAATCCACGCTGCTCAAATCCGCGCTCGGTCTGGTCAAACCGCTGTCCGGGACGATCACGGCCTGGGATCAGCCACTGGCCACACAGCGGGACCGCATCGCCTATGTGCCACAGCGCGCCTCCGTCGACTGGGACTTTCCGACGACGGTTCTGGAGGTCGCGCTGATGGGTCTTTACCGCCAGCTCGGCCTGCTGCGCCGCACCCGCCCCCACCACCGCGACACGGCGCTGGCCTGCCTTGATCGCGTCGGCATGTCCGACCTCGCGGATCGTCAGATCGGCCAGCTGTCAGGCGGCCAGCAGCAGCGTGTCTTCCTCGCCCGCGCGCTGGCCCAGGAGGCCGAGTTGTATCTGCTCGACGAACCGTTTGCCGGGGTGGATGCCGCCACCGAAGCCGCCATCATCACCGTCCTTCATGGGCTGCGCGACGCTGGGAAAACCGTGCTGTGCGTCCATCACGACCTGTCGACCGTGCCGCGATACTTCGATCATGTCTGCCTGTTGAACCGGCATACTGTGGCCCAGGGGCCGACCACCACAACCTTCACCGACGCCAACCTGATGCGCACCTACGACGGGCGTCTGCCCACTGCGGCCTGACCAGATGCTTCTTGATGCTCTTACATTGAACCTCGGGTACAACGCGACGCTGGTCGCCCTCGGAGCAACGGCTTTGGGGCTGGCCGCAGGCACTGTGGGCACTTTCCTCTACCTGCGGCAACGGTCGCTGGTGTCGGACGCCATCAGCCACGCGACCCTACCGGGCGTCGCGATTGCGTTCCTTGTCATGGTCGCGCTTGGTGGCACCGGGCGCAACCTCGCCGGTCTGATGCTGGGCAGCGCAATCACCGCCGCGCTCGGGCTGGCCACTGTGACATGGCTGACCCGCGCGACCCGCCTGCCCCAGGATGCCGCCATCGGTGCGGTGCTCTCGGTCTTCTTCGGCACCGGGATCACGCTGCTGACCGTGATCCAGACCCTCGACGCCGGACAACAAGCCGGTCTGGAGAGCGTTCTGCTCGGGGCCACCGCCGGAATGCTGCGCGCCGATGCGCTGCTGATCGCGGCAGGGGGCGCGTTGACCTTGCTGGCGACGATGGCGCTGAGGCGCCCCTTGCTCATGATCGCCTTTGACGAAGGCTATGCCGCCCAGCGCGGTCTGAACGTGGCGCGCTACGACCTTGCGTTGCTTGGACTGGTGCTGGCCGTGACCGTCACCGGGCTGAAAATCACCGGCCTTATCCTGATTGTTGCGCTGCTGGTGATCCCGCCCGTGGCCGCGCGCTTCTGGACGGACCGCGCGCCGCGCATGGCCCTGATCGCCGCTGCCATTGGCGCAGGTGCAGGCTACGTTGGTGCTGCGCTCTCCGCCTCCGCGCCGGATCTGCCCACCGGCCCGCTGATCGTGCTCACCGCCTTCTCGGCCTTTGCCGTCAGCCTGTTCTGCGCCCCGCGCCGTGGCCTTCTCGCCTCCGCCCTGCGTCACACCCGCCAACGCGCCACGGCCCGCTCATGAGCGAGTTCATCGCGCTGTCCCTGCCGCCGATGCTGATCGGCACGCTGGCCGCCATGGCCTGCGCCCTGCCCGGCAACTTTCTGCTTCTGCGCCGTCAAAGCCTGATCGGTGACGCCATTTCCCACACGGTCCTTCCCGGTATCGTGGTGGCCTTCCTGCTCACCGGTTCGCTCGCCGCGCTGCCGATGATGCTGGGCGCTGCCGCAGCCGCCCTGCTGGCCGTCGTGCTCATCGAACTTATCCGTCGCTTCGGTCGGGTGGAGCCGGGCGCTGCCATGGGTGTCGTCTTCACCACCATGTTTGCCGCCGGCGTGCTGCTGCTGGAACAGACCGACACGGCATCGGTCCACCTCGACGTCGAACACGCGCTTTACGGCAACCTCGAAAGCCTGATCTGGCTCGACGGCTTTGTCCCCGGCGCCCTGACCGACCCGCAGGCGCTGGCGACCCTCCCGCCAGAGCTGACGCGCATGGCCCTGACACTCGCGGTCATCGCGCTGGCGCTGTGGATCTTCTGGCGACCGCTGGCGCTGGCCACCTTTGACAACGGTTTCGCGCAAAGCCTCGGCCTGCCGGTCACGGCCCTCTCCCTCGGGCTGGTGGTCTGTGCCGCCATGGCCGCCGTCGCCGCCTTCGACGCTGTTGGGTCGATCATCGTGATCGCCATGTTCATCTGCCCGCCCGCCAGCGCGCGGCTGATGACCAACGACCTGAAACACCAGATCGCATGGTCCCTCGCCTTCGCCGCACTGTCGGCCACGCTTGGCTATGTGCTCGCAGGCTACGGACCACTCTGGCTGGGCGCAGAGGCCTCCGTCTCCGCCGCCGGGATGATCGCCACGGTCTCCGGCCTTATCCTTGGCGGGGCCGCCCTCGCAGGGCCACACCGCAAAGCGTAACCTCCTCGCGTCTGTTTTCATGTCGCCGCCCATAGTCCAGTTACATCACAGCTTTCGGCTTGCCCCCTGACAGCGTGCCAACGCCGCAATCCGATAATAGGACTCCAAAAAGAACAAATCATGAACTACCATGTGATTCATGTTCGCCGAGCTCTGCATCACCTCCAACTTCACCTTTCTCACCGGGGCCTCCCACCCGGAGGAGTACATGGAGCGTGCCGCCCTGCTTGGCCTCGACGCCATCGCCATTGCCGATGACAACTCCGTCGCGGGCATCGTGCGCGCCCACACGCAGGCAAAGGACATCGCCCACCAGATCCGCACCCGTGACGAGATCGAGGCCCGCGATGGCCCTATCGGCCCGCCCGCCCCCGCGCACCTGCCAAAGCCGCCCTCCCTGCCCGTCCGCAATATCCCGAGGTTGATCCCCGCAGCGCGGCTGACCCTCACCGATGGCATCAGCTTCACCGCTCTGGCCACCACCCGCGCAGGCTGGGCCACGCTCTGCCGCCTGATCACGCTGGGCCGCCGCCGGGCGCAGAAAGGCACCTGCCTGCTCACCATGGCCGACCTGCCCGCGGACATGAGCGGCCTCGTCGCCATCCTCCATCCGCCACAGGCGCTCACCTCACAGGGCGACGCGGGCGCATGGTCGACACTGGCGCAGCAGCTGACGCGCCGCGTCGAAACGCATCTAGCTCTCGCGCCCTGCTATGACGGACAGGACCGTCCCCGCTTCGACGCGCTCGGCGCGCTGGCACAGCGGTTGAACATCCCCACCATCGCCAGCGCCGCCCCGCTGATGCACCATGGCCGCCGCCGCCGCATGGCCGACGTGCTGACCGCCATTCGCCAGGGCTGCCGGATCGAGGAACTCGGCCGCGCCGCCTGCGCCAATGCCGAACAGCGCCTGCGCTCCGGCCCAGAGATGCGCCGCCTGCTCGGCCCCCATGCCGAGGCTGTCACCCGTGCCGCAAACCTTGCCCGCCGTTGCACCTTTGACATCGCATCCCTGCGCTACGAATACCCTTCCGAAGTCACCGAGAACGAGACCGCGCGCCAGCGCCTCTCCCGCCTCGCCCACGAAGGTCTGGACTGGCGCTACCCCCAAGGCGCCCCGGATCACGCGCGCGCGCAGCTCGCCCATGAACTCGACCTCATCGGCAAGCTGAAATACGAACCCTATTTCCTGACCGTGCGCGACATCGTGGCCTTTGCCCGAGAGCGCGGAATCCTGTGTCAGGGGCGCGGTTCGGCCGCCAATTCCATCACCTGCTACTGCCTCGGCGTCACCTCCGTCTCCCCCGAGATCGGCACCATGGTGTTCGAGCGCTTCGTCTCCGAGGCCCGCGACGAGCCGCCCGACATCGACGTGGATTTCGAACACGAACGCCGCGAAGAAGTCATCCAGCACATCTACGAACGCTACGGCCGCCACCGCGCGGGGCTCTGCGCCACCGTGATCCACTACCGGGGCAAACGCGCCATCCGCGAAGTGGGCCGCGCCATGGGTCTGTCAGAGGACACGCTCGGCGCGCTTTCCTCCCAGCTTTGGGGATTTTTCTCCACCAACGGGCTGGAGGAAGAGCGCATGCGTGAGATCGGCCTCGACCCCACGGACCGCCGGCTGAAACTGACGATGGAGCTGATCTACGAGATCATCGGCTTTCCGCGCCATCTGTCCCAGCACGTGGGCGGCTTCATCGTCACCGAAGGGCGGCTGGACGAACTTGTCCCGATCGAAAACGCCTCGATGGAGGGGCGCACCGTGATCTGCTGGGACAAGGACGACATCGACGCGCTCGGGATCCTCAAGATCGACGTGCTCAGCCTCGGGATGCTGACCTGCATCCGCAAGGCGTTCGACCTGCTCAAACGCCACCATGGCACCACGCACACGCTCGCCACACTGCCCCCCGAAGACCCCAAAACCTACCAGATGCTGTGCAAGGCCGACAGTCTGGGCGTCTTCCAGGTGGAAAGCCGCGCGCAAATGAATTTTCTGCCCCGCATGAGGCCACGCTGCTTCTACGACCTGGTGATCGAAGTGGCGATCATCCGCCCCGGCCCGATCCAGGGCGACATGGTCCACCCCTACATCCGCCGCCGCAATGGCGAGGAACAGGTCACTTTCCCCTCCGATGCGCTGGGGCGCGTGCTGGGCAAGACGCTGGGCGTGCCGCTGTTTCAGGAACAGGCCATGCAGATCGCCATCACCGGCGCGAACTTCACTGCGACCGAGGCCGACCGCCTGCGCCGCGCCCTTGCCACCTTCAAGAAACACGGCAACGTCAGCGAATTCCGCACCCGCTTCCTGAAGGGGATGATGACCAACGGCTATGATGCCGATTTTGCCGAACGCTGCTTTTCCCAGATCGAGGGCTTTGGCTCCTACGGTTTTCCCGAAAGCCACGCCGCCAGCTTTGCCCTGCTGGTCTATGCCTCTGCCTGGCTGAAATGCCACCATCCGGGCATCTTTGCCTGCGCCCTGCTCAATGCCCAACCGATGGGGTTCTACGCGCCCGCCCAGATCGTGCGCGACGCCCGCGAACATGGCGTGCAGGTGCGTCCCATCGACATCAATGCCAGCTACTGGGACAATGTGATGGAGCCAGACGAGCGCGGCGGCCTCGCCCTCCGGTTGGGGTTTCGCCAGATCAAGGGGCTGGCGGAGGACGACGCCCAATGGATCGCAGGCGCGCGCGGCAACGGCTACCAATCGGTGCGTGACGTCTGGCGCCGCGCGGGGCTGGCCCCGGCCACTTTGGCCCGACTGGCCGAGGCCGACGCCTTCCGCCCGATGGGTCTCAGCCGTCGCGAGGCGCTGTGGCAGGCCAAGGCGCTGGTGAAAGGCCCGGAGCTGCCGCTCTTTTCCGGCGATCTGGACGGCGAGGCGATTCTGGAACCCACCGCCCACCTTCCGGAAATGACGCTGGGCGAAGAGGTCGTCGAAGATTACGTCGCCATGCGTCTGAGCCTGCGCGCGCATCCCGTGGCCCTGTTGCGCCACATCCTGACGCCGCCGCCGGCCAACCGCACGAGGGGCACTGCCCCCGCTCCTGCGGAACTCCCCCAGAGGTATTCGGACAGCAAAGAAGCCGGGCGCGCGCCAGACAGCAGAGGGCATGTTTCGCGACAAGCGGGCGGCCTCCGCACCACATGATACGGCCAACATCCGCATCGATAGCCCGGACAAACGTTGCCGGTGCAGGTGCGCCATTGCCCCCCTGGACGAGGCCGTAAAACAGCGCGGCGGACGAGGGCGACCCGCCCCGCCATTATCTTGAGGTTTTGCCCGCCGAAGTGGAAAAGCACGCCTCCATCGCCATCGTCGCCCACATGCGCCCGCTTATGAAAGGGGATGACAGCTTCAGGTTACAGACGCTCACCCCTCCGGACAGACGCATGTCACTGTTGAATTGAAAGAACGAGAGCGCCGTTGAGCGCTGGCATGTCCTGATCCCCAGATGCTGCGCGACCACGGCACAGCAAACCGCGAACCGGCCAAGACGAAAGCCAAGCTGTCGAGGACGTCACAGAGCACCGCTTGAAATGTATTTCGGTAGGCTGTGATCCGCGCGACGAAGTGCGCCAGAGGCGCGCGAGGAGAGACCAGCAAAAGGGGACGCGGGCCAATGCCCGCGTCCCCTTTTTCATTTTGACAAACACAAAGCCTTAGACGCCCGCGGCGACCATGGCTTCGGCCAGCACCGGCACTGAATCCTTGTTCAGACCGGCCATATTGATGCGCGAATCGCCCACCATATAGACGCCGTGGCTCACACGCATGGCTTCCACCTGCTCCGGCGTTGCGCCAAGCCGCGAGAACATGCCCCGGTGCTCGGCCACAAAGGCAAAGCGGTCCGAGTTGGTCAGACGTGCCAGCTCACCCGCCAGCTGCTGACGCAGGGCCAGCACACCTTCACGGATCTCACGAACTTCTTCTTCCCAATCCATGCGCAACGCGTCGTCCTGCAGCACCATGGTCACCAGACGGGCGCCGTGGTCCGGCGGGAAAGAGTAGTTCTGACGGTTCAGATAGTTCAGCATGCCCTGGTTTGCCTGACGGCGCACCTTGTCCTGGGCGACAGCCAACAGCAGACCTGTCCGCTCCCGATACACACCGAAGTTCTTGGAGCATGACGCCGCAATCAGCACTTCCGGCATTTGCGCCACGACCATGCGCAGGCCCGCCGCATCTTCGGCCAGACCGTCGCCAAAGCCCTGGTAGGCAATGTCGATCATCGGGGTTGCGCCGGTTTTCAACAGCGTATCGATGACCTGCTGCCATTGCTCCAGCGTCAGGTTCGCGCCGGTCGGGTTGTGGCAGCAGCCGTGCAGCAACACCACATCGCCGACGCGCGCATCGGCAATGTCTTCGATCATACCGGCAAAATTCACAGACCGCGTCTCGGAATCGAAATACCGATAGGGCTGAATGTGTATTTCCATGTGCTTGAGGATCGACAGGTGGTTCGGCCACGTCGGATCGGACACGAAAACGCGCGCCTCCCGGTTGGCCATGCGGATCATGTCAAAGCCTTGGCGCACCGCGCCCGTGCCGCCCGGCGTCGCCGCCGCCGCCACGCAATCGCGCGGGCAGGCATCACCGATCAGCAGATCGAACATCGCATCCGCAAAGCCCACGTCGCCGGCCAGCCCGGTGTAGCTCTTGGTCTCTTCCACTTCCCAAAGCTGCTTTTCCGCAGCCTTGACGGCACGCATGATCGGCGTCTTGCCTTCGGCGTTCTTGTAAACGCCAACGCCCAGATCGATCTTGGCCTCGCGCGGATCTTCGCGGTAGGCCTGCATCAGCATCAGGATCTTGTCTTCGGGTTGTTCTTTGAGAAGTTCGAACATCAGTTTTCTCCGGTGGCGACAGGCAACGTCGGAAAGGCACCCCATTCCGCCCATGACCCGTCATAAAGCGCGTGGTCAGTCTTTCCGATGACCTCCAGCGCAAGGTTGATAATGGCAGCTGTAACGCCGGATCCACAGCTCGTGATCACGGGCTTGGACAGATCCACGCCTGCGGCCTCGAATTCCGCGCGCAAGGCGTCGGGCGACTTCAGGCAGCCGTCTTCGGTCAGCAGGCGTGCATAATGCACACTCTTTGAGCCGGGAATATGACCCGAGCGCAGACCCTCTCGGGGTTCTTCGGCTTCGCCACTGAACCGCTTCAGACTGCGCGCATCGAGGATCTCGTGATCCTTCAGCTTGGCCGCCGCGCTGACCTGCGTCACGTCACGCACCATATGCGCCTGACGGCGAACGGTCATGTGACGGTCGCGGATCATCGGCGGCAGATCCTCCACCCGGCGTTCCTCTGCGACCCATTTGGGCAGGCCGCCGTCCAGAACGGCAATGTCGGTCTTGCCCATCAGCTTGAACAGCCACCAGACACGGGCGGCAGAAAACACGCCCATGCCGTCATAGACGACGACTTGATGGCCGTCGCCCACCCCCAAGGCACGCATCCGCGACATGAACTTCTCCGGCTCAGGCGCCATATGCGGCAGGTCCGAGCGCGCGTCCGAGATTTCGTCAATGTCAAAGAACCGCGCACCGGGAATGTGGCCCGCCTTGTACTCCGCCTTCGGATCGCGCCCGGCGTCCGGCAGATACCAGCTTGCGTCCAGAATCCGCAGATCCGGATCGTTCAGATGTTTCGAAAGCCAATCGGTCGAAACCAGCACCTTGGGATCGTCTGTGGCCATGTCGCCCCTCGCCCTTGTCATGGGCCACACGCTTAGGCAAGCGCGCACCATTCTGCAAGGCGAACCACCGGCTTTGCGCCCAAGGTCGCGCTGTCAGCGCAAAACCGCAACAGCGGTAGCGCCAACACAGCAGGCCGATCAGCCGTTGCTCTTGAGCAGTCGCTGTTTTTGACGATTCCAGTCCCGCTTGGCGGCGGTTTCGCGCTTGTCGTGGTTCTTCTTGCCTTTCGCGATGCCGACCTTCAGCTTCACGATGCCCTTGTGGTTGAAGTACATCACCAGCGGCACGATGGTCATGCCCTTGCGCTGGGTCTCGTTCCACAACCGTGACAGTTCCTTGCGCGACACCAGCAACTTGCGGCGCTTGCGCGGCTCATGGCTGAACATCGCGCGCTCGTAGGGCGCAATGTAGGAGTTCACCAGCCAAAGCTCCCCCTCTTCCACCGCTGCATAACTTTCGGCGATGTTGGAGGTGTTCTCGCGCAGAGATTTCACCTCCGACCCGGTCAGGATCATGCCGCACTCGATGTCATCCTCGATGGCATAATCAAAACGTGCGCGCCGGTTCTCGGCGATCACTTTGTAGTTCGGGTCGGATTTGGGTTTCTGTGCCATGGCTGGTCTAGATAGGGGCGCTTGATCGGGTTGTCCATAGGAGGCGCTTTCACAGCCATCACGGACATCGCATGCGCAGGCACCTCACGTGCGAGGATATGACATCCGCGTCAACATATCGGACCCTGAATATGCGCTTGAACCGATACCGGCTGGCGCTGGACCGGCTCCACCAAACCATCCGCGACCAAAGCCGGCCGAACCTTATACCGCTAGAGCCTACCGCCCTTTCCGACGCGACGCGCAGGTCGAATAGGTGAAACCTGATACCGCTAATCACGAACCGCCCCCAGGGCGGTTGTGACCCAGGATCGAAGCGTGAAAAATGGTCGCGTTAACCACATTTCTCGCAGGCTTGCGTACAAAGCTTAACAACCGACCGGTTTTCGCCGCGAACCGGTCGGTTCGTCGGTTAAAATCCGTAAAGGCGGCTTAAAATATCCTTCCGCCTTGTGGTGCATCCGCATGCGCAACACATCATGTGGCCTGCGCGCGCTGCGTTCATCCCTGCGCGCGCTCTGTTTTCGGCCCCTTAAGTTAACCTTGGATCAGCTGCCGCGATAGGTCGACATTCCGTAGGGAGAGATCAGCAGCGGCACATGGTAATGGTCGTCCTCGGACATGCCGAAACGGATCGGCACCACGTCCAGAAACAGCGGTTCCGGCCCCGCCGTTCCGGTGGCCCGCAGGTAATCGCCCGCCTCAAAGACAAGCTCGTAGCTGCCCTTGGCAAAATCGGCCTGCCCAAGAATTGGGCGATCCGTCCGTCCATCCGCGTTGGTCGTCAGGTCGCATATCTTGTGGCGCGCATCGCTTTCGATGCGATATAATGATATTTTAACGCCCTCCGCCGGACATCCTCGCGCCGTATCCAGCACGTGTGTGGTCAGGTAACCTTCGCTCATTTCGGTTGCATCCCCTTGCAAATTGCGCCGTGGTGGCGCTTTTCAGATGGTTGAAAGCAATCCAGTGGGAGGTCAAGATGAACCGCTATCCTCGTGACATGATCGGCTATGGCCCTGATCGCCCTGATCCGCAGTGGCCCGGCGGCGCAAAAATCTGTGTGCAATTCGTACTGAACTACGAAGAGGGCAGCGAAAACAATCTGTTACATGGCGACGGCGGGTCTGAAGGCTTCTTGTCTGACATCCCCGGATCGCAGCCCTGGCCCGGCCTGCGCCACTGGAATATGGAGTCGATCTACGAATATGGCGCACGCGCCGGGTTCTGGCGGCTGCATCGCCTGTTTACGGGGCGAAATCTGCCGCTGACCATCTACGGTGTGGCCAGTGCTCTTGCCCGGTCCCCCGAGCAGGTCGAAGCGATGAAGGACGCCGGGTGGGAGATCGCCTCTCACGGGCTGAAATGGATCGAACACCGCGACATGCCGGAAGAGGAAGAGCGCGCGCAGATCGCGGAGGCCATCCGCTTGCACACAGAGGTCGTCGGCACGCCGCCGCGTGGCTGGTACACCGGCCGCTGCTCGATGAATACGGTGCGATTGACGGCAGAAACCGGAAAGCTTGATTATATTTCAGACACATACGACGATGATTTGCCCTATTGGTTGCAGGTGGGCGACCGCGACCAACTTGTGATCCCCTACACGCTTGAAGCCAACGACATGCGTTTCGCCGGAGCCCCTGGTTGGGTCACGGGCCATGATTTTGAAGAATACCTCATCGACGCCTTCGACACGCTCCGCGCCGAAGGGCACGCTGGCGCGCCTGCCATGATGAGCGTCGGTCTGCACTGCCGCCTGGTGGGCAGACCGGGAAAAATCGCAGGGCTGACGCGCTTTCTTGACCACATTCAGCAGTTCGATGATGTCTGGGTGCCACGTCGGGAGGACATTGCCGACCACTGGGCCAAGGTCCATCCACCAACGCGCGCACCGCGCCCCAGCCTCATGGATCGAGACACCTTTGTCGCCACGTTCGGCGGAATTTACGAGCATTCACAATGGGTCGCTGAACGGGCCTTTGATCTGGAACTCGGACCAGCGCATGATCGCCCCGCAGGTCTCGCGAACGCGCTGGCCCGCGCATTTCGCAGCGCGATGGCAGAGGAGCGCATGGCCGTGCTGCGCGCGCACCCTGACCTCGCTGGAAAATTGTCGCAAGCCAAGCGGTTGACCGATGAGAGCACGTCGGAACAAGCGGCGGCCGGGCTCGACGCGCTCACGGATTCGGAACGGGCGCAATTCACAACGCTCAATACAGCGTATACAGAAAAGCAAGGATTTCCCTTTATTATAGCCGTGCGCGACCACGACAAAGCGCAGATCCTTGCCGCGTTTGAACGTCGTCTGGCCAACGACCCTGAAACCGAATTTTCCGAAGCCTGTCGGCAGGTCGAACGTATTGCGCGCCTGCGTCTGGAGACACTGCTTTGCAAATGAACACCGTGAACAAAATTGCATCGATCATTACCGCCAAGAGCAATTTCACACCGATCTGACGCACCCCTTTGCCAAAACGCATGTGATGGAACACGTGCTTAACGTCTGGTCCGGTATGGCGGGCAATTCTCTGAATCGAAGCTGGGTCGACGTCGATCCTGGCGATTGCATGGTGTTGCTCGCCTTTTTCCCGGAAGTTTTTATGGCCTCCGTCAAGGAATCCTTCAGACACTTTCTGTAGAAAGACGTGAAAGCCCTCGTAAAGTTGCCGCCATGACCTTGGACCACATCCAGATAAAGCCACTGACCGCCGTGGACTTCTCCGCCTTCGGCGATGTTCTGGAGGCCGCGGGCATTCCCGACAGGTTGATCAACCAAGGGATGGGCGGTCGCTTTCATGACCGGGCGCTTTTGGATTTCGGGCCCGATGGACGCGCAGGTATATCCATTTTCGATGCGGAGCCACGCGACCTTCCCTATCATCTCAATATCTTGGAACGGCATCCTGAGGGCAGTCAGGCCTTCATCCCGATGCACTCCAATGAATGGCTTGTCATTGTGGCGGAGGCCGGAGACACCCCCGGCCCTGTCCATGCATTTCGTGTGCCCCCGGGGGTAGGCGTCAACTTTCACAAAGGTACATGGCATGGTGTCCTGACACCGCTGCATGTGCCGGGGCTGTTTGCCGTGATCGACCGGATAGGCGAGACCTCCAACTTGCAGGAATGTCGCCTGCCCGTGCCTTTGGTCATCACAAAATAGAGGGTCCGTAGATCCGGTCCCATCCAGATGGCTTTCCTCGCCCCGCCCTTGGACAGGACTGAAGTTCTCGAAAGCAGCAAGATGGGGGTCAGCCCCCACCCGACCGGCCTTTTCCTTACCGACGCGCAATCGAAAAACCGCGGTTTCGAAGGCAGCTGTAATCATAACCGCTGCGACGCTGGCCGTTGGCGCGGAAGTTCGTCTGGCAGGCTTGCGGCAAATGGCGGACCGCTCGATAGTTCCGGTTCAAGCAGCCCGATCCAAGGACAAGCCCATGCCGACGCGTTTCGCGCAGGCAGCGACGTGGGAGAGCAGGCTTGGACGCGGCCTTGCGGTTGCCATTGTGCCGACGCCACTGCCCTGCGCCACGCTGATGGCCGCTGTAGGAACGGCTACGCTCGTCTTTGCGTTCAGCCTTTTGAAAGGCACCATTCTTGTTCAACTCATGCAATAGCCAGACAGTGGCAACCGTGCCGATCAGCGCCTTGGTCTTGTCTCGGTCGGCGGCCTGCGCAGGAACCGCCGCAGCCAGCGCGGAGATAAGGGCACCGATGGTGAGGATCGAAGTAATGTACTTGAGATGCTTTAAAGCCATTGGGATGGTCCTTTCATGGATCAGTCTGAAAAGCCTCCACAGCAGGAGGAAATTCGTGATTCCAAGCTGACCGCAGCGTCCTGTTCATCACAATATCAGCACCCGGTTATCGGATATCGCGGCCCACCGTCGCCTTTGGTTATTGAATTTCCCAGCAGCGCCGCGCAGGTTCAGCAGCATGAAACAGATCCTTGCCATGACCATCATGATGCTTTCGCTCGGCCTGCCGTCGACGGCAGCCGCCGACTGCTATGTCGCCTACAAAGCGAAAAAACAGCCCCCGCTGGAGCTGCACTTTGGTATACTGTCGTTGCCCGGGACCTGCCCGGACAAAGGCACGGCTGCAACCCAAACAGCAAATCGCATCGCCTCTGGCGGATGGACACTGCTGAATGTTGTGAGCTTTAAAGACGGCCCACCCTCAGCCGGGGAGCAAGCCAATGCCGGCCCATACTACCTCCGTTACTGATAGCCTTCGTCAGGGTACGCGGCTCGTGACCGGCGGTGTCGCCGCGATCGTCGTCATCCTCAGCGCTGCGGCCGGTTTCTTGTTCCTGACACTGCCGGATGGGCAGGCATTCAACGATCAGGTCGCGCAACTCTTTGCCAACAACGACGCGCTCCAAAGCCAAGGCGAGGTGGAGCTTCTGATGATCCTCGCCCAGTCAGGCACGGCGTTTGCCGACGTGCTTGCGAGCTATCGGATGATCATTCTTGTCTTGATGATCTTTGCCGCCGCGCTGCTGGCGGCCGCGCTTGTATTTGTTGTTATGCTGATGACACTCAACCGACGCATGGCGCAGGTGGAACGCTCCGGGATCGAGGTGTCGAGCCTGATTATTTCACGTGAGGAACGCACCGTCTATCTCAACACGATGGGCTTCAAGTTGACCGATGCGATGATCGAAACCATGTCCGTATTGGCCGAAGCGCGGCTGGATGACGAACTTCTCACAGGTGCGCAGATCGAAGCGATGATTTCGGGCAGAGACGCGTCGGACTGCGAAGAAGCCGCCGGCGCCACGCGGATCAAGCGACTACGCGACGGCTTGGGAAATCAGATGGTGTCGGAACTTCTGGTGAAGAACATCGCGCGCAAGGGCTATGTTCTGGCGATAGACAAGGGTGTGATCGAAATGGTTTAGACGTTTGATCCCACGGCATGATGGTGCAATCACGCCGTGGGAATGGTCTTGGATCGTCGACGCTTAAATGCGGTCGCGCTTCGCGAACGCCTTTTCGAAAGCCACCTCGAGCGCAGATTGCGAGAACGGCTTTTGTACAATCACCACGCCATCCGGGTAGGCCTCCACCAATTCCTCCGCCGCGCCATATCCGGTCGCCAGAACGAACGGCACACCAGAGGCCGCCAAGCGCTCAGCAACCGGCAAAGACTGCTCATCGCCCAGGTTCACGTCCAGCAGCGCAAAAGACACCTGCGTCGTGTTGAGATATGACATGGCCGCGTCGACGGAGGAGACGATTTTGACATCGGACGCCCCCAAATCACTGAGGATGTCTGCCGCATCCATGGCAATGATCAGCGTGTCTTCCAGCACCATACCCTTGCCGGAGATCTTATAGGGGCTATCAGACTGCGACGGCAGATCGTTCGACGAAACGGTTTCGCCTTCCTTCCTGATTGCAGCGATGACATTCGGCGGCAGCCGGAAGTGCGCCTCAACTCCGGTCATCTTATAAGAGATTTCCGCATCGCCACGCAGTTCGTGCGGCACGGAATTTTCGATGATGGTCGATCCAAATCCACGCCGTTTGGGCGGTGCGACTGGCGGGCCCCCGACTTCTTTCCAGTGGATCAGGAACCCCCCGCTGGCGTCGACCTTCGTCGTCACCAGAACCCTGCCGGAGCTGTCGCAAAGCGCGCCGTATTTAATCGAGTTAGTCGTCATCTCGTGAATCACCAGCGCCATTGTCGTGAACGCTTGCGGCGAAATCATCGCGTCGGGCCCTGTCACTTCCATCCGGTCGGATTTACGATCAGCAAAAGCCTCGAGCTCGGTACGGATCAACGTCTTCAGCGAAGTCGGTTCCCATTGCTCGGAGGTCAACTGATCATGAGCCCGCGCCAATGCCTGAATGCGACCGTCCAGGTTGGCAGTCAGTTCTTCCATGGATTTTGCGCCCGATGCAGATTGCGACAACAATCCCCGCATCAGATTCAAGATGTTCCGTACCCGGTGGTTCAGCTCCGAGATCAGCAACGACTGCTGTTCCTGCGCACGTTTGCGCTCCAGGTTGGTGGCATCGGTGATCTTCAGGAAAACTTCCAGCAACACCGTCCGCAGCAACTCTGCTGCATGCACTTCCTGTGCCGTCCAAGGGGCAGAGCGCCCCCGTACATCCTCTTTCCAAACATCAAAGCTCTTGCGCGGCGTCAGGCGTGAGCCATTCGGGCCGAACGACACCGGCTTTGTCGGGTCACCTGCCCAATCGATCGTCTCGGACACGGGGCGGCGCACCAGCACCAGATAGTCACGCGGCCGTTTCGAAATCGGTATCGCCATGATCCCGGCAAAGCGATCTTGATAGTCCTGAGCGCTCTCGAGGAATTTCGACAAGCGGTCAGTGGAGAACACGCCCGTAGACGCGCCGCGGTCCAGCATTCGGCAAATTTCACGGAACTGCTCTTCGCTCGGCACATCCCCAGCGGTCCGCAGTTCTTCGTTTTCGTAGAGCATCAGCCCATCATGCGGGATGATATTGCGGATTTCCTCAGATACGGACAGCAGGCTCTTGTCGAGCGAGGAGCCGTTGGCCAGATGCGCCATCAGTTGGGTCTGCAGGCGGCGCGTGGCCTCCTCCGTTACCTTGCGGGCACGCTCCTCGAAGTTGATCAACTCGTAGCTGAACATATGCGCAAACATCTCGATCGCCGTGCGGCGCTCATAATCAATGTAGCGCGGAATATCATGGTGGCAGGCGAACAAGCCCCAGAGCTTGCCGTCCTTCATGATCGACACCGACATGGACGCCTGAACACCCATGTTTTTCAGATATTCGATATGGATGGGAGAGACAGCACGGGTCACCGCCAGAGACAAATCCAACGGTTCGCCCATCATGGACACACCCGGCACCACAGGCTCTCCGGGATCGTTCACATCCGATATCAAGCGCAACAGCGACCGCGTGTAAAGCGCGCGCGCCTGTACCGGAATGTCAGAGGCCGGGAACATCATACCATCGTAGCGTGCCCGCCCGTCGGCGCGGTATTCAGCGACCACCTTGCCCGAATTATCAGGCTGAAACTGGTAAACCATCACACTGTCGAAGCCGGAAAGGGCGTGTAGAGCACGCGCGGCATCACGGGTCAGGTGTCGCAGATCGTCATTCTTCCGCAGCGTGGCAATATGCGGATACACTTCGGTCAACGGGTCACGCGGACTGGCGTCAACCTTTGGCTCGAACTCCACGATCAACATCTCGCCCGACTGGTGGACGCAGATATCATAGCTGCGACCGGTGGCCTTGAGCGCGACACCGAACAGGCGCGTCACAGTGTCCGGGGCATTTACCAGACGCAGACTGGACCGGATGCGATCAAACCCATCGGAGACGATCAATTCGTGCAAGGGACGCCCAAGCGCCTCATCCACCGCCACGCCCAGGATATCCGGCAGGTTTTCAGATGCGTGCTGCACCAGCCAATCCGAAGACACAGCCAGCAAAGCACCATAGGATTGGATGCGACCGAGTTGATGAATTGGCTCACGATCACAGTTTGTCAGATCAACGGGCTGTGTTGACGACAAGGGAGGGGGCGACGTCGTCAAGCGCGCAGTCCTTCGAATTCAGTGTCTACTCTGGATGAGCGCTGCGCCTTACCAGCTCTGTCAAACAATTCAAAGCCGTAGATTACATCATCCTTAATGCGGGCGGCCTCCCGCCCATTGGGGTCTACAGCGTCCAATAACCTGCAGTGCCGTTGCCAAAGAGCACCGGCCGCCGGCGCAAGGAAATAGATCGGCATTTCCGAGTGCGTCAACTGAGGGGCCAATCCGCGTCGCAGAACCTCTGTCCCCAAACGAGACCCAAGCACCAAATAATCAACCGCTGTCACATTGAGAGGATGATCAGAAACTACAGCATCGGCACGAACGCCGCGTTTTTCCAAATCGAAATCAAGCCTCCCGATGAGGTCATCCAGCACCAAACAGCACACCCCCTGTGAGGCATCTGAACGCGCGAGGCTCAAGGCAGCCAACCCAGAACGCTGCGCAGCAAGAAACCAATTCATTTCTTCCGCGGGGTCGGCTTGAAAACGTGAAAACTGCGCTTCGGCGCTGTCATGGGCATCTCGGCTCGCCAGCCGAAGTGCGTGACGAAAGCCACCCTCCTCCTTCTGCGCAAAGTTTATAGATTTCATGAGGTTATCGCCATCCCATACCGCAAGCGCAATTGTTTTGAATATCAAACGCGCAGCGCACTGTTCAGGTTCCCATTCTTTCGAACAATAATTCCAAGCTGTTCGGACAGGACCGAGTGGTTCGTCACCAATCGTATTTGTCAGTTCGTTGTGGGTATCTCCGAAAAGGACGATTTCAGAAACCAGTAAGGTGAAAAGTCATCCCCACTGGTTCATGGGGGCGCTAAAGTAGCGTCACTTAAGCACTCGCTTTACTTCCAGCCACTTGCAACACCAACCCATATTCCGTCTCCAATTCGCTTCCTCCCTTACAGCCGTATTTCCCGCCATCGGCGGCTTCTGCGTCAAAACCGTGGTGGAGTAATCCGCTCCGGAGTAGCGTTGGCCTGTCACGTCGAGCGCACTGACAAGATTTTCCGGCTCTCAATCTACAACGCGTCGCGTTCCGCCAGCGTGACAGGGCTACCGATCGGCATGAGCTGCGTGAGTGATGTCGAGAACGCTGAAGGCTTCCGGCCGGGCGCTCCAAGGCTCCCTGAATACCACGTGCCCATAAAGGCTGAGATCCTGCAGCCTCTGGTCGATGCAAGCACTGTGGATTTCGAGGTGTTCCCGCTGCCCGACGCTTGTGTGAGCGACAGCGTCGGCTGCGACCACGGGAACAAGGCCGGCCTGTTCTAAAGGACTTCCCCGCAGCGTCCTGCCGGTCTATCAGCGACCCCGCCGGAAACCGGGCTTTTTGCTATCGCCAATGCACAAGCTGGCCCGTCGTAGGCGCACCCGCCCCGGTCTATCTCGATACTGGAACGATCACAGGCTCCCTCGTGCAGCACTACTTTCAGCCTGATCGCTTGGGCAATGGCCGCTTCCTGCATGCTATTGGCCATACTCCGGCCGGTTGTCGCAGGCCGGGCAACCCAATCACCCGTCTGATCAAAAGAGCCTGAAAATGAAAGGCAGCTTGTTTCTCTTGATCTTGTGAACCGCCCTGCCCCGAACACCTGGAACAACACCATAACACGATCATCATGATGGCCAGCGCGACCAATTCCACCCAAGGTGGCCTCGAGCACTTGCGCTTCAGGAAAGAACTGCGCGCTTTTCAGATCAACGAGACCCCAGACGAAACGCAAGGCTTGGCGGCATCTCGCACTGAGTGATCTCAGGAAATAGCGACATCGCGGGACACTTGGAGGATGGGCTGGCCGGAACTCCCATTGGGATAGCTATGTTGCGAGTTTTATGCCGATGACCGACCTCGCTTCCCAAGATCGCCTACCCGACGGCATCTGCAGCAGATATGCCAAGCTATGCGTAGCCGTTGAGGACCCAGATGCGAGCCTGGAACGCAGCGACTTAACGGTAGAAGTCTAGTCCGAAGGTCCGGTGGCCCAAGGGCCTCAGGCAGTGCGTTTTCGCGTTCCTGCGAGGCCGGATACCGGCACGGGCAAGAAGCGCCGGCTCGAGCCAAATGCAGCCGCGGCATCTGGCGCACTGAAGGACCATCAAGAAGGGTTGGACCTGCGCTGCGGGCCGCATGACCACTTTGGTGAAGCTACGTGACGCTCCCGGCCCTTACCGGACGTTGACCGGCCCTCGACCTTGCTGCGGTGCGGCCCGTCAAAGCGGACCCTCGCTAGGATTGCGAAACTGTAACGTCCATCTCTATGCCGGACATAATCCGGTCTGTCTCAGTTAGAATTTTTATGATGCTCTGATAATGGCGTATGTCGTCGAAGCCCAGAGTGCGGCCCTGGCGATCCTTCAGCCACTTCTGTGCGGGCTGATATCCACCGATATAGGCGTTCCAAGCAGCTTCAGGGACCGCAGCAAAGCTTTGTGTGGCGTTCACCCATACATGGCCCTCGCGGTGTTCAGGCTTGTCTACCACGCCGTCTCCGGTGCCATCGAATACGTGGGCCGTCGTGTCGCCAATCGCTGAAGGCTCCATGAGGTGGAGCCGACGTAGTTCGTTCCCTTGAGATGCTAGTTCCCAGAAAATTTGGGGAGTGGATGGCCAAGGTATTCGAGGAAAGTCAATCTTCAGGAACTCGGCATACGTTTCGCGATATGCTGGGCAGTGAAGGACGGCGTAAATGTAATCGAAAATGTCTTCTGGGCTTGGTGCACCGCGTTCACTGCTTGTCGCCAATTTGAGAATCTTTTTGTGCAGTTTGGTGTCGAAATTTGGGCGCTTTGAGCCATCTGTATCTTCGAATATATAGAGGGGGATATTATTTGCATTTGTTGCCGTCGTTCCGGAAAGAAATATGGCTTCTGATTGCTGCAAAGTTGGGAAGATATGAGAGAAGCGGTAGTCGCGGACCTGCTTGGAAACTAGGAAACCCATATTCTGACCGCTGGAATAGTGTTTCATGACTTCGTTTCTACTTCTCTCGATGATGGATTCATCATTATAGATGTAGGACACTTCAAATTGCCTGTACGCAATCGGCTGGACAAGGTTCGGGTCGAAATCTCCGAAGTGCTCTTCGACTTGCAGTTTGAGCTGATCAATAGTAGGAGCAATGACTTTCTTGTCCTTCCCCGTTACAATTCCATTACTTGAGATCGGCATGAGGTCAGTGACCCGGAAGCCCTCTTCCCATTTTGGCTCCTTGTCATAGTCCCAATCCCGAAAATAATATTTGCTCCCCTTAATTGGAATTACCCGCCAGTCTTCATATGGGCTGAGGGTCGCAGAGACGAGTCTATCTTGTTTAGATTGGCGGTTTCCAAAAAAGTCGCGCCGTAGAAGCTGCTTGTCTTCGATTGCCACCTTTTGTCCGCGCTTTTTGACGGCAATAATGATGGATGTGCCGGGTTTGATGTCAAAGAGATTTACGTCACGTTCAGCTTCAGGAGGAAGTTCTTTCTTTTGTGAGTTTCCATGTAAATCCAGAATAAAAATTTTATCGAAGGTATTGAGTAAATGCCAACGCATTCCTCTGAATGTTGGGTTGTCAAGGTAGCCATGGTTTGTAATAAATCCTAGCACCCCTTCGCCATTCTTCTCGATTAAGTGCGAGGACATTCGAATGAATTTCACGTAGAGATCGTTAAGCCACTTTGGGTTCCGTTCATTTAGTCTAACCTTGCCCCCGGGCTCTTTTTTGTAGTCGTCCATCAGGTTGCCTATCCAACCCTCAGACTTCCCACCTTCACCAAGGTATGGTGGATTGCCAATGATACACATGATTGGCGTCTCGGTCTTGATCTCATTCGCCTTCTTGATCTCATCGGTTAGCCATCTCTGGAACGGTAGGGTTGCGTTAAGTGGCTCACCCTCCTCTAATGAGTTTGTCAAATAGACTGATAGTCTTGGAGGGTTCTTTGTGGGCGTATACCGGCTTTGTTGCACAAATCGCTTCAGGGATTCACTGTGTGAATCCGGCATGATAGCTGGGCGACATGAGCAGTTGGGCCCCTACGAAGTACAAGACCAGGAACTGGCCTTCGTACAACACATCGCTG
>NZ_JAGEMH010000019.1:0-66153 GCF_040148795.1 Sagittula sp. NFXS13
AGCGATCCACGCTGCTTCAGTGCCTGATTATACGCGGGCCAATTGATGGTCTTATAGGTCGGCTTCGGCGGTCTGCTCATGCGAGCCCGCTACTACATTGGACCCACGAAGTGAATCCCGGAGCCTCTTTGTGCAACAAGGCCCTGCAAAGCCCTCAATTCCGTCAGGAGCGCGACGATAGGCAGCTTCCGCAATCAGCCTTAGATGTTGGCACGTCATTGCGGGCAATGAAAACGGTCAAAAAAGGCAATCCTGAGTTGGTTCTGAAACGGCTGGCCACCGCTTTGAATATAACATGCACGCGACAACCCCACTTCAAAACGCCATATAAATTTAACGAAACTTCAATGGTTCATCCGCATCAAAAAGATAAGAAACGTTCCAATTTTCGGGCTCCGTAAAACCTTTACTCGCCAGCATATCGATAATTCTCTTATCTATTGTATCCACAAATCGTCCGAACTCCATTTCGTCCCGAACGACCTTCGCCACGTCTTGTGCGATTTGTACGCGCTGCTGCGCCAGCAATTCCCCGATCCAATGACGCGAGGCCTCGGAAAAAATCTTCGCAGAGGCCATCATGATTTCACGCAGCTTTTCCGGATCCAGTGCATCCTTGTTGAGGCAGTCCATCGAGCCCTTTTTCATTGACGCCACCGCAACATCGGTTCGCATCTCGGACGAGATCATGACAACGGCAGCGCCAAAATTCATGGCGTGATTGTTCACCAAACGTTGCGCAGTCAAGCCATTGCCCTTGGGCAGCATGTAGTCGATCAGGATGACGTCATACGCTTTTTCATCAAGAGCTTGACTGAACTCGTCCATGTCGGAGGTCAACCGCGTCGTCACTGGCAAGCCAGTTTTGCCGCAGGCCCGTTTGATCTGGTTTTGATCAAATCGGCTATCATCTAGCACCAGAACCTCGAAGGATGCGCGCTGTCGGTCCTGCAAGCCGTCTGTGCGGTACGCTGCGCGTATCGCGGCCAGCTCTGCATCCTTGGTTTTATCTGCCATGACCACTATCTCCATTGCCCAAACCCACTCCGCATAAGCTTACGCCACGTGCACCCTTCAATTCAAACAGTGCATTCCTTGCTATTTCATCGAAATTTATGAAAAGTCACTGGCCATGGCATTTGCCCGGCAGCAATTGGGCTGATATCATTTTGATAACAAGAGCTGCTTTGATCGGATCAAGCAAAATGAAGGATGTGGAGACAGATCAACAGGATTTTGAATCCTATCTTTATATTATCACGCATGATTTAAAGACCTATTCCCGCGCGATGCGCGTTATTCCCGAATGGATCGAAGAAGATCTACATGGCGCCGGCATGACACTTCCCGAGGAGGTCGTCACTCATATGTCGATGCTCAAATCCTATGCTCAGGGCATGGACCGCATGTTGGATGGGCTGACAGATTTGTCTCGCGTCGGACGACTGTCCGATCCGCATAGCGCGATCAGCCTGTGCAGTGCGATCGGCGCAGCTTGGGCCCGCATGTCTGACAACGTGGGGTTCGAGCTGGATCTATCTGGCGTCGTGGGCACGGTGCAGGCCCCGCAGAACGATCTGGATCGCCTGATCGAGGCCCTGCTGTCCAACGCCATCATCCACCACGGGACGCGCACCGGCAAAATCCGCGTTTCCGGACGTGAGGACGGGCATCGTGTCATGCTGCGCGTGTTGGACGACGGGCCGGGCATTGACGACGGCTACGCGGAAAAGATTTTTCAGCCGCTCTACACGCTGCGCCCAAAGGACGAGGTCGGCACGGCAGGTATGGGCCTCGCCATCGCGCGAAAAGTGGTGACTTTGCTCGGTGGGCACATTGGCGTTTTGGAATCGCCCGCCGGTTGGGGATGCTGCATAGAATGCGACCTCCCCCGCGCAGGGGTTTGAGAAGCAGCGCAGAATCGGGTAGCTCTGGGGCAGATCACCGCCGGGAGAATGTCCATGACCATGCGCCGCCTATCCCGAGACGAGGTTCACGGACTCGCCACCCGCACCTTGCAGGCTGTAGGCTACGGCCCGCGTCATGTTCAGGCCATCGCGGACATGTTGACCACCTGCCAGATGGACGATTGCCAGAGCCACGGGCTGTTCCGCCTGTTCATGTGCGCCGAAACCACCCGCACCGGGCGCGTCGATCCGCAGGCGGACCCCGCTCTGACCTTGGACGACAGTGCCGTGGTGCGTGCTGATGCGGGCGGGGCGATCTCATTGCTCGCCGTACAAGTCGCCATGCCCCACCTTGTGGACCGCGCAAAACGGTTTGGTGTCGCGGCTTTGGCGGTGACCCGGTGCTACCATTTCTCCGCCCTATGGCCCGAGGTCGAACAGCTGACAGGCCACGGATTGTCGGCCCTCTCCATGACGCCTAGCCACGCATGGGTTGCTCCGGCGGGCGGCACGCGCGGGGCGCTTGGAACCAACCCGATTTCCTTCGGCTGGCCGCGCAACGGCGATCCCTTTGTCTTTGATTTCGCGACTTCTGCCTTTGCCCGTGGAGAAATCGAACTCTATCGCCGTGAAAAAAAAACCCTGCCCGAGGGCGTGGCGCTTGATGCGAACGGTCAGCCCACCACGGACCCGGAGGCTGCCATGGACGGTGCCATGTGCACCTTTGGCAGCTACAAGGGATCGGCACTGTCCCTCATGGTCGAGCTCATGGCCGGGCCGTTGATTGGCGATCTCACCAGCCTCGACAGCATGGCCTATGCCGAAGGCCGCCCCGAAGCCCCCTATCACGGACAAATCCTGCTGGCCTTCGATCCGGACCGGCTGTCAGGTGGCGCGGTGGCAGACAGCGACGCCCGCGCCGAACGGCTCTTTGCCGAGATCGGGGGACAGGGTGCGCGACTGCCATCCGAGCGGCGCTACGCGGCGCGCGCGCGCAATGCCGCGCGGGGCTACGTGGAAATATCGGAAACGCTCTATCAGGACCTCTTGGCGCTGAGCAGCTAACCCCCGAGCGCGGGCCCGAATAATCTCGCGACGTTCCACACCGCCCCCGGCTCACATCGTGGATCACCCGCCAGCCGCCGGGCCTGTGGGCCTCGCAACGCTCAGGAGGCGTAGCCGATCGTCGCATCCACCGCCTTGCGCCATGACGTGTGGCGCGCATCCCGGGTGGCATCATCCATCGCAGGTTCGAACCGCGCCTCGGCGGACCAGCCCTTGGCAAAGGCCTCCATGTCCGGCAACAGCCCCGAATGCGCGCCCGCCAGCCATGCGACCCCCGTCGCCGTGGTTTCCAGCACGGCAGGCCGCTCCACTGGCGCGTCGATGATGTCCGACAGGAATTGCATCGCGTATTCAGAGGCGCTCATTCCGCCATCGACCCGCAGGGGAGCATTCGACACCGCGTCGCCGGACGCGGACCAGTCGGCTCTCATCGCGTCCAACAGGTCGCGCGTCTGAAAACCGACGGATTCAAGCGCCGCGCGGGCAAACTCCGCCGGGCCGGAGCCGCGTGTCAGGCCAAAGATCGCGCCACGGCACTCCGCATTCCAATAGGGCGCGCCAAGGCCGGTGAAGGCAGGCACCAGCACGACCTCCTGCGAGAGATCCGCGCGTTCCGCCAAGGGCTGCGTCTCCGCCGCGTTGCGGATGATCTGCAAGCCGTCACGCATCCATTGCACCACCGCCCCGGCAATGAAGATCGACCCTTCCAACGCATAGGTCGGCTTGCCGTCCAACTGGTAGGCGATGGTGGTCAGCAATCGGTTTTGCGAGCGGACGGGCTCTGACCCGGTGTTGAGCAGCGCAAAACATCCCGTGCCATAAGTGGATTTCAGCATTCCCGGCTGGAAACACGCCTGCCCGATGGTGGCCGCCTGCTGGTCACCCGCGATGCCGCGAATGGGGATCGGCTTGCCAAACAGATCGGCGCGCGTCTCGCCAAAGTCGGCCGCGCAATCGCGCACCTCCGGCAGCATGGACATCGGGATACCCAGGCGGTCGCAGATCGTCTGCGACCAGCGCCCCTTGCGAATGTCATACAGCATTGTGCGCGCCGCGTTGGTCGCATCTGTCAGGTGGTGCTTACCGCCGGTGAGGTGCCAGACGAGCCAGCTGTCCACAGTGCCAAAGCACAGCTCCCCCGCTTCGGCCCGCGCCCGAGCGCCGTCGACATTGTTCAACAGCCACGCCAGCTTGGTGCCCGAGAAATAGGGATCGAGCAGCAGGCCCGTGCGGTCGGTGACCGTGTCCTCGAACCCCTCGGACTTCAGCCCCTTGCAGAACTCGGAGGTGCGGCGGTCCTGCCAGACGATGGCGTTGTGGATCGGCTTGCCGGTCTTGCGGTCCCAGACCAGCGTGGTTTCGCGCTGGTTGGTGATGCCGATGGCGGCGATTTCTTCGGCTTTCACCCCGGCCTTTTCCATCACACCGCGACAGGTCGCGGCGGTGGTCGTCCAAAGATCGGAACAGTCGTGTTCCACCCAGCCCGACGCCGGATAGTGCTGCTCGAACTCTTCCTGCGCGCTGGCCGTCACCTGCAGCTCTTCGTTGAACAGCATCGCGCGGGTAGACGTGGTGCCTTGGTCGATGGCGAGGATCAGCGTCATGTGGGGAAACTCCGTGTCGGGGGCGGTGTCGCGTTGTGGCCTGCAATCCGCAGAGAGGCCAGAAAACAATCACACCGCCGAAATGTCAAAACGCCGGGGCCTCGCGACTGGAGGCCCCGGCAAAGTCAGGCTTACTGCCAGGACTTGATCAGCTCATCATAAGAGATGGTCTCGGGCTCTTCTTCCTCGTTCTCCAGCTTCGCCTTGGGCGAACCTTCCTGAGAAAGCCAGTATTCCGGATCACGCTCTTCGTTCAGCTTCGGGCCGATTTCGCCCTGAATGCCAGCACGTTCGAGGCGCGCCATGACATCTTCCTGGTCCTCGCACAGGGCGTCGAGCGCCTCCTGCGGGGTCTTGGCGCCGGACATGGCGTCACCGATGTTCTGCCACCACAGCTGTGCCAGCTTGGGGTAGTCAGGCACGTTGGTGCCGGTCGGCGACCATGCCACGCGTGCGGGCGAACGGTAGAATTCCACCAGACCACCCAGCTTGTCGGCACGCTCGGTGAAGGACTCGTGGTTGATCGAGCTGTCGCGGATGAAGGTCAGACCCACATGCGACTTCTTGGTGTCCACGGTCTTGGAGGTCACGAACTGCGCATAGAGCCACGCGGCCTTTGCACGGTCCACCGGCGTGGATTTCATCAGCGTCCAGGAGCCCACGTCCTGATAACCGATCTTGGTGCCCTCTTCCCAATATGCGCCGTGCGGGCTGGGGGCCATGCGCCACTTGGGCGTGCCGTCCTCGTTCATCACCGGCAGACCCGGCTTCACCGTGTCGGCGGTAAAGGCGGTGTACCAGAACATCTGCTGGGCCACGTTGCCCTGCGCCGGGATCGGGCCTGCCTCCGAGAAGGTCATGCCAGCCGCCGCCGGGGGCGTGTACTTTTCCAGCCATTCGATGGCTTTGGTCACAGCGTAGACCGCTGCGGGGCCGTTGGTGGCACCACCACGTGCAACACAGGAGCCCACGGGCTGGGACTGCTCGTTCACACGGATGCCCCACTCGTCGACCGGCAGTCCGTTCGGCTCACCCTTGGACCCTGCACCCGCCATGGACAGCCACGCATCGGTGTAGCGCCAGCCAAGGCTCGGGTCTTTCTTGCCGTAGTCCATGTTGCCATAGATCTCGTCGTCGATGCCCATGTGGGACAGATCACGACCGGTAAAGAACTCGGCGATGTCCTCGTAGGCGGACCAGTTCACCGGAACACCCAGCTCGTAGCCATATTTCTCCTGGAAATCGGCCTTGTTCTTCTCGTCGTTGAACCAATCGTAGCGGAACCAGTAGAGGTTCGCGAACTGCTGCGTCGGCAGCTGGTACAGCTTGCCATCGGGCGCAGAGGTAAAGGCCGTGCCGATGAAGTCGTCGAGGTCGAGACCGGGGTTGGTCACGTCCGCGCCTTCGTTCGCCATCCAGTCGGTCAGGTTGCGCACCTGCTGGTAGCGCCAGTGCGTCCCGATCAGGTCGGAGTCATTGACGTAGGCGTCATAGATGTTCTCGCCGGACTGCATCTGGGTTTGCAGCTTTTCGACCACGTCGCCTTCGCCGATCAGGTCGTGTGTGATCTTGATGCCGGTGATGGCCTCGAACGCCGGTGCGAGCACCTGGGATTCGTATTCGTGGGTGGTGATGGTCTCGGAGACGACCTTGATCTCCATCCCTTCCATCGGCGCGGCTGCGTCGATGAACCACTGCATCTCCTGCTCCTGCTCTTCGCGGGTCAGGGCCGACTGGTCGCCGATTTCCTCGTCAAGGAACTTCTTCGCGGCTTCCATGTCCGCAAATGCCGCTCCGCCCGTCAGGCTAAGCGCCACCGCCAGTGCGGTGGTGGATTTCAACGTAAAGTTCATATTGGTTTCCTCCCTTATGTGAACTTTTGTTTAGGCCGCGCGCCCCCAAGGCTGGGACCACGCGCAAGTCTGTCTTACACCCAGCGGAACACCGCCGCGGCGTAGACCCCGCAGACGACAAGCGCCCACGGCTGCGTGTCGGCGCCAACCAGCCCCAGCCACGCAAGATTGATAAAGGCGCTGCCCAGAAGCGTGATGAACAGGCGGTCGCCTCGTGTCGTTTCGATCCGAAGGATGCCGGTGCGCGGCGTCTCCGGGAATTTGATCGCGAGGATCGTGAAGAGGATCAGAAGGCTTGCGATCACCATGAAGAAGATCGCGGTCGGCCATGTCCATGCCATCCATTCCATGTCAGGCGCTCCTCGTTTCAAATTGCGTCGTGGTGTCCGTGCCCAGAATTGTCAGCTGACAATTCTGGATGGGACGTTCGTTGCGCGGATGTCCCTGCATCATCACACCCTCCCCAGGGCAAAGCCCTTGGCGATGTAGTTGCGCACGAAGTAGATCACGAGCGCGCCCGGCACGATGGTCAGGATGCCCGCCGCGGCCAGTACGCCCCAGTCGATGCCCGACGCCCCTTGGGTTCGGGTCATGATCGCGGCGATGGGCTTGGCGTCCACCGTGGTCAGGGTGCGCGACAGCAGCAGCTCCACCCACGAGAACATGAAGCAGAAGAACGCCGCCACCCCGATGCCACTGGCGATCAGCGGCATGAAGATCTTCACAAAGAAGCCGCCGAAGGAGTAGCCGTCAATGTAGGCGGTCTCGTCAATTTCCTTCGGGACGCCCCGCATGAAGCCCTCCAGGATCCAGACCGCCAGCGGCACGTTGAACAGGCAGTGCGCCAAAGCCACGGCGATGTGCGTGTCGAACAGGCCGACCGAGGAGTAGAGCTGAAAGAACGGCAGCGCAAAGACGGCAGGCGGGGCCATGCGGTTGGTCAGCAGCCAGAAGAACAGATGCTTGTCCCCCATGAAGCTGTAGCGCGAGAACGCATAGGCCGCCGGCAGCGCCACCGAAAGCGAGATCACCATGTTCATCACCACGTAGATCAGCGAATTCACGTAGCCCATGTACCACGACGGATCGGTCAGGATCGTGCGGTAGTTGTCCAGCGTCAGATTGCGCGGGAACAGGGTGAAATCGTTCAGGATCTCGGTGTTGGTCTTCAGGCTCATGTTCAGCAGCCAGTAGAGCGGCAGCATCAGGAACAGCAGGTACAAGCCCATGACAATGGCCGATGTATTCACCTTGAACCGCTTGCGGGTGTTGGCCCCTTGCGCGGTCAGGTTTTCGGGAATCGTGGCGTCCGTCATCACATGCCCTTTTTGTCGAGGTTGGTCATCACGGTGTAAAACACCCACGAAATCAACAAGATAACCAAGAAGTACATCAAGCTGAAGGCCGCCGCAGGACCAAGGTCAAACTGTCCCAGCGCCATTTTCACAAGGTCGATGGACAGCAGCGTCGTGGCGTTGCCGGGGCCACCGCCGGTGACGACGAACGGCTCGGTGTAGATCATGAAGCTGTCCATGAAACGCAGCAGGATCGCGATCATCAAGACACCCATCATCTTGGGCAGCTCGATAAAGCGGAAGACCTTCCAACGGTTGGCCTGGTCGATCTTGGCCGCCTGGTAATAGGCGTCGGGGATGGACTTCAACCCGGCAAAGGCCAGCAGTGCCACAAGCGAGGTCCAGTGCCACACGTCCATGACAATGATCGTCACCCATGCATCAAACGTGTTCTGCGTGTAGTTGTAATCGATGCCGATCTTGTCCAGCACATAGCCCAGCAGGCCGATGTCCACCCTGCCAAAGATCTGCCAGATCGTGCCCACCACGTTCCACGGGATCAAAAGCGGCAGCGACATCACCACAAGGCAGAAGCTGGACCAGAAGCCGGATTTGGGCATGTTCAGCGCCACGAAGATGCCCAGCGGGATCTCGATGGCCAGGATGATGCCGGAGAACATGAGCTGGCGCTGAAGCGCGCCCCACATGCGTTCATCCTCAAGCAGATCGCTGAACCACATGAGCTTGTCGTCGAGCGGGTAAAACTGGCCACCGAAGGTGTCCTGAATGGAGTAGTTCACCACGGTCATCAGCGGGATGACGGCGGAAAAGGCGACCAGCAAAAGCACTGGCAAAACCAGAAACCATGCCTTTTGATTGACTGTCTTTTGCATCAGTCGGTTCCTCCCAGACGCTCGGACGTCGTCGTGACCTCATTGAAACGGCGGGCTTGGCACTGCTGCGCCTTGTACGTTGCGTTGCCCATCATGCCGCCCCCACGGTTTCGGTGCGGACCTCGGGGGTGACGCGCCAGTCGTTGGCATAGACGTTCACATGCGAAGGATCGAAGTGGACGCGGTTCATGTCCGCGCTCACCCGGTCGTCTTCGCCTGCGATGATATTGATATCGTGGCCAAAAAAATCGGCACGGATGATCTTGTGGCGGCCGACATCCTCGACACGACGCACGGTGACGGGCAGGCCTTCGGTCTGCGACAGGCGCGCAAATTCGGGACGCACGCCAAGCTCCACCTTACCGTCGAGCGGGCCGTAGCCGTTTGCCAGCGCCATCTCCATGCCATCGATAAAGGCGCGGTTGCCCTCGACCTTTGCCGGGATCACGTTCATGCCGGGCGAGCCGATGAAGTAGCCGACGAAGGTGTGTTCGGGCCGCTCGAAAAGCTCCTCGGGCGTGCCGATCTGGACCACGCGACCGTCGTACATAACGACGACCTTGTCCGCGAAGGTCAGCGCCTCGGTCTGGTCGTGCGTCACGTAGATCATCGTGTGCCCGAAATCATGGTGCAGCTTCTTCAACTGCGTGCGCAGCTCCCACTTCATATGCGGGTCGATCACCGTCAAAGGTTCGTCGAACAGCAGCGCGTTCACGTCCTTGCGCACCATGCCACGGCCCAGCGAGATCTTTTGTTTCTGGTCCGCGCCGAGGCCTTGGGCCTTGCGTTTCAGCATGTCTTCCATGCCGATCATGCGGGCGATTTCCTGAACGCGTTCCGCCACATAGCTCTCGGGTTGGCCCCGGTTGCGCAGCGGAAAGGCAAGGTTGTCGCGCACGGTCATCGTGTCGTAGACCACCGGGAACTGGAACACCTGCGCGATATTGCGTTCGGCTGTGGGGGCGTGGGTCACGTCCTTGCCATCAAACAGAATGCGCCCCTGCGACGGATGCAGCAGGCCGGAAATGATGTTCAAAAGCGTGGACTTGCCGCAGCCGGACGACCCCAGCAGCGCGTAGGCTTCGCCATCGACCCAGTCGTGGTTCAGTTCCTTGAGCGCGAAGTCGTCTTCGGACTGCGGCGATTTCAGGTAGGAATGCGCGAGGTTATCGAGCGTGATCTTGGCCATCTCGTCTCTCCCTCAAGCTGCCAGCGCGTAGGACGCGGGCGCAACCAGCGCGCCGTCCTCGGCAAAAATGTAGACGTGGCGCGGATCGAGATAGACCTTCAACGCCTCTCCGATCCGCAGATTGTGCACGCCGTGGATCAGCCCGACCCAGCGTTCGCCGTGGTGGTCGAGGTGCACAAAGGTTTCCGAGCCGGTCAACTCTGTCACGTTGAGCGTGGTGGTGAATTCCACCGCATCCGCCGCGTGTTTGCCGATCTCCAGGTGGTTGGGGCGGAAGCCAGCAAGATAGCTGCCGTCCGCCAGATCCAAGAGCGGCCCCGTGGCCGGCGCGGCCTGACCGTCGCCGAACGTGATGCGGTTGCCGGTCTTGGAAATCGGCAGGAAATTCATCGGCGGGTCGGAGAACACCCGCGCCGTGGTCGCATCCACCGGCTTGCGGTAGACCTCCGGCGTGGGGCCGAACTGCGTCACACGGCCCTCCCAAAGGGTGGCCACATTCCCGCCAAGCAGCAGCGCCTCTTCCGGTTCGGTGGTGGCATAGACAAAGATGGCGCCGGATTTCTCGAAGATCTTCGGGATTTCGACGCGCATCTCTTCGCGAAGCTTGTAATCGAGGTTGGCCAGCGGTTCATCCAGCAGCACCAGCCCGGCGTTTTTCACCAGGGCCCGCGCCAGAGCGCAGCGCTGCTGTTGCCCGCCGGACAGTTCCAGCGGCTTGCGGTCCAGCATCGGCGTCAGCTTCATCAGCTCTGCGGTTTCGCGCACGCGTGTGTCGATCTCTGTCTTGGAGACGCCCATCAGCTTCATCGGCGAGGCGATGTTGTCGTACACGCTCATCGAGGGGTAGTTGATGAATTGCTGGTACACCATGGCGACCTTGCGGTCCTGCACGCGCTGCCCGGTGACATCCTCACCTTGCCAGATGATCTGCCCCTTGGCCGGTGCGTCGAGCCCAGCCATGAGCCGCATCAGGGAGGTTTTCCCCGACGTGGTCGGCCCGAGCAGGACATTCATTGTGCCTTTTTCCAACGTCAGATCGGTGGGATAGACGTGCGTCTGCCCCTCCACGACCTTGGAAACGCCCTTGAGTTCAAGCGTCACCGTGTTCCTCCCTTACTGGCGGCAACCATTCAGTCGCCTGCCCTGCGTTATTCGGCAACCTGTGCGGACTGTCGCCGCTGTGCCATCCAATCATTCAACGCCGCGATTTGCGTCTCCTCCAGACGCAAGCCCAGCTTGTTGCGCCGCCACACAACGTCCTCTGCGGTGCGGGCGTATTCCTTTTCCATCAGCCAGACGACCTCCGACTCGGTGAGCGTAGCACCGAAGTCGCGGCCAAGGTCCTGCAACGTGACGGCACGGCCCAGAATCTTGCGGGCGTCGGTGCCATAGGCGCGGGCCAAGCGACGGGCGTGGAACGCCGTCAGAAAGTCGAAGTCTCGCTGCAAATCACGGACAAGGTTTTCAAAACCGTCCACCGGGAAATCCCCGCCGGGCAAGGACACCCCTGCCGTCCACGGGCCGGAGACGGAGAGATGTTCACCGATCTTTTCCAGCGCACTTTCGGCCAGACGACGATAGGTGGTGATCTTGCCACCGAAGATGTTGAGCAGCGGCGCGCCACCGTTCGCGTCGACCTTCAGCGTGTAATCCCGCGTCGCCGCCGTGGCGCTGCTGGCCCCGTCATCATACAGCGGCCGCACGCCGGAGTAGGTCCAGACGATGTCGGCATCCGTGATCTCGGCCTTGAAATAGGCGTTGGCGAAGTTCACCAGATAGGCGCGCTCCTCCGGGGTGCATACGGGCTTCTTTTCGGGATCCGTTTGCTCGGCGTCCGTGGTGCCGATCAGGGTAAAGTCGTTCTCGTAGGGGATCGCAAAGATGATCCGCCCGTCCGTGCCCTGGAAAAAGTAGCATTTGTCGTGATCGAACAGCCGCTTGGTCACGATGTGAGAGCCGCGCACAAGCCGCACGCCTTCGCGCGAGTTGATCCGCACCTTGGTCTGGATGATGTCGCCGACCCACGGCCCACCGGCATTCACCAGCATCCGGGCGTGGTGAACGGTGTTCGCGCCGGTTTCGACGTCTTGTGTTTCGACGCGCCAAAGGTCGTTTTCGCGTTCGGCGCTGATCACCTTTGTGCGGGTCATGATCATGGCGCCACGCGCCTCGGCGTCGCGGGCATTCAGCATCACCAGACGCGAATCTTCGACCCAGCAATCGGAATATTCGTAGGCGGTTTCGAAACGATCCTGAAGCGGCGCGCCCTCAGGGCCGCTGGTCAGATCGACAGATGTGGTGCCCGGCAGGATCTTGCGACCGCCAAGGTGGTCATACATGAAAAGCCCCAGCCGGATCAGCCACGCCGGGCGGCGGCCCTTCATCCACGGCATGAACAAGCTGAGCAGGCGGGATGTGGGCGTGTCGTTCTCGAACCGCATATCCTTATGATATGGAAGCACAAAACGCATCGGCCAAGAGATGTGCGGCATGGCGCGCAGCAGGGTTTCCCGCTCGATCAGCGCCTCGCGCACCAGTCGGAATTCAAAATATTCGAGGTAGCGCAGACCGCCGTGAAACAGCTTGGTCGAAGACGAAGATGTCGCCCAGGCGAGGTCGTTCATCTCGGCCAGCGTTACGGTCAACCCACGGCCCGATGCATCGCGGGCGATGCCGCAGCCGTTGATGCCGCCGCCGATCACGAAAAGGTCGACTGTCTGTGTTTGCGCTTGCGCCACGCCGCTTCTCCCCAGTGCTTATGGCTCTGCCAAACGTGACAAATATCAGGCAGTTTGGCAATGGTTTATTTTCGTTTATGTTCGTTTTTGATGGCGATCCGTAGAAACCGCCGCAAAACGCCGGGTCAAATGTTCGCTTTTCGTCTCTCGGACAGAAACTGGCGCGCAGCATTGATTGCCATCCCTCCGCCGCCGTATGATAAGTTCCATGAACGGTCGAGGGAGGGCCGCCCCATTGTCAGTGACCTTTCGCCATCCTGAAATCCTTGAAATCGCGCGTCGCAACGGAAAGGTGACGGTGGACGGGCTGGCCGAACATTTCGGCGTCACGCTGCAAACCATCCGCCGCGACCTTGCCGATCTGGCGGAAACCGGGCGGCTGGAACGTGTGCACGGCGGCGCAGTCCTGCCCTCTGGCACGACGAATATCGGCTACGAGGAACGCCGCGCCATCAACCCGGACGGCAAGAACGCCATTGCCCGGGCATGTGCCGCACGCATTCCCAGCGACATTTCCCTGTTTCTCAACATCGGAACGAGCACGGAAGCCGTCGCCCGTGAGCTGATCCACCACACCAACCTGATGGTGATCACCAACAATATGAACGTGGCGAATATCCTTGCGGACAATCACGAATGCGAGGTCATCGTCACCGGCGGCCAGCTGCGCCGTGCCGATGGCGGGCTGGTGGGCACCCTCGCCGCCGAAACCATCGCCAAGTTCAAATTCGATGTGGCCGTGATCGGCTGCTCCGCGCTGGATCGCGACGGCGACCTGCTGGATTACGACATTCAGGAAATCAGCGTCAGCCAGGCGATCCTGCGCCAATCCCGGCAGACCTACTTGGTGGCGGACCATTCAAAATTCAAACGCTCCGCCCCGGCCAAGATCGCCTCTCTGGCGGAGGTCGACACCTTCTTTACCGACCGCCCTCTGTCCGCCGATCTGTCGCGCGCCTGCGCCAACTGGGGCACCGAGGTCGCCTTGTCCGACGTCTGACGTCTGACCGTCCGAAGCGGTCACCATGGCGTTGGCTTGGTCCGCGCGACCCGGTTTCTGTCGATGACATGACGCGAACCGGTCGTCACGGCACTGCATCTTATCCCGCAGGAAAGGACTGGCGCCGCGACGGGACGCCATCGGGTCTGAGGTGGGATGTGGCCCCTGTCCAGGGCTATCAAGATGCAACGCAGACCCCGGCAAGCGCGACTGCTCGCCCCTGTTCCACCCGGACCCTAAGGCAGACCATTCTCGACGATCTGGAGCGGCACGCGCAGGCGGGCTATTCCGCCATTGGACGCCTCAAACGCTTGGCGGACTTGCGCGATGTTGTCCCCGCCCTGTTCCACACCGGTGCTTTATCACTCTGGAATGGTCAGAACGTCGTCATGCTGCAAGGGCGCGTCCTTGAGCCAGAAGGTCACACCATCCGCACCGCTGCGCGCTGTGATCCCCTGCCCCGCCGGACGGCGCAGCCATGCCTGAGGACCAAGAGTCAGTCCTTCCAGCCGCAGGGCACCGGCCAGCACCATAAGCTCCAGGCCACGGGCGTTGTCGAGAATGATCGGAATATGCGGATCGCGCCGTTCCAGCGTCACCCGCTCCGCCCCATCGTCGAACAGGACACGCGGCCCAAGCACATTCTCGGGCGGGCGAACGATCTGCTGAGCGTCGCCCGCGCGAAACTGCCAGAGCCGTACAAGGAGGGTACAGCCTTCCTCCGATGCCGGACTATGCGCCGTGCCGGGAGGGTTGCGAAAATAGCAGCCCGCCGGATAGTCGCCGTGTTCGTCCTGAAAGGTGCCGCCGAGCACGAGGATCTCTTCGCCGCCGGCATGCGTATGCTCGGGAAAGGCGCTGCCCGGCGCATACCGCACGAGCGATGTGGCGCGCGCCACTTCCTCCCCCTCGCGATAAAGCATCTTCCGATCCACGCCGGGCGCGGGGCTCGGCACCCAGTCCATCGTCTCGGTGTCGATGGTCACTGGCAGGGCAAGATTGGCATTGATGCGCATGGCCCGGTCTCCTTTCCAACCTTTCAAGCAGAGTAGCACGGAAATGCGTGAGGGCGAGGGGGCAGACCCGCCTGGCAGCAGATTGCCCCATCGGGCTGCGACACCAGTATGGGTTGCAGGTCGCCCAAAGATCCCGCCAGGGAAGGATCGTATGCGCCGATCATCGCATGGAATGGCTTCACGAGCCGCGCGTATCGCGCCTCAGACGCGGTGGACCACGACGATGGCTGTGATCGGCGCAGGCCCGATTGGTCCGCCTGAGGACGCTGTCTGGTCCGGCGAGGAGACGCGCCCCGCGCGCACGTCGTAAGGCGCTGAAAACCTGTCCCGAACAGCGCCCGACGTGCAGGGCGTTGCCTAGCCGCCGCTGGCTGGCAGCGTCACCTCGACGATCAAACCCGGGTGGTTGTCCGAGAGCGCCACATGGCCGTTGTGCTTTTCGGCAATTGCCCGCACCAGCGCCAGTCCCAGGCCGTTTCCCGGCTTGGACCGGCTGGGGTCGAGCCGGTGGAACGGCTCGAAAACCCGCGCCCTTGACGCTTCGGGAATGCCCGGCCCCTTGTCCGCGACCTTGAACAGGACGCGGCCGCCCGCGCGCCTCAGCCGAACCGTGATAAGGTTGCCCTCGCGGCCGTGGGTCACGGCGTTCTGCAGCAGGTTCACCACCATCTGCTGAAGCATCTGCGCATCGCCCATGATCGCGTGGTCCTGTGCGGCATCCTCCTCGAACGTCATGGTTTGGCCCTCGTCCTCGGCGATCAGTGCGAAGGTCTCGACAAGGTCCGCCGTGAGCACTGCCAGATCAACCCGGTCGCTCATGCGCTCTTCTCCGGCGGCCTCGATGCGGGAGAGTTGCAGGTAGGAATCGAAGATGACACGCATGGTCTCAAGCTCGTCCTGCGTGTCGCCCAGCGCCTCGGTCGGGTCCGCGCCCTGATCGACGCGCTCCATCGCCTTGCCCAGCGCGAGATAGGCGCGGCCGAGCGGCGACTTCAGATCATGGGCGGCCGCGGCGGCGGTGTTGCGGGTCGTGGCGACCATCCGCGACAAGCGTTCAAGATGCTGGTTCAACTGCCGCGCGATCCGATCAATCTGCGTCGTGCCACCGTTCTCGGGGATGCGGACCGTCATGTCCCCCTCGCTGGTTTTCGAGAGCGCGGTTTCGATCTCCTTCAGGCGGCGCAGGCTCTTGGCGCTCAAAAGATAGCCCACGGACAACATGGTGAGCAGGATCAGGAACCCGCTCAGCGTCAGGGCGCGAAAGACAAGGATCTTGGTGTGGTACAGCAGGTCCAGCCGCAGACCGACGACCAGCGTATTTTCGTCCACAGGGCCGGCAAAATAGACATATTCATGCGTGATGTCGTCAGGCGTTACGCCAGCATGATCGAGCGGGCCGACCTGCAGGCCCGAACCTTCGGGACGGGTCAGGATATTGCCGACGACAAGAGTATCCGCCGCCTCGAACAACGCCACGGCGTGATGTCCGCCGGTCGTCGTCCGCGACACGGTGGCAATCGCCGCCTCAAGCTGGCCTTCTTCCTCGTCCTCGTGTTCGGAGGCAATGATGTTCCAGCGTTGCTGAACGTCGTCGCCCAGCTCGGTGATCAGGCTGTGCTCGATGTAGGCGAGCGCGGCCCAGCCGAACACCACAAGAACGACGACAAAGGCGATGGCAGAGCGCAGAACCGCCGAGAACGCGGCGCCCGAAAGGATGTCACCGCGGTCCATGCATCGAATACCCGGTGTTGCGGATCGTGTGGATCAGCGGCACGTCGAAGGGTTTGTCGACCTTTGCGCGCAACCGGCTCATGTGGGTTTCGACCACGGTGGTGTTGGGTTCGAAATTGAAATTCCAGACCCGCTCCAGCAGCAGGGTACGGGTCACGACCCGGCCTGCATTGCGCATCAGGATCTCGAGAATGGCAAATTCCTTGCTGTGCAGCTCCATCACGGTGCCCTGACGCGTGGCGGTGCGCGACAAGAGGTCGAGCTGAAGGTCGTGCACGGTCAGGACAGGCTCGGCGCGTGTCTGTGTCTTGCGGCGGACAATGGCGTCGATGCGGGCGGTCAGTTCGGAGAAATGAAAAGGCTTGGTCAGGTAGTCGTCGCCGCCAGCGGCAAGCCCTTCGACGCGGTCGTCGACCTGTCCCATGGCGGTCAGGAACAGCACCGGCAAGGGTTTCCCCGAAGCCCGCAGCGCCTTGAGCACCGACAGGCCATCCATCCCCGGCAACATGCGGTCCAGTATCGCCAGGTCACACTCGTTATAAAGGCAGTAGCTGAGCGCGTCCCGGCCATCGGCGACATGATCGACGGAATGGCCATGTTCCGAGAGGCCGGCAACGATGTAGTCGGCGACCTTGGCGTCGTCTTCCGCGAGCAGGATCTTCATGGGCGTCATCTCCTTGCCGTCATCTAGGGGAATTCGCGCCCGATGCGCCAGCGAAACAAACTTCTTTGCATGAAAGTAAGGTTCGCGCGAAATCCGGGCGATGGCGCGCACCTAGTGATGTTTCCTGCCGGTCGAACCAACCGGAACCCTGGGAGCAAAACACGTGCAGACTTATCTGAGCCATCTGAAATCGTCGGGGCGTCCGGACAGTGGCCGGGCGGCGTTCAAACATCTGAGACTGGTGGGCGCCATCCTCGCGGGGCTTGGTGTGCTTGCCATTCTTCTGCCCAACATCGCGACCTTTGGCGCGGAATTGCTGGTGGCGTGGATGCTGACCCTGTGGGGCGCCGTCGGGCTGGGGTTTTCCTGGGCGATCCGGCCCGCGCCGGAATGGCGCTACGGGGTCGCGGCCTTCGGACTTCTTTTTGTCGTCGGTGCCGCGCTCGCCCTGTTTCCCATCGCGGGTGTCGCAGCATTGACCCTGCTGATGATGCTGTCTTTCCTGATGGAGGGATTGCTTTCAATCCTCTTTGGCCTGCGCAGCAGCGCACATGTCTCGAACTGGGGATGGCTGGTGTTCAGCGGACTGTGTTCCTTCGCGGCGGGTGTGGTGATCCTGTTCGGCTGGCCCTGGACCGCAAGCTGGACGCTGGGCCTGATGCTGGGCCTGAACTTTCTCTCGACCGGCCTGTCGGTCGTCATGCTGGCAAACTCGGCACGTGTCGAGGCCTGACATGAAGACAAAAAACGACGGCCGTGGAACCCACGCCACCTGCCATGTCTGCAACAAGACCTTCCCTGCATCCGGGCTGCAACCTTGGATCGGCGTCCGGCCGGGGGTCTCTGCCCTGATCGTGCAGGAAGCGCCCGGCTGGGCCGACGGCAAGCGCATCTGCAAGGCCGATCTGGCACGGTTCCGCAGGCTGTATGTCGAGCGGTTGCTCGAAGGCGAACGCGGGGAGCTCGATGCGCTCGACCGACAGGTCCTGGCCAGCCTCGAAGCGGGGCAGCCGATCTCGCGCAGGCCCGAGGACGACGTGGCCGAACGCGCCACCTTCGGCGATCGCCTGTCGGACCGGGTGTCGGAATTCGGCGGCAGCTGGACCTTCATCACCGGGTTCTGCGCGGTGCTGGTCGTCTGGATGATCGCGAACGTGCTTTTGCTCGGCCCGAAACCCTTCGATCCCTATCCGTTCATCCTGCTCAACCTGGTGCTGTCCTGCGTGGCCGCCCTTCAGGCACCGATCATCATGATGAGCCAGCACCGGCAGGACGCCAAGGACCGGCTGCGCGCCGAAAACGACTACCGGGTGAACCTGAAATCCGAACTCGAAATCCGCCTGCTGCACGAGAAGATCGACCACCAGCTTGCGCATCAATGGGAAAGACTTGCCGAATTGCAGCAGATACAGATCGACCTTCTGGAGGACGGCGTGAATGGCCGACGCTAAGACCCCGACCGTCGTGGCACGCGTGCTGCGCGTGATCGAACACCCGGCCGTCAAGATCGTGATCCCGGTCATCATCGGCATCATCGCCGTGGTCGTGCTGCACAAGCTGGCGAGCCATGTCAGTTGGGCAGACGTGCGCGGCGACCTCGCTGCGCAACGTCCTTGGGTGCTTCTGGCGGCGCTGGGCTGCACTGCCCTGAGCTTTTCAGGCATCGCGGCCTACGATTTCCTCGCCATGCGGGCCGTCGCGCCAAAGGCCATGCCGGCGCGCGTGCCGATGGTTTCCGGGGCGGCGGGTTACGCCATCTCCGGCCTGCTCGGCGTGTCATACCTGACCGGCACAGCGGTCCGCTACCGCGTCTATTCTGCCTTTGGTCTGGATCTGGTCAAGGTCTCGGCGGTGGTCGCGATCTCTTGGTCGGGCTTTGTCTCCGCGCTGCTTTTGCTGTTCGGCGCGCTGCTGACGCTGCACCCCACCGGGTTAAGCGCGATCCTGCCGATTCCGGAGCTGGTGGAAACCACGCTCGGGTCTCTGCTTCTGGCTGGATATGCCGGCTACCTGATCTGGCTGGCCACCGGTCAGAGGCGTCTGAGCTCACATGCCTACAGCCTCGATCTGCCCCGCCCTGCGCAGGCCCTCGGCCTCACTCTGGCGGGCCTGCTCGATGTTTCCGGTGCGGCCCTGACGCTGTATGTGCTGTTGCCTGCGGACCTCGGACCAGGCTTGCCGGTCTTTGCAACCGTCTTCGTTGCGGCCGTCATGCTCGGCATCCTCAGCCACGCGCCGGGGGGCCTCGGCGCTTTCGAGGCGACCATCATCGCCGGGCTCGGCGCCGCTGGCCGCTCCGACGTTCTGGCGTCGCTTGTGCTGTACCGCCTGATCTACACCGTGCTGCCCTTCGCCATCGCGGCCTTTGGGCTGGCCATTGCCGCGACCCTGGCAAACCGGGGCCGGTTTCATGTCGCGTCGAGCACGCTCTGGCGGGCGCTCAAGCCCGTGGTTCCGATCCTGGCGGCGGCGCTGGCGATGCTCGCCGGGATCGTGCTGCTCGTCTCGGGCACCCTGCCCGCCGAAGGCACCCGGCTGGAGCTGTTGCGCGACGTGGTCCCGTTGGGCGTCATCGAAGCGTCCCACCTTGTCGGCAGCCTCGTGGGTGCGCTTCTGATCGTCGTGGCGGCGGGGCTGTACCGCAAGCTCTACCGTGCGTGGCTTTTCGCCATGGCCCTGATCGGTATCGGGCTGATCGCGTCGCTGGTCAAGGGGCTCGACTGGGTCGAGGCGCTGTCGATGGCCGCGACCTTCGCGACGCTGAGGCTGCTGCGACCTGCCTTTTACCGCGCCGAAGGGATCGCGCTGTTCCGGCTGGACCGGCGGTGGATCCTCAGCATCCTCGTCCTGGCCGCGGCGATCTTCTGGATCGGCCTGTTTGCCTATGATCATGTCGACTACCGCAACGCCCTGTGGTGGCAGTTCAGCTGGAACGGCGACGCCTCGCGGTTCCTGCGCGCCAGCCTGATCGTGGCAATCGTCCTTGCCGCCGTCGTCCTCAACTCGATCATCAGCCACCGCCCCGCGATCCGGGAACTGCGCGAGATCCCCGACGTCGTGCGCAGACTGGTTGCAAACAGCGAGGATACAGAGGCCAACATCGCCCTCACAGGGGACAAGCTGTTCCTCGTCTCGCCGGACGAGACCGCATTCATCGCCTACGCCGATACCGGCAAGTCACTGATCGCCAAGGGCGATCCCGTGGGTGAGGTGAAGGCGGGACAGGCGCTGATCTGGGCGCTGCGGGAGCGGGCCTACCGGGCCGGAAAACGGGTGGCCTTCTACGCGGTGTCCCCGACCTACCTGCCGACCTACCTCGATCTGGGGCTGTCGATCCTGAAGATCGGTGAGGTCGCGCGCGTCGACCTGCGCGGCTTCACGCTGGACGGATCAAAGCGCAAGGACCTGCGGCAGGCGCGCAACCGCGCCGCCCGCGACGGCTTTGTCTTTGCCGTGGTTCCCTGCGCCGAGACCGGGCCGATCCTGCCAGAGTTGCGGCACATCTCGGATGCCTGGCTGGCGCGCAAACAGGGAGAGGAAAAGGGGTTTTCCCTCGGGGCCTTTACCGAAGGATACATGCGCAATTTCGACGTGGCCGTGCTGCGCGACCCCGACGGCCGGATCGTGGCCTTTGCAAACCTCTTTCAGGGCGCCAACCGGCACGAGCTGTCACTGGACCTCATGCGCTACCTGCCCGAGGCCCCGCATTTCGCCATGGACGCGCTGTTTGCCGAGATGCTGCTCTGGGGCGCCGAGACGGGCTATCGCTGGGCCTCGCTGGGCGCCGCGCCCTTCGCCGGGGTCGAGAACCGGGAGCTTGCGCCGCTATGGAACCGCATCGGCGGCTTCATCTACGAGCACGGCGAGCATTTCTACCGCTTCGAGGGGCTGCGCGCCTACAAGGAGAAGTTCGACCCGGTCTGGTCGCCCAACTACCTCGCCTGCCCCGGCGGACTGGCCGCGCCGCAGATCCTGTATGAGGTCAACGTGCTGGTCTCGGGCGGGCTGCGTGGATTGATGAAATAAGGGGGGCTTATGATCGTCAACTTTGAAACCCATGCCTCGAACGAACGGACCTTCCTGTCATGGGTGCGCACCGCCGTTGCCATTGTCGGCTTTGGTCTTGCGGCGGCGCGGCTGAGTGCGCGTGCGGAACCGCTTTGGTCGACCTATCTGCTGTTTGCCGCAGGCGGTGCCGTGGTGATGATCGCCTGGCTGCGGATGCGTCACAAGCGCAGGCGGATCGACCTGAAAGAGCAGCTGCCCGACGATGACGGCCCGGCCGAAACCTTCCTGCTGTTGCTCGTCATGGCCCTGTTCGTATTGCTCGGGAGCTTTGCCGTCCATGTCGCGCCCTGATCTGCCAATGCTGTCGCCGTGCACGGCCCTCCTGCGGCGGGTGCCGTTCACCTGTGCCTTTCTCGCAGTCATGCTGGTCGCCAATGGCCTGGCCGGGACGTTCTCGGGGCACATCGACCAAAGCGTGCTGGCCGCGCGGGGGATCGGCGTGGACGCGTTGCGCGACGGGAATCTGTCGCGCTTTGTCTCGGCTATCGTCCTGTCGCATGACCTGCCGATGCTGCTGCGCCAGCTTCCCTTCGCGGCCCTGGTGATCGGCCGGGCGGAATGGCTCTGGGGCACATGGCGCGCCGCCGGCCTGTTCTTTGCGGTCGACGTCATGGCGACCTTGGTCCTTCTGGCCGCCGTCGCACGGGTCCCTGCCCTTGCAACGCTGGCGGAGACGACGGACGTGGGCATGTCGCTGGGCGGCTTTGGCGTGATCGGTGTCCTGATCGCCACCTGGCGCCATCGCTTCCCCGCCGTGATCGCGATCCTCGCGCTCGTGGCCGTCAAATATGCACTTGCGCCCGAGCCACTTGCAGACGCGGGGCACGTCATTGCCCTGACCCTCGGCTTTTGCCTCGGTCTTGTCAGAGCGTACATCCCCGGTCTTGAAAAGGCAGCGGATATCGCTCACCAAGACCCATCACATCGGTGGTCAGGAGGACAGGCAGCTGAAAGGCGCGCCCGGCGACCTGCCGCCCCTTGCCAGCAGGATGGACAGCAATGAGTTTTCGGCAAGCTTCCATAATCACCTCCCTGTTGGGCTGCCTTGCCCTTGCGGCGTGCAGTGGATCGGGGGACACGTTCCTGATGCCCGGCGGTCCAATCGCGGCCGCGCAACGGCTGGAGCTGTTAAAGATCCTCGGGTGGACCATGATCGCGATCTTGCCGGTCTTCCTGCTTGTTCCGATCCTGCTCTGGCACTTCCGCTATCGCAATTCCGCGGCACGCTACACGCCGGATTGGGACAGATCATCCGTGCTCGAGGTGCTGATGTGGGGCGTCCCGCTTGTCATCGTGGCGGTGCTGTCGGTGCAGCTTTTCCGGACAACCCACGCGCTCGACCCTTACAAGCCCATCGCCTCTGACAATCCGCCGCTCAGGGTCGAGGTCGTGGGCCTCGACTGGAAATGGCTGTTCATCTACCCCGAGCTCGGCATCGCGACGGTCAACGAGCTGGCGTTTCCCGAGCAGACCTCCGTCGCGCTGGACCTGACAAGCGACACCGTGATGCAATCGTTTCTGGTCTCGGCGCTGGCGGGGCAAATCTACATCATGCCCGGGATGCGTACGAAGCTGCATTTCCTGGCCGACGTCCCGGGCCGCTTCGAGGGCGAGAACACGCAGTACAACGGCACCGGCTTCGCACAGCAGAAATTCCGTGCCGTCGCGATGGAGCGGGCCGATTTCGACGCCTGGGTCGCGCAGGTCCAATCGGACGGCGTGCCGCTGACGGCCGAGCGCTACGCCGTGCTTGCCGACGCCTCCACCGGGGCCGAGGCGCAACAGCGGATGGCCGCAGAGGGCCTGCCCGAAGGCGTCATCCACTTCTCGTCGGTCGAGAGCGATCTGTTCGACACCGTCCTGCACCGCTACATGCACGGAACGCCCGTGCCCCCCTCGGCCCAGCCCGGTGCCCAGGAGTATGATCCGCAGACAGAGGCAGGAGAGCCCACCCAATGACCGACGCACTCTTCGGCCGGCTCGACCTGTCGTCCCTGTCCATCTGGCACGCCCTCCAGGACCCCACCCCCAGCGAGCTGGTCGCGGCGGGGGCCGCCATGGCCGTGATCCTCGGGGGGCTTGGCGTACTGGTCCTGCTGACCTGGTTCCGGCTATGGGGGCCGCTCTGGCGCGACTGGCTGACCAGCGTCGACCACAAGCGGATCGGCATCATGTATTGCGCCCTGGCGCTCATCATGCTGGCGCGCGGGGTCATCGAGGGCGTGCTGATGCGGACCCAGCAGGCCTTTGGTCTCGACGGAGGGTTCCTGACCCCGGACCACTTTTCCCAGCTGTTCAGCACCCACGGCACGATCATGATCTTCTTCGTGGCGATGCCCTTCATCGCCGGGGTCATCAACTACGTCATGCCGTTGCAGATCGGCGCGCGCGACATGGCGTTTCCGGTGATGAACCAGATCAGCCTTGGCCTGACGGCAACGGGGGCTGCGCTGGTGATGATCTCGCTCGTGCTGGGCAAGTTCTCGACCGGGGGCTGGGCCAATTACCCGCCTTACACGGGGGCCGATTTCCAGCCCGGACCGGGGCCGGATTACTGGATCTGGGCCATCACGCTGGCGGGGATCGGCACGACTCTGTCGGGTATCAACTTTGCCGTCACGATCTACAAGGAACGCGCGCCGGGGATGCACTTCCTGCGGATGCCGATCTTCTGCTGGACCGTGATCTGCACCTCGATCATCATGATCTTCGCCCTGCCCCCGCTGACCGTGGCGGCGCTGATGCTGGCCGCCGACCGATACCTGGAGTTCCACTTCTTCACCAACGATCTCGGCGGCAACATGATGAACTACGTCAACCTCTTCTGGCTGTTCGGCCACCCGGAGGTCTACCTGCTGGTCATCCCCTGCTACGGCATGTTCTCCGAGGTGATCACGACGTATTCCGGCAAGCGCATCTACGGCTATATGTCGATGGTCTATGCCACCATGTCGATCGCCGTGCTCAGCTTCTGCGTCTGGCTGCACCACTTCTTCACCATGGGGCAAAGCGCCAATGTCAACGCCGCCTTCGGCATCGCATCCATGGCCATCGCCGTGCCGACAGGCGTGAAGATCTACAACTGGATCGCCACGCTCTTTCGCGGTCGGGTGCGCATGACGGTGCCCATGATCTATGCGGTCGGGTTCTTCTACCTCTTCACCATCGGAGGTCTGACCGGGGTGATGCTGGCCAACCCGGTCATCAGCTACCAGGTGCACAACACGCTGTTCCTCGTGGCGCACTTCCACAACGTGATCATCCCGGGCGTGCTGTTCGGGCTGCTGGCAGGCTATCACTACTGGTTCCCCAAGGCCTTCGGCTTTCGCCTGCACGAGGGCTGGGGCCGCGCGGCGGCCATCCTGTGGATCATCGGCTTCTCCTTCACCTTCCTGCCGCTCTACTGGCTGGGTCTGCATGGCATGCCGCGCCGCTCACCCACGTTCGCCGAGCCGTCCTTCCAGCCGATAATGTGGCTGGCGCTCTTCGGGGCCGCACTGATCCTTTCGGCGCTCACCTGCCTGGCGATCCAGCTCTGGATCAGCATCCGCCGCCGTGACCAACTGGCCGTGCCGCTGGGCGACCCCTGGGACGGGCGCGCGCTTGAATGGTCGATCCCCTCGCCGCCGCCGCCCTACAACTTCGCCGTGGTGCCACGGGTCACCGCCCGCGACGATTTCGCAGAGGCCAAGGCCGCGGGCCGCGCCTATGCCGAGCCTGAAGCATACGAAGACATCGAGATGCCGAACAACACGGCCATCGGCCTGGACGTCTGTGTCTGCTCGACGCTGATGGGTGTGGCGCTGGTGTTCTGGATCTGGTGGCTCGCCGTGCTGTCACTGGCGGTGATGCTGCTGGCCTTGGTCGGCCGCACGTTCCACACCCGGAACCACCACGTCATCCCCGCCGCCCGGGTCGCGGCCGAACATCGCGCGTGGCTGGCCAAGGTGCAGGCGGCCACGGCAGTGGACCGGCTTCAGGAAACCCACACCCGCAACATGGGCCGCGCCATGCCGGAGCGCCCAAATCGGACCGAGGCCGCAGAATGAGCACATCCAACCTCCATCCCGGCCTCAACCTCGGGGACCATCACGGCGAGGCCCATGAGGGCGCCGAGACCATCGTTTTCGGCTTCTGGATCTTTTTGATGAGCGATCTGGAGATCTTCGGACTGGTCTTTGCGTCCTATCTGACGGTCGCCAACCCAATGGGCATGGCAGGTGGCCCGGGGCCGGCGGACGCCTTTGACCTGGCCAGCATCTTTGCCCAGACGATGATCCTGCTCACCAGCAGCCTGACCTTCGGCTTTGCCACGCTGGCGATGCGGCACGAACGCGGGCGGGCGGCGATTGCCCGCTGGCTGGGCGTGTCGTTGCTGCTTGGGCTGGTGTTCCTCTCGCTGGAGCTGCGGGACTTCGCCCACATGATCGAGGCCGGCGCGGTGCCCCAGCGCAGCGGCTACTGGTCGGCTTTCTGGGGCCTTGTGCCGCTGCACGGACTGCACGTCGCCGTAGGCTGCCTGTGGCTCATGGTGATGCTGGCGCAGATGGCGACACTCGGTCTGATCCCGGTGGTCAAGACACGGCTCTTGCGGCTCGGCCTCTTCTGGCACTTCCTCGACCTGATCTGGGTCGCGATCTTTTCCATCGTCTATCTCGGAGGGCTGATGCCATGACCGATCCTGACCACACCAAAGAGGCCCGGTTCTATCTGGCGGGCTTCGGTCTTGCCCTGACGCTGACGCTGGTGCCCTTCGCACTGGTGCATTGGGCACTGATGGAAGGGCGCGCGCTGGCGATCACGATTGCGGTGCTGGCCGTGGCGCAGATTGTCGTGCACCTGCGCTTTTTCCTGCACATCGACCTGTCCCGCCAAAAGCGCGAGGACCTGCAACTGATCCTGTTCACCGTTCTGCTGCTGGCCATCATGGCGATCGGCACGCTCTGGATCATGGGGAACCTCGCGACCCGGATGTAGCGCCTCAGTGCGCCGCCACCGGCGCGGCCTGCGGATTGGGCCGTTGCAGGATCAACACCACCGGCAGCATCGCGAAGGCCGCCACCCCGGTCAGCCAGAAGGCATCCTGGAACGCCAGCAGGCTGGCCTGCTGCTGGATCTGGGCGGCGATCTGCGCGGCCCCTTCGGGCGAGGCGGGGTCGAGGTTCAGCGGTGCCAGCCAGGCCCGCGCCGCGGCATCGAAAGGCGTGATGCCTGACGCCAGCGTGGCATAGTGGAACTGCAACCGGCTGGCGACCTGCCAGCCCACCAGCGCAATCCCCACCGACGAGCCGAGCGAACGTGTCACACCGTAGATGCCCGAGGCCTCGTCCTGCCGGTCCGGGCCGATGTTCTGAAAGGCCAGCGTCGACATCGGCACAAAGAACAACCCCATGCCAAGCCCCGACACCACGCCGGGCCACGCGAGGTTCCAGAACCCCGCATCGAGGTTGAGCAGACCCAAAAGGATGTTGCCGGATCCCGTCAGGATCAGCCCCACAACCAACAGCTTGCGCGGATCGAAACGCGTGACCAGCACCGATCCCGTCAGCACCATCGAAAAGCCCGCCGCGATCCCGCGCGGAATAAACAGCCTCCCCGCATCCAGCACTGGATAGCCCAGCAGGCCCTGCACAAACAGCGGCAGGATCGCGATGGAGCCGAACATCGCCACGCCAAAGCCCAGAATGGCCACGTTCGCCCCGGCAAAACTGCGGTCGCGGAACAGCGAGAAGTCGATGATGTTGTCGCGCTTGCCACGCCCGCGCAGAACGAAGCTCACCGCACAGGCGACGAGGGTGATCGCCGCGACCTGTATCAGCTTCGAGGCGAACCAGTCACGGCTTTCCCCGAGGTCCAGCATCAATTGCAGCGACGCGATCGCCCCCACCATCAGCGCCAACCCGACCCAGTCCACGGTGATCCGCTTGGTGTCCTCGGACTTCAGCTCCCCGGTCATCATCGTCAGCGCGAAGGCCGCGATGGGCAGGTTGACGTAAAACACCGCACGCCAAGAGAAATACTCGGTCAGCAACGCGCCCAGCGTCGGCCCGAGCACCGGGGCCACCACGACGCCAAGGCCAAAGAAAGCCATGGCCTGGCCGCGCTTTTCCTTGGGAAAGCTGTCGAACAGGATGGATTGCGACAGCGGGATCAGGAAGGCGCCAAAGATGCCCTGACCCAAACGGCAGGCGACCATGATCTCGACGCTCCAGGACAGCCCGCAAAGCGCCGAGAAGGTTGCAAACCCCACGATGGCCGAGATGATCAGCCGCCGCCGCCCGAACCTGCGGACGAAAAAGCCGGTCAGCGGCATGACCACGACCGAGGCGACGATGTAGCTCGTCAAAATCCAGACCGTCTGGTCGTTTGTGATGCCGAAGGCCGCCTGGATCTGCGGCAAAGCGACGTTGACGATGGTGCTGTCGAGCACCTCCAGCACCGCCGTCAGCACCACGGCCAGAACGATGGTCCAGCGCACCGCGCCCGCGCCGGAAGCCTCTTCCGAAACAGCTGCGGCACTCATTGCGCGGCGTCCAGACCGGAGGTATCGACAGTCACGTTGGTGCTCGCGCCGACGCGCAGCTGCAGGGCGGGATCGTCAGGCCGGGTGTCAAGGGCGATCCGCACGGGAAAGCGCTGCGTGACCTTGACCCAGTTGCCGCTGGCGTTCTGAGGCGGCAGCAGGGAAAACACCGCGCCGGACCCGGCACCGAGGCTCTGAACCGTGCCGTCCAGCGTCAGGCCAGGATACATGTCGATGTCGACCGCCACAGGCTGGCCGGGACGCAGGCGCGCCAAGTCGGTTTCCTTGAAATTCGCGTCGATCCACCAATCCCCGTCCTCGACCAGCGAGAAAAGCGGCATGTTCGGTGCGACCAGCGCGCCGGGCCGCAGATCGAGGTTCGACACCCAGCCCGAGACCGGGGCCGTCACCTCGGCCCGCGCGAGGTTGGTCTGCGCCAGGGTCAACTGCGCCTTGGCCGCGCGCACCGCCGGGTTGTCATCGCCCGCCTGTCCCGCGCGTTCACGGGCCGACGCCAGCGCGGATTGCGCGCTGGCGAGCGCGGCCTCGGCCTGATCGCGCGCGGAGGTGGCCTGATCCAGCGCCGCCTGCGCCACATCGCCCTTTTGGAACAGCGTCGCCGTCCGGTCAAAGCTGTCCTGCGCATCCTTGAGCGCCGCCTGCGCGCTGTCGACCTGGGCCGAAACCGAGGACAGGTCGGTGATCGCCGCGCTGGTTTGCTGCATCGCGGCCTCATAACTGGCCTGAGCGGCCTGAACCTGCTGCTCCAGATCGGTCGTGTCGATCCCGAACAGCACATCACCGGCCGCGACATGCTGGTTCTCGATGACCGCAACGGTTTCGATCGCGCCACCGACCTGCGGGGCGATGGTCAGCACATTGGCCTTGAGGTAGGCGTCATCGGTCGAGGGGTGGATGCGCTCATGCTGCCACCAAAGCCAAAGCCCGCCCCCGACGGCGACGACGGCAACAGCAAGAATGATCAGTTTCAGGTGTTTCATGGTGGCCCCTGCCAGATCGCGACGGATTCCGATGGTGGTGTCCGTCGCCGAGTATGTTGGCGCTCAGGCGCCGAAGAGATGCGGGAACAATCCGGCCAATCCGAACAGGATCAGGTAGCCGGCGATCACGTAGTTGAGGAGTCGCGGAACGATCAGGATCAGAACCCCCGCGATCAGCGCCAGCAGCGGCTGGACGAACACCACGGAAGTCATGCCTGCTCCGGCGCGGTTGCGCCGACCTCAGCCTTGTGTGCTTCGTCAAAGGCGCGCCGCAGATGGTTTTCGGCATCGGTGTCGAGGTTGGTGCGCAGCACGCGCCCGCCGTGTTCGCCCAGCCGCTCGATCACCCTGTCGGAGGCATTGGTCCGCACCATCATGAACAGCGCCGCCTGCCCCGGTTGCAGAACGCCGCCAACCTCTTTCATGAAGTCGTCGTTGATGCCGTAATCGGTCAGCGCGCCCGACAGCGCCCCTGCCCCGGCGCCGACGGCGACACCAAGCAGCGGGTTGAAGAAGATCATCCCCACCAGCAGGCCCCAGAACGCTCCGCCGGTCGCCCCGGCCGTCCACATGTTGACCATCTGATTGAGCTTGACGTTCCCTTCTGCGTCCGCGACGGCGACAACCGCGTCGGCCACATCGACCAGATATTCCCCGGCCATCTTCATGAGGTCGGCGCGGGCTTCTTCGGCCTTTTCGGGCGTTTCGTACCCGATGACGATCAGTTCGGACATGACGGTCTCCTTTTCAAAACTTGTGGGGTTGTCAGTTGGATGCGGTGTGCGAGGTGTCGAAGCTGTCGAGCCACTGCCTCACCGAGCGTTCGAGGTCGGTCACGTGATCGCCGTGGGCTTCATCGTCGGCGGCCTCGTCGTCCAGACGGGCCTGCAACCGCGCGTACCGCTCCTTGAGCTCTTTTGACGTCAGATGCGCCTGGTCATGGTACAGATGCGCGTGGTCGCGAAGCTTCTGCTCCGCCGCGTGGATCTTGCGTCCGAGCGCTGCAAGGCGGTCGTGAAGGGGGTCTTTTTCCATTGTCGGTCTCCTGTTCCCGAGGGTCTCAGTTCATGTACCAGCCGTGGCTGACCACCAGCGACTGGCCGGTCAGCGCATTGGTCGGGAAGGCAGCAAAGACATGCGCCACTTCGGCCACGTCCTCGATGGTGGTGAATTCCTGGTCGACGGTCTCGCCCAGCATGACCTTGTTCACGACCTCCTCTTCGGAGATGCCAAGGTCACGCGCCTGTTCCGGGATCTGCTTTTCCACCAGCGGGGTCTTCACGAAGCCGGGGCAGATCACGTTGGCGCGGATGCCGTGCTTTGCGCCTTCCTTGGAAATGACGCGCGCCAGACCCAGCAGACCATGCTTTGCCGTCACGTAGGCGGACTTCAGGGCGCTCGCTTCCTTGGAATGGACGGAGCCCATGAAGATGATCGACCCGGACCCGGCCTTTTGCATATGCGGCATCACCGCCTTGGAGGTCAGGAAGGCCCCGTCGAGATGGATCGACAGCAGCTTTTTCCATTGGTCGAAAGGAAAATCTTCGATCGGGTGCACGATCTGCACACCGGCGTTCGACACCAGCACGTCAATCTGGCCCCATGTATCGATGACCTTGGCCACACCGGCGTTGACCATATCCTCGTCGGTGACGTCCATTTCGACGGCCATGGCCTCGCCCGGGCCTTCGGCGGTCAGCGCGTCGGCGGTCTTTTGCGCCGCGTCGAGTTTCAGGTCAGCGATGACGACCTTGGCGCCGTCGGCGACGTAGCGTTTCGCGATGCCGAGGCCGATGCCACTGGCCGCGCCGGTGATGATGCAGACTTTATCCTTGAGGTTCATTTGCTGGTTTCCTTCTTGGTCGCGGTGTGGAGGGACCACATCTCGCGCAGGTTGAAATCGGTGAAGATGTGCTGGAGGACGGCGAGGCCCGCGTGGCCGATCAGGTAGGCCCAGGCGAGGTTCGCCAGCGCTTTGTGGATCTCGAGTATGACGCCTGCCAGACCGCCGGTGTGCGCGTCGCCTCCGCCGAAAAAGTAGAAGACCGTGCCGGTGGCGGCCATCGCGCTGATCAGCAGGATGCCCAGCCCGTGCACGGCACTGGCCAGCGGGCTGGCGTCGTCATGGGGCGGCAGGCGCATCTGGCGCAGTGTCGCGGCATGGTGCTTGATGTCGGACCAGAGCGCCGCGCGCCTTGGACCCGAAAACCACGGGAACAAGAGGCCGCCCGGCGTGCCACGCTTGCGGGCCGTCAGGACGATCCAGAACAGCACGATCAGGGCAAAGGCCGCGAGGCCGCCGTATTCGTGGATCTCGTACCAGAGGTTCCCGGCATGGCCGTCCTCTGCCGGTTCCATCACGAGGCTGACCAGAAGTTGCGTCACGACGGCCAGCGCCAACCCGGCATGGACCAGTCGTGTGGTCCGCGTGTGGCGGGACGCGCGTGGTGTCGCGGCGGAAGGGGCTACGACAGGCATGGTCGCTTATCCTTTCGCTGGCAGGTAGTCGTGGACGACCTCGCCCAGACCAAGCGTCAGGTCGGTCATCAGGTGCACGGCCGACACGACCTCCCGCACAGGCAGCTCGGCCACCGGGGCCAGCGCGTGCTGGTGAAGTTCGAGACCCGCGGGACCTTCCCAGGCGCCTTTCAGGGTCACGTCCTTGGTGTAGTAGCGGACCAGCTCGCAAATCCGTGGTGTGCAATCGACGTGCGGGATGACCTTGAGCATGAAGTTCGGCGCCTCGAAGCCCTTGAGCACCGCGTCGTGGTCGAGCGCGCGATGCTTGTAGCCCATCGTCCCCGTCGCAACCCGGACGGAGCCCACGTCCAGCGTGCCCACCAACGTGTCTTTCTCGACCCGAAGCGCCGGATCAGCGAGCTTCTTCGGGAAGCCCCAGATCTCGCGCCCCCCGGCGATGGGGGCATCGTCGTTCAGGAACATCGAATGCACATAGCCGCCCGCGACGCCGTCCAGCGTCACCGGGATGACCTGGCCGCTTTCGGTGTAATCCCCGAAACCGGTGCTGTCGGGCATCCGGATAAATTCGTATTTCACCAGCGGCTCCGGGATCTCCAGCGGCTCGGGCACCACGCGGCGCAGGGCCTCCATGTCGGTGCGGTAGGTGATGGTCAGGAACTCGCGGTTGACGAAGCGGTACGGCCCCTTGGGATAGGACGGGCTGGTGACAGGCATGGCAAAGGCGTTTGCGAGAAGATCAGAGGCGTTCATGGTCAGGGTCCTTCAGGTTTCGGATGTGCCAAGGTCAAAGACGTGCAGGCCGTCGGCGCCCACGCAGCGGGATGTCCAGGTTTCGTGTGTCAGCGTGCGGGTGACGTCGCCGCGCCCCGCCGCCCAGTGGTCCGTCATCGACTGGCGCGAGAACTCGTAATCTTTGGTGCCGCCCTCAAAGCCCTGCTTCCGGTGGATCAGATGCACCAGCGTCACGGGACATGACGGCCCGGCCTCGCGCAGAAGCGCCAGATCGGGATCGTCCTTGAGCGTGTCGGGCAATTTCGCCGCCAGCCGCTCTGCCGCCGCCTGCAACGCGTGCAGCTGGCGGTAGCGGTCCGTGGTCAGGCGCGTGCGGCTGGAATACTGGATGTCCTTCTGGCGCTGCTGCACGTCGATCACATCGACCGGAAGCCCGCCGCGCGCATTGAACAGATCGACCTGGAAAATGCACAGCGGCGTTTCGCCCTCGGCCCGCTCCATCACGTATTGCAGAGGCGTGTTCGACACGAGACCGCCGTCCCAGTAGAAACGACCGTCAATCTCCACCGGCGGAAAGCCCGGCGGCAAGGCACCGCTGGCCATGATGTGGCGCGCGTCGATCCGCGTGTCGCGGCTGTCGAAATATGTGAAGTTCCCGGTCTCCACGTCCGTCGCCCCGACGCAAAGCCGTGGGCCGGTCGCGTTCAGCAGGTCGAAGTCCACCAAGTCGTTCAGCGTCGCCTCAAGCGGGGTGGTGTCATAAAGGCTCAGCGCCGGCGCGGGAGCGAAGGGCCAGAACGCGACGGGCATCCGCGGCCTGAAAAAGCCCGGAGCGCCGACCATCGACACCTCGGCGGCGGCAAATTCCGAAAAGGCGCGGCGCGCGGAAGCGGTCCAGAAACCAAACGATTGTGGCGTGTTCGACGTGATCCTGTCCCAGAACGCTTCCAGCGCGGCAACGCGGTCTCCCTTGCGGTTGCCGCAGATGAGCGCGGCGTTGATCGCCCCGATCGAAATGCCGGCGATCCAGTCAAAGTCGAAACCGGCCTCGTCCAGGGCCGAGAAGGTGCCGGCCTGATAGGCGCCAAGCGCTCCGCCCCCCTGCAAGACCAGTGCGTTGAGTTCGGTTGAGGCCATGTCCGTCGTCCCTTTCGCGCAGCGGGTGCTGCCGTTGAACAACATCTAGGGAGCCACTTCGTCACCAGACTTTCGGCAACCTTACATCCACGACATATTCGCCAAGCCATTATGAATAATACGAAAAAACCCGCCACCAAGGGTGACGGGCTCTCGCATTCGGGGCTGGGGAACGGTCAGTTTCCGTAAAGCCACCCCTGCTTTTCATAGGACTGGTCCGGCGCACCACCAAAGACCGCGTCATACACCTCGCTCTCGAAGGCGCGCACATTCGACTCGCTGCGGTGATCCTTCGGCGCATCGGTGTTGAGATAAGTGCAGAAGGCCGTGATCATGATATCGGCGACATCTGCATCCTTGGCCTCGGGATAGTCCGCGCGGATATCTTCTGCGACCTTGCGCAGTGATGTGCCGTCAAGCTCGGCTTGTCCCACCGTTTTCGCAAGCTGTGACAGGTCAAAAGGCTCCGCGTCAGCCGCGGTGAACACGGGCGCAGGCGCGGGGCAGTCCAGCGGTTGCGCCGAGGCGAGCATCGGGGCCGACAGGCACAGGGCCGTCAACAGCGGAAGCAGGGGATGTTTCATGAGGGTGTCCTTTCAGATGTCTTGCAGGGCCGTCCGTGAAGGGCCGCTTTGGGGCCAAGCCGCGCGGCGGGCGACCGAACCGGCACCCTGATTGCTTCGTGACGCGGGGCGATCAGCGCAGGGACGATCTCTCGGTCAGATATTTCAGGCAGAGTGTCAGCATGTGGGGCCTTTGGCGCGGGTTGCTTCGATAGGACCTTTCTGCCCGACCCGTTTGCAGTGGTCTTGTCCGCGACCTTACATTGATGAAAGGTTCAGCCGCGGCCTTGCACACCCTCCGGCAACGCCGGAATTTGCACACCAGACGCGCAGGCTGAAATCCACGCTCGACGCGCCCAGATTGGTCACCGGACAGCCGACGACTTCTTCGACCTGCGGCAATCCAGACGCGACCTCGAGGATCAGCGCCCGCGCCTTGTCGATGTCAGAATCGTAGCCCACCGAGATCGGAACGACTGCCATCGTCCGCGGTTCACGCGCCGACAGGTTGATCATCGTCATGCTTGAAATCGAGGAATTCGAGATGATGACCCGGCGGTTATCGTAGGTCTTCAGCATCGTGTAGCCCAGCGACACGTCCTCGACGATGCCGGTTTCGACACCGGTCGGCGCGTTGATCTGCAACTTGTCGCCAAGGCGGAACGGGCGGTAAAAGATCAGGCTGAAGCCCGCCACGAAGTTTGACAAAGTCGATTGCGCGGCAAGGCCAAAGACCACCGACGCGACCGAAACGCTTGCCAGAAGCGCGGTGGCGACCTTGTCCAGAGCCGGAATCATGTGCGCGTAGAGCATCAGGATCATGATCCAGACAAAGGCGCTCGCCACCTTCGAGAGAAACGCGATGGACATGCGGTCAAGGCGGTTGTCGTGATCGCGCGCCACGACCAGACGGATCGTCCGCTTGAGAAGATGCGACAGCAGCAGCCCGGCAAGAATGAAAAGCGCAAGGAGGATGAGCGCCCCCGACCATTTGTCAGGATGCAGATGCGTCGCCCAGGTCTGCACGGTTTGCCAGGTCATCGGTTCCTCATTCAACACTCGGGGCGCAGTTCAGCCCAGGCGACCGAAGCACAAGCGGTCAGGACCGTCCAGTGCCGTCGGCGCCCACGCAGGGCGTGACCCCGGATGCGTCAGAACATGCCGTTGTCGTTGGCAGAAACCTTCGGCAGCACTTGCAGCACATCCCAATGTTCCACCACGCGGCCCTCGGCATCGAGCCGGAAGATGTCCATCCCGGCGTAGTCGTCCGATCCCGGCCAGCGCTGTTCGCAATGCAAAACCACCAGGTCGCCCTCGGCAATCACCCGGTGAAAGGTCACGGACTTGCCCGGATATTCCTGCGCCATCCGCTCGAAATAGGTGATGAAGGCGTCCTTGCCGTTCCCCACATGCGGGTTGTGCTGGATGTACTCCGCCCCGGCGTAGCGCGCGATGGCCTCGCGCGGGCGGCACTGGTTGAACATCATGTCGTAAAAGGCCGTGACTGTGGCCTTGTTGGCCGCTGGTGTTGGCATGATGCTGACCTCCCGCTGAAAGCCGAAAGTCTCCGCTGCGCAGCGGCCAGATGCAAGCCTTCGCAGCCCGGCCTCCCCGTATGCGAATGCCTTGCGCAACACGTGTTGGAACGGCCAAACCCGGGCATAAAGACACCGAAGCGCATCGGACCATAGTCTTCGCAGGGTCACGCCGCATGACCCAAACGTGGGCGCGGCCACCCGTGGTCGCGATGGGGAGCAGCCCTGCGGACGCCAGCGAAAGGCGCTCAATGGCAACCCGACGAAGCGACATCAGCACCACGCAATGCAGTCACCCGCGAGGACGCACCTTGCGCCTTGACCGGTTGTTCGTGCAGGCGGTCCGCTGGTGCAAACGCAAAAATCGCCCGCGCACCGTCACGATACGCGGGCTGATACACTTATTTCTTCGTAAGCTGGTCCACGTCGCGCACGGCACCCTTGGCCGCCGAAGTGGCCAGCGCCGCATACGCTTTCAACGCGGAGGACACCTTGCGGGTACGCTTTTCTTCCGGCTTCCAACCTGCCTCGTCACGGGCGGCGCGGCGGGCAGCCAGCGTCGCGTCATCCACGGCAAGGTGGATGCTGCGGTTGGGGATGTCGATCTCGATCGTGTCGCCCTTCTCCACCAGACCGATGGTGCCGCCCTCTGCCGCTTCGGGGGACACGTGGCCGATGGACAGGCCTGACGTGCCACCGGAGAAACGACCGTCCGTCAGCAGGGCGCAGGCTTTGCCCAGACCCTTCGACTTCAGATAGGACGTCGGATACAGCATTTCCTGCATCCCCGGCCCGCCTTTGGGGCCTTCGTAGCGGATGACCACGACGTCGCCTTCCTTCACCTTGTTGGTGAGGATGTCGCTGACGGCGGTGTCCTGGGATTCACACACATGCGCTTTGCCGGTGAACTTCAGGATCGACGCGTCGACGCCTGCCGTCTTCACGATGCAGCCTTCCTGCGCGATGTTGCCGAACAGAACCGCCAGACCGCCATCCTGCGAGAAGGCATGTTCCTTGGACCGGATCACGCCGCCTTCGCGGTCGGTGTCCAGTTCCTTGAACCGGTTCTCGGTGGAGAAAGCCTGCGTGGTGCGCACGCCACCGGGCGCGGCCTTGAACAGCTGCTCTGCCTCGGGGTTGTTGGCGACCTTGATGTCCCACTTGCCGATGGCCTCGGCCATGGTGGACGAATGCACCGTGGAACAGTCGGTGTGCAGCAGCCCCGCGCGCGACAGCTCCCCGAGGATGGAGAAAATCCCACCGGCACGGTGCACATCTTCCATGTGCACGTTCTCGGTGTTCGGCGCGACCTTGCACAGGCACGGCACCTTGCGCGACAGCCGGTCGATGTCGTCCATGGTGAAATTCACCTCGCCTTCGGCGGCGATGGCCAGCAGGTGCAGAACGGTGTTCGTCGATCCCCCCATGGCAATGTCCAGCGACATCGCGTTCTCGAACGCCTCGAACCGGGCGATTTCGCGTGGGAGCAGACCTTTTTCCTCTCCGTCGTAGTGCCGCTTGGTGATCTCGACGATCTTGCGCCCGGCTTCGAGGAACAGTTGCTTGCGGTCGGCGTGGGTCGCCAGCGTGGAGCCGTTGCCCGGCAGCGCCAGACCCAGCGCCTCCGCCAGACAGTTCATGGAGTTCGCGGTAAACATGCCCGAGCACGACCCACAGGTCGGGCAGGCGTTTTCCTCGATGTGCTGCACCTGTTCGTCGGTGTAGGTATCGGAGGCGGCGGCGACCATCGCATCCACCAGATCGACCTTCTTGACGTCCAGCCCTTCGAGGTCGATCTTGCCGGCCTCCATCGGCCCGCCGGAGACGAAGATCGCCGGGACGTTCAGGCGCATGGCGGCCATCAACATGCCGGGCGTGATCTTGTCACAGTTGGAAATGCACACGATGGCGTCGGCGCAGTGGGCGTTGACCATGTATTCGACACTGTCGGCGATGACCTCGCGCGAGGGCAGCGAATACAGCATCCCGTCGTGGCCCATGGCAATGCCATCATCCACGGCGATGGTGTTGAATTCCTTGGCAACGCCACCCGCGGCCTCGACCTCGCGGGCGACCATCTGGCCGAGATCCTTCAGGTGGACGTGGCCCGGCACGAACTGGGTAAAGCTGTTGACGATGGCAATGATCGGCTTGCCGAAATCGTCGTCGCCCATGCCCGTCGCCCGCCAAAGGCCACGGGCCCCGGCCATGTTGCGTCCATGGGTGCTGGTTCTGGAACGATAGCGCGGCATGTGATCCTCCGGTATTTGACTCGTGCCCTCATAAACGCCAACGCACCAAAGGTGAAATCAAATTGCACCCTGCCCCGTCATCGCGTGATCGAGACCGGGGCGCGCGTCTTCCTTGACATCGGCTACATCGCGCCCTGCCGGGCAGAAGCGCCGTCACCGACCGTGCGGCGCAGATCATTCAAGACCCGGCGTCCGATAGGCTTGGCCCGATACAGAACGCAAAAACGGCCGGCACCCCTGCGGGAACCGGCCGTTGCGGGGAACTGATACCATCAGGCTTCGACAACCACCTTGCCGATAGGGTTGGAACAACACGCAAGGATGTAGCCGTCCTCGATGTCCTCGTCGGTGATGCCACCGTTGTGGACCATGTGCACCGTGCCTTCGGTTTTCTTGATCTTGCAAGTGCCGCAGACACCGAACGTACAGCCGGACGGGATTGCCAGACCAGCGGTGCGCGCCGCACCCAGCAGGGTTTCCGTCTCGGCGCATTCCACGGTCTTGCCAGACAGCGTGAACTCGATCTGGGCCTTGGTTTCTTCGTCCAGCGTGACGTCTTCGGGGAAGTCCTCGGTCGCGCCCACAGGTGCGTGAAAGCTTTCCTGATGGTAGCGGTCCATGTCGAAGCCGAGGCCCACCAGCGCCTCACGCACGGCGGTCATGAAGGACTCCGGCCCGCAGCAGAACACTTCGCGTTCAAGATAGTCCGGCGCCGTGAGGCCCAGGAGAAGCTGGTTGAAGTGGCCGCGATACCCGGTCCAGGGCTGGTAGCGGTCCGTCTTGTCCACCACCCATGCCAGCTCGATCCCCGTGATGCGCGCGGCCATATGCTCCAGCCGCTGGCGGAAGATGATTTCCGACGGGCGGCGCGCGCAGTTGATGAACACGATGTCCGGGTCCCGGCCCGCGTCATACATCGCCGTGGTCATCGACATCATCGGCGTGATGCCCGATCCCGCAGAGATGAACAGATACTTGGACGCCGGGTGGTTGACGTTCGAGAACGTGCCGCCCGGACCCTTGGCATTCAGGCGCATGCCCGCGCGCAGATGGTCGAGCATCCAGCGCGTGCCCAGCGAGCCGTCCTGCGCCTTGACCGTGATGGTCAGCGACGTCGGGCGCGAGGGCGAAGAGCTGATCGTGTAGGTCCGGAACAGCGGCCCGCCCGGCACCGGCAGCTCCAGCGTGACGAACTGTCCCGGCTTGTAGCGGAACAGCGCACCGGACGGCGCCTGAAAGGTGAAGGTCACGACGTTATGTGCTTCCGGCAGGAAGGACACGCATTCCAGCGGTTCGTCATCGGACCAGAAGGCCAGCGTCGGAGAAATCGCGTTCATTGTGTCACTCCGCTGCTACGGCGCGCGGACCCAGCCCGCGCAGCATGGTCTGTTTGTACCAGTCGACGAATTGCACCACGCCGTCTTCCATGATCGGGCTGTAGGGGCCGGACTGGTAGGCGGGCGAGTTGATGCCGAGCTGGTTGTCCTCGACGATCTGGCGGTCCTCGTCATTGGTGGCGAGCCAGACCTCGGTCAGGCGCTTCATGTCGTAATCGACGCCTTCGACGGCATCCTTGTCCACCAGCCAGCAGGTGGTGACCTCGGTTTCCTGCGGGCTGATCGGCGTCACGCGGAACGTCAGGGAGATGTCGGGCAGGAAGTGGTTCCAGGTCGACGGGTAGTGGAACTTCAGCAGCGTGCCGGCATCCGGCACCGACACCCGGCCAAGCGGGCGCTTGGAGGCGGGCAGCAGGTCCATGGTGTAGGACAGCGCCTTGGCTTCCAGCGGCATCCGCGCCAGACGGTATTGGCCCGCCTCGCCCGCCATCACGAACTTCGACGGTGCTCCGGCGGCTTCGCATTTGTCAAAGTGCGCCTGAAGATACGCCGGGATCGAACCATCCGCCGACACGCCCGCGACAGCCGGGTCCAGCGGGAAGGAACGCGACAGCGCCGGATGGGTGCCCGCGCAGTGATAGCATTCGCGGTTGTTTTCCCAGACCAGCTTCCAGTTGCCTTTTTCGATGATCGACGACTGATAGGCGACCTTGGCGCGGCTCAGGTCGTGCACTTCCAGATAGGGCTGCGCGAGGTCGGCAAAGGCGTCGAAATCGGGTGCATCATCCGCGAGGCAGATGTAGATCAACCCGGCCAGATTGCGCAGGTGCACCGACTTCAGGTTGTGCTGCGAAGGATCGAAATCCGGGCCCATGTCCCGCGCCCAGATCAGGCGGCCGTCCAGATCGTAGGTCCACTGGTGGTAGGGGCAGGTCAGCTTGGCGACCGCACCCTCACGGTTCTTGCACAACACCGATCCCCGGTGGCGGCAGGAGTTGTGGAAGGCACGGATCTCGCCGTCGGCACCGCGCACGATCACCACGTTGTAGGCGCCCACCTGCACCCGCGCATAGGCGCCGGTCTTGGTCAATTGGCACGCGGGAATGGCATACAGCCACTCGCGGTACCAGATATGCTCAAGGTCCTGAGCATAGACATCGGGGGAGGTGTAGAACGCCTGGTCCAGCGAATAGCCGGAGGTCTGTTGCGCCAAAAGCTCGGATAGATCGTGTGACATGGGGGCGGCCTCATTCGAGGAAAGATGATTTCACCTCTTGCGATGCCGATCAATCTGCCGCTCATCAATGGTAAAAAAAATCACCTTGAGTTAGATTAATTCACCTGACACCATTCCCGACACCCAGCCACCCAAAAGCGACACCATGCCACGTCACTATGACCTTCCTTCGCTCAATGCGCTGCTTTGCTTCGAGGCGGCCGCTCGAAATTTAAGCTTCAAAACTGCCGCGACAGAGCTCAACGTCACGCCCGCGGCGGTCAGTCACCAGATCCGGCGACTCGAATCCGACCTCGGCAGCGAGATGTTTCGCCGCCAGCATCGCGGCGTCGAACTGACCGAAGCGGGCGCCTATCTTTTCGTCGCGTTGCAGCGCGGGTTCGAGGGAATCGCCGAAGCCGTGCGCGACGTCCGCGCCGGTCCCGACACGGAGGATGTGGTCGTGCAGACCACCACGGCGGTCAGCGCCTTTTGGTTGACGCCGCAGTTGACCGCTTTTTGGAAAGCGCGCCCCGACATCATTGTCTCTCAACTTGTGAGCGATGCGGCCTCGGCCCCCGGACGCGCAGACCTGAGCATCCACTACGGCAGCATGGCCGAGGATGACCCTGCCTGCCTGCCGCTGTTTCGTGACGACATCATCGCCGTCGGCACGTCCGAGTTCGCAGCCACAAGGGGCATCAACTCGATCCATGATCTGCATGGCGCGCCGCTGATTCACGTCGTGGCAGAGGGCATGGAATGGACCGGGTGGTCCGAATGGTTTGCGAAGTTCGGGTTGTCCCCGCCCCCCGGTCGCGGGATCGTGGTGAACAACCACATGATCGCGTTGCAACTGGCGCGGGATGGCGTGGGCGCGGTGCTGGGCTGGACCGGGCTGATTGATGATCTGCTGGACAGCGGCGCGCTGGTCCCGCTGGTGGCAGAGCGCATGACCTCGCCGCAGACCTTCTACCTGCAAACCCACACAAAGGCTTCGCGCCAGGCGCTCGTCTTTCGCGACTGGCTGGCCGCGACCAAGGGGTGACGTGTGTCGGTCATGTGAACCGCGCGCGGAAACGCATCAGCTCCGCCTCGGTCGCAGGCTGCCCGGCGTATGTCTTGACGTAGGCCGGAATGCGGGCCAGCCGATCCTCCAGAGCCTCTTTGGTCTGCAAGGCGATGTAGCCGATCTGCACAAGGTAGACGGTGCGCGCACGGACGTCGGCCTCCCCTGCCTCGAACCCGAAGCGCATGAACATGCTCCGGATCGCGGCCAGCCGTTGATCGTCCGCCGCACTGACCCGCGCGGCCACGGCGTCGGACTGATGTGCCCAGCCGCGCACCGCCATATCGTAGCGTGGCATGAAACGGTTTTCGTCCAGAAACACGGCAAGCAGGTTCAGCACGGCCTCTGAAATGGTCTCTGCCGGGGCCTCGCAGCCCGCGACCAGCGCAGCCGTGTTGGTGGATTCCCAGTCGTCTTGCAGCGCGTCGAGGATCGCCGCCCGGTCCTTGAAAAACCAATAGAAACTGGTGCGCGACAGGCCAAGCCGCGCGGCCAGCGGCTGCACCTTCACCGCGTCCAGTCCACTGTCGAGAAACGCCGCCCGCGCGGCCTCCAGCCAGACCTCCCGCGAACCACGCCACCCCTTTTGTTCGTCTGAAATCACCTCTGTCATGGCGGCACGATAGGCGCATCGAAATACCCCGGCAATGCAAAATGTACATCTATGCACATTTAAATTGACACCTCTGTACATTTTGTGGAATCGCTAGAGCAGCAAGGGAGCCCGCCATGACCAACGATCCGCTTCTCCAGCCCTATCAACTGAAGCATCTGACCCTGAAAAACCGGCTGATGATCACCAGCCACGAACCCGCCTACCCCGAGGACGGGATGCCCAAGGACCGCTACCGCGCCTACCATGTGGAGCGCGCGCGGGCCGGTGTGGCGCTGACCATGACCGCCGGGTCGGCCAGCGTTTCGCGGGACAGCCCGCCGGTCTTCAACAACATTCTGGCGTGGAAGGACGAGGTCGTCGTCTGGATGAAGCAGCTCGCCGACGAATGCCACGACCACGGCTCTGCGGTGATGATCCAGCTCACCCACCTTGGCCGCCGCACGCGGTGGGACAAGGCCGACTGGCTGCCGGTTGTCTCGCCGGGACATGAACGCGAGCCCTCGCACAAGGCGTTCCCGAAGAAGGCCGAGGAGTGGGACATCGCCCGCATCATCACCGATTACGCCGACGCGGCAGAGCGGATGCAGGCCGCAGGTCTGGACGGGATCGAGCTGCAGGCCTACGGCCACCTGATGGACCAGTTCTGGTCGCCGCTGACCAACGATCTGGATGGCCCGTATGGCGGCTCGCTGGACAACCGACTGCGGTTCACCTTCGACATCCTGTCCGAGATCCGCAAACGCTGCGGCTCCGATTTCATCGTCGGCCTGCGCTACACCGCGGATGAGGACATGCCCGGCGGCCTGACCAGGACTGACGGGATCGAGATCTCGCGCCGGCTGAAGGACAGCGGCATGGTCGACTTCCTGAACGTCATCAAGGACCATATCGAGACCGACGCCGGACTGACCGACGTGATCCCCGTGCAGGGGATGCGCTCTGCCCCGCATCTGGATTTCGCCGGGGAAGTGCGCGCCGCGACCCAGTTCCCCACCTTCCACGCCGCCAAGATCCAGGACGTTGCCACCGCGCGCCACGCCATTGCCAGCGGCAAGCTGGATATGGTCGGCATGACCCGCGCCCACATGGCCGACCCCCATATCGTGGCCAAGATCCTGCGCGGCGAAGAAGACCGCATCCGGCCGTGTGTCGGCGCGAACTACTGTCTCGACCGCATCTATCAGGGCGGCATGGCACTCTGCCTGCATAACCCGGCGACGGGCCGTGAGCTGGAACAGCCCCACGACGTGCCCGCAGCCGATGAAAAACGCCGCGTGGTGATCATCGGCGCCGGGCCGGCGGGGCTGGAGGCCGCGCGCGTGGCCGCGGCCCGTGGGCATGAGGTCATCGTCCACGAGGCCGCCAACGATCCCGGTGGTCAGGTCCGGCTGACCGCGCAGACCCCGCGCCGAGCCGAGATGATCCAGCTGATCCAATGGCGCTTTGACGAATGCGCACGCATGGGCGCCACCTTTCGCTTCAACAGCTTTGCCGATGCCGACACGGTACAGGCGGACGCCCCGGATGTGGTCATCGTCGCCACCGGTGGCCTGCCCCACACGGAGGTTCTGACCAAAGGCGATGAGCTTGTCGTCTCCGCCTGGGACATACTTTCGGGCGACGCGGTGCCGGGCAGCAACGTGTTGATCTACGACGATGCGGGCGATTACGCCGCGCTTCAGGCGGCGGAAAAGATCGCGGCAACCGGCGCCAGGGTCGAACTGATGACCCGCGACCGCAACATCTCGTCCGAGGTGATGGCCATGTCCCTCACCCCGGCGATGCGCGAACTGCAACAGCGCGACGTGACCTTTACCGTGACGTGGAAGCTGGACTCGGTGACGCGCGACGGCAACCACCTGCGGGCCACCATCGGCAGCGACTACGGCGGCGTGACCCGCACCCGCGAAGTGGATCAGGTGGTGGTCAACCACGGCACCCGGCCGCTCGACGATCTGTACTTCGATCTGCTGGCCGGGTCGTCGAACCTTGGCGAGGTGGATTACGACGCACTCATCAGCGGCGCACCCCAAATTGTCAGCCGCAATTCTGCAGGACTTTATAAACTTTTCCGCATTGGCGACGCCGTCGCCGCGCGCAACACGCACGCGGCGATCTACGATGCGCTCCGTCTGGTAAAGGCGATCTAGGCCAACCGGATGTCAGAACGTCACGGACAGATCACTGCGCGCAGGCTCTGTCCGTGAGACCACCTTCCCGTTGGAGACCACCGCCAGACGCGCGGGCCGCAGGCGCAGCGCCTCGATCGGATCAGGCGCATCCAGCACCACAAGGCTGGCGCGTTTGCCCTTGGCCAGACCAAAGTCCAGCCCGAGGATCTCTGCCGGGGTTCTGGTGACCATCTCGAACGCCGTGCGCATCTCGTCCGGCGCGGTCATCAGGCCGACGTGCAGCCCCATATGGGCCACGTCCAGCATGTCGCCCGAGCCCAGCGGATACCACGGGTCGCGCACACAATCCTGACCGAAAGCCACCGTCACCCCAGCCGCGCACAGCTCTGGCACACGGGTCTGGCCACGCCGCTTGGGGTAGCTGTCCATACGTCCCTGAAGTGTGATGTTGATCAGCGGGTTGGGGATCGCGGCCACCTGTGCCTCAGCGATCAGCGGCAGCAGTTTGGCGACGTAGTAGTTGTCCATCGAATGCATGGAGGTCAGATGCGACCCGGCAACGCGACCTTGCAGACCACAGCGCAGGGTCTCGGCGGCCAGCGTTTCAATGTGCCGCGACAGGGGATCGTCGCTTTCGTCGCAATGCAGATCTACCCGCAGGCCACGCGCGGCGGCCAGCTCACAGGCCGCCCGGACAGAGGCCGCGCCATCCGCCATGGTGCGTTCGAAATGTGGAATGCCGCCGACCACATCGACACCGGCGTCCAGCGCGCGGATCACCTGATGTTCTCCGTTCGGGGCGCGGAACCAACCATCCTGCGGGAAGGCGACCAGTTGCAGGTCCAGCACGCCGCGCACACGGTCGCGGACCTCCAGCAGCGCCTCGACCGTGTTGAAGCTTTCGTCCGTCACATCCACATGGCTGCGGATCGCAAGGATGCCCTTGGCGACTGCCTGCCGACAATAATCGAGCGCGCGGGCGATGATGTCCTCGCGCGTCTGCTGCTGCTTCAGCTCCCCCCACAGCGCGATGCCTTCGAGCAATGTGCCAGAGGCGTTCACCCGTGGCCGCCCGTAGGACTGAGTCGCATCCATGTGAAAATGTGCATCAACGAAGGGCTGCGTGACCAGCTTTCCCCGCGCGTCGATCACCTCGCCCGCCTCGGCGGAGATACCCGGCGCGACCTCTGTGATGGTGTCGCCAGTGATGGCGATGTCGGCCTGCGTGCCGTCGGCCAGCAGACCACCCTTTACCAGAATATCCATGCTCACACTCCCTATGGCAATATGTGTTCGGTGCCCGGCCACGGCAAATCGGCGCGCCCGGCAGCAGGTCGAGCGCAGCACGCTGATCCTCGCCTTCGGCGCCTGCCCTTCCGGCTTTTGGAATAGCAGATGATACCCGTGCCTGCGAATGTTTCGGTAAGGTGCTCTGCCCGGATTGCGTCTTGCGACGACACGTCGGCTGCGCGGCATCCGGATCACCATATACGCGCCCGGCGCCGGGGATCGCTCATCCAGCAGCAGCCTCATCCGTTTCATCACGTGATAGCGCGACCCGGTGCCACCGCCCGCCGGGCAATTCGTCGATGGCGTAAGCAGGGATCCGTACCTGATCGCGGCCTTCAGGAAGGCCGCAGCGCTCTGCCTCTGTGGCGATGTTTTTGCGGCGTTGGTGGTGACGCCTGACGGCCCCTCCCCTTTCCTGTGATCGAGACCACACGGAAACGCGGGCCATACTTCTTCCCATGTGGAATGCGCGGGGTCCTTTCCGTGATGCAGTCGGCCGGATCTGATCGTATGTGCCGGGCAGAGTGGCAATCAACGGTCCAGCGCGCGCGCCATCTGCAGCAGCATCGCCTCTGCCCCGTGATCACCGATCAACTGCATCCCGATTGGAAGCCCGTTCATTGGCTCCCCGGGAAAGGCGAGCGCAGGAAGCCCGGCGGCATTGACCCACCCCGTGTAGACCGCGTGGCCTCTTGGCCCGACCGTTTGCCCGCCGATGGTGTCGGGGTAGGCCTGTGTCGCGGACCACGGCGGCGCGGCGGCGGTCGGCATCAGGACCGCATCAAACCCCCAGAGCCCGCGCACCGCCTCGCGCAGCGTGAACACACGCGACAGCGCCTCGTAGAGGTCGACAGCGGACCGCGCCGCGCCGCGTGCGGCCATGGCCTGATACTTGTCGGCGGCGGTCTTCATGACCACTGGATCGATGCGGGTGAGATGGGCCAGCCCGATCTCTGCCATGCCGGTCCAGACTTCTCCCAACGGCTCAAGGTCCAGCGGCAAAGGCTGCTCCACCACGCTATGGCCCAGGGCTCGCAGCCGCGCCACTGTGCTTTCGAACGACGACAGGATGTCCGGATCGCAGGGCGCGTCCTTGATCCGGGACACGGCCAGAATGCGCAAGGGCCGGTTTGTCACGTCCGGGATCGGCGCCAGAACGGATTGGAACAGCGCAAGGTCCCGCGCGGACCGGGTGATCGGGCCGACCGTCTCGAAATCAAGCAGCACCTGTGGCAGCCCCCTGCCCCGCTGCACCGTGCCGATGCCGGGCTTCAGCCCCCACAGGCCGGTGTAGCCCGCAGGCCGCCGGATCGAGCCGCCGCCATCCGTGCCCAGCCCGGCCACCGCCATCCCAGAGGCCACGGCGGCGACCACGCCACCTGATGAGCCACCGGGCGTCAACGCCGGGTCAAAGGGGTTGCGCGTGGTCCCGAAGGTCGTGTTGCCGGTGTAGCCCTCGACGGCGAATTCCGGTGTATTGCCCTTTCCCACCACAATCGCGCCCGCCGCGCGCAGGGCTGCCACGGGAAGTTCATCCAGCGTCGGCGTTCGGGACGCCAGCTCCGCATTGCCCCAGGCCGCGGGCAGTCCGGTAGAGACGAGGTTGTCCTTGATGATGATGGGCAGACCATCGAGCGGACCTTTCGCCGTGCCGTCGGCCCAGCGCGCCCGCGCTTCCTCGGCGCAGTCCATCGCATCCGAGGCGCGCGCCGAGAACGCGTTCAGCACAGGGTCCAGCCGCGCGATGGTGGCGAGATGATCGCGCATGACGCCGACAGGGTCCGCCGTGCCGTCGCGGAAGCCCTGGAGCAGGGCGCAGGCGTCGGTCAGCCTGCCAACCTCCAGCCGCGCGGTCATCGGCCCACCGCCTGCGGCAGCCACATGGCAATGGCGGGCCAGAAGATCAGCGCCGAGGTGAAGAGCACCATCAACAGGGCGTAGGGCACCGCCCCATAGATGACATCGGTGAACGCGCCCTTGTCGCCGCGCACCCCCTGGACCACGTACAGGTTCATACCCACCGGCGGCGTGATCATCCCCAGCTCACACATCAGGACCACGAAGATGCCGAACCACACCGGGTCGATCCCGGCCACGGTGATGATCGGCACGACGATGGGAATGGTCAGCACCTGCATCGACAGAACGTCCATGAACATGCCAAGCACGAGGTAGAAGACCATCAGCGCAAAGAGCAATTCGACCGCAGACAGGCCAAGCCCCTGAACCCATGCGGACATGACACCGGTGATGCCGCCCAGCGCCAGCGTCACATTCAGCGTAAAGGCCGCGACGATGATGAGAAGGATCATGCCCGTCGTCTTGGCCGTCTTGCGAAAGCAGATGTCGAGAAAGCCCAAGGTCAGCTTGCCCTCCGCCGCGACGAAGCCCAAGGCGACGATCACCGCCAGCGCGGCACTTTCGGTCGGTGTGGCGATGCCAAGGTAGATCGACCCCATGACGATGGAAAACACTGTCGCCGCAGGGATCAGATGCTTGAGCGCCTTCAGTTTTGCCTCCCAGGGCACATGGGCATCCTCGAAGGCACCGCCGGGGGACAGGATGTCCTGAACGGCGATAAAGGTCATGAACAACAGCGTCAGCAAGATGCCGGGGATCACACCTGCGATGAACAATTGTCCGACCGACACGCTGGCAAGCGACCCATAGACCAGCAGGTTCACGGACGGCGGGATCAGGATGCCCAGAGTGCCCCCGGCCGCCAGGGATCCCAACGCGCGGGACGGCTTGTAGCGCCGCTCGGTCAGGGCCGGAAGCGCAACGGTCCCCACGGTTGCCGCGGTGGCGACAGAAGATCCGGAGGTCGCCGCGAACAACGAACAGCAGCCGATGTTGGTGTGCAGCAAGCCGCCCGGCAGCCGCCCAAGCCACAGCGCCAGCGCGCCGTACATGCGATCCGCCAGCCCCGAGCGCAGCAGCAACTCCCCCAGCAGGATGAACAGCGGAATGGCCGTCAGCACAGGCTCGTTCGAGGTGCCCCAAAGCACAGGCCCCATGCTTTTCAGCAGCACCGGGCCGTAGAGGATCATGCCACCCGCCACCCCCATGACGACCATGACCGTGGCCACGGGCAAGCCTGCGAGAAGCAGGCCCATCATCGTGATGAAGCCAACGAGAACGTCGAGAATATCCATGACAGTTTACCTTCAGCGGGATTTGAGTTGGTCGAGTTCTTCGGCCAATTCATCCTCGGCAGAGGACGGGTTGAATTCAGAGGCAAGCCGACGGTGGTCGCCGGACAAAAACAGACGGGTCGCGCGATAGGCCATGGCAAAGGCGCAAAACGCAAAGATCACCAACCCCGCGTACCACGCAGACTGCGGCCAGATCAGCGGCGTGCGCCACGGCGTCGCGGCGGTGGACCCGTAGTCAAGCGTATCGCCGATCACGAACCAGCCCACGTAAAGAAAGAACAGCCCCAGCACGCCCAGCGACACCACCGACACCCAGTCCAGCGCGGCTTGCACACGCAATGGAAAGCGCGCGTGCAGGACGTCTATGCGGATATGCGCCCGGTCGATCATGGCCACGACAAAGGACAGCGCCGCCCCGGCAGCCAGAATATAGCCGCCCAACTCGTCCGCGCCCTGAAGCGAGGTGTTGAACAGTTTGCGCAAGACGGTCTCCAACGCGACGAAAGCGGAAAGAAACAGGAGCGCCCATCCGAACAGGCGGCTGATCCATGTGGCAAGGCGGTCCATTTCAGGCCTCCGGTTTGGGGAATAGAGCGCGCGCCCCGTGTCGAGGCGCGCCACAGTGTCAGATGAACAGACCGAAGGTCAGTCAATCACATGGAAGCGCCGGTGGCGGCGAGCCATGCCTCGGAGCAGCCCGGATTGGTCGCGTCACAAACCTCTTTCCACGCCGGGAAGGAGACATTGGGAACGGCGGTGCCGACCAGTTCCTTGTCTGCGGCGGAAGGCTCGACCAGTTTGAGGTCATAGGCGGTGCCCGTTTCGCAGGGTTCCGTGCCGGTGTTGCAGTTGACCGCGTCGTCAAAAAGCTCTTCGGAGTAGGTCCAGATCTCGTCGGTCAGCGCATCGAAGCCCGCTTGGAGTTTATCTTGCTGCTCCGGCGTCAGGCTGTTCCACGTGTCGAGGTTGATGCCATAGCCGTTCATGGCAAGCTGGAACGCGATGGGCAGCGTGTAGGCGGTCACTTCGGGCCAGCCTGCGGAATTGGCCGAGGACGGACCCGTGATCGCACAATCCACGACCCCGCGCGCCAGAGACTGCTGCACCTCGGGGAAGGACAGAGGCACCGGTGTCCCGCCGAGCAGGGAGACGAATTCCGCAAGGTTCTGATCGTAGACGCGGACCTTCAACCCTTTGAGATCGGCCAGCGAGGCTATTTCCGGCTCACAGAACAGGACCTGCGGACCAAAGGGCCAGACGCCCAGAAGCTTGGTGTTGAATTTGGCCTGAAGGCGCTCATCCACCACGGGGGCGAAAGCTTCGACCGTCTTGCGGCCCGTGTCGTAGTCCGGGTTGAGGCCCACCAGGTCAAGGCCAAGGATCGTCGGCTCATCGCGGCTGACCTGAGACAGGCGCAGGGACACGATGTCGAACAGCCCGTCCTTGAGGATGCGCAGCTGCTCTGTGTCCTTGATGCCGGTGACGTCGACGGGCTGGTAGTCGGCGGTGAAGCTTTCGAGGCCGGTGTTCTCGGCGAAGTTCTCGAAGAACGGCTGTTCGACGTTTTTCTGGATCAGTCCGGTGGCAACCGGCTGGCCCATCACGCGAAGGGTTTCGGCCTGTGCCGGCAGGGCAAGCATCAGTGCGGCAACGCACGTCGTCAAGGGGCGGATCATGGTGTGTCTCCTCTGTTCATGGTGTTTCGTGTCGTTCAGGAAATGTCGGTGAAACTGTCAAAGACGCCGCCCCAGCCGGTGACCCGCGCCGGGTCGAGGCCCGTCAGCCGAAGGCAATGGGCGGCGGTGATGGAAACGCTGTCGAGGACCGGCACGCCGGTGGCCTGTTCGATCCCGGCGGCCACGGGGGCGCCGCGAAAGTTCGTGCAGACGATGGCGATGGCGTCCGGTTTGCTTTGGGCGACGTCGGCCACGAGGTCTGCCACCTGCTCTGGCGGATAGGTGGCAAAGCTGTAATTGCCCTTGTCATTCAGCCTGCGAGCGGCGGTGACGGCAATGCCCTGGGCGGCGTAATTGGCAATCATGCGGGTTTCGATATCCTCGATATAGGGCGTCACGAGGCCGAGCGTTTTCACCGCACGGGCGCGAAAATAGGCATCGTAGGCCAGGATCGTGGAGGTCGCGGGCACGCCGGTGCGCTCGGTGATGGCGGCGCACAAGGCACGGTCCTTGTCCAGACCCAGCCAGGAGGCCGACGTGCCATTCCAGCAGATCAGCGCGGGCTTGGCCTCTGCCAGCCGTTCGGCGGCCTCAAGGATCGGCTCCAGCGTGAACTGTGCCTGCGACGCCTCGGACATGGAGATTTCCACCACGCGGAAGCGACCGAAATGCGCGCTGGCCTGTGGGCCAAAGGGGGCGAGCATGGCCGAGGTGTAGGGTTCCAGAACCGTGTTGGAGGACGGCGTCAGCATGCCGATCCGGGTTCCGTCGACGGGGGGAAAGCTCATGCCGTGACGCCCGCTTGTGGGCGCTTCATCCGGACATCGGCTGTTGCGCCAATGGGCGTCAGATTTGACAGGACGATTGACCCGGAGATGATCATGCGGCCCTGCGATGTCGAGTTCCCGCAGAAGACATCTGGACAGGCGGGCAAGACGCCGGGGACTGTTGTGTCGGGCTGCATGAGATGCGGTCCTTTCAGGCGAAACGGTAATGTTTCAACAGACGGTACGCAGTCCAACGATTGCCATCCATGACAAATTAGATGATTTTGCGTTCTCAAATTGAGCATGCAAAATTTGGGGTATTGATGAAACTTCACCTCTTTCCGCGCCAACTGCTGTATGTTGAGGCAGTGGCGGAACACGGCTCGGTGCAGGCCGCGTCGCGCGCCCTTGGAATCGCGGCGTCGGCCATCGACCGCCACATAAAAACGCTCGAAGAGGCGAATCGCGCGCCCTTGTTTGAACGGTTGCCCCGCGGCATGCGCCCGACCGCCGCAGGCGAAGCGGTGGTCGTCATGGCGCGCCGTTGGCGATCGGACGCGGAGCGGCTGGAAGCGGAGCTGCAGGAGATGCGCGGCCAGGAGCGCGGCAACGTGCGGCTCGTCGCCATGGACAGCCTCGCCAATGGCGTGCTCGAAGACCTGCATTGCTGGCTGCGTGCAGAGCACCCGCAAATTCGCCTGACACTGAACATCGCCACCCCAGCCGCCGCCGCGCGTGAACTGGACGAAGGGACGGTAGAGGTGGCCATGGCCTTCAACCTGCCGCGGCTGCGTCACCAGCATGTGCTATGGAGCGAAAAGCTGCGCTTTGGCTGCATCGTGGCGCCGGAGCATCCGCTTGCCGCCGAGGCGGAGACGACATTGGCCAAGGTCAACGGCCACGCCCTTGTGTCGCAAAGCGCCCTGCTGCCCATGCGCCAATACATGGAGGCGCGGCACGCGTGGTTCTTTGCCGAAAACACCCCGGTTCTGGCGTCGAATTCGCTTCAGGTACTCAAGCGCGCCCTGCTGCAAGGCGACGTGGCGATGATCACCTCGGAACTGGACGCCCTGCCGGAATTGCGGGATGGGCGGCTGGTGTTTCTGCCCTTGCGGGACAAGGGATTGGTGCCGCCCACGATTGCCGTCGCCATTGACGCGCGGCGACCCCTGTCACGCGCCGCTCGGCTGGTCGCAGAGTATCTTTCCGATCGAACGCAGGCGCTGTTGTCCGAGGCGCAGGATCACCCCTGAACGAGGCGGCAGGAGATGTCACCGAAGCCGTCGATCCGGGCTTGGACGTCCGTGCCCGGCGGAAACCATTCCAGGCCGGAGACAGACCCCGTGATGATCGTCTGCCCGACCTGAAGCCCGCCACAGTGATCGCCCAGATGGTCCATCAGCACCCACAGAGCGCGCAGCGCGGACCCGCCCGGCACGCTGACCGGGCCATCCACCACCACGTCCTCTCCACATTGCAGACGTGCGTTAAGGTGTCCGAAGTCGGCCCCGTCCCAATCCGTCAGAACAGGACCGAGGACCAGACCGTGGTTAAGCTGCATGTCCGCAAGCTTTACCGCCGGGTCCAGCGCTTCGCCGGACAACCGCTGATCACACAGCTCCAGCACGAGGCGCGGCACAACGTAGTCCTGCGGCCTGTCCCGCATCGCCGGGTCGGGCGCGCGCAGAAGGTCGAAACCGATTTCCAACTCCAGCCCAAGTCGGCCGCGTGCGGGCACATCGGCCCCATTATCATGGGTATGCGCGCGCGGGATCGGCGCCATCGCCGGCTGCCCGTCGCGAAATGCGCCGACCTTGAAGCCGCTGATCGGACCAAGGTGACGGAGCTGCCGGGTCTGGATGTCGAGCGCTTCGGCATAGTCTGGCACCGGCAGCCGCGTGGCATCGCCGCGCTGCCCCGTCTCGCGCGCCGTCATCAATATGTCAGCGACGCGTTCCGCCGTGTTCGTCTCCGCCGTATTGGTCATTCTGCCCGTCTCCTCGCATGGGGCGCACCCCTGTCTTGCAAATCCTGATAAAGGCGCGTCTGCGCCTTGGCGAGACTCGCGTCTGGCGGTAGATACCTTTGTCACGAGCGACGCAGATGTTCGCGTGGCTGGACCCATGCGCCACATTGCGCGTAGATTTCAGGCCAAGCCGTTGCAGTTGCCACAGACCTTGCCTACCCCTGACGAACGCATTCCATCCAAGGCCCGCGCATGCAACAAACCGAAGATCAAAACCCGGGCCGCCCAGAGACGGAGCCCTATTTTTCCAAAACGGATTGGCCGTTCTACTGGATCACCCAGACGTCGAACCAATACAACATGGTCATGGAGCAACGGCTGAAGGCCGAAGGGCTCGACATCACCTATTGGCGGGTGCTCATGTCGGTTTACGAGGAGCCGGCGCTGTCGGTCTCTGAGATCGCGCGCCTGTGTATCATCAAGCTCACCACCGCCACCAAGATCGTACAGCGCATGGCCGCGCAGGGTCTGGTCACCACGGCCCCGCGCCAGACCGATGGCCGCGTGACCGAGGTCACGCTGACGTCCGAGGGCCATCAGTTGCGCCGCAAGGCACGCGCCGTGGCCGATGAGATCTTCCGCGCTGTCTTTGACGATATGTCGCGAGAGGAAAAAATGGTGATGAACCTGCTGCTGGAGAAGGTGTTTCACAAGCTCGGGGACCTTTAAGGCGGGGCCGTCTGGCCCCACCTGTGCGTGTCGTCAGGCGAATTCCGGGCGGTCACGCTTCATCTTGCGGACCATGGCGTCGAACAGCAGCGTGGCGAAGGATGCGCTTTCCTTGAGCCGCTGTGCATCGGCTGCGCATTTTTCCTTGATGGTCTCGGGAAGCTGGCTGTCCGGCCCCGGCAGCGCAGCGGAGGCGCATTGGATTTCCGCCGCGCGCTGAAACGTCCAGAGCAGGAAGAAGGTCAGCGGGATGTCCGTCTCCATGCAGGCGACGCCGTGGTTTTTCAAAACCAGAACATGCTTGTCGCCAAGCGACTGAAGCATGCGGTCGCGCTCCTCGTCGTAGATCGTGATGCCTTCGAAGGTATGATACGCCACGCGCCCATACAGCTGCGCGCCGTAGAAGGAATTGTGGTCTATGTCATAGCCCTTCATCGTGATGGCAGAGACAGGCGTGGTGTGGGTGTGCACCACGCAGCCCACATCCGGGCGGTGTTCGTGGATCGCGCCATGCAGCGCGAACCCCGCAGGATTGGGCTTGTATTCGCTTTCGCGCTTCAGCTTGCCATCGACACCCACCACCAGCAGATTGTCTGGCGTGACCTCGTCGTAGTGCAGCCCCATCGGGTTGACCAGATAGGCGTGCTCATCACCGGGCAGGCGCACCGAAATATGATTGAAGATCAGCTCGGTCCAGCCGAGGTAGCTGACGAGGTGATAGAAATCCGTCAGTTGCACGCGCAGTTCGGCCTCGGTCATCTGGTCGATGGGTTTCTGGACCGTGGACATATCGTTCATTGGATTAACTCCTTTTCCAAGTTTGCCAGCAGGCGAGGCGGAAGGCCCCCCGCTTTGGCAGGGGAGAGCGGCAGGCTATCGGCTTCATCAATGGCTTCGAGGATCGCCTTTAGCGCGGGAATGGGGTGGCCGGACTGCGCCGCCAAAGCCAAAGGCGCGCGGGCGATGGCGTCCAGTTCAAGCGTGCGACCAGCGCGCGCGTCCTGCAACATGGAGGTGGGGAAATCCCCGGCGTCGATCAGCAGGTCCAGAAGCCATTGATTGTCAGGCAATGCCACGCCCTGTCCCGCCGCCCACTGGCGAAACGGATCGGCGACGGCGCACACCAGTTGCCCCAGCTCGGGCGTTTCGCCGATCGTCTTGAGCGTGCAGCCAAGCAGCGCCGACAGAGGGTTCGTGGTGATGTTGCCCAGCAATTTGCCCAGCACCTTTTCGCGGATGTCGCTGGCGAGGTCGACGCGCACGCCGGCTTGTTCCAGAGTGTCCTGCAAAGGCGCCAGTCCCGACGGATGACCCGCCGCAGGCCCCAGCGAAAGCGTCGGCGTATTGGTGGAGAGGGCCAGATCCCCCTCCATCCGCACGGTCATCAGCAGCACCGCCCCAAGGATCTGCTCGGGCCGCAGATGGCGCGCAAGAGTTCCCTCCGGGTCCACAAAGGGCACCTCGCCCTTTCCGGCGAAGAACCAGAACGGCAGCCCGTTCACCATCGGAATGATCAATGTGTCCGGGCCGATCCCGCCTGCGTTGAGAGCAACCGCCTGCGGCAGCTGATGCGATTTCACGCAAAGGAAAACGGCATCCTGTGGCGTCTCCAGCCGTTCAACCACCGGCGGACGGGCCTCATGCAGGGTTCCACGATCATCGAGGCGCAGGCCGTTCGCCGCGACCTGGGCGGCGCGGGGGCCACGCGCCACCACCGTCAGGTCGCAGTCGGTGCCTCCCAGCAGGGCGGTCATGGCGGTGCCGATATTGCCCGCCCCGACGACAGCAATCTTGAGGGTCATGTTGGCCTCCTCAGGTCAAGAACAAAACGATGCCGGGGAAGATGGTCAGCAAGGCCACCCGCACCACGTCCAGCACCACAAAGGGCGCAAGCCCGGAGAAGATGGTGCCCAGCCGCACGTCCGGCACAACAGACCGCAGCACGAAGGCATTCATCCCCACCGGCGGCGTGATGTAGCTGATTTCCGTTACCATCACGACAAAGATGCCGAACCAAATCAGGTCAAAGCCCTGCGCCGCAACGATGGGGTAGAACACCGGCACGGTCAGCATGATCATCGACAGGCTTTCAAGCACGCAACCCAGCAAAAGATAGATGCCCAGAATGATCAGAATGGTCATCGTCGGGGTCGAGCCAAAGCTGGCAAGGAACCCCTGGATGTCAGCGGTCATGCCGCTCATGTTGACGTAGTTGGTAAAGGTCAGCGCACCGAACAGGATGAAGAACATCATGGCTGTCGTCTTCATCGTGTCATAGAGGACATCGCCCAAAGCGCGCAGCGAGAAGCGGCCCGACAGAAGCACCAGCAGCAAGGCCCCGCCCGCGCCCATCCCTGCGCTTTCCGTGGGGGTGAAGACCCCCAGATAGATGCCGCCCATCACGAAGGCGAACAGCAACAGCGCCCCGGCCGTGCCCTTCAGCGCGCGGATGCGATCCATCAGCGGCAGCTTTTCCTCCACCGGCAGGTCCATACCGCGCCAGGTCACGGTGATGCGCACCGCGATGGCGTAGCCGATGACGCCAAGGACGCCGGGGATCAACCCCGCCAGGAACAGCTTGCCGATGTCCTGCTGGGTCATGATGCCGTAGAAAACCAGAATGACGGAGGGCGGGATCAGAATGCCAAGCGTCCCACCCGCTGCGATGGCCGCAGTTGAGAGTTGATCCGGGTAGCCAAACTTGCGCATCGACGGCAGAGCGATCCGCGTCATCGTGGCGGCCGTGGCCATCGAGGATCCACACACGGACGAGAACGCGCCGCAGGCAATCACGGTCGCCGTGGCAAGGCCGCCTTTGCGATGGCGCAACCACGCGTAGGCCGATGCGTAGAGCTCTTGCGCGATGCCCGATTGCACCACGAAATTGCCCATCAGCAGGAACAGCGGCAGCACCGACAGGGAATAGTCGCGCCCGTTGTCAAAGAAGGTCGAGCCCAACAACGAGAGCGCCGGGCTCCATCCGATGATCGCCGCAACACCGGCGACGCCGACACCGGCCAGGGCAAAGGAGATCGGGACACCCGCCAGCAGGAGGGCAAAGATCACCACCATGCCCACGGGCCAAGATGCGAGAAATTCCATGGGGTTACCCTTTCAGATAGCGGATCAGGCGGTGCACGGGAACGACCGTGCTCAGCACGGCGCCAACGCCGGTGCACAGCGCGCAGAAGTAGCCCAGCGGCGCGATGGGCAGCTTCAGGGTTGAGGTCTGGCCGCCGTAGCTGCCGATCTGCCCGGCGTAGACGGCAAGCCGCCACGTGACCAAACCAAGGATCACGGAGCCAAAGACGCCGCAGGCCACGCGCCGCCAGGGCTGTACCCAGTCCGGCAACAGATCGGTGATCAGGTCGACGGTCACATGCTCATCGCGCAAGGCCACGGCACACAGCCCGAGGAAAATCGTCCCGCACAGCAGGACCTCGGTCAGCTCCCCCGCCCCGGCCACCGGTGCGTTCAGCAGGTAGCGCCCGAGCACATCCAGCACGGTCAGCGCCATCATCGCCAGCAGGAACAGACCGCCAAGCACCGACAACACCCCCCGCAGCGTGATGCCGGGAACCGACAGCCGATGGGCTGCCGGGGTTTGCATTGAGCGATCCGTAAGGCTCATCTCGCTGGGTTTCATTGCAGCTCGGCTTCGGCAGTGGCGATCTCTGCCTTGAACGCATCATAAAGTGCGGCGCTGTCGAGACCGGCCTCGTCAATCTCTGCCAGCTTGCTTTCGATCACCGGTTGCAAGGCGGCTGTCCAGGTCTCCAGCTGCGTATCGGTCGCGGACGACACGGCAATCTGTCCGTCCATGGCGTCGACGCCCTTTTCATCGGCGCGATCCCACATCTTGCCTGCCATGCGGGCCAGAGCCTCGCCGGTGACGCTGTCGATCTGCTCTTGCTGTTCGGCGCTCAGGCTGTCCCACTTGGCCTTGTTCATCACCACGTAGAAGGAGGTGTTGTACAGACCACCGGGCACAGAGATGCCGATGTCGAGCTGCGGGATCAGCTTGAAGAAGTTGACCGACTCGTAGGGGAACAGGATGCCGTCCGCGACGCCCTGGCTGAGCAGCTCATACGCCTTGGAGGACGGTCCTTCGACGGGGACGGCGCCCAGCGTGGTGGCGACCTCATGCACGATGCCGCCGCCGACGCGCAGCTTGGCACCCTTCAGCACATCCGCGGAGCCGGCGTCCGCCTCCTTCATGAAGATCTCGCCCGGACCGTGGGTGAAAACGCCCAGGACCTTCACCTGATCATATTCGCCGGCATCGATCAGCTGATCCTCGAAGACCCGCCAGTAGGCGACCGACGTGGCCTCTGCACTGTCGCTGAGGAAGGGAAGCTCGGCCAGGTTGGTGGTGGTGAAGCGGCCCGGATTGTAGCCCTGCACGCCAAAGGTGATATCGGCCACACCGTTGACGGCAAAGTCAAAATGCGCAGCGGGCGGTCCCAGGGGGGCGGGCAGGATGGTGGTCTGCACCGTGCCGCCGGCGGCCTCGGTGATCTGTTCGGTCATGGGCACGATGACTTCGGATACCAGCGGGTGCGCGGGCGGCAGCCAGTTCGCCACCGTCAGCGTGGTCTGGGGTTGCGCCATGGCGGTGGAGGCCATCATCAGGGCGGTGGCCGAGGCAAGAATGAGTTTCATAAGCGTTTCGTTTCCTGTTGGTTGAGTATGACGCGCAGCCGTTCGTAGTGCAGCCGTCGCGGAAGTGGCGAAGGGCCCTTAGGAGGCCGCCCGCAAATCGTGGAACGTCCGGTTGCACCAGACCAAGCTTTCCGGTGCACCTTGGGCAAGTGCAATCTCTTGCACCTCGCAAAAGAAGACTGAATGCGTTCCGATCTCCGTCCGATCAACGATTGTGCAGTCGAAAGACGCGGTCGCGTCGTCGAGCACCGGAGCACCTGTGACATGCGTTGTCCACCCGGCCTGTTCAAACCGATCCGGGGCCTTGCTGTTGGCGAAGACGCCAGACAGATCGCGGTGGTGGCCTGCGAGCACGTTGACGCATAACACGCCGTTTTGCAGGAACAAATCATGGCTGCGGTTGGCGCGATTGACGCAGACCAACAGCGTGGGGGGCGTGTCCGTCACGGAACAGACCGCCGAGGCCGTCATGCCATGCTGGCCCGCGCTTCCATCCGTTGTCAGCACGGTGACAGAGGCACCGAGCCGCGACATGCCTTCTCGGAAAAGGGGTTGTAACTCCATCATCTCGCTCCTCAGATATCCAGGACCAGCTTGCCGCGCCCACGAGAGCAGCAGGCGCAAATCTGGTCATTGTCCTCGCGCTCGTCCTCGGTGAGGAACTGGTCGCGGTGGTCGATTTCGCCGTCCAGCACATCAGTCACACAGGTGCCGCAGATGCCTTCTTCGCATTTCACCTCGATCTTCAGCCCTTCGCGGGCCAGGGCCTTGGCGATGGTGTCGTCGGGGCCGACAGTGACGGTCAGGCCGGATTGCGCGCATTCGACGTCAAAGCTGTCGCCGGAGGCGTCCACGTCAGCGCTGAAATATTCCCGATGCACATGGTCGGTGGCATGGCCGCTGGCCTCCGCGTGCGCGATCACCCAATCCATGAACCCTTGCGGCCCACAGACGTAGACATGCGTGGTCGGGTTCGGGGCGGGCATCACCGCATAAAGGTCGAGCTTTTGAGCGTCATCGTGGTAGAGCACGACATTGTCCGCGAACGGCAGGTCCGGCAGCACATCTGCGAAGGCACAGCGCTCTGCCGTGCGGGTGGCGTAATGCAGCGTGAAATCAGCGCCCTGGGCGTGCAGCTCCCAGGCCATCGCCAGCATGGGTGTCACGCCGATCCCGCCGCCGAACAAGACCGTATGATCCGCCTGCGCCAGCGGAAAGTGGTTGCGGGGCCCTTCGACGTGGACGGTTTCCCCCGCCTTCACAAGCTGGTGGAGCGCCACGGAGCCGCCACGGCTGTCCGGGTCTTTCAGGATGCCCAGCTGCCATTGCGTGCGGTCCGCGGGATCCCCCGCCAACGAATATTGCCGCCAGATCGGTCCCTCTGGCGTCTCCACCAGCAGGTCGATATGAGCGCCTGCCGCGACCTCTGGCAGCGGTCCTTCGCCGGTCAGGGTGAGGCGCATGATGTCACCCTTGTCGTCGATCCGTTCGGCAACGGTGAGCACCAGGGCTGAACTGTTCTGCATGTCCTTCATCATCCTTACCTCATGTACAGGCCGCCGTTGACGTCCCAGCACGCGCCGGTGACGAAGGCAGCATCCGGGCCGGCAAGCATGGTGACCATCCGGGCCACAAAGGCCGTGTCCCCAAGCTGCCCGACAGGGACGTTCTTCAGAAATCCGTCGAGGTTATCGCCCACGATGTTGTGCACCATCGGGCTGTCCATCGGGCCGGGCGAGATCGCGTTGCATGTCACGCCAAACGCGGCGAGATCACGGGCAAAGACCTTGGTCAGCGTCAGGATCGCCCCTTTGGAGGCGGCGTAATGGGCGCCTGTCGCGGTGCCGCCGTTCTGTCCGGCCAGCGAGGCCATGTTGATGATGCGGCCGTAACCGCGATCCTTGAAATGCCTGCCAAAGGTCTGGCATCCGGCGAACACCCCACCGGCATTCGTCGCCATGATGGCGTTGAACTCATGCGGGTCGATCTCCAGCACGGGCTTGGCTTCGGTGCGGGCCGCGTTGTTCACCAGCACTTCGGCGGAGCCCCAGCGGGCCACGATCTTCTCCAGCGCCAGTTGAAAGTCCTCGGGGCGGGACACATCCAACGTCGCCGTCACGGCGGTTTCGCCTGACAGGTCAAGCTCGGAGGCCAGTTTGCCCGCGGCCTCCTGGTCGATGTCGGCGATCACCACCCGATAGCCTGCGGCATGCAAGGCGCGGGTGGCGGTGGCGCCGAACCCGTTTGCCCCACCTGTGACCAAAGCGGTCTGGATCTTATCCGGCAAAGGCGCCCCCATCAGAACAAGTAGCTGATCGAGGTCAGCGTCCCGTCGGAGTTCAACAGCCGCACGACCTTGTCGCGGATCATCAGGCCGTTCTCTGTGACCACCAGCGCCCATTCCACATTGGCGGCAAAGGCGCGTTGGCGGCCGAACTTGTCCTCGATGACATGTTGCGCGGCGCGCACGGTGATGACCTCGCCTTCGACCTTGTCGATGACGATCCGCGACACGGTGCGCACGCTGTCCGCAGGCGGCGCCGACGAGATGGAAAACCCCGCCTGAAACCGCTCCACCCGCATCTTGCGCATGGCCTTGTCATCGTAGGCAATGTTGAGCGTGTTGGCGAAATCCGTGGCGTTCTTTTCGATCGGGATCACGTAGTGGCCATCGTCCGTCCACAAGGCGAGCCAGGCGTCGTAGTCCCGCGCGTCGAGCAGATCCGCTTCGGTCCACAGGAATGCGGTGACCTCTTCGAGGGTCACCTCCGTTGCGACCATATCCTTCATTGGTCCATCACCTTTTTCCACATCTTGTAGGCCGAGCGCATGCCGGTTTCGGCGGAGACATCGCCAATCGGCAGACCGTTCTCACCCTCTTTTTCAAGGCCGAGGCCCCGGTTCACCATCACGTCCAGTTCCCCTGCCCCGGCAGAGCCGCGCTGCACGCGTTCCCAAACCTCGGCATCGTCCGGAGAGCCAAAGCCCATCGGCCCCTGGAAATGCTCGTGCAGACGCATCCGCATCTGGTTGGCCGCTTCCGGTCCACCCTCCATGCCAAGCGCGATGTGGCGAATTTCGGTTTCATTCACCGACACGGGGCGCAGGATGCGGAAGAACGACAGCGAACAGGCCGCGTTGGGAAAGAGGTTCAGGTTGAAGCCGCAACCGCCCACGGCGCGCACGATGCGCTTGACCTGCGCTTCGTCGTAATCCTTGCGCAGCGTCTCGGCCAGCTCTTCAAACCGCTCGGGGATCGGCGCGTCCGGGTCATCGTCGAGGTCGATCAGTTCCGGCATCATGACCATGACGGAGTGGCCGTTGCCGAGGTCTTCGACATAGCCATCGTCGTCTTCCATGAAGGAGAACGTATCGAGCGCCTCACCGTCCAGCGATTGCAGGAAGGATTTGTGCACGATGGGAAAGTGGTAGGCGTCGGTGGTGTTTTCCAGCTGCACCTTCCAGTTCATCGGCACCTTGAACTGGTGCTCGCCCAAGGCCTTGATCGGAAAGCCGCCGCCCTGCTTCATGAACAGGCTGATCCACGGCTTGGCGTTGCCAAGGAAGTCCTCCAGCGGTTCTGCATCCCAGTCGAAGGTGGCAAAGATCATGCCCTCGAAGGTTTCGACGCGCAGCTTCTTCAGCCCGTAATTGGCCTTGTCGAAGTCGGCACTGTAGCCTTCGGTGTAGGGGATCGCCCGCAGGTCACCGTTCAGCGCATAGCCCCAGCCATGATAGGGACACTGAAAGGACGAGGTCTTGCCCTTCTTGATCTCGCAGACGCTGGCGGCGCGGTGACGACAGCGGTTCACCAGCACGTGCAGCTCGCCTTTGCGGTCGCGGGAAATGATGATCGGCTGCTGACCGACCCACGACAGCTTGAAGTTGCCTTTGCCGGGCACTTCGCTTTCGTGGCCAACCCAGTTCCAGCATTTGCCGAAAATCTTGTCCATCTCGGCATCGAAGATGGCCGGATCTTCGTACATGGCGGTGGCGACGCGGTCGCCTTTCATCAGTTGATCCGTATCGACCGGACCGGAGGGGAATTCATCAAGGGACATGAGTGGTCCTTTCTACTTGCCCGCAGCGGGTGCGGGGATCTGAATGGGCGCATTCCAGTCGCCGACCGGGCGCGCGTAAAGATTGCGTGTCGAGAAGCGGTCCATGCGCCACGCGCCGTCCTCGTGGGCAAAGTCGATCTCCAGCCGGGCGGCCATCAGAAACGATTGCCCGTCGTGGAATGTCGGTGTTTGCAGCATCAACCAGCGCCCCGTGAGACCGGTGTTCGTGTGGGTGATGGCCTCGGACGACAGGAAATGTGCGTTCATGGCGAAATGCGGCGGCGTCGTGCAAAAGGCCCCGAGCCATGCAACGATGGCGTCACGCCCCTTGTGGCTGCCGAAGTCCTTGGCGTAGCGGTCGCCCGCCCCGCCCCAGACGGCATCGGTGGTGAACAGCGCGCCCAGCGCGCCGAGGTCCGTGTCACCATCCAAACGGTCGCAGATGTCCATGTAGTCGGACAGGCAGCGACGGCAGGCGCTTTCGGCCTCCAGACGGTCGAGCCGCGCAAGGATCGGGGCCAGATCGCTCACAGCTTGGGGATCTCCAGCGCGCGGCCCATGCGGGCCTCGACGGTCATGTATTTCCACAGCCGGTCATTGCCCTCGCCCACGACGATGGTGCGCAGCAGATTGCAGGCCGCCTGCACCGCCTCGCGGTTGGGGAAATCAGCCATGATGTACCATGTGAATGGAAAGCCCTGGCTGGCGCCGACCATGGTCTGATCGTCATCGAAGGTGCCAACGATGGTGACGCCGTCCATCTGGTCGATGCCCGCCATCAGTTCCTGCGTGGCCTTCCAGACCGGTCCGATCTGATCGAACGGCAAGGAGAAAAACGTCGGGTGGTTGTTGAAGCACAAGAGCGTGCGCAGCGGTGTATCGGTCATGAGATTGTCCTTCGTCGATAAATGTCTGTCTCTGTGGCGGTGGAATCAGGGGAAACCCGGCGGTGTCTGCTCGCCGAACATGGCCGCCCCGGCAGAGGTCCATGTGCCCTCCCCCATGAAGGCGTGTTGCGCGACGCAGGCCGCGTCGACCATCAGCCGTCCCAGAGGATGCCCGGCCATCATCGCGCCCGCGCCGCCCATCAAGAACGCCTGTCGGGCGGCCTCTGCCCCGTCATGGGCAGCCGTTGTCGCGGCAAGCCGCAAGCGGACATGGGTGTCGGTCGACACACGGTCGTTGTCGGCCAGCTCCTCCCACGCCTTGGCGGTGGCGTCGTAGAACTGCGCGCGGGCGCCGGCGAGCGTCGCCTCGGCGCGGGCCAGATGCGCCTGGACATAAGGCCGCGCGCCGGGGTGCGGGGCGCCGGTGATCGACGCACGCTGCGCCGCATCCGAGCGAATGAAATCAAGCGCCTCGCGCGCCGCACCAAGCGCCACGACCGCCAGAACCTGCGCCGCCAGTGCCATGGCGGGGTAGCGGAAAATCCGGTCCTCCATCGCGGACGGGTTTCCACGGACAAACGTCCAGTCGTCAGGCACAACCACCTTGTCGACAACGAGGTCATGGCTGCCGGTGCCGCGCAGACCGATGGTGTTCCATGTCTCGTCGATCGTGACCTTGTCGCGGGGCATCACGGCGGTGCGGGGCAGCGGCGTCTCGTCGCCGTCGATCTTTATGCCACCCCCAAGCAAATCCGCGCACATGGAGCCGGAGCACCACGCCCACCGGCCCGAGACCTCGACCCCGCCGTCGACGCGCTGCGCGGACTGGGGCGGAAACAGCCCCCCGGCAAAAACCGTGTCAGGGTTTGCGCCGTAAATGGCATCAAAGGTCTCCACCGGAAGCGCCGCAAGATAGGTCGACGACACACCAAAGGACGCCACCCAGCCTGCCGAAGGGTCGGCGGCGGCAATGGTCTCGATCAGCTCCAGAAACTGCATGGGCGTGACCGCATCGCCGCCCAGACGGGTCGGCACGAAGGCGCGGTAAACGCCCACCTTGCGAAAGCCGTCGACAATATCCTGGGGAATGTGGCGCAGCTGGTCAAACTCGGCCCGGCGGCCGCGGATCGTATCACAAAGCGTCATCAGCGCGGCGGTGCGCGACAAGTCGGGTTCGGGGCGGGTCATGCTTGGGTCTCCACTATCGGTTTCGCTGGGAACAGGCTGCGGGCGATGGCGCAGAGGGTGGCATCCGCCCCCTTGCGTCCCACCAGTTGCAGCCCGGCGGGCAAGCCGCTGTCGGTCAGGATCGGAATGGTCAGCGCCGGATGGCCGCTGAGGTTGAAGGGGCGCACCAGCCGCGTCAGAGGGATCAGCGCGCGAGGGTCTTGCGCATCGCTCAAGGTTGGCGGCACGCAGGGCATCGTGGGCAGGACCAGCGCATCGACCGTGGCGAGCGCTGCATCCACCTCCTCGGTGAACCGGGCGCGAACCTCTTCGGCATCAGCGCGCTGTGCGTCTGTCACCTCGAGCGCGGCAAGAATGCGTGATCTCACGTCCTCCCCCATGGAGGCGTTGGAGCGTGCGAGCTGCCCAAACTCCTGAGCGATTTCGTGGTTGATTACCACCAGCCCCGCCTCATACGCTGCCTTGAAGGACGGCAAATCCAGCGCGGGGATCTGCCCCTTGCCGGCCAATGATTTAACCAAGGCGTCATTGATGTCGGCATCGGCCTCGACCGTGATACGGGCCAGTCGCGGCGTCTGAACCTGTTCGCCTTTGAATTTCAGAAGGATCGACGCCGCGCATTCCAGCATCGCGGCATCGCGCGCCATTGGCCCGATCACATCCAGGGATGAGGCGCGCGGCACGGCGCCACGCCGATCAATGGCCCCGAAGGTCGGCTTCAGCCCGTAGACGCCACAACAGCAGGCGGGCTGACGGACCGAACCGCCGGTGTCCGTGCCGATGGCAAAGTCGCACAGCCCTGCAGCCACGGCACTGGCGGTTCCAGACGACGACCCGCCGGGAATGCGATCCGGCCAATTTGGGTTCGGCGCGGTCCCCGCAAAGGCGTTTACGCCGCTCACACCAAAGGCCATCTCATGCATCGTCACCAGGCCGGTGATCCGCACCTCTGCGGCCAACAGATCCTCGACCACGGCGGAGTGCACGGTCTCCGCCGGGGCATCTGCAAATGCAGCGCTGCCACATCGCGTCGGCACGCCAGAGACGCCAAGGCACTCCTTCACCATTACGCGCAGCCCATCAGAGCCAAGCATAAGCGGCCGCGTCGCGACGCCGGACATATCAGGAGCTACGGATGGCGCTTCGAACTCTTGGGGCACGTAATCGTCCTGTCTTAAAGATGTGATTTACGTGAATGTTACCGCTTTTATCTATTCTGGGAAGAAAAAAGCGCGCCAGCAGACCTCCTTAATCGACGGATTCAACAGAAACAAATATTATGTTGTTGATTTTACTTCGCAAAAATTGCGTCTAAATTTTAATCGCCAACGCATTGCGGTGGATAAACGACCTCCGCTAGCGCTCACATCGCAGCTTAGCCTGACCTTCAAAATGCTGGAAAAGACGCTTATTCACAAATTTTTCCGCAATTATTGGCAGGGTCCGAGAGGCGCATCCGTGTAAAAGATTCGCTCAAAGCAACACATATATCGTATAATTACCGTTTCAGATGTGATGCGACGCTAAATGCCCCTGCGACGCGCGGGACAGGTTTGCCAATGTTACGGCTTTCTGAAGTCATTCTTGCCATCAGTGGCAAAACGGCACGCGCCTCAGGCGCGATGGCGAGGGACAGTCTGCTTTACACGTTTCGCCCTACCCGCCCTGCAACGGGAGATGTCCAAATGATGAGACAGGAGAGGGTTATCACGGCGCCGATCCCGTCACCTGCGTGAAACTGGTCGGGGCACTCTGGCAGCACGGTACGGTCCCCGTCACCACTGCGGCCGACCGACACCAAACGGTGTCCGTTGAAAGCGTTACGTTGAGCCCCGCCCTGACAGAAGTTCCCCTCGCATGTCGGGCACTGAGTGACGTCGGCCTGGACCGCCAAACTTGCGGGCATGTCTCTGTTTGCCCAAGGCCGCCTCTCGGACCGAAGCGATCTGGAATGTGACCCTTCATCCGTCAGAGCTGTGCAACAATGAAGTTAGAATATTCGGGATATCATCCAAGGAGGCTGTATCAGGGCTTTGTTGCACAAATCGAAGTCTGGCCGAACTTCCCCCTTCCCCGGACGGAGTTACCCCACGGGCTCTGTGACAGGCATGCCAAGAGCGGTGTAGCGGTTAAGCACAGCGACACGCACCTGGAT